>NZ_WFKJ01000099.1 GCF_009208075.1 Poseidonibacter ostreae | reverse complement strand
GTACTTATTGAACATGTTCCAAATCTCAAGAGGTTCTGGAAAAGATTTTTCAGAATTTTGTCTCCTATTTAGGGTTGATGGATCATAAAGCATATAAAATACCCTAAATTATGTGTTTAAAAAGAATAGAAAAAAATTAAATTATAATTATCAATTTTGGAGATTTTTGTTATAATTATAAATAATAGGAGTTCAATAATGAGTAAGACACCATTTTCTAAAGAAAAAGCCTTAAAATCTGCAACTGTTTCAAATCAAATCGAAGGTTATGCTCCAGTTAAAGATAAGCTAGTATTAAAAAAAGTTAGAGAGTATTTGTCTTTAATTAAGTAATGAAATATTATCCTCCTTCAAATCACATTTACTATGAGAATAGTGATGTTCCTATAAATAATCTAGAAATCAAAGAACTTGAAATACTAACTGAAATTGAAAAAGAGTTATTAGTTAGAGCTTACGAAAAACTTCACAATGAATTAAATGAAAATATTGAATTTGATGAAAAATATTTATGTAAAGTTCATGAAACAATTTTTACACCTCTATATACTTGGGCAGGAAAATATAGAACTGTAAATATTTCAAAAGATGAAAGTATGTTTTGCCCTTATCTAAATTTAGATTCTTTTTCTAAAGAGATATTTATAAAATTAAGAAATGATAATTTCCTAAAAAACTATGAAGATATTTCTAGAAAATCTGAATTTATAGATAAGCTATCTTTTTATATTTGTGAACTAAATGTTCTACATCCTTTTAATGAAGGAAATGGTAGGGCTTTAAGATTATTCTTTGACATGATAGTTACATATAATGGTTATGAATATATTAATTATGAAGAAGCACTAAAAAATAATGAATACATAAATGCATCAATTGATTGTATGATTGCTGAGTGTGAAAAAATTAAAAATATCATAACAAGAGGTTTGTAAAAATCTATTCTCTAAAATTATTACTCTAACCGTTCATCTAAACAACTAACTTTTAGTCACTTAGATGCTCAACCTAGAGGAATAAGTAAGATAAGCCTATATATAATCATTAGGATTAAACTTATAAGAGGCAAAAATGCGTAAATATTATGCTTATATTAGAGTAAACTGATAAACAAACATTAGAAAACTAAAAATATAAAATCTTAGAATTTGCATTTAATAAAAAGTGATGTGACTACACTTATTCAGTCAAAGGATAAAAAGCTATTTTGGATTATTATAAATAATAAGTGAAGAAGAAATGGAGATTGATTTTTAGTGCCTCAAAAAAGAGGATAAGAATATCCATTAAAATTGGTATAGATAAGTAATAAAATATAAGTTGTAGGTTCTCTCTATGTTTGAAAAAAATATGAGAAACCGCATAATTCAAGGATTTAACTCTACTAATAGTACTTACACTAAATTCATTTTATTTAGAAATTTACTACTACAAATATGAGAAGCTATTGAAAGAATCTCATAAATGTAATACTTCTTCCAACTATAACAAAAATGAGAAGCTATTGAAAGAATCTCGTAAAAGTTATACTTCTTCCAACTATAACAAAAATGAGAAAGTTAGACACATTTTAAGTCTTTACTAGCATATTATG
>NZ_WFKJ01000098.1 GCF_009208075.1 Poseidonibacter ostreae | reverse complement strand
CAAATAATGCAATTTCTGTAAAAGGTAATCTTCTTGGAGGTACCCTCAATTTAGATGGAGTATTTTACGGTAACGGCAGTCAAATAGGAGGAACGCTTGATTATACAAATGGTGATAAAAAGTTAGATGCTGCTTTTAGAGCAAAGAAATAATTATCAAAATTATGAATAGTTACAATTTATAAAATTAGTACTATTCAATTACTTTTGTACGTCATAATAATAAAAATTATAACAAGGACACGTTATGTCACTAATCAAAATTATCTCAAAAGATGGGCAAGAGAAGATAGTCGATATCGACAAAATCAAAACAGGCAAAATATCAATCCAGACTAAACCGGGTGATAGAATCGAAATAGTAGGTGTGAATAAAAATAGTGTAAATGCTATTAAAGATGGTACTACCTTAGTACTACAACTTCCAAACAATCAAGAAGTTAGATTAGAAAAGCTATATGAAGCAGTTACTACTCAAGTAGAAGAGAAAGTTGCAAATGCAGAACAAACCACTGCAGGTGCAATCATTGAACAGCTAAATGAAGAAAAACCAACCGCCTCAGTAGAAAAAGTACAAGAACAATCTGTTCAATTAGATTTTGTTTCTCAAGAAGGATTAGTAGAGTCAATAGTACTTGAAAATTTAGAGTCTGTAGAGAATTTTGTAGAAAATGAAGTTGAAACATTATTAGAGGAAAATCCAGATGTGCAACCAGAAGCACAACAGCCTCAAAAACCAGAAGCACAACAGCTAGAAGTTCAACAGCCTCAACAAGATAACTATATACCAGAATATGTACCAGAAGACACTGTAGACATACCTGAAGATACAGTTGAAGTTACACCAGAAGATACACTTGAGGATACACCAGAAGATACAGTTGAGGATACACCAGAAGATACAGTTGAGGATACACCAGAAGATACAGTTGAGGATACACCTGTAGAAGAACCAGAACCAAAAGACACAACCCCTCCAACTGTTTTATCCTCAAATTTTGAAGTAAACAGTAAAACTTTGACAATTGAATTAAATGAAGAAGGAATAAAAGGATTTGACAGTGCAAATTTAAAAGATTCTTTTTCTGTAACTATAAATGGTACTCCAGTTTCAATTGAGAGTGTTACAAAAGGTTCAATTGTTGTTACTTTAAGTAATTCAATCCCTAATAATGCTAATGTTGTACTTTCATATGATGGGATAGGTGGTTTAACAGATGCTTCAAATAACGCGTTAGCAGCTTTTTCATTATCTACTGATACTAATGATTTTAATATTGCACCTGATACCACTGCTCCAACAACTACAATTTCAAATATTGATATATCTGCTGATACCGGAAGTAGTGCAAATGATTTTCTAACAAAAACAGCCTCACAAACTATTACTGCAACATTGAGTCAAGCTTTAGAGTCAGGAGAAGAATCTCTTTGGGGTTCTACAGATGGAGGTACTACTTGGACAGATATCACAGATAAAGTTACAGGTACTGATATATTTTGGGATAGCACAACTCTGTTAGGAAGCAATGAAATTCAATTTCAAGTACGAGATTCAGCTCCAGTAGTAAATACAGGACCTACAGCTTCACAATCGTATACTTTAGATACAACAGCCCCAGTATTTCCTGATGGAGCG
>NZ_WFKJ01000097.1 GCF_009208075.1 Poseidonibacter ostreae | reverse complement strand
TTAAGGAAGTGACCATTCATAGTCTTGTTTCAAATCTTGATAATTAAATAAAAATATCTCATATTCTTAATATTACTTTACTAATAAATGCTTATAGATAATACCTCCCCCTTGACAAACATATTTTATTATATTAGAATATTCTAATATAGTTATATTGGAGTTTATATGAGTGAAGAATGTTATAGAGAGTCAAGTAATATCAGTGAAGTTGAAAAAGCTAAGAGTTTTATTTCTGATAATCATTTAGAGATAGAAAAAGAATCAGAAAAATTAGCACTACTGTCAAATAGTGTTAGACTAAAAATTGTATTACTACTTAAAAACTTCAATAAACTTTGTGTATGTGACATTGGTGAAATATTAGAAGTTAATCAATCTGCAATTTCTCAACACCTTAGAAAATTAAAAGATGGTGGGATATTGAATAAATCAAGAGAAGGTTTAACTATTTACTATTTTATTGATGAAGTGAATAACCCTGATTTAATAGGCTTATTAGAAAAAATATTTTTATTCAAGGAATAACTATGGAATTTATATTAAATTTTTTACAAAACTTTTGGGAACTATCAGTAATGATAGGATTATATGTTTTAATTGGATTAATTTTTGTAGGAGTAATCCACCTATATATTTCAGAAGATTGGATTAAAAAACATTTAGGAGAAGACAATAAATATAGTGCTTTAAAAGGGGCATTATATGGTATTCCTCTTCCTCTTTGTTCTTGTGGAGTAATACCTTTGGCTACAAGTTTAAGACAAAAAGGTGCTTCTAAAAAAGCTGTGACAAGTTTTTATATTACTACTCCAATGACAGGAATTGATTCAATTATAGCTACATATGGAGTATTTGGTCTTCCAATGGCAATAATTAGAGTTATTTCAAGTTTCATTAGTGGAGTTGTTGCTGGTAGTTTTGTAAAAGAATCATATGATGACATTCAAGAAGAAGAGAAAAAGTCTTGTTGTAGTTCTTCTTGTTGTGGTTCTTCTTCTAATGAAGTAGTAAAAGAGAGTCAATTTAAAAAAGCATATGATTATGCAATGAATGAAGTTTTTAGTGATTTAGCCAAACCAATGTTTTATGGGCTAATATTAGCAACTTTATTTTTACTTTTAATTCCAAATAATGGGGTTGAATTTTTAAATGATAATTTGTTTATCGCTTATGCATTAGTTTTTTTAGTTGCATTACCTTTATATGTATGTTCTATTTCAGCCATTCCTATTGCTTTATCAATGTTAGCAGTTGGAGTAAGTCCTGGAGTAGCTTTTATTTTTTTAGCAGCAGCTCCTGCTACAAATATTATCACAGCAGGGATTATAAAGAAAATTCTTGGAAATGATGTCTTAATAATATATCTGATTTCAATTATTGTTGTTACTGTTTCATTTGCATTAATGATTGATTTTGCATTTCCAAAAGAATGGTTTGTTTATACATTAGATAGTTTAGAAAGTGAATCAAAATCAATACTTGATATAGGTGGTGCTATTATATTTTTAGTCACTATGTTTTATTTTGTTGGTAAGCAATGGATTAAGGCTATATCTTCAAAAAAGAACTAAGATAGTCATCTAAGAAAGATGGCTATTTTATTTATAGTTTTAAATACTTAATTATAAATATCTCTC
>NZ_WFKJ01000096.1 GCF_009208075.1 Poseidonibacter ostreae | reverse complement strand
GTTGTAAAAAACTTATTAGTGGTGAAATAGAACTAAATAGTTTTGAGTAAAAGAAGCTTAAATGTATTTACTAAATGATACACCAATTCTTTTAGAGTTTTTAAAAAGAACAATAAAACTTTCTAATGATAAACCTAAGTATTTTAAAAAACTAGAAAATGAATTTTTTATTGCAGGAAAATGTAACTGTAATCAAAGCGATTGTTCTACAGTTTATTTAAAAAGAAGAAAAGAGTGGAAAGAAGATGATTATGAGTATTCATTTCATACAAATAATTGTAATGTTAATATAATTCCATATGGGAAAAACTACTTAGAAATAGAATGTATTAGATATAACGATTTTCCTCATAAAAAAGAGATTAATAAACTATTTGGAAAAAGAAAACAAATATCTTCAAGTTATCCTAGAATCTCTAAAAAAATCAAGAAATTAACAAAAAAAGAAAAAGAAAGACTTGATAACTATTTTAAGTATAGCAAAAGAGTATCAATATATGAAAAAACAATTAAACATAAATTAGATTTTAGAATCTATCAAAATTGAAGATTTAAGTATTAAGGGCAACAAATGAGAATGTTTTTAGATGATATTAGAACAGCAAAATATGATTATGATGTAATAGTTAGAAGCTATTTTAAATAACTATTTGAAGTTTAAAATAACACAAGTGTTAGGAAAATAATAATATAGTTTCTAACAATTTATATTAATAGAGTAAGAATTATCTATTTACATATAACTGTTATGATAATATATAAAGAAAAGATTATGGCATATAAACACGATTATGATAAAGCGCTAACAAGACTAGTTACTATTTTAACAAAACTTTACAACGGTGAAGAATTATCAGTTAAAGAATTGGCTGAAGAGTTTAATGTATCCACAAGAACAATACAAAGAGATTTTAATGATAGATTAATATCCTTTCCTATTTATCAAGAAAATAGACTTTGGAAGATGCAAGAAGGGTTTAAAATAGAGAAAATATCCTCTATAGAAGATCAAGTCGTTCTTGATATTATGGAAAAACTGGTAGATGGTGTTGGAAGTAAATTCTCTTCTAAAGCAAAGACTTTATTATCTAAAATTAAAAATGATGAATTAAATCCAATATATGCAAAACTTAATATGGAGGATATAAGTGATAAACTTATTTCTATTCAAGAATTAGAAAGAGCAGTAAATTCAAACTTTATTGTCAAATGTAATTATAAACTAAAAGAGAATGAAACATATCCAATTAAAATCAAGCCTTTAAAAATTGCAAATTATGAAGGCTATTGGTATTTAATAGCATTAGATATAAATGATAAAGATAGATTAAAAAAATACTATTTAAAAAATATATTTAATATAAAAACTACTCAAAGTCAATTTGAAGTTGATTCAAAATTAGAAGAGCTTTTAAATAATTCTATTTCAATTTGGTTTCAACAAAACACTGAACCTTTTGAAGTAAAAATCAATGTATCAAATGTAATTTCAAAATATATTCAAAGAAAAACAATAGCTCCTACTCAAGTTATTGAATCTATTTATGAAGATGGTTCAGTTGATATCATAGTAAAAGTCACACATGAAATGGAGATTATTCCTATAATAAAATATTGGTTACCATACATGAAAGTTTTAGAGCCAAAATGGATTAATACAAAAATTTGTGATGATTTAAAAATTTATTTAAAATAATTTTAGAAACAAAAGAATTACTAGATAATTAGATAACTGTAAATAAGATACTCAAAGATTAGTTAAAATTAGTAAGTTCCAGAACCTGGGGAGTC
>NZ_WFKJ01000095.1 GCF_009208075.1 Poseidonibacter ostreae | reverse complement strand
TTTTAAATAATCTTTATAAACCGAACATAATACTCTTTATTTGTTTTTCTTGATGAGACTTAGAAACGAATCTAAGTCTCTGTCTCTGAAAGGAGGTGATCCAACCGCAGGTTCTCCTACGGTTACCTTGTTACGACTTCACCCCAGTTACTGAATCCACTGTGGAGGGTAGCTACTTTAGCATTCCCGCTTCGAATGAGTTCAATTCCCATGGTGTGACGGGCGGTGAGTACAAGACCCGGGAACGTATTCACCGTAGCATTGCTGATCTACGATTACTAGCGATTCCAACTTCAAGCAGTCGAGTTGCAGACTGCTATCCGAACTGGGAGATATTTTTGAGATTTGCTCCACTTCACAGTATCGCGGCTCTTTGTATACCCCATTGTAGCACGTGTGTAGCCCTGGACGTAAGGGCCATGATGACTTGACGTCGTCCTCACCTTCCTCCTGGTTACCCAGGCAGTCTCATTAGAGTTCTCAGCCGAACTGTTAGCAACTAATGACGAGGGTTGCGCTCGTTGCGGGACTTAACCCAACATCTCACGACACGAGCTGACGACAGCCGTGCAGCACCTGTATGATAGTTCTAGCAAGCTAGCACTATTACATCTCTGTTATATTCTATCTATGTCAAGTCCAGGTAAGGTTCTTCGCGTATCGTCGAATTAAACCACATGCTCCACCGCTTGTGCGGGTCCCCGTCTATTCCTTTGAGTTTTAATCTTGCGACCGTACTCCCCAGGCGGCACACTTAATGTGTTAACTGCATTACTGCAAGGTCTAGCCTCACAACAACTAGTGTGCATCGTTTAGGGCGTGGACTACCAGGGTATCTAATCCTGTTTGCTCCCCACGCTTTCGAATCTCAGCGTCAATAATGTTCCAGTAGATCGCCTTCGCAATCGGTATTCCTTCTGATCTCTACGGATTTTACCCCTACACCAGAAATTCCATCTACCTCTCCCATATTCTAGATAAACAGTTTCAAAAGCAGTTCAATAGTTGAGCTATTGGATTTCACTTCTGACTTATCTATCCGCCTACATTCTCTTTACGCCCAGTGATTCCGAGTAACGCTTGCACCCTCCGTATTACCGCGGCTGCTGGCACGGAGTTAGCCGGTGCTTATTCATATAGTACCGTCATTATCTTCCTATATAAAAGGAGTTTACGCACCGAAATGTGTCATCCTCCACGCGGCGTTGCTGCATCAGACTTTCGTCCATTGTGCAATATTCCCCACTGCTGCCTCCCGTAGGAGTCTGGACCGTGTCTCAGTTCCAGTGTGACTGATCATCCTCTCAAACCAGTTAAGCGTCATTGTCTTGGTGAGCCATTACCTCACCAACTAACTGATACTGTACAGGCCGATCTTCAAGCTATAAATATTTCCCTTGCAGACTTAAGTCTTAAAGGCATATAGGGTATTAGCGTTCGTTTCCAAACGTTATCCCCTTCTTGAAGGCACGTTACCTATATATTACTCACCCGTGCGCCACTTAGCTGACAATTAAAGCAAGCTTTAATCCGTTCTCGTTCGACTTGCATGTGTTAAGCACGCCGCCAGCGTTCACTCTGAGCCAGGATCAAACTCTCCGAAGATTGTTTGAAACTGACAAATTTGTATTGTTATACAAAATTATCACTCAAATTTTATAGACAAGAAATTAACTTCTTGTTATTTTGTATGTATTTTATTTTAAATCGTATCACTTACGATTATAGTTAGAGTATTATATTCAGTTTATAAAGATTACTTTACAAACTATTTACATTGTTAAAGATCATCCAT
>NZ_WFKJ01000094.1 GCF_009208075.1 Poseidonibacter ostreae | reverse complement strand
TATATATAAAACAATTTAATAATTGTAATATATATCATTACGGAAATTTTGAAATCAATGAATTGAAAAAATTTAATAAAACTTACAATAATAAATATCAAAATGAGATAAGTTATGTAGTTGATAAATCAATAAATATTTTAAAATATTTTTATTCTGATATATATCCTCCTACATATTCAAATAGTTTAAAAGAAATTGCTAATTACAGCGGATTTAAATGGACAAAAACTGGAGCATCAGGACTACTAAGTATAGTATGGCGGAAACTTTTTGATTTAAAGAATTCTAAAAAATTTAAATATAGACTCCTCTTATATAATATTGAAGATTGTCTAGCATTATATCATGTGAAAAATTGGATTATTCAATTACAAAAAGACAAAGTAGAATCTGTTAATTTAAATGAATTATATAATAATTCTGGATTTAAGTTTGGGAAAATAAATTTCCAGATCAAAGAATATAATGAAATTAATAAAACAGCTTATTTTGATTATCAAAGAAGTAAAATTTATATTAGAGACAAGGCATATAGTAGAGAAATTAAGACAACAAAAAATAGCATAAACAAGAATTTAAAACCAAATACTATTGAATATTCAAATATGCCTGAGAACTGTTTAAAATGCTTAAATACAAAGTTTTATATTCATGAAAAGAACATTAGAAATATTATTGACATAAAATTTACAAGCAATGGTATTAAAAGATGGGTTATTGAATATCATGGATACAGATTTAGATGCAGCCATTGTAAAAAAATATATTCTTTTCCAAAATATAATAAAAAAAAATTTGGAAATAATATTAAAATTTGGATTGTGTATAATTATTTAACATTTCACAATTCAGCTAATGATATTGTTAAAATGATATATGACATATTTAAAATTGATATTACGCGAACCATGGTAATAAATATAAAACAGGAATATGCATTACTACTAACTCCAGAATATAATGAAATACTTGATAAGATAATTACTGGAAATTTATTGCATATTGATGAAACAACGGTGACAATTAGAAAGAAAAAACATTACGTATGGGTGTTAACTAACTTAACTCATATTTACTACATTTACAGAGAAGATAGAACCGTTAACTTTTTAAAAGATATTCTTAAAAACTTTAATGGAGTAATGATATCTGATTATTATGCTGGTTATGATTCATTTAAAGTTAAACAACAAAAATGCCTTATCCATTTAATGAGAGACATTAATGATTTAATATTTAAATATAAAGATGATATAGATTTGATATACATAGCAAAACTTTTTGGAGATTTATTAAAAAATATCATTAAAACAATTGACAAGTATGGTTTAAAAAAAAGAAATTTAAATAAACATAATAAAGATGTCGTTCTCTTTTATAAGAAATTAAACAATTATGAAGTTATATCAAATGTAAGTAAAAAACTAAAAGATAGATTTAAAAAGAATCAATATCAACTTTTTACATTTTTACATTATGATAGTATACCATGGAATAATAACAATGTTGAACATGCTATTAAAGATTTTGCTGAATATAGAAAATATGCTGATGGTATATACACAGAGGTTGGTTTACAAAATTATTTAATATTATTAAGTATATCAAAAACTTGTTCTTATCAAAACAAAAGTTTTTTAGAATATCTTAAAGATAAAATGTAAATATCAAGTAGGTATCTCACGAAGTCAACTTCCTACGACAACATAACATAAATCTAAAATCATTATAAACATACGTGGAAGTACATGTCTTCTTGTAGTGTGGAATGTCCCTCTAAACTAGACAATTAGTAATCAAGCAGCAACCTCTTATTTTTGGAGCAGTTTTTACTAAAAAATAGTTTGTTCCAAAAAGAGTTGAAATTTGGAACATTCTCCAAAAGTACAGGTTCT
>NZ_WFKJ01000093.1 GCF_009208075.1 Poseidonibacter ostreae | reverse complement strand
TTACAGCCACTTGCAAATAAACCATTCTTTACTACTAATATAGTGAAGTTTTATTAATTATTCATATAATATTTCAACTATTATTCTGATTAATATCAGCCTGAAGCCTACAGTTACATGGAGTTAGCTGCTTAACTCGTTTGTTTATATAATGTTCATTAGATTAATTTAATTTGTTGGCAGATAATAGGCAGTGATGTTTATAAATTTTCTTGATATTTCTTAATACCAATTATTATAATTTCATTCCTGATTTTATCTATCTTATATGGAATAACATAACCTTTAAAAATCATATCTCTAATCTCTTCATTATCAAAGTAAAATGATTTTCGAAATTTATAGGGCATATGTACTAAATTTTCAATTTTTTCTTTTAATTCAGATTTAAAATGATTAGCTCTTATTTTACTATCAAGCGATATATAGTCCCAAATATTATTAAAACTATTTACAAATTTAGGTTCGTAAGTTATATTCACTATGATATTTTTGTATGTTTATCTATACTTTTCCATACATCTTTATGAGATAGTGTTGTAGTTGTACCATTTTCAATATTTGATAAAGACTCTTGAAAATATAATTTATTTTCTTGAAAACTACTATCTGTTTGCTCTAATAAAGTATTGAATTCTTCTATAGGTAAAATTACAGATATTCTTTCTCCATTATCGTTAGTGACATACTGAGGATGTAAATTCATTGACATTGTCATGATAGCTCTCCTTCTATTTTATTCTTACAGATTATATCTAAATATTGTTGATATAATAAATTTTACACAACATCTATCTGATAAATAGTTAGTAATGATTTATTAGCTATGATATAATATTTAAAATATTACAGGATATTATATCATGATAAAATTTAGCCAAAAAGCAATGCAAAGATGGAATCAACTGGATGATAAAGTTAAACTTCATTTATTAGAAAATGTGTACTGTTCAAAATGTAAAGATGTTGTTAAAATAATTGATTTTGATGCTAACTTAGTTGATGATGATTTAATCTTAAAAGGTAAATGCTCTATTTGTAATAATAATGTCGCTCGATTAATTGAGTAATAAAGTTTTTATAAAACAATGATAACAGATGAAATTTTAGATTATTATTTTTATTGTCAGTTAAAAGCAAAATATAGGTTAAGTGACTTAAAGTTTACAAACTTTTCTTATAATCATATACATAAAAAATTAGAGAATAAATCACAAAAAGTATTTAGTCCTTCATCCATTAAAAATACTCTAATAAAGAATTACATTCTACAAACAAAATATTATAATTTTACTTTTCCGTATATAGAATTAGATAATTTAGAACATACTCCCATCTTTTATTCCAATAACTTAACAATTACGAAAGAGGATAAAAAAAAATATTCATTTAAATCAATGTTATTAGCAGAAATATTTACAGTAAACTCTTATAAAGTAATGACATACCAGGGATTAATTAAAAAAATTAAATTAAATAATGACATTACAACATTGCATACTATTATGAATAATCTAGATAAAGATTTAGATATAGCTAAAATATCTCATTGTGGTATCTGTGAATATAAAAATCATTGTTATAATAAATTAAGAGAAAAAGACGACCTTAGACTATTATTATCAATGTCAGAAAGTGAAGTAATAAAATGGAATGAAAGAGGATATTTCAATATTAATCAATTTTCGTATTATTATAAACCAAGAAGAAGTTCACTAATTACATCCACTCAAGGTAGATATAAATTTGAATTAAAATCATTAGCAATTAAAAAAAATAAAATATATCAAACCAATGATATTGATCTAGAAGAAAAAGATATTGAAGTCTTTGTTGATTTTGAAACTTTACCAACTGACAACTTTGTTTATTTAATTGGTATAGTCATCAGTACAAATAATATCATTACTGAAAAAAGGTCATTTTGGGCGGATAGTAAAAATCAAGAGGAAATAATTTTTATTAAATTCTTTA
>NZ_WFKJ01000092.1 GCF_009208075.1 Poseidonibacter ostreae | reverse complement strand
TATAATAAGTGTATTTAATTGACACAAAGCAAAAAAGATTAATAACTTAGTTTATAATAAGCGTATCGTGGTAAAAATTATGGGATTGTTATTTTTGCAAAATAAAGTTATTCAATAACCGTCTAATAGGGCTATTGTATACACTCTACAAGCTAAGGAATCTGGAAATTATAATGTTGAATAATTTTTGTAATCTTTTAAACACCCTACCCTATAGGGATTAGAGCAGTTTTTTTACAGAAAATCGTAAATTTATCATCCAATATTTATTATAAGTTCAAAAGAGGAGAGTTCTGAGCATATGACAAGAAATAGTATCTACAAATCTAATTGGATAAATACATACAATACAAGCCAAAATTGGTGTAAAAATTAATTTTCCCCTCTTAACAATGAGGGGAAAATAAAAATTATGATATCGCTTTTTTATAGTTATTTTTAGTGGTCTGTTCACTCTCTTTGGCATAAATTGTTGTTGTATTGATAGATTTATGTCTTAACATTTCTTTGACTGTTCCAATATCTTTTGTTACAGCATAAACAGTTTTTGCAAAAGTGTGTCTTAGGGTATGAATACTACCGGTTTTGACCTTTGCTACACTAAACACTTTCTTAATCATTTTCCATATTTGAACCCTATCAAATACCTTGTTATTGATGGTTTTGGTGATTATTTCATACCCATTATTCTTGAAAAATTCAATCTCTTTTTCTATGCGTGATGGTCTTAAAAATACCTTTGCTTCCTTATTTCCCTTACCTATAACATATATAGTATACAAGTCATCTTCCAACACAAAGTCATTAATATTTAGTCCGATTAATTCACTTGCACGAATACCAGAATATAAATAAATTTTAATTATTAATGAGTTCCTATACGCAACAAATTGTCTACTTTTTTTAAAATCTTTATTTGCAGTTCTTGAATTTGATTGTACATGATTATTGGCTTTTTCTATTGAACTATTTAAACAGATCAACACATTCTCAACCTCAAAACTCTCTAATCCTTTTGCAATTCTTTCTGGAATTCTTATCTTTAAATCATCAAAAACTCTCGAAAAATCATAAGATTTATTGCTATTTTTTGCAATATATGTAAAAAATCTTTTTAAATGAGTTATGAATAAATTTTTTGAGCTCTCTTTAAATTCAAAATAATGTACAGGTACATTTTCTTCTTTGTATATTAAAAAATCTATAATGTGATTTTCTTTTAAATTGCCAAATGATATTACGTCTTCATATTGTTCAATAAAATTTGAAAATGCTTTTAATGTTCCGGAGTAAGATGAAATTGTGTTATGAGATTTTTTTTTGACTTTAAGTGATTTTACATAATTTTTTGAATACTTTGCAATTTCAGTATAAAAAATTTTATTTTTTGAATTTTTCATATTTTCCGCCAATTATTAAATAAATTTCTAAACCCCACCAAATAGGGCTTTGTATAAGTGATGCACACCATAAAACCTATAATTTAATGTATTTTGTACTTTAGTGTAACATTATATACATAATGTTACATATAAAATAAGAGCTTCTTTAACTTAGCGTGCACGTTTTACAAGCAAAAACAGATTTAAGCGTTTTGAATTTTTTGCATATTTGAATTTAATATAATTTCAGATAAACTTTTATTGATAGATTAGCCAGTAAGTAAGTTTTACTTATTTACAAAGAGAGTTCATTCTCCCTTTAGTATTAACACTACAATAAAAAGAAACAAAATGGAACCAAAAATGCATAAGAAATTTTTCTTAATTTTTATTGTTCCTTTTCTTGTTACACTGATTACCTCCTTGTTGATTTTTAACTATCAAAAAGCATTTACCTTGAACAGTAGAACAATTACTGCTTTAGAAAATTCACTTTCACTTCTTTATGAATTTAATAGTGGATACATATACGCATCCACTTTAATGGAATCTCACGCAGATAGACTTGAAACGTTAAAACACATTATGGGTCCTCGAAAGAAATATTATT
>NZ_WFKJ01000091.1 GCF_009208075.1 Poseidonibacter ostreae | reverse complement strand
CTATATTTACTTTTTCTCATGCATAACCCTTATTCATTTATTTTAACTCAGAATTGTTTAATTTCTGTGTCCTAAATAAGGTTACCACTCCACTCTAAGAATGATAGGACTTTTTCCTGATGAATATATGTTGAAATTTATTTTAGACAATGTTAAATTAGAATTCTTTAGTGTAAATAGACCTATTCAAAAAGAAATACTAAAAGAGTCTTCTTTTGTGCAATTTGAGGATTCACAACTAAAGATTTTAGATTTACAATCAATTGCAAAATTAAAAATAGTTGCATTATTAGAACGAGATAAATCAAGAGATTTATTTGATTTTGGTACAATTTTAGATAAGAAGATTCTAACAATTAAAGAAATTGTGGATATCTCTAATAAAACAAAAAGCATAGATACCCTTGAAGGTTTATGTAACTTTATAAATAATAAAAAAGAACCACAAGATGATGAAACTGTGTATTTGAATGAAAATGAAACCGTAAATTTAACTTTTGATGAAATAAAAAACTCAGTTATACATAGTATGAATTTACTTATAAATAGTGATTGATACAGAAAAATAACATTTTTAGTTAGTAAATCAAAAATGATACGGTTTGGATACTTTTTTTCGCAACAATACTCCTATAATTATAAAATCACAGGAGTATATATGAAAAAAAGTGTAAACAAAAAAATCATTTCTCTGTCTTTAAGACTTGGAGTATTGTTGTTTGGTGCAACACAATTGGGTGCAATCAGTATCAATGAAGCAGTACAAGCAGCTGTTCAAAACCATCCATTGGTACAAGCAGCAAAACAAGAGGTGTTAAGCAGTGCCCAAAAGATTGAGATAGCAAAAGGTGGATATTATCCTACTCTTGATGTATCTGCCAATTTTGGTGATGAGAACAGTAAAACAAAAGGTAAAAATGATACTTCTTATACCAAAAAAGATTACAAGGGTGGAACTCACTTAGAAGCAGTGGCAGTTCAAAATATTTTCAATGGTTTTAAAGATACCTCAAGTGTTGCAAAGTCAAAAGCAGAATATAAGACAAGCCAATATGCTCAAAATATTGATGTAGAAAAACTCAGCTTTGATGTTATTAATACTTACTTAGAAATCATTAAACTAAGAGAGACTATCAAGTTTGAAAAAATAAGTATCGCTAAGTATGAAGAGTATTATACTCTTACTCAAAAGAAGTTAAATGCTACGGGACAAAAAAGTGAACCCTTTACGGTAAAATCTAAGCTTCAAAAAGCAAAAAGTGATTATATTAATTTGACTTGGAAACTTAAAAGAGAAAATGAAAAGTTTTTACAACTCACAGGTATTGCTGCTGATGATAATATGAGTGCACAAATGTTGAGTTTGGTAAAAGAGATGTCTTTGGATGATCTTTTGATTTCCCTAAAATCAAAAAACAGTGAACTCAATCAATACTTATCAAAAATCAAAGCAAAAAAAGCAGAAGTAAAATTAGGAAAAGCTGCATATTATCCAAAACTTGATTTTGAACTCAAAGCGTATAAAGATGAAGATATTGAAGCTTTCGAGACAAAAACAGAACAAGCCAGTGCCATGTTTAAACTAAAATATAATCTTTTCAATGGATTAAAAGACAGCTCAAGTATCGAAAAAGCAAGAGTAGAAAGACTTAAACTTAAAAGTGAATATGATAAGAAAAACATAGAACAAATAGAAAAAATCAAAACGCAATATGAATTGTATCAAGATTCAAAAAGCAGAGTTGATATTCTTAAAAGTTATATCCAAACACAAGAAGAGTTGACGGCTTTGTATCAAGAAGAATTTAAGTTGGGAAAAAGAACCATCATCAATCTGGTCGATTCACAACAAGATTTGAAAAATGCACGAGTATCTTATATCAATACTTTTATTGATATGGTCAAAAGTACGTATACTATTGTATATGCTACAGGTGGTTTGAATGCTGCTTTACAAGATACAGCGCTTCAAGATGCTAAATTTGTCGCATTAAATGAAAAAAAACTA
>NZ_WFKJ01000090.1 GCF_009208075.1 Poseidonibacter ostreae | reverse complement strand
TGTACCTTTTGGAGAATGTCCAACAATTTAACTCTTTTTAGAACAAGCTTACCATTAGTGAAAACTGTTCCAAAAGTAAGAGGTTGTGGAACTCTTGACTTGAAAATAAGTTAAACTAACGTCTTTTAGCTTGTTTCCTTCCTAGGCTTTGTTAGATGTTTTGTATACTCTTCTGGTAATATAACTTTACCATCTACCGATATAATTGTATAAATTGTATTAAAATAAATATCAATCAATTTATTTAACTCTTTATTATTATTCTCTACAGTATTTTGCCATTTGTTTTTTGCAGTTTCATATGCAATCTTTGATTGAATTTTAAATTCATCATGAAAGTTTGCAAGGAATGTAGTTGATGATAGCCAATTTAATTCATCATCTTTAAATTTTTCAGAATGAACATGTAAATTTCTTACACCACTATCACCTGTTATACAATTAAGAGCTTCGAGAACTATTTTCATTAATGATTCAACAGTTGTTTTTAATGCTTCTTCATCTATAACTTTATTATATTTTCTTTGTATTTTTTTAGAGTATGTTTTAAGTCTTTCTTTTAAGATATACATTTCTTGCAAATAGTTATGTACATGATAAGTTAAATAATTACTATAATTTATTCCATTTTCTTCAGGAGGATTTGTTTTTATAAATAATTCTATCAATCTTAATGTATCTAATGAACTTGATATTTCACTAAAGCCATTAAATATAATAAATTCCATATCATTTTGTGTAGAAGAAAAACTAGGGTCATCTAGTTTTTGCTTTGCTATTGGATTTACAAATTTTGGAATAAAATCTGCCATTAGTTTTTCAAACTTTTCATAACCATTTAATGTATTCATATTTGTAACTTCCTTTACCTAATGACTATCGTGAGCAATAATTTCCCCGATAGGGTAAATTATTGGTCTTCTCGTACTTATTATATTTGGACTTATTTTAGTACTAAAATATTATAACTCTACTTTAACATTTAAATATATTAGTTTTATAACATTTCTATTTTAGTAATATAAACAGGTACTATTTTTTCTATATTTTTTCTATTCTCATGTTTGGATACAGTAGTTTCAGATATTTTCTTTTTCTCTTTTACAGACAATTTTGCTTCAGATGATATTAATACTTCTTTTTCATGTCCAAATTTAGTACCTTTATGTCTAAAAGGAAAACATTTTGCTTTAGAATTTTTATTGGTTATTATATTAATATTTAATTCTCCTTCATCATAAGCTTTACCTTTATGTATTGCTTCAATATTTGCAATTACAGGATCAAATGTTGTAGATAGTGGAGATGTTAGTGATAACACATTGTCTTCTTTTGTATCTATTAGTTTTCCCCCATGAAATAGTTCTTGTCCACTTGCTAATAGTGTTCCTATTTCTTTAATTTTTTTATCTGCGTCATCTTTTATTTTATTATTATATCTATCATATTTTTTTTGATAATTTGATAGCTCTTTTGGTGTTTTTGAGGGCACTTCTGCTCTTAATACTTTAAATTCTTTATTAAAATTTAAAGCATCTGAGATATGATTTTGTAAATTGTTATCCCCATAATTTTCAATTGCATGTTTTACTGCATCCTCTGATGTTCTAATAGTTTTAATTAATCTATCATTAATAGGTACTAGAATATCTGAAGGTAATTTACACTCTTCTGGTGTCCTTTCTCTCTTGCTGTAAATTTTTAATTCGTTATCTTTAAATAAATCAATTTTTATCTTTTTATCTTTTTTACTGTTCATTTCAAATACCTATTTTTTAAATTTTGAAAATGTCTTTTAATTCAAGAATTTTACTATTGTAACCTTGATTTAGATATAACGCCTAATTAGTAGGCAAAAAATTGTTGGTTAAAATAAGCGACGAAGGAGCAACGACCAACTGTTTTTTGTTCTTGTTGAATTTCTTGTTAGCTGTTCATTTCACGGCGACTGACTGGCATACGTGCATTAGCTGTACGTAATTGGCTTTTAAATCCTCTATTCCCACGCACAACTTGATTACCTGATTTATCAATTGTTATTAAAGTCTCGGTAATAATATTTTTATATGGGCCTTTTACTTCATATTTAAAACTAACAATGTCAGATTTAAATACCCACTGTTGTGATCCTAAAGCAAAAAAACTATATTTTTCGCCATTAATATAAAGTACATGTGAATGTAAGGCTTTGGTGTTACCACCTTTACTAGGTGGTCTCGACTTTTCAGTCAAGTACTTTTTATAAGATTCGATTTTAGCATTATCTACTTGCAAGATACTCTCCATTTTAATAAACAAATAACTATTTATTATCTAATATAATGTCCAGATATCAAATTTATTCTTATTATTAGGACAAAATATGTTCCTATAATAATTATATTAGAATAACGATAATAAATTACTTTTTCAGTATCTAAATAACAAAGAATATAAGTTATTTAGGACAAAGTATCTGGATAAAAGGATATTATGTACTTTTTATTTTTGTAGTAGGATTTAAATAGAAGTATCTAAGTTATAATAACAAGTTCAACAACCTGT
>NZ_WFKJ01000009.1 GCF_009208075.1 Poseidonibacter ostreae | reverse complement strand
GTTTTCATCAACATACTCATCAATACTAGGCGGAAATAAGAGTTGTTGATGACGGTTTAATCCTTCTTTGTAGTTCGGCATGTTAGGCCTTTTTGTTAATCTTTGATATCTATATTTTAGCTAATCTGCTGTTATGAATTGCTTTAGTTCTTTCACAGTCTCGACAGGTTGTTGAACTTATTATTTTAACTTAGGTACTTTACATTCTAAGTATAAATTATTATAGTCATAATAATCACCATATTTAATCTTAGTGTGACCACAGTTTTCTCCATGTTCATTAATTTTACGTTTTCCATCTGCCAAAATCTACTCCTTTGATTTATTAACACAATTGTATTATATGTATTTATTTAAAAAAGTAATATTATTTGATTGGCTTACAATACTGCGACTAAGTTGCATTTAAATAACGTATATTATAATTCCAAAATTAAATGCGACAAAGTTGCATAAAAGGGAAGAATAATGCTGAATGAAAAGAATCTCAATCTTGCTGGTCAATGGAGTTCCAAACCTTTTACGACAATGCCTGTAAGCTATCGACATAGGGTGCAGGATAATCATCCAACGGTTTTTACTGATATCTATCAATCAGAAATCAATATAGCCATTTGGCAGCGTAAGTTACCTACCACTTTACAAGATTCAGTGAAAACGTTTCTGGCATTGAATCCTACATTTCAAAAAAATATGATCTTAACTCCACAAGATGCGCTTTCACGTATTAGCGAATCTTTAAATAACAATATGGCCGAAGTGAGCGAAGATATTGCTGAGCTTGTGGATATGTTTTGTTATTTATTTGGACTTAAACAAGCAGCCATGCGCTTGAAAGTTTTAGATCAAGCAATGTGCCCTAAATTTCATGTTGATAGAGTGCCTTGCCGCCTCGTGACGACTTATCAGAGTATAGCCTCAGAATGGCTACCACATGAGGTGCTTGATCACACAAAACTGGGGTGGGGTAGTAACGGGTTGCCTGACAGTGAATCTGGCCTTTACCAAAGTGAAAATGATATCCAGAAACTAGGTTGTGGCGATGTTGCATTGCTCAAAGGTACGCTTTGGGAAGGTAATGAAGACGCGGGCTTAGTCCACCGTTCACCAGTAGTACCAGCCAATGAAAAGCGTTTGGTATTAACTCTGGATTTTAATTGATAAGTAGTTAAATGTCGTGGCCTGTTTAACGAAGCTAACAATCACATGTACTTGGAAAGAGTTAAAATGATTATAAGAAAAAAATTTAAATTTGAGGGTGCTCATATAGTTAGGAATTGTTCAACTAGAAGATGTAAAAAGTCAATTCATGGACACTTGTATGTTGTAGAAGTATTTTTTAGTTCCAATAAACTTAATAATGGATATATGGTTTTAGACTTTGGGTTAACAAAAAAACATATTAAAAATATTATTGATTCTTTTGATCATGCTTATTCTTTGTGGTCGGGTGAAGAAGATGAATTTAAAAAAAGTTGTTTTCTCAAATCAAGTTAAAGCTGAATGGGAAGATAGTGATGAATTAGTGAAAATACTATCATATATTAAATAGTTAAAACTATGGAGAAGAAATGGAAAATATAAAAGAAGAATTAAAAAATGTTATTGTGGATGTTATGTTACCTGAGAGTGAGGGCTATTTAGAAGATTTAAACACTGCGATAAAAGATGAAACGGCAAGTGCTGATGATTTAGTTGCTAAAAAAGATATTGAGGCGTTTATTAGTGAATTAAAAACTATTATTGAGGTAGTTGAAGAAGATAAGCTTTCAGATGAGGAAGCTGAAAATATTTATGAAAAAATAATTACTATGTTAAATGAACATGAGGATGAAGAACATTAAACTAAAAGATAAGACTTAAAAGCTTATCCTTTTAGTCTTCTTTTAGTTAGTATTTTTTCTTTCTTCTTTGGAAGTACATCATAAATCCAGTGATTGTAAATAAAGACATAAGTAAAGATGCTATTAACATCAATATTTGACCTGTTCTACCAAAATATTCACCTGTATGAATAGGTATCACACTTTTAATTAGTATTTCTTCTAAAGGCTTTTTAGAAAATTCTTCATGTTTTACAATTGTGTTATTTTCCATATCTAAAGAAATTTCATTTCTTGCTCTATAATGCATAGGCTCTTTTTTAATATAAGTTAAATTATAAATACCCTTTTTACCTTCGAATTTTAAACTAACACTTGAATAATCTGTAATATTTTCTTTAAATAAATTGAATATTTCTTGTACTCTTTGAGATGATAATTCCCCTTTTTTATTAGTGTTTTTATTCTCAGTTCTTTTTGTTTTGATTACAGTAGGTTTTTGACGAACTTTTTTCTCAACACCAGATACATTATAAACAATATCACTAAACCAATGATAAGATAAAAATAGTCCAGTAAATGATGACACTAAATAAAATGGTATTACCCACATTCCAAGTGAACTGTGCATTGTTGATAGAAAACTTCTACCTTTTTGTTTAAATTTAAAGGTAAAGCTTTTGAAAAATGCTCTTTTCAATCTTGGTAGGTAAACGAAAACTCCACTTAACATTAAAATTAATAACGCTAATGTACATGCACCTACAATTTGTTTCCCAACTTCTCCTGCTACTAGTCCTCTATGTATCATTTCAATAAATTTGAATACTTTTTGACCTTCAACATTTGGTAAAATTTCCGAAGTATAAGGATTTATATAATAATTGATTCCTCTTCTTCCTGCTTTTCCTTTTTTATTACTAGCTATATTTACTACTGCAGATGAAGTAGGATCATTTTTTACTGTTAATCCTCTAATATTTGCTTTTGGAAATTTTAATCTAAAGTTATCAATAATTTGTTGTTCAGTTTGCATTTGACCGCTAACTTTTACAATATAACTATCTTTATTCACTAACCATAAAATCTCTTTTTGAAAAGATATCATGGCACCAGTAATTCCCATAACCATCAGAATTATTCCTGCTGTTAAGCCTAAGTATAAATGTATTTTAAACCATATTTTTTTATGCATAAATGTAAAACTCTCTTTAAAAAATTATATAAATGTAAGTTGATAGAATATTAATAGTATTAATATTCCATCATTTTAATTAGAACTTATAAGCTACTTCAAATTTGAAGTTTCTACCTATTTCATAGGCTTTGTTTGTATTCCCTGAATATGCACCAAAACCAGTGTGGTTTACATAAGCTTTATCAAAGATATTAGCAATTCCAAAATTGAAAGTTGCATCTTTGATTAGATTAGGTGTAAATGTAAAGTTTACATCATGTGTACCATAACCACCTCTTTCTCTTTTCCCTGACGAGTGTTCCCAGCTATTTCCTGGAACAAATTGAGAACTATAATTAACTTTAAATTCTTTACTCAATCTATAATTTGCACCAACTTTAAATACATGGATATTTGCAGTTTGAGGTTCATACTTTGTACCATCAATAGCTGTTTGTTCTCCATCTGTATATGTATGGCTTAGATTTAATCCTAATTTATCTTTGTTATATGAGAACATTGTTTCTGTTCCCCAAATTACTATATCACCTTGAGATACTAGGCTACTATTTTTAGTAGGATGAGAATAATCGTCTACATTATATCTATATACGTTAAATCCAATAACCGCATTATCTGCACTTAAAGCTTGTGTTAAATTATAATCTAGTCCAACTTCATAGTTATGACCTGTTTGTGCTTGAGTATCAACATCTTGAACTGTTGTTGTACCTAATGTAAGTGTTTCACCTAATGATGGACCTTTAAAAATTCTTCCATATGCTGCTCTTAGTGATAGATTTTGAGATGCTTGGTATTTTAACTTCATTTTAGGAGAAAGTTGCTCAAATGTACCATCATAGATTCCACCTAATTTATAATGATCATATCTTGCACCTAAGGTAAGTGTTAATCTATCAAAAGCCATTTCATCTTCAAAATATAATCCAATATTATTTGTCTCTCCACCCTCATAATTAACACCAGAATCAACTTTTTCTTGTTCTTCATATGTATAATCAGTACCATATGTTAATTTGTGAAGTCCTAATAAAGAAGTATTTCTTAAATCATAACCTCTAGATGAGTTTGTATATTCTCGATATCCAACAGTATCACTTGCATCTCTTTCCATATATTGTTCATTTGAATATACAGTTGCTTCTACATTTACATATTCATTATCAGGTGTATATTTATAATTTAATGTATATGTATCTCTATTAATTGAACTGTAATCTTCAGATGGATCTTCACTACCAACTTTTTCACCTGAGATATTTCTATCTCCACCATCTTCATATCTATTGTAAGATAGTTTTATAGTATTATAATCATTTGGTTTAATTACAAGTTTTGCTAAACCACTTTTTAATTTGCTTTCTTTATTATTTACTTTTTCATCATTTCCTAAAGTTAAAGTTCCATCATTTGCTATTGAACCCATTCCTACAAATTCAACTTTGTCATTGATTTTTCCAAATACAGCAACAGTTCCTTTTTTTCGCTCTCTTGCAGTTTCATAACCTAGAGATATTTTTCCACCAAATACTTCATCATCAGCTAAAAAATCACTTGGATCTTTTGTTTCATATTCAAATGAACCATTAATAACGCCAGGTCCACTTAACGCAGAGTTTGGACCAAGTTCTACTGATGTGATTTTTAATAATGAAGCATCAATTGTTTGATCACCTGCATGGTGAAATAATTGTCCACCAACTTTTGCCCCATCAATTGTGATATTTGCAAATTTATCTTCTAGTCCTCTTACAAAAACCTTTTCCGCATATCTAGAGTTTCCCGCAACTGAAACACTTGGAAGTGATTTTAAAATATCTTTAACATCACTTGCTTGTTCCTCTTCTAATTGTTTTGAAGAAATAGATTTAACTTGTGCATCAAAAGCTGATGAGTTTATATTTACTTCTGATAAATGTGTTTCTTCTGCCAATAATGAAATATTAGCCACCAATAATGCTGCAACTGTATGTGCAATTTTTATGTTCATTTTCTTTCCTTGGTAATGTTTAAGTTGAAATTGTGGCTGGCTATTTATTTAGGAGAATGGTTAGATTTTTGCTAGCTATATATTTTTATTTTATTTTCTTATTTTGTTAAAATTAATTTGTTCGCTTTTGTTACTCTTAATTGATACTCTTGTCCATCATGAATAATAGTAACAATTTTTGACTGATCAAAGATTTCTTTACTTTCGATTTTCTTTTCGTTTATTTCCATTGTATTTCCATTGTATTTCCATTGTATTTCCATTGTATTTCCATTGTTTTTTTTTAATAATTGTTAACAAAATGTTAAGCGAATATTAACCAAGTGAATCTTAAATCTAAATAAAATTGATAACTATTATCATTAGTATATAATTAAGATAATTGTTATCAATATTATATTAGAATTCGAAAATGGAAAATAAAAAGAGCTTTTTAATTATTTTAGTTCTTGTTGTATCAACACATATTTACCTTTTTGCACAGTTAAAAATGGAGGAACAAAAAACTGTGATAGCACCAAAACCTACAAACAAGAGTGTACAAATTAAGTTAAATAAAGTTGTTATTAAAAAACAAGAAATAAAACCTGAACCAAAGATAGAAGAAATAAAAAAAGTAGTAAAAAAGGAGATTATAAAGAAAAAGCTTATTAAAACAAAAAGCAAAAATATAATTAAAAAAGAAAAAAAACACTATAAAAAAAAGGTTATTAAGAAAAAAGTTGTAAAGAAAAAGCTTATTAAAAAAGTTGTTAAAAAAACTCCAGTGGAAAAACCTAAAAAAGTTTTTAAAGAAGTGGTAAAGCAACAAATGCCTACTGTTAAAGTAGAAGAAAAATCTAAAGAAGTAAACAAAAAAGTACTTAACTCAGTAAAAAATAATTATTTATCTAAGTTACAAAGATTAATAGAAAAGAATAAAAAGTATCCAAAGTCAGCAAAAAGATTGAAACAAATGGGAAAAGTTTATCTTAGTTTTACAATTGCTAAAAATGGAGAAATTAGAAATGTAAAAATTTCAAAAAATAGTAAATACAAAAGATTAAATAAAGCGACAAGAGAAATAATGTCAAATATAAAGAAGTTTGACCCAATACCAAAAGAATTAAATAAATCATCTTGGGCTATAACAGTTCCAGTTGTTTATCAAATAGTAAGGAATTAAAAATAATGGAAGTAGATTTAATAAGTTATATAAATAGAGGTGGGATAATTGTATATATATTAATTGCCCTAAATACAATCGGTTTTACAATCATGTTTTGGAAAATAGTAGTCCTTTCTTTTTCAAGATTAAGAAAAGAGAAAACTATTAATGAGATAATAACTTTTGTAAAAGAATCAAATGTTAGTTTACAAAAAGAGTCAATTGATAATATTATTAATAGAAAAATAAAAAAGTTAGAGTTTGGCTTAAATACTGTAAAAATTATTGCATCAATTGCTCCACTTTTAGGTTTACTTGGAACTGTAGTTGGTGTTTTAAATTCTTTTGACTCTATTACAAAAAGTGGTTTAGGTGATCCTAGTATCTTTTCAAATGGTATATCAATTGCACTTATAACAACTGTTGCAGGTCTTATTGTAGCGATTCCACACTATATAGGATATAACTATATTTATGGAGTATTAGATTCAATTGAGTTAAAACTTCAAAAAGAGGTTTTAAAAAGATTATGAAAAAAAGAGAAATATTAGTACCTGATATCACACCTTTGATAGATGTTGTTTTTATTTTATTGATTTTTTTTATTGTTTCATCTGTATTTAAAAAGGATGAATTGGCATTAGTTCTTAATCTTCCTACTTCAAGTGCAAAAGAAATTGAGCTAAAGAAAAAAGAATTAGTTATTGAAATAGGTGAAAATAAACTAGCTGTTTATGGTAAAGAAATAACTATAGATGAATTACATGAAAAAATGTTTGAAATAGAAGATAAAAGTAGAAATATAATTTTTAGAATTGATAAAGATGTAAAATATGAAAATGTTGTAAAGGTACTTGATTTATTGCAAGTTAATCAATTGTTTAATATTTCATTAATTACAGAAGATAATAAAAAATAGATAAATTTTATCTATTTTTTATTGGTAATTTTTTTAATATCTTGATGTTATTTCTATTAAGTGGAATCCAAATTGTGTTTTAACAGGTCCATGAACTTTTAATAAATCTTTTGTAAATACAACTTCATCAAATTCTTTAACCATATCACCCTTTGAAAAAGTACCTAAGTGACCACCTCTCTTACTTGAAGAACATTTTGAAAACTTTTTTGCTGCTTTTTCAAAAGTTATAGTAAAAAATTCAAAAACTCGACCATGTAATTACTTATCTCATAACCTCTAACTTCTGGAACATATACTGTGCAATCTGCAGGTGAGGGTAAAACTATAGACTTATCATCAGTTGATGCAGTAACAGCAGATATTACAACACCAGCTGAAACGATTACTGTAGCAGCCCAAGATCTTACAACGACTGTAGGGGATATTGTTGATACTACTAATAATACACCAACGATAGGTGGAGCATTAGAAACAGCTTTAGCTGATACTACTAAATTTGAAGATATTGGTGATGGAAAATACAAAGCACTTACTGCAGAAACTATTGCTTTAGAAACAGGTGAATCTATTTCTTTACTTGATGCTACAACTGTAGATATTGGTCAAGGTTCTACTGTTCCTGCAGGGTCTAGCATTACATTAAATGAAGATGTACTTTCTGGTTCGGATTTAGCTAATCAACTTGCTAATACTGCGAAATTTGACTTAGCATCAGGAACTGATGGTGAAGCAGGTGCTGTATATACTGTAAAGGCTGACTTTACAACTGATAACTTAAAAGTTGTTGCAGGAGAATCTATCACAGTAACTAATGCTGAAGCTGTTAGTTTACCAGCAGCAACTGTTTCTGCTGCTGCAATGATCGGTGATGGTACAGTTACACTAGGTGGAACTGCAGTTGATTGGGATGAAGCAAATGGTACATTAATTGCTGAGGGTGGAACAAATGGAGATGATGCATTAGTTGTTTCTTCACCTACAGAATTAAAATTTGATGTAGTTGCTACTGTTGCAGCACAAACATTTGATGCAAAAGCTGGTGATACTGTTATAGTTACTGATACTACAACATTAGGTACAGGATTATCAGAAGCAATTATTGAAAATGCAAACTGGATTGATAATGGTGATGGTAGTTATACTGCTATTGCAGATCAAGCAGGAATAGCATTTGATGATGTAGGAGATAAATTAGAAGTTACTAGAATTGTAGGAAGTACAGCAACACCTGCAACAACTGTTGGAACTGAGGCTACTACAATTTCAAGAGATGCAGAGGCAACAGCTTCAGCTGCTGTTTCACTATCATTTACAACAGATACAACTGTTGATGTTACAAATAATGGTGCAGCTGCTGATTCTCTAACAGTAACAGGTGATGGTACAAATACTGTTTCTAATGGTGGAACAAATTTAAGTGCTATTGCTGACTTATCTAGTGGAGAATTAACAACTGAACTTGCTGATTCATTCCAAGCTGTAGTTGATGACGCTATTACAAAACTGAATGGATTTAGAGGAGACATCGGGTCGACTCAAAACCAAGTTGAATCAGCAGTAAGAAACTTAATGACTCAGTCTACAAATGTACAAGCAGCTGAGTCTATTATTAGAGATGTTGATTATGCTCAAGAATCTGCAAACTTCAACAAACAAAACATTATTTCTCAAGCTGGTTCATATGCAATCAGTCAAGCGAATTCTGTTCAACAAAATGTTTTAAAATTATTACAATAATCTTTGTAACTACAGTTTAAAACTCATAAAAAACCTAAGTCATTTTGACTTAGGTTTTTTTATGCAAAAAAATACTTTAAGAAAACATATGTAATAATTTAATATATGAAATAAATACTAGGTTCTATTATGGAAGGAAGTCACATCCCAAAAGATATACTAAAAATACAAAAAAAACTAGCATCATTTGAGAAAGACTCTAGAAACTATAAAAAATATACAAAAATTCTAGCAAAACATATTAAGTCATTTTCTATGAAACAAAGAGTTAGAGCTCATATTAAAACTATTGAAACAGTAGAAAAGATTCAAGAAGAAAAATAAAAATCTTACAATTTGCAATATAAATCAACAATTCAAAATAAATCTGCTAAAATTCCCATATAAATAAATAATAGAAACAAAATTAGGAAATAATATGGACGATAATCAAAAAAAATCACTAGACTTAGCTATAAAACAAATTGACAAAGCATTTGGAAAAGGTACTTTAATAAGACTTGGTGATAAAGAAGTAGTACCAACTGAAGCTATTAGTACAGGTTCATTAGGACTTGATTTAGCACTTGGTGTTGGTGGACTTCCTCAAGGTAGAGTTATTGAAATATACGGACCTGAATCTTCTGGTAAAACAACTCTTACACTTCATGCAATTGCAGAATGTCAAAAAGCTGGTGGTGTTTGTGCTTTTATTGATGCAGAGCACGCACTAGATACACAATATGCTAAAAATCTTGGTGTTGATATTGATAATTTACTTGTATCTCAACCTGATTTTGGTGAGCAAGCTTTAGAGATTTTAGAAACTGTTATTAGATCAGGAGCAGTTGATTTAGTTGTAATTGATTCAGTTGCAGCTTTAACTCCTAAAGTTGAAATTGATGGTGATATGGATGACCAACAAGTTGGTGTTCAAGCTAGACTTATGTCTAAGGCTTTAAGAAAAATCACTGGTTTATTAAATAAAATGCAATGTACAGTAATCTTTATTAACCAAATTAGAATGAAAATTGGTATGACAGGATACGGAAGTCCTGAAACAACTACTGGTGGAAATGCACTTAAATTTTACTCTTCTGTAAGACTTGATATTAGAAGAATAGCAACGCTTAAACAAGGTGAAAATTCAATTGGAAATAGAGTTAAAGTAAAAGTTGTAAAAAATAAAGTTGCAGCTCCATTTAAACTTGCTGAATTTGATATTATGTTTGGTGAAGGAATTTCAAAAATGGGAGAGCTTGTTGATTATGGTGTTAAACTTGATATTGTTGATAAAGCAGGTGCTTGGTTCTCATACGGCGATGCAAAAATAGGACAAGGAAAAGAAAACTCAAAAGTATTCTTAAGAGATAATCCAGAAATTGCAAAAGAGATTGAAAATAAAATCTTAGCAGCTATGGGTGTAAATGATGAAATAATTGATGGTGCAAAAGATGCAGAAGAAGATGAAGATTCAGAATAATAATTAATAATCAAAGAGAACTTTCTCTTTGGTTTTATAGCCTTTTATATAACAAGACAAACTACAAAACACAACTTGCAAAAGCAAACAAAAATCAAATTTTAGATATAATAATACAAATTATGAAGAATAGGAGAACTACGTGGTATTTATTGACAATGTATACGCAGACGAAGTATTAGATTCAAGAGGAAACCCAACAGTTAGAGCAACTGTTATATTAAGTGATGGAACAAAAGAAAGCGCGATTGTACCAAGTGGTGCAAGTACTGGAAAAAGAGAAGCTTTAGAATTAAGAGATGGCGATGCTAGATTTTTAGGAAAAGGTGTTTTAAAAGCAGTTGAAAATGTAAATACTACTATTGCTGATGAATTATTAGGAATGAGTCCTTATAATCAAGCAGAGATTGATGCTACGATGAAAGATATTGATGGTACTAGTAATTATGCTAAATTAGGAGCTAATGCTGTTTTAGGTGTATCTATGGCAGTTGCACGTGCTGCAGCAGCATCTTTAAATATTCCATTATATAGATATCTTGGAGGTGCAAATGCTATGACTATGCCTGTACCTATGTTTAATATCATTAATGGTGGAGAGCATGCTAATAACTCTGTTGATTTCCAAGAGTATATGATTATGCCAGTTGGTTTTGAAAACTTCAATGAAGGATTAAGAGCAACTGCTGAAATTTATCAGCACTTAAAAAAAGTGATTGATGAGATGGGTGAATCAACTGCTGTTGGTGATGAGGGTGGATTTGCTCCAAACTTAAAATCAAACGAAGAGCCTTTAGAAGTAATTGTTAAAGCTATAGAAAAAGCTGGATATGTTCCTGGTGAGCAAATTGCACTTGCACTTGATATTGCTGCTTCTGAGCTTATTAATGACAAAGGTCTTTATGTATTAAAATCTGAAAATAGAGAAATTACATCAGAAGAATTAGTAAACTACTATGCTGATTTATGTGCTAAATATCCAATCGTTTCTATCGAAGATGGATTAAGTGAAGATGATTGGGATGGATGGAAAATCTTAACTGATGTTTTAGGAGATAAAGTTCAATTAGTTGGAGATGATTTATTTGTTACTAATGCTTCAATTTTAAATGAAGGTATTAACAAAAATATCGCAAACTCAATTTTAATTAAACCAAATCAAATTGGAACAGTTTCTGAAACTATGTTAACAATTAGATTAGCACAAAGAAACAATTATAATTGTGTAATGTCACATAGATCAGGTGAAAGTGAAGATGCATTTATTGCTGATTTTGCTGTTGCATTAAACTGTGGTCAAATCAAAACAGGTTCAACTGCAAGAAGTGATAGAATCGCTAAATATAATAGATTATTAGAAATCGGTGCTGAAATTGCCTATGCAGAATATTTAGGAAAAACACCTTTTTCTAAATAATATAAATTTATGAAAAATTTTTTACGTAATTATAAGAAGTTTATAGTAATTGCAATGTTCTCTATTGCTCTTACTATATTTCTTTCTTATCACGTAGCTAATACTCTTTTTGGAGATAATTCTTTAGAGGTTTATAGCTCTTTAAAAAATAAGAAAATTTATTTAGAAGAAGAGATTGTTAGACTTCAAGAAGATAATGCCTATTTACAAAAAGAATATTTTGAACTAAAAAATCTGGAGCCAGAAGAATGAAAACTTTATTTTTATTTACATTAACACTTATTTTAGCATTTAATTTAAATGCAAGAGAAAATCCTTTTGAAGCTACAAATGCTTATGAAGAAGAAGCTGCTAGGATAATAGAACAAAATGAAATTGATGAAAATTCTATTAATGAATCTGCTTATATAGAAGAGATGCAAGAAAAGATGTCGAAAGTATCAGATAATAGCAATGAAAATAAAAATAAAGTTCAAGAAGCTATAAAAAAATTAACTCCTGCATTAAAAGTAGAAAAAACTTATACGAAAAAAGAAGTTAAAAAACTAATCAAAAAAGCTCAAGTTCAATCAGAAAGTAAAGCAAAAAAACTTCTAGAAAAAGAGCTTGAAAAAACAAAAGTTGTAGAACCTACACAAGTTGTATTTGTAAAACCTAGAACAGATATCTTAAATGATACTAGTTTAAATATGAAGACAAAAGAGCTTTTAGATTTTATAAAAGTTGAATATAACGATAATAAATTAATTATTCATACAAAAGATATGGTATCTAAAAAATTTACTTTAGAAAAAGAGAATAAGATTATTATTGACTATAAAGCTAAAAAGAATTTTTATACAAAAAGAGATACGTTAGAGTCTAAAAATTTCAAAAAAATTGCTGTAGGAAATCATAAAGAAGAAAGATTTTACAGAGTTGTTATTTTACTATCTGAAAAACCTAGTTCTTACAATGTTGAATACAAAGACAATCTAATTACGATTGAGTCTTTAAACTAGAAAGATATGATAAAATTCTAATAGCTATCATTACTAATAGTACTTCTAAGATAGCTGCTAGAATAAATGCATAATAATACTCTTGAGTAATCGAGTGATTATTATAAGCTATTGTCGTTACAGCAATTAAAAGCGTTAATGGCATAGATAAAGACAATCCTAACATATAAAACTTATTTAATCCTATATCTTTAATAAATAGTGTTGAAGCTACTAATCTAATTATTACCATTGCTAGTGTTATGAGTAGAGCTTTAGCAACTAAACCCTCTTGGAATATTGCTTCAATTTCAAAAGAAGCCCCTACAGAAATAAAGAAGATAGGAACTAACCAACCAAAACCAAAGTGCTCTAGTTTATGAGGAAGTTGCTTATTATGCTCTTCAAAAAATGTAGTAATAAAAGTACCTGCGATAAATGCTCCAAAAGCAACTTCTAAATGTAAATACATCATAACAGTAATCATAAGAAAGAAAATCGCCATTGACATTCTAATATCTTGTTCTTGATGATCTTTTTCAGGCATTAAATATGCTTTAATTCCTGGATACCACCAAATAAGATTATGAAATAGTTTATAAATAAATAGCATAGAAACTAAAAAGCCTGTAAATAAAATCATAGTTTTATAAAACTCAAAATTTATTCCAAACTCTAAAAGAGCTGATACAGTAGTAAGTGCAAAGATTGATACAATCTCGCCTATTAAACCCACTACTATGGCTAATCTAATCCAGTCAACATCACCATACTCTTTTTTTAAAGCGGCTAATATTCCAATAGAGATTAGAGGAAGTATTACAATAAATAGATTGCTTAAACCAAAATACCAAGTAATCAAACCTGATAGGGAGAATAAAATCAAGTTAAAAAGTAATGACTTTTTTAAAAGTGAAGGAGAAATATTTACAAGTTTCTTTAAATCAACTTCAAGACCCGCTAAAAACATTAGATATAGAAAACCTAACTCAGCTACTAAGTGAAGAATTGCATGCTCTACAATAAATGCAAAATAAACAGCAAGTGCACCTAGCATTATTTCAACAGTAATTGTTGGTAATCTTAATATCTTAGAAATTAGTGGCGAAATAAATATAATTAAAGATACTGTGATAATTATTGATATTTCTTCAGTCATTAATTAACCTTACTTTTCCTCTGGCATTTTTACTACGTGTTTAGCTATTTTAAAACCTAATGCTTCTAAAGCTTCAACATCATCTTTTGGAGTTTTACCAGATGTTGTTAAGTAATCACCAATAACAAATGCATTTGCACCTCTATTAAAGATTTCATATTGCTCTTCACCAAACATTAATTCTCTTCCACCTGCAACCATAATTTTATGTGCATTTGGAATCATTTCTCTTGATAATTCAATTAAATCAAAAGCTTCTTCTCTAGTAATTGTATTTTCAACTATTGGTAAAGCTTCATTTGGATGGAAAAAGTTTAAAGGTACATTCATTGGATCTAATGAAGCAATAGCTTTAATCATAGAGATTCTATCTTCTTGAGTTTCACCCATTCCAAAAATTCCACCACAAACTAGTTGTAAACCAGCTTCTTTAACATTTAAACAAGTTTGATATCTATCATCCCAAGGATGCGTTGTACAAATACTTGGATAGAATTCTCTTGATGTTTCTAAGTTATGATTATAGTTATCAACACCAGCAGCTTTTAATTCTTTTAATTGTTCAACTGAAGCCGTTCCATTACATGCAATTAATCTAAGTCCAAGATTTGCAGCTTTAACAGCCTTAGCAGCTTGAGCTATAAACTTAGTCTTTTTATCAGTTAATCCAAGTCCAGCAGTTACTAAACAAAAACCTACTGCACCATTTTCTCTTGCAATTGTAGCTTCTTTTACAATTTGTTCAATTTCTTTAAGTTTGTATCTTTGAATATCTGCTTTATATCTTACACTTTGAGTACAAAACTTACAGTCTTCGTTACATGTACCACTTTCTACATTACAAATAGCACATAAAAAAATTTCATCAGTATTTTTAAATTTATCGTTCATATTTATATTCTTCTTTTTCATAATTTTTTTTATTTATATCTTTAAAATAGTGTGAGATTATATACTCATTTTCATTAATTTCTAGTAGTGCACACTCAATATGAGGTTTTTCTCGTGCACAAACCTCACCTGGATTTATAAAGAGTGTTTTGTTTTTATATTCACATTCAAACATATGTGTATGCCCAAAAATCACAATATCACTATCAGGACTTAAATGATAAGGCATATGCATTAGTTTAAATTTATGTTCTTTGATTTTAAAATAGTAAGGTTCTTGTTTTATTACATATTTATTTGAAAGTGAGAATAAACTCATATCATTATTTCCAAAAACACTTACATAAGGAAGTTTTGATTCTTCTAAAAGTTGAAGATTTTTTTCAATACACAAATCTCCTGCATGTACTAAATACTCACATTTTTGTTCTTTTAATAAATCAATTACTTCTTTAGTATAGTCACTTTTAAAGTGACTATCTGAGAGAATACCAATTTTCATTTGTATTTACTTTGCTTCTTTTTTTGCAGGAGCTTTTTTAGCTACAGGCTTTTTTGTTGCAGGTTTCTTAGCTGGAGTTTTCTTTGCAGCAGGTTTTTTCTTAGCAGCAGGTTTTTTCTTAGCCGCAGGTTTCTTTGCAGCTGTTTTTTTAGCAGGAGCTTTTTTATCTGCAGTTTTTGATTTAGGATCTTTTGCAATAATTTCTTCACACTCTTCAAGTGTTAAATCTTCTGCAACTTTTCCTTTTGGAATTTTATAGTTCTTTCTACCTTGCTTGATATAAGCACCATATCTTCCAATTAGTACATGAATTTTTTCTTTTTCAAATACTTTTATAGTTGCTTTTGCTTTTGCTTCTGTTAATTCTTGAATAACTTCTAAAGCACGAGGTAATTCAATTTTATAAGGGTCATCTTCTTTTAAAGAGAAATATGTAGATTTAACTTGTAAATAAGGACCAAATCTTCCTATATTTGCTTTTATATCTTCCCCATCTTTATTTTGTCCTACAACTCTTGGGAGTGTAAATAAAAATAGTGCCTCATCCATAGTAATAGTATCCATATTTAAATGCTTTGGAATTGCTACAAATAAAGGTTTTTCTTCATCATCTTTAGTTCCTATTTGAACAAAAGGACCAAATCTACCAACTCTTGCACTCATTGGTTTTCCAGATTTTGGATCTATTCCTATTTCTCTAATTTGTAAATAATCTTCTTTATTTACCGTTTCTTCTTTCTCTTCAATAGTCTTTTTAAAGCCACCATAGAACTCCTGCATTACTTGTTCCCAAGCAATTTTACCCTCAGCAATTTCATCAAACTCTTCTTCAATTTTTGCAGTAAAGCCAAGGTTTATAATATCTGAGAAGTGGTCTGATAAAAAACTATTTACAATTTCACCAGTTGGAGTTGGTGTAAGTTTTTTATCTTCTGTTTTTACAACATATTCTCTTTGTTGAATTGTTGAAATTGTAGGAGCATAAGTTGATGGTCGTCCAATTCCCTCAGCTTCAAGTTTTTTAACTAATGAAGCTTCTGTATATCTTGCTGGTGGTTTTGTAAATAACTGCTCTAAATCTAGTTTTTCTAAATCTAAAACTGTTCCTTTTTTAATACTTGGAAGAATTTTTTCTGTACTATCAAGAGCAGCTTCAGGATTATCACTACCTTCAGTATAAGCTTTCATAAATCCAGCAAAAATGATTCTCTGACCTTTTGTTTGGAATTCATACTCTTTATCTTTTCCAGCTTGAATTTTATATGTTGTATTTGCAATTTGTGCCGCTGCCATTTGAGTAGCAAGTGTTCTTTTCCAAATTAATGAGTAAAGTTTATACTGCGCACTATCTACATATGCTTTAATATCACTTGGTTTTAAACTTAAATTTACAGGTCTAATTGCCTCATGCGCTTCTTGTGCACCTTTTGCTTTTGATTTATAAGTTCGTGGTTTACTAAGTGAATAATCTTTTCCATATTCAGCTTCAATAACCTCTTTAGCTGCACTTGTTGCAACTTTAGAAAGATTTAATGAATCTGTTCTCATATATGTAATTAAACCACCAGTATGTCCTGGGATATTTCCTACATTACCCTCATAAAGTTGTTGTGCTATAACCATAGATTGCTTAACAGAATAACCAAGCTTTCTACTGGCTTCTTGTTGAAGTGTTGAAGTTGTAAATGGAGCAGCTGGATTTCTTTTAGACTCTTTTTCTTCAATATCATTTAATACAAAATTGCCCATATTAATAGATGCTTCAATCTCTTTAGCTTGTGCTTCATTTTTAATTTTTGCAGTTTTACCATTTATTTTTGCTAATTCTGATTTTAACTCTGGATTTGAAAATTCTGATTTAACTTTCCAATACTCTTCTGGAACAAAAGCTCTTATTTCATTCTCTCTATCTACAATAATTTTAACAGCAACACTTTGAACACGACCAGCACTTAAACCATATCTAACTTTTCTCCATAATAATGGTGAAAGTTCATATCCTACTGCACGGTCAAGTATTCTTCTTGCTTGTTGAGCATCAACTAAGTGTTGATCAACTTCTCTAGGGTTTTCTAAGGCTTTTAAAATTGCATCTTTTGTAATCTCATGGAAAACAATTCTTTTAATAGGATTGTTTTCGATTTTAAGTGCAGGGATTAAGTGCCAAGCAATAGCTTCCCCTTCCCTATCCTCATCGGCCGCTAGGTAGATTGTTGTGTCTTTATTAATATGTTTTTTTAAATCAGTGATTACTTTCTTTTTATCTGTTGATATTAAGTATTTAGGTTTAAAATTATCGTCTGGATCAAAGCCTAATTTTGATTTTGGTAAATCTCTTACATGTCCCATAGAAGCCATTACTACGTAATCACTTCCTAGAAACTTTGATATTGTTTTCGCTTTTGCGGGTGACTCAACTATTACTAAATTCTTCACTAAAAAAAACCTTATATTATTTTAAATTTTTGCATTCTATCATAAATTAAATGATATTACTAATAAATTATTACTTCTTCTTTTATATCTATATTAAACTGCTCTTTAATTTTACTCTTTGCTAAGTTGATTAAATATACAGCATCTTCGTATGTTCCATCGCCATTATTTACTAAAAAATTAGCATGTTGCTTTGAAAAAGACATATTTCCTTTTTCAAAACCTTTTAGTCCAATAGCTTCAATTAATCGTCCAGCATAATCGTCTTTAGGATTAATAAAACATGAACCTGCACTTGGAACATGAGGTTGATTATCTCTCATTTTGTTAAACTCTTTTAGTTTATCTTTCGAAAAACCATAAGAGATATTAAATACTACTTCATAAACTATTTCTTCAAGTTTTGTATGTCTATATGAGTATTCGACATCTTCTTTTTTTATATATCCATCTTTTGTTTTAATAGAATGAACATAGTTAAATACTTCCCAAGATTTTAATCCTGCATTCATCTTAACTAAACCACCCATATTTCCAGGTAACTTAGCTAAAAATTCTAAATCTGCAATATCATTATTTCTTGTATATGTTAAAAGTTTACCTGAAGTTGTAGCACAACCAACATAAAGTAAATCGCCAACTTGCTTTATATAATCAAACTCTTCACCTAAAATTGCGAATTTTGGATGATCAGGACCTACTAAAGTATTATTACATCGTCCCATGATTTGATAATCTTTGTATTCACCTATTTCATTTATTACTAAAACTTCTGCCTTAGGTCCAATTTTAATAGATGAATATCTAGAAAAGTCTAGTTCTTTAAAATAGTTTTCCATTTTTTTCTATTTTTCTCTTAATTCTTTATAAAGACTTGGAATTAAAAAATCTTGCGATTTTATTAAGTTTTCATAAAACCCATTTTTATATCCTAATTCAAATAACTTATCTAAAGCTTTATATTGAATGTCACTTAATTCAACTGAATTATCATTTGCATAAAGGTCTAAATATGTATCTAAAGTATCAGCATCTACTCGGATAAGACCTTTATCAAGTAACATTGGAGCTAATACTTTTCTATTTTTATTAGCTACATCAACTGCTTTTATTAATGTATTTTCATAATCAATTGCACTATGAAGTGGGATTGAACGTCTTAAACACATTCCACCAAGTGGTAAAGGTAAATCCCCACCACTTAATTCAACCCATATATCCCATAATTCTTTCTCAACTTCAAGTTCATCACTAAAGTTTAAAATTGATTCATGAATTAAAACACCAGCATCAACAACTCCATCAAGAACTGCCTGCTCAATATCTAAAAAATTCATATATGTAATTCTTGCATTTGGGTATGCTATTTTAAATAAAAGACCATTTGTAGTAAATTCCCCACTAAGTGCAACTTTAAAATTCTTTTTAAGTCTAGTACCTTTTTTCTTTATAAGCTTTGGCCCATATCCTTCGCCAAAAGAAACAGCAGTCTTAAGTAAGGCATAATCATCTTTTATGAAAGGATAAAGTGCAAAAGAGATTGCACAAATATCATATTCGCCTCTTAAAGTAGCTTGGTTTAATGTTTCAATATCATCAGCAATATTAGTGAATTTAGTATCATTAGGAGTAACCCAACCAAATTTAATCGCATAATACATAAATATATCATCAGCATCCGGTGAGTGAGCAACACTTATAGTCTTCAAAAGCAGTCCTTAAAGTTTATTAGTGTGATTGTATCAGTTTGTGGTTTATTTTTTGGTTATAGTTTGTACTCTAGTTTTAGTTTTTTAATAATATCAAATACATTTGTGGCATATTTAATTCCAGTTTTACTGTTATAATTCCACCCTGTGTTATAACTTGACCAAGTTTTAAACCAATTATCTTTATGTACCTTTCTCCAATACTTTAATTCAATAATTGCATTTGCAGTTGCAAAACCGACATCATTTATTAATTTTTGGGCATAAATACTTCTATTATAAGAGTTGTCTTTTACTTTTTGTCTTTTTAAAACAGTCTTTATATTTGCTTGAAATAGACCATAATCTTCACTTTGAGTGTTTATTACATATTTTCCTAAAGATGACTCTTTTATAGCTATTGCCATTAATGAGTATTTCATCATTTTATCATTTGTAAGAGATTTTAGTTTTTTTAAAATTACAATATCATTTTGAGTTAAATTTAAAGTGTTAGAAAATAGTGATACAGAAGAAAGGATTAATATAAGAAATATTTTTTTCATAAATTAATTTTACAATAATTCTAAGCATTTAAGTATTTATTCTTAAATGCTTAGAGTATTTATCTAAAACCCTGCGTTTGTAACGTAGTAAGTAATAACTTGTAAAAGTGGTTCTATTGCTAAAACTGAAACAATTGCAAGGAATACACATAAACCAATTACAGATTTCATTGGTGTTGATGCGTTTTGCATAAACTTCTTATTTGCACCCTCAATTGGATCTTTTAAGAACATATAAGAAATTGGTCTTAAGTAATAATAAGCAGCAATTGCTGAGTTTAATACAATAATTACAGCAAGTGCAATTTGACCTGCATTTACTGCACTTGCAACTAAATACATTTTTCCCCAGAATAATGCAAATGGAGGAAGTCCTGTTAATGCAAAAAGGAACATTGCTAAAATTGAAGCTGCAAATGGCGAAATTTGAACTAATCCTGAATACTTTTCAAAAGTATATGGAGATTCATAATCTTTTTGCTCTTTCCCTCTATTTAACCACAACATACCAAAGGCACCAAAGTTAGTTATTGTAAATAAAATCCAGTATAAAAATAGTGCTGTAGTTGCTTGTGTAGTTCCAATATAAACAGCAGCCATTGCCATACCTGCATTTGATATTGAAGAGTATGCTAGCATTCTTTTAATATCTGTTTGATGTAGGGCTATTAAGTTTGGTATTGTAATAGTTGCAACTATTGTTGTATAAAGCATAGTTTTAATAATCATATCATCACTTGCAATAAATACTTCAAAGAATCTAATTGCAACTACAAAACCTGCCATTTTTGGAACAACTGATAAGAACCCAGCCATTGCAGAACTTGAACCTCTATAAACATCTGGAACCCATACATGGTATGGGAACAAAGATAGTTTAAATCCTAAAGCTGCAAACATAAATACAAATCCAGTTAAAACAAATACATGGTTTGCATAATTTTCACTAGATAAGAAATTTTCTTGAACAATTATTTCTGAGATTTGAGATAAATCTAATGAACCAGTAAGGCCGTAGAAAATCATAGCACCAAAAGCAAAGAACGCAGCTGCAAGTGCACCCATTGTAAAGTACTTAACAGCAGCTTCAATTGATGTCATTCTATTATGCATTGCAATCATTGTATATAAAGATAAAGATGCTGTTTCTAATCCAACAAAGATTAAGATTAAAGAATCAGAACTTACCATAAACTGGAACCCTGCTATTGTAAATAAATAAAGAGCAAAGAACTCAGCATATCTAAACTCTTGGAATCTTAGTTTTGATAAAGATAAGAATATAAATAAAATAGCTCCACAAATAATAATACATTGAGATAAAATCGCAATACCATCAAGAAGCATTAAATCAAACATTCCATCTGGTTCACCGCTATATGCAAGTAGTGTAAATAAATCAAATACTAAAAACAGTACAACTAAAACTACATATAAAGATTTGTGTTTTTCTTTATTAAAAAGGTCTGTTAATAAAATACTAATAGCCCCAATTATTGCAATAAGCATTGGTGCTAAAGTTCCTAAATTTAAAGAATCAATATTAATTGAAATAGGTTCCATTATTTAACCTCCCCAATTGAATTTAAAGAACGAAGTCTCTCTTTAGTACTCTCTTCTACAGATTTTACATCCATAATTTTTATAACTTTTTGAACTGAGATATCAAGTGGTTCTAAGATAACTTTTGGATAAACACCTAATGAAATAATTAAGAAAACTAGTGAACCTAAAGCTAGAAGCTCTCGTCCATGAATATCTTTCATATCTTTATTCTCTTTTTTTATTAATTCTCCAAAGAATGTTCTTTTATACATTGATAACATATATACAGCACTTAATACAATAGTTAAAGATGCAACAAATGTTAAGATTGGTGAAACTTTAAAGAATCCAAGAAGAGATAAAAACTCTCCAACAAACCCAATTGTTAAAGGTAAACCAATTGAAGCCATTAATACAACCGCATAAACTAATGCGAACATTGGCATATTTTTAGCTAATCCACCAAACTCTTTAATCATCTTAGTTTTTCTTCTATCATAAAGTACACCAACACTCATAAATAGTGCTCCTGATACAACACCATGTCCAATCATTAAGAATACTGCTCCTGAAATCCCCTCAGCATTTAATGCAAATACTCCAAGAATAATTACACCCATATGTGAAATTGAAGAGTATGCAATCATTTGTTTCATATCTTCTTGCGCATAAGCCACCATTGCCGTATAAATAATAGCAATGATTCCAAGCGTTGCCATAAATGGCATAAAGTATACACTCGCATCTGGAAACAGTGGAAGTGAGAATCTAATAAATCCATAAGTTTCCATTTTAAGTAATACAGCTGCTAATACAATAGAACCAATAGTTGGCGCTTGACTGTGTGCAAGAGGTAACCAAGTATGGAAAGGAAACATAGGTACTTTAACTGCAAAACCAAAGAAGAAAGCAATAAATAGCCATAATTGAACATCAAATGGTAAAACAACACTATACCAATCAAGTAAATTGAAGCTCCAAACACCAGTAGTTTCATGGTAAATATATCCAAAATATAACATACCAATAAGCATAATTAGTGAACCTATAAATGTATATAAGAAGAACTTAATAGCTGCGTGGAATCTTCTCTCTGCACCCCAAAAACCAATAATATAAAACATTGGAATAAGTGTAAGTTCCCAGAAAATATAGAACATAATTAAATCTAAAGATACAAAAACTCCAACCATTGTCATTTCAAGGTAAAGAATTGTAATAATTAAGTTTTTAACTGCTCTTTTTTCTGTTAATCCAATTACAGATATCATCGTCATAAACGTAATCATAATAATTAAGAATAATGAAACACCATCAATTCCAACCACATAATTAATACCATAAGAGCTAATAAGTGGGAATGTTTGAACAAACTGCATTTGTGCAACATTAGTATCAAAGTGATACCATAATAAAAGAGCTAATACAAACTCAACAATAGTAACAACTACACCAAACTGTCTCATAGAATCTTTATGAATCATAAATCCTACAGTTGCTGCTACTGCTGGAAAAAATATCAGCATTGATAAGATATTTTCCATTTACTTAACTCCTCCAAATAACGATAACACTAAAGCTAAAACTAATCCTAAAATTAATCCTAAAACCATAAGTCTTAATGATGATGATAAATTACCTGATTGAATAACTCTAGCTTTTCCACCAGCTTTATTAATTAATCTTGCAATTCCCTCAATTGTATTGTCAATCATTTTTATTTCAATAACTTCAAATACCCAAACTGAAAGCTGATGATATGGTTTTGTAATAAAGTTTTCATAGAAATGAGGAATATAATATTGGTTTGATAAAAGTTTATAAATCCCTTTATTTTCCCATTCTTTACTAAATCCACCATTTCTATATTTAATAACTGCATAAGCAATACCAGCAATGGCAACTGCACTTGTTACAAGAATTAAAATCCAAACTGTTGAAGATGCAGTATTACTAGCTTCCCAAGTTGGTAAAGTTTTAGTAACAAAATCTATAAATGCATGCTCAAACCATCCAGCAATTACTGCTAAAATAGCAAGAGGAATCATTGCAGCTATTACAAAACTTTTTGCTTCATGAGGATGGAAATCTTCATTTGAATAGTTTTGTTCTCCATGGAAAACTTTCATTACTAATCTAAATGAATAAAATGCTGTTAAACCTGCTGTTATCCATAAAATTAACCATAAGAAATAAGCATCACCATTAAAGGCTGCTTCTAAGATTTTATCTTTTGAGAAGAAACCAGCAAGAGGGAAAATACCAGCAAGAGCAACAGATGCAATTGTCATAATAATTGAAGTTGATTTCATTTTACTATGTAATCCACCCATTTTTCTAATATCAAGTTCATCATTCATAGCATGCATAACATTACCAGCACCTAAGAATAATACTGATTTAAAGAAAGCATGAGTTACAAGGTGAAATAATGCAACCCAATAAGCTCCAAGACCAGCAGCAACAAACATATATCCAAGTTGAGATAGTGTTGAGTAAGCGATAATTCTTTTCATATCATTATGAACAAGTGCCATTGATGCAGCAAATATTGCAACAAATGCACCTAAACAAGCAATTGCATATCCAACTTCAGGAACTAATACATATAATTCATTTGCACGTACTACTAAATAAACACCAGCTGTTACCATAGTTGCTGCATGAATTAATGCAGAAACAGGAGTTGGTCCCTCCATCGCATCTGCTAGCCATGTATGTAATGGGAATTGCGCTGATTTACCCATTGCTCCTACGAATAATAGTATTCCAATCCATGCAATAGTACTAGTTTCTAAACTTGCAATATTTTCAAATACATGTGAATATTGTAACGAACCTAAATTCCAGTAAATTAAGAACATACCAAGAAGAAGACCTAAATCTCCCACTCTATTCATAATAAAGGCTTCATTAGCTGCCCATGATGCTGATTCTTTTTTATACCAGAATCCAATTAATAGCCATGAACAAACTCCAACACCTTCCCATCCAATGAAAAGAACAGCAAAGTTATCACTCATTACAAGAACAAGCATTGAGAAAACGAAAGCTGAAAGATAAGAGAAATATCTATTAAAACCTTCATCATTTTCCATATAACCAATTGAGTGAATATGAACCATTGTTGAAACCACAGTTACAACTGTCATCATCACAACACTTACATGGTCAATAATAAAACCAAAAGGAATATTTAAATTACCTGCTTTTATCCACTGAAATAGAGTTATATTTAAAACTGTATCTGTTGAATAAATAAATGATAGAAGATTTAAAGATGCAAACATTGAAACAGCTAACATAAATGATGTAAACCATCCTGTAAAGGCAATCTTTCCTCTCATTGAGAATAAAGCAGCAACTAAAGAACCAACTAGTGGGGCAAAAAGTGCTATATATACATATTTTTCCATTACTACCCCTTCATCTTAGCAATATCATCTAAGTTAATAGAACCTGTTCTTTTATACCAAAGAATTAAAAGACCTAATCCAATAGCAACTTCACTAGCAGCAACTGCAATAATAAAGAAAGCAAACATTTGCCCTGCTAAATCTCCATGGAATTTAGAAATTGCTGCAAGCCCAACATTTACTGCATTTAACATAATTTCTGTTGAGAAGAAAAGCATTAAAACATTCTTTCTTCTTAATACTCCAACTAATCCAATACAAAATAAAAGTGTTGATAATATCAAATAAGCGTTAAGTGTCATTTAACATCCTTTTTTGATGCTTCTAACTCATTTTGAGCTTCAATATGTGCATCAATTTCTTCTTCAGTCATATCAGAATATGATACTTCCATTTTCTTTCCTGCTAATACAATTCCACCTATCATGGCAATTAATAACATAATTGCAGCAACTTCAAAAGGAACTAAGTATTTAGTAAATAATACTAAACCAACATCTACTGTATTTCCATAACTTGGATTAATTGGTAAGTTTGCATCAATATTTTCACCTAAAATTGGTGAGATAAAAATAACTACAACAATTAAAGCTACCATTCCTGATAATAAAAATACTAATCTTGGATTTTTAACCTTCTCTTTTACTTCAGATAATGAATCAAAGAACATCATTCCAAAGGCATAAAGTGCCATAATCGCACCAGTATAAACTACGATTTGTACAGCACCTAGGAAATCTGCATTTAATAAAAAGAAAAATGCAGATATAAAAATCATTCCCGCTGCTAATGAACTTAACGCATATAAAGCATTGCTTGTTAATACTGTAATACTAAACATAGTTATAGTTAAAACTGAAAACAGACAAAAAGCTACTATTTCAAACATCTATACTCCTTAGTACGACAATGGTGTTTTTTTAATTTTTTCATCAGCATCTGGTGATACTGAACCAAAACCAGCAAACTCTGTTTGTTGGTTTAACTGATCAAATGGTGTTAAAATATCTTCTTTAAGTGAGAAAGATGCTCTTTGTTCTGAAACATTTTCATATCTTCCTCCATGAACAATTGCAAGCTCTGGACAAACTTCTGCACAGTAACCACAAAAAATACATCTACCCATATTAATTGTATATTCTAAAACTTCTTTTCTAGAGTTTTCATCAACTCTAGTTTCCATTCTAATACAATTTGCAATACAAATTTTTTCACATAATCCACAACCAATACATCTTTCTTCACCTGATTCTAATAATACAAGTAATCTATGTACCGCTCTATATCGTGGACCTATTGGCAGTTTTTCTGCTGGATATTGAACAGTTGCCATTTCACCATTAAATAAAGCACCTGTCATCATCTTAAATGTAATTTTTAAACCTGTAAATAATTCACCCTTTACAGATCTTGTAACTACTTGCTTAAATGTGTCCCAAGATGTTTTAGGATAATTATCTTCTTGAACTACTACATAGTCTTCTGATATGTTTCTATTTTTAAATTCTTCGAATCCCATAACTCTCCCCTAAATCATTATCACTAAAGCAGTAACTAAAATATTTAGTAGTGCTAAAGGCATTAATATTTTCCAACATAACCACATTAATTGATCTGGTCTAATGTGTGGCCAAGATGCTCTTGTCCATAAGAATAAGAAAATCAAGAACATTACTTTTAGTACAATTGCTAATCCACCTGGAATAAACCATAATGGCTCAAATCCACCTAAGAAAATTAGTGCAGTTAAGAAAGCAATTGTAAATAATGCTGCATACTCACCAATAAAGAACATACCCCATCTCATACCAGAATACTCAGTTGCATAACCTGCAACTAATTCTGCTTCATGCTCAAGTAAATCAAATGGTGTTCTATTTGTTTCAGCAAAACCTGCAATAACAAATAAAACAAATGCTAATGGTTGAGACCAAACAATCCAATTTGAAATTCCACCTGCTTGATAGTTATTAATATCAATTAAAGATAAACTTCCAACCATCATTAAAGGAGCTAAAAGTGAAAGACCTGAAACTACTTCATAAGATAAAAGTTGTATTGCAGTTCTAGCACCTCCAAGTAGTGCCCATTTATTTGCAGAACTCATACCACCTAATAATGGTCCATAAAGTCCAACACCACCAACTGATAGTACAAATAAAACACCCACATTAATATCACTTATAATTGGTCTTACGGTATAACCAAACATCTCAAATTCTGGGAAAAAAGGAATAGCACTCATTGAAATAAATGCTGTTGCTGCTGTGATGATTGGGGCAATCATAAAGATAGGTTTATTTGCATTTGCTGGAATAAAATCTTCTTTTGTAAAAAGTTTAATACCATCTGCTGCAATTTGTAAAAGACCATAAGGACCAACATTTGTAGGACCAAGTCTTCGTTGCATAAATGCTAATATTTTTCTTTCAATATAAGTTGTAAATCCTGCAAGCGCTGAAAATACTGTTAAAACTACTATTACTTTGATAATTGTTTCTATTATAATACTTGTTTCCATATTATACCTTTTCTACTACTGCTGTATTGAATCTAAAAGTATCAAATAAAGCTTTAGATGCAGAGTTTTTATCAAATGTAGAAACATAAGCAATTTCACCAGTAATTTGAATATCAGTAAATGCTTCTAGTTCTAAAGTTTCATTATTTGCACTTACTTTTACTTTACTTCCAGCTTCTAATTCTAACTTCTCAAACATTGCTGTTGAGAAGAAAATACCTGATTGAAGTTCATCTTTAAATTCATGAGACATTGCAGTAAATTCATTAAATTGATTAATTGGATTAGCTTTGTAAATTACAATTTCATTTTCATTTACTTCTAATTTCTTTGAAGTAATTTCTTTAACTTCATCATTAAACTCTATTTCATTAGCTTTTAAATCATAACCTCTATATTCAACTCTATCATTTCCAAACATATTTGGTAAATCATCAAACTCTACAGCTTGATAACCTTTTGATACAGGAAGCTGCGATGTATAATCAATTGTGTATTCTACATCAACATCTAAAATCATATTTGCAATATTATTTAAAGCATAGCCTTTAAATCCAACTGCTGCATTTGTAGGAATAATTTTTTGGTCAATATTTGTAAAAGTACCTTCTTGTTGGTTAAGTGCTGGAATATCTAAATCTCCATCACCAAGTGCTGAAAGTTGGAAATCTGCTGCTTCGTTATATCCAACTGTAAAGCCTTCTTCTTGCTTTGAAAGTGTACAGATTTGCGAAACACCTAATGTATTTGTAGATGTTGGAATAATCACAACATCAAAATCTGTACATCTAGAAATAAGACCACATAATTTTGCTAAGTTTGCTGCATTTGGATGAGTGATTAAATCTTCACCAACCATTAAAGAGTAAGTGTCTTTTTTAGCAAGCATTGTATCAATTAGTTCAATAAATGATTCATCTTTCCCAAAGTCTTCTAAAAGTGAAATATATTCAAACTCAACTTCTTTAGAAACTTTTTTAGGAACCATTTTAGAAACTTCTTTTTCTTCACCAGTTTCTTCATCTTTTACAATTTCAACAACTTTTTCTTTAATAGTTTCAGTTACTGTTTTTGTTCTAGTTTCAGTTAAAGAGTCAATATATGTTTTAACATTTTCAGGTAATTCTTTTCCAAACTTATAAAGAATAAAATAAAGAATTGATTCTTGAGCTAGTGCATCATGGTAAATAAAATCTGTTGTTTTTCCTTTTTTACCAATTTTTTCCATAACTGGATCTGCAATTGGGTGGAAGTATAAAGCAGCACCTTTATTCATAATAACGGAGTTATTTAATGCATATCTTGCATTTGGTAAATCAGATTTTAAATAAGAACCAACAGAAATTACAAAGTTTGAATCATGCACAGCTGTTAGTGTTGAAGAGTATAAAGAATTTCCTGCAGTACTTGAGTAGTTAGATAAAAACTCTTGATATAGTCTTGCATCTTCATTTACTAATTTTGCACCAGTTTTATCTGATATTTTTTGTAAAAGCAATGCTTCTTCATTTGTAATAAATGAATTGAACTTAATTGTTTTTGCTTTTTTAAACGCTTCAATTGCATTTATAAATGCAGTTGTATCTTTTGTCTGTACTTTATTATCAAAATCATAAGCAAATCTTCCCGCACCATTTAATGTTGAATAATGAGGTTCATTTGTAACTCTATAAATTCTTTTTGTTTCGTGATTATCAATTGAATCTTGTTTTATTTCATAATAAATAAAAGCACAATCACTTGAGTGTGAATTTGCAGCTGGAATCTTTTTTAATTCCCAAGAGTTTGATGTATATTGGAAGTCATGTGAAACTAAAGCTCCGACAGGACAAGCAGCTATACACTCACCACAATCAGTACATGCATCAGCATCATAACCAATAAGTGACTTATTAAGTTTATTCCACATTGCATATGCATCTTTTGGCATTTCAGATTTAAAAGTCTTTTCAATTGCATCTGATGGTCTTTTTACTGTACTAAGTGCGTTTGAACCAACCATATCTTTACATACAGTTACACATCTTTCACATACAATACATAAACCTGGGTCATAATTCATAACTCCCCAATGTGCAGTTGGTCTATGAACATCTTTTATACTATAGCTTTGTGAATCAACTTTCATATATAATGAATAGTTTTGTAATTCACACTCACCACTTTGGTCACAAACACCACACTGTAATGGATGATTTACATCGTAAACTTCCATAATTGCACGTCTTTCTTTTGCAATTGTAGGAGTTTCAGTAACCACTTCCATATCAGCTTTTACTTTTGTATTACAACCATATACTTGTTTTCCATCAGCTTCAACTAAACATAATCTACAAGCAAGTGTTGGTGAACATCTTGTTAAATAACAAACAGCTGGAACAAATACATCATTTGCACGAGCTACATTTAAGATTGATTCACCATCTTTAGCTTCTACTTGCTTTCCATCAATTGTTAATGTAATCATATCACTCATTATGCATCAACCTTTTCTATTTTTACTTGTTTGTATCTATAGTTAGTGAAAATTTCTTCATTAGAATCTGTAATTTTAGCAATTGCGATTGTTCCATGTAATTTTTCATCAACTTTAATACTCTTTTTTACTTTTGAAGTTTTATAGTTTAAATATACTTCATCTTTGTTAGCTACTTTTGCGATTCTTGAAAAAGAAGCACTTACTATTAAATCTTCAGTAGATTCATCTTCAATAAGTCTATATACTACAGTTCCATCAAAAGATTTTAAATCTTCTACTTCTTCTAAATCAAAGTTATCACATGAGTCTATTTTTTCTTCAAAATCGTTATCTAAAACAATTAGATTAAAATCTGTGTATTTTTTTATGATACTAAGAAGTTTTACTATATTTTCAACTCTTGGATGTTCAATTAAATCATCACCAATAATTAATGTTTTAAATTGAGATTCTTTTGAGTTTTCATAAGCTTCTTCAAACTCTTCTTCTCCAGCAGAACTTTCAGCAGAGATATAACCTAAATCTAAATCATTTATATATTTTTGAATATCACTAGTAGATTCTTTTACAAAAGCATCAAGGATTAAGGCTAAAATACCCTCTTCACTTCCTGCTTCATATTTTATAAATTGAGTATAATAAAGTTTTAAATCAATATTATCAATTGGGTGCATATAAACAAATTGCGCATTTGTTTTTGCAATTGATTCAATAATTGAATTTCTTACCTCTTCTTTATTATTAGAAAGCATTGTTCCTAAAGAAAGAATGAAATCACTTTTAGAGATTAGTTCTTTTTTATTCATTATTTCACTTCCTCTTTAGCTTCTTCTTCAACAACTCTAGGTTCTGGTGCAACTTTTTTTATAACTAATGTCCAATCAACTTCTGTAAATTTAATTGAGTTCATTAATGTATATCCAGCTTCATATATTACATCTGCGGATTTTTGAACATTTTCAAAATCTCCAATTTCAAATATAATAATTGCATTTTCACCATCTTGAATTTGCTTATCGAGCAGTTCAAGCATTCTGTCATAGAAATCATTTTTTAAATGTCTTAAATCAAATCTTTTCATAATGCTTCCCCTTATCTATCAATCTCACCGAAAACTATGTTTAAGTTTCCGATTAATGTAACAACATCAGCTAATTGTAATCCAACAAGTATCTCTTCTAATAATGCAGTATGCTGAAAACTTGGTGTTCTAATTTTCATTCTATATGCATAAGGACTTCCATCACTAACAACATAATAACCTAGTTCGCCCTTTGGTGATTCAGTTGCTACATATACTTCACCAACAGGTGGTCTCATACCTTGAGTTACTAAAACAAAGTGTTGCATTAAAGAATAGTTTTGAGTCATTATTTGCTCTTTTGGAGCTGAAATGTAATTTGGCGCATGAGCCATTAATTGAGATTCACTTTTTTCATACATAGGAACTAATTGTTTTAAAATTCTTGAAGATTGATACATCTCTTCAATACAAATTTTATATCTTCCATAAGAATCACAAGTCTCTGCAATTGGAACATCAAAATCTAATTCATCATAAATACCGTAAGGCATCTCTTTTCTTAAATCCCATTTGATACCACTTCCTCTTAAAGCAATACCTGAACATCCCCAAGATTTTGCCATTTTAGGAGTAATAATACCTACATTTTCAAGTCTCATTTTCCAGATTCTATTTTCTGTTAAAAGACCTTCATATTTTTTAATTTCTGTCTCTAAAATATCTAGGAATGATAAACAATCAGCAATCCAATTTGATGGTAAGTCTAAAGGAACTCCACCAATTCTAACAGCACTATGCGTTAATCTTGCCCCACAATAATCTTCAATTAAGTCCATTGCATATTCTCTTTCTCTAAAGCAGTAAAGGAACATAGACATTGCACCAACATCAAGTGCGTGTGTTGCTAACCAGAAAAGGTGAGAAGTGATTCTATTTAATTCTAAAAGCATTGTTCTAATAATTTCAGCTCGTCTTGGAGCTTCAATACCTAGAAGTTTTTCAATAGCTAAGGCATAACCATAGTTATTTGAAGTTGCTGCAATATAATCCATTCTATCTGTTGTTGGTAAGAATTCATTATAAATCATATTCTCAGCCATTTTTTCCATACCTCTGTGAAGGTATCCAATCATTGGTCGAGATTTTACTACTTCTTCACCTTGTAGTTCTAAAATAAGTCTTAATTGTCCATGAGCTGATGGATGCTGTGGTCCGAAGTTCACCATCATTGTATTATCTTCTCTCTCGAAGTTAATATTTTCAAAGAAAGGTTTTAATCTATTTGGTTGTTGCATACTATTACCTTCTTCTTTTTAAAACAACTGATTCTTCAGGTTTTAAAGTTTTCATAATTTTTGAGCTATCTTCTTCTTGATAAGAGATTGGCGTTTCAGGTTCAAATTCAGTAATATCAGTTTGAAATGGAACCTCATGTCCTAGTCTTGCAAATCGTTCTGTGTCATATCTATCAATTGCAGCAGGATCTCTTTGCTCTGGTCCTATTACATCTCTAGCTTCTTTTCCAAAGATTTTATCAACTTCATACCATGATGCAGCCTCATCACCTTGAAGCGGGTAAGTTTTTCTTAATGGGTGGTCATACCAATCATCTGGCATAATAATTCTTTTCATATTAGGATGATTTAAAACTTTAACACCTAACATATCGTACATTTCTCTCTCAGACCAGTTTGCTGAATCAAATACTGAAGTAACAGATTCAACTGTATCATTTTTGTTTAAGAAACATTTGATTCTAAGTCTTTTGTGTTTTGAAAGTGAAAGCATTTCATAAAATAATTCATATCCATCTTTAGCTGCTAGATAATCAATAGCAGACATTTCCATAAGCATGTCATACTCTAGTTCTTCACTTAAAAACTTCATGATTTCTACAATATCATTTTTATCAACATTCAATACAAGATGAGTATGTTCAATATAAGCATCTTCTACTTTAAATGATTTACAAAAAGATTCATAATCTTTTGAAAAAATTTCATCTGAATTTATATCTAGTCTAGGAACACTTGGACTTACGAAGAATCTATCTGAAAAAGGTGCTTGTCTTTGAACATTATCTTTTGGCGTATATTTTCTCATTACACTAACCTTTTTTTCTTATGAGCTCTAAAAATTGACTCTTTTCTGATTTTTCTTTGAAGTGTCATAAGTGCGTATTGTAGTGTTTCTGGTCTTGGAGCACATCCTGGAAGATAAATATCAACTGGAATAATTCTATCTGCACCTTGTACTGTTGCATAAGTATTAAACATACCTCCAGTATTTGCACATGAACCCATTGAGATTACCCATTTTGGGTCTGGCATTTGGTCATATAATCTTCTCATAAACTCAGCATGTTTTTTTGTAAGAGTTCCTGCGATTATTAATACATCAGATTGTCTTGGACTTGCTCTAAAAATAGTACCAAATCTATCGAAGTCATATCTAGATGCTCCTGTTGCCATCATTTCAATAGCACAACATGCTAATCCATAAGTCATTGGCCATAGTGAGTTTGAACGACCAAAATTAACTAACTTATCAATAGTTGTTAATTTAATTGGTGCGCCACCATCTTGTAAATAATTTACTTTATGCTGTGCCATTCAAGGGCTCCTTTTTTCCATGCGTATAAAAATCCGATTGATAATAGTGTGATAAATAGTAACATTTCTACAAATCCAAACCATCCTAATAACTTAAAGTTAACAGCCCATGGAAACATGAAAATTATTTCTACATCAAAGAGAATAAATAATAGTGCTATTAAATAAAATTGTGTTGATATTGTATTAGGTTGTTTTGTAACTTCTGGTCCACATTCATATAATGTAGTCTTTAATTTTTCTGTATCTAGACGTGCTATTTTTCTACTAATATACCGTGATAGCCATACTGTAGCACCGAATGCAGTGAATGTTACTATAAACATCACAAATGCACCAAAATAAGGATGGGCAAATTCCATGTGTGTCATATTATATTTCCTTTAAACCTTAAAAAAGTTTTCTTTATAATGACTAATATTTTATCAAATTAGTGATAAATAGCCACTTACAATAATTTAAGCAAATAATAATCTAACCTTTTAAAAGTAAGCTTATTTTTTAAGTGTTTTTTTAGGATACTCATAAGATGGTACAAAAAGAAACACTCTATAATCATTGTTTTAAATAAAAATTATAAAGATATTTTAACGTTAAAATCTAATATAAATATGAGATTTTTAGAAAAACCCCACTTTATTTTCACTATCAAATTGCCCTTTTTGTTCTTTTGTAATTTGCTCTTCAAAATCCTTAACATTAAAAATAGGCTCAGCTGTAGCTGCTATTTTATAAGCAGTATTTTTAATAATTAGCTCTATTTGCCCACCTGTCAAATCATAAGTAGCTAACTTATCAATATCGAAGTTTTGGCTTAAAGGAAGATTTGAAGGAAGTAGTTTTTTCCAAAGTTCAAGTCTTTGTGCTTTATTTGGTTTAATAAATTCAATCTTATAATTGAATCTTCTTGAAAATGCTTTATCTAAATTTTCAAGTAAATTTGTTGTTGCGATTAAGATGCCATCAAACTTTTCTATTTGCTCTAAAAAAATATTTTGCATCTGATTATGCATTTTATCACTTCCACTTCCAGCTCCTGAAGTTCTTCCGCTTAAAAACTGGTCTGCTTCATTTAGTAACAATACTGGCTCTGATTTTGTTTGCTCTCTTAACTCATAATATTTATCAAAAATACTTCTAACATTTTTTTCACTTTCACCTACATACATAGATAAAATTTTTGAACAGTCAAAACTAAGTACATCTTTTTTTAAAGATTTCGCCATTGCTAATGCTGTTAATGTTTTACCAGTTCCTGCTACTCCATAAAAGATAATCTTTGCTTCAATCCCTTTTTTCTTATCTTTAATTCCCCATTGTCTTAATCGGTTTATTACATCTTTATCCACTTGTTTTAATAAAGCACTTAGTGTTTCTCTTGTTTTGTCATTTAAAACAACATCTTCAAGTGTTTTTGATGTATTTATAAGCTCAAAAGTATCTTGCTCTTTAATAATAGAATCAAGCTTTATTTTTGTTCCTCTAGTTTTTTTCTTAGTTGGATGTGAGATTTTATATAATACCTCATCTGGAATATAGAAATTTCTATTAATTCCACCAAAAGCTGTTAAAACCTCATCATAATCTACTAGTGAGTTTGCTACAAGAGTTGAACTCTCTTCTAGTAAAGATCTATATTTAATCTTCTCATAATCATCACTTGAGATTAATTCAATTAATGCGTTCATATCTCTAATTGAACCATCGCCTCCTGAGTACTCTTCTTTTAATAGTGCTAAAAATAGTGTTTGCTCTTGCTCTTTTAAATCATTTTCTTTAAAAAAGTCTTCTAGCATAATTGAGTTGCTTGTAACTTTTATTCTCTCTTTAATTCTATTTTCTAGTAATACTAACTTTGATTTTAATCTATTTGAACTAGGTGAATTTATAGCAAAGTTCTTTTTTACAACATTTAATTGCTGCGCTAAATCTATTTTAAAAAACTGGTCTTGTAGGTATTCTAAGTGGTCTGAGTAGTTTTTAATTTCTGGTAACACAAAATCATTTGAACCATTTTCAAGTAGTTTTAAATATGAGCTTGATAAAGAAATACTTGAGTTTAATAACTCTAGTTTTGATATCTCATTTAATTTGATTTGATCAAATGATATTTGAACTAACCATCCAAATTCAAGTAAGGATTTAATTAAATTTAGTTTCTCTAAATGCTCAAACTTTTCTGTATCATAAAATTTACTTAATACATCAATAACAACTAAACTATCTCTTCCTTGTGTATACTCTTTTGTAATAAACTGTAATAATATTGCTTCTTCTTTTGTACATTTTAACTGTGCATAAAAATTTGTATCTTCTATCTTCTTTGACTTTATAAAATCAATTAATTCTTTCATTATTTATTCTAATCCTGTTTATTTAATTTTTCTTCTAATTGCATGTAAAAGATATCTGTTTCTTTGGTTTTTGAAAAAGATATTTTGTCTTTATCATTAATTAGTATATTTTTATCTTCTTTTTCTATACTCTGTATATCTTTGTATTTATACTCTAATTTATCTTTTTTTATATCAAGACTAAAACTATTTGGTATTTCTAGTAGTTCATCTTTACATAATGCTTTGTATGAACCTTTTGTATAAATATAATTACTACATTTTTTTTCTGTAATATAATTTTCTATTTTTTCTAAGTTCGAATTATCATACATATTTAAAGCCATAACTATAAATACAATAAATAAAAAAAGTCCAATAAAAATCATTATATCTCCTATATAGATTAAATCATACATAAATATCTCTTAACAATTTATGAACAAAAAAAAAGGTAAAATAAGCCCATAATTTAAACAAGAGAAATATAAAAGGGAAACCATGTCAAAAAAAAGTCTTAGATTATTGCTACTTGCTAGTATTAGTTCTTTATTATTTATAGGATGTGCTAATCACGAAGCTGCAATAAAAACTATGCCAAATGAGATTGCACAAGCAAATGAGTGTAAAAGTACAAATAAAGAGTTTGAAGCAGATTGTTATGATTTAATTTCATATAAAAACTCAATTGCAATGCTTCGTTCAGGAGTAATAGCATATTCAAAAGGGAATTACCAAGAAGCTTTTCAAAAGTATACTATTGCACAAAAAAAAGGTAACTTTTATGCAAATTCACTTTTAGCTGACCTTTATAATAAAGGAAATGGAATTCCAAAAAATCAAGAAAAAGCTCTTGAGCTTTTAAAAGATGTTGATAATGTTGATGGAATTGCTGCATATAAACTTTCATTTTATTATATAAATAAAAAAGATTATGATGAGGCTATAGAGCTTTTAACTTTTGCAGGAAATAACAATGTTAAAAAAGCTCAATATGAATTATCAAAAATATATAGAGATGGTCTTATTACAAAAGATAATCCAGAAAAAGCAAAGTTTTGGTACGAAAAATATGAAGATAAAAGTAATAGTTTACTTAGAAAAATTTACGGGATATAAAATAAAATGATAAAAACAATACTTTTAACTTTTATAGTAGTACTTACTTTTAATGGATGTTTTTTCAAAGACCCTGTAAAGTTTGAAAAAGAAACATTACTTCAAGAAGCTAATACATGTAGTAAGTTTGAAAAACTAGATTCAAAACTTAAATGCTATGAAAAAATCGTGGATAAAAACTCAGTTGCTCAATTAAGACTTGGAATTTATTATGCAGAGAAAAACGAATTTCCAAAAGCACTTACTTTACTAGAAAAAGCAAAAGAGAATAAAAACTTTTATGCAAACTTACCTTTAGGGTATTTATACTTTAAAGGAGATGGTGTTGAAAAAGATTTAGAAAAGTCTTTTAACTATTTAAAAGAAACTGCTAATATTGATGCCAACGCAGCTTATCAATTATCAAGATTTTATTTTGAGGGAATTGTTATAGAAAAAGATATAAACGAGGGTATAAGACTTATGAAAAGTTCTGCAAATAAAGGAATGAAAGTTGCCCAAAGTAAATTAGCTTCTATTTATAAACAAGGTGCTTTTGGAGTTACAAAAAATGAAAAAGAAGCTCTGATTTGGTTTAATAAAGCAAAAGAGAATAAAAACGATACAACATTTGATATATATAAACTGTAAAGTTTATATATATCTTTAGTAGATTTATTTTTCTACTAAATCATAAAGCGCTTGAATTTCTTGCGCCCAAATCTCTTCATTTATTGTTTCTAATACAAGAGGAATATCATCCATTCTATCATCATTCATAATAAATTTAAAAGCATCCCAACCAATTTTACCCTCACCTAGTGAGTCATGTCTATCTACTCTGCTTCCAAGTTCTGGTTTAGAATCATTTATATGCATTCCCATTAAATACTCACGTCCTACAATTGAATCAAATTCACTCCATGTCTTATCGTAAGCTTCTCTTGTTCGAATATCATAACCAGCTGTAAACATATGGCAAGTATCAATACATACACCAATTCTACTTTTATCTTCAATCTTATCAATAATATGTGCTAAGTGTTCAAACTTATAACCTAAGTTACTTCCTTGACCTGCAGTGTTTTCAATTACAAGCTTAACATCATTAGTTGCATCAATTGCTCTATTTAATGTCTCTGCAATATTATCTAAACACTCATCTTCAGTAATCTTTCTAAGGTGAGAACCTGGATGAAAATTAAGCCTATCAAGCTTTAAAATCTCACATCTTTCAATTTCATGAATAAAACCATCATACGATTTCTCTCTATTTTCAATTATTGGATGTCCTAGATTTATAAGGTAGGAATCATGAGGTAAAATATGCTTTGTTTGAACCCCTGATTTTTCTAACTCTTCAAACCACTTATCAATTACTTTTGTTTCTAAATCTTTAGCTTTCCACTGTCTTTGGTTTTTTACAAATAAAGCAAAAGCTTTTGCGCCTATTGCTTTTGCATTTATTGGTGCGTTAAATACTCCACCACTTGCACTTACATGTGCTCCAACATATTTCATAATATTTCCTATAGTTTTTAAATTTTCTTATATTACAATTTTTTCTCTTAGGATAAGAGTAGCTATATTTGAGCTATAAATTTTTAGTATCATTATTATAACAATTAATTATTTTATCTCATTTTCTGTTACATAATTACTAAGCATACATCATTTTATTAAAAATGATTACTATTACTATTGTCTAAAGAAATATTATAGATAGAATAAAAGATATAAAAAGGAAGCGGATTTATGGAGAAAGTTGTAATAATTGGTGGTGGGTATTCCGGAATTTATGCACTACAAGAACTAGCAAAAAATAAAAATATACAAATAACCTTAATAGATAAACATACATTTCATAACTTACAACCAGAAGTTTATGATTTAATTGCAAATAAATCAAATATTGCAGATGTTACTATTGATTTGACTACTTTATGTATGGGGATTAACCATGATTATGTTGAGTATAAAAATCTAAAGGTACGAAAAATTGACAAAGAAGCCCAAAAAATATATACAGAAGAAAAAGAGATTGTAGAATATGATTATTTAGTAATGGCAGCAGGAACAAGAACATTTTTCCCTCCACAAATTCCAGGACTAAATAATGCACATGATATTAAAAAGTTACATTGGGCAATGTTCTTTAAACAAAGTTTTGAAAATCAACTTTTCAATAAAATTAGTAATGAAGCAAAACAGTGTGATGACACGCATATTGTAGTAGTTGGTGCTGGTTTATCTGGCGTTGAAATTGCAGCTGAGATGGCTTATAACTCGAAGATGTTTTTTAAACGTGGAAATTTTTCATGTGATAATTTAAAAATATCACTTGTAAGTAGTTCTGATACTATTCTTCCAGGATTAAGTTCTAAACTTATTAGTATGTCACATAAAAGATTGAAATCTTTAGGTATTAATGTTATTACAAATACAAAACTACAAAAATGTAATGAGGACCATTTAGAGTTATCAAATGGTACTAAAATCTACCATTCATTTATTATATTTACAGGTGGTATTGAAGCTTCAACGATTACAAGTGATTTAGATGTAGAAAAAAATGGAAGAGGACAAATACTTGTAAATGAATACTTACAAGCACAAGGTCATGAAAATATTTTTGCAGTAGGAGATATTGCAGAAATTAAAAATAAAAAAGGCGAAATAATGCCTCCTAATGTTACAGTTGCAAGAATTAGTGGAACATGTGCTGGGAAGAATATTTTAAAACATATAAATAAGAAAAAACTAGTTGCTTGTGATCCTAAACTTGAAGGTATTTTAATTGCTCTTGGTGGTAAATTTGCAGCAGGAAACTTATATGATATGGTTCATGTTGAAGGAAGAATTGCTTATGAGATTAAAAAGTATGTATTCTCTTCATATAGAAAACCACTTCTTAAAATCATCAAAGCAGGTTATAAAAAGTTAAAAAAATTATAAATTAATATTAAAGAGAATTAATCTCTTCTGATTTTAATCAAAATATTATTCTCTTTATCTCTATGAACAACTTCTTTTTCATTTTTATCAAATAAGTTTTTTAAAAACATTTCATTATAAGATTTATTCAAATTTTCTCTATTAAATGTTTTTAAATCTTGACATTTAAAAGTACTTTTACAAACTCTATTCTCATATATTTTCATATCAAGTACCACCGTACCAGCGGAGAATATTTGAACTTGGGTATAGTCACTATATTTATAAATGAAACCCTTGTCATAGAACTTCATTTTTGGTGTTTTAATCAAAATCGTTGCACTTGAACTTTGAATTATTTGCTTTGTTGCACATGCTGAAAAAAAGAGTATTACAAGTATAAAAGATATAATTACTTTAATATGGAATCCTTTCTCTATAATTTACATTATTATAGCAAAGCTTTATAACTTGATTAATAATATTAATAAAAAATGTAATACTTTATTATAAATACCTATATTTTATTACTTTTTAAAATTTTATCTATTATTATATTGTTTTAATAAAGGAAATTAATGAGATTATTATTAGCTTTGCTACTTGTTACAAATATAGTTTATGCAAACTCTAAACTAGAAACAGTTAAAACTTCTTGTATACTTCAATCTGAATACTCAGGGAAAACTTTAGAACAACAAAAAGAAGTTTTAATAAATCAAGCTAAAAGAGATGCTTTAGAAGAACTATATGGAAGCTTAATTGTTTCGAAGACAAATGTTGAAAATGGCAAACTAATCTCAGATAAAATCAAACAAAAAGCAATCGGTGCGATTAGAGTGAAGGGTAACCCAAAGTTTTATAATGGAGAAAATTTTGGTGAAATATGTTCTGATATTAAAGCATATATTACGGAAAAAGATTTAGAAAAATATTCACAAAAACAAGTCTCACTTAAGAACTTTTGTTTCAATGATACAACTGTTGCCACAAAAGATATAAAATACAAAGCAAAAGAAAAAGCTTATAGAGAAATACTTACAAAATATAAACCCTCTCTTAGAAATATCTCTTTAGAAGAAGCGCAAGAGTTAATTCATAAGTTTAATATTTCAAAAGATAAATTTGATTTTAATACAGGTTCTTACTGTTTTGATGCAATAGGTTCTGTCTATCCATATGAACTAGAGTTATATAAAGCAAAACCAACTAGTCATAAAAAGAAAAAAGAAGAAGTAGTAAGAGAAGTTCCAAGAGTAGTTGAAACAAAATCTAATACTTTAAAAAAGATTACTTTTGCAAACGATTACTTAGAAGGCCAAGTTAGCTATAAAATAGTTGGAGATGAAGCACATGTTGATATTTTTATTGACAATATTTATAGAAGTTTAAAAGGTGGAGTTTCTGTTTCTTTTCCACAGTTTACTAATAGTAGAAGAATCCTTGATACATCTTCAAATAAAGCATCTACACTTAAAGTATATAAAAAAGGAAGTAAACTTTGGAATGCAAAGTTGAAAAAAGTTATTAGATCTTCTTATTTATTAATCGAAGGTTGGCAAACTTCTTGGAGAAAACATAATATGCAATCTATTTCTTTAGTAATTGATATGTATAAAATGGATGAACTAGTATTAAATGTAAGAGCTGTACTTGTAAATGGCAAAAAACAATTATTACTACCAGCTTATGGAAGAGAAGACCAACAAGACTTTCCAGTAAAACAAATTATTATTAAAAGATAAATATAGCCTTATAACTCAAGTAATAATTAATTATTCTAATTTTACTTGAGAATAACAAAAGCTATATATTATTTTCCTTATTAATTTTATAACTACTCTTCAAAAACATAAATTTCTGCATCTTGAAACTTATCTTTAAATCCTCTAGTTTTTGGTGCTACTGTGAACTTAATTCCTGAAGGAAGAAGTGTAGGACTAGAATTAATATCACGAATACTACCTCTTTTTATAACAATTTTATAATCTATATATCTATTCCCAAATTTATCATTTTTTGTATCAACTAAAAAATATTCTGCAGTTTGATTATTTTTTGAATTATTATAATAAATATACTTACTACTATGACTATACGTATGAATATAATTAGGACCAACATTAACGTATACTAGTTTACTTGTAATATCACTTGGAACTTCTATTCTTCCATGAATATTAATAACAATTTCACTTTCATTGATTTTATTAACTGTTCCTAAAAATTGTTTTGTATCAAAGGAAGCTCTTTTAGAGTACTTAATATAATCAAGCATTGCACCTTGTGATTTTAACGTTATATCAAAATATGCAGTGTTATATAGTTTTCCTGTTGTATCACTACTATTTGTACTTGCTCCAAATAAATTTAGAGATAATAGAAATAGCGATATTACTACTAAAACATTTTTTTTCATTTACTTTTCCTTGTATATAAATTTTCTAGTTTTATTGGAGAATAGATATTGTTTTTTTGCTTTTCTAATAACTTAATATCATAAGCATTTTTTGAATTGATAATCATTTCTATTTTATTAAAACCTAAATCTAAAGTTATCCCACCTATTGGATTTTTCTTAGTTAAAACAACACTATTATTGATTTTTAAAGTTGCATTATTTACATCTGATTCTAATTTAAATTTTTTGTGTATAATACGTTCTGAATATAAATATCCACTTATTCTTATGACATAAACTTTTTCTTTTTTAAGAATATCATTTGTAAAGTTTTCATTAAAAAGGCTTAAGTCCTTTTTTAATTTTGTATCAAATATCTCATTTTGTAAGCCATAATCAGATTTTTTAAAAAATGATACATATAAACCATTGTCTTTATTTGATTTAATAGAAGAAATATCTGTTAATTCTAATTCGTGCGGTAGAATATCACCTCTTGCATCAAAACAATAGCTTTCTTTCTTAGTATCAAAAGTCTCATTAGAAATAATAAATTTGTGAATATATTTTTTTGCATCTAAAAGTTTTATATCTTTAAATTCTGGCTTAAATCTGGTAATCATCTCTATATAAGCTTTTTCTTTTGCTTTTTGCTTTAAATCTTTTAAAGTTATAGAAGTATCATTAAAACAAAAGTTATTCAATATTACAGATTTAGGAGAATACTTTTCTAAATCTTTTTTAGTAATATAGACATGTACTTTTGAACATATTTCACCAAAATTTTCTCCATTGTAAAATTCAGGATTTCCTTTTAGCCGTACAGAACCAACTGCTTTTTGTTTTATTTCATCTGTTACTAGTTTCCCATTTAAAACATCTGTCTTAGATAAAATTGTAGTTCCATATAATTCTTCTAATGCTTCTCTTTTAGATTGTTCAACTAGTATTCTTTTTAACTCATCTATTGTTTTATTATTATAGTTTGATTGTAAAATACAATTAATTTTTGAGGTTTCATATTTGTCATTTGCCCAAATAGTTAATGAAATAAAAAAAATAAAAAGAGCTGTGAAAATTCGCATTAAATACCTTAAATATCTATTTATAAGGATTATTTTATAGTAACTTTCATATTAAAAAGGTTAAAAAATAATATTTTTAACATAAAAATTAAGATAAAATTCTTTTATTATTTAAATTAAGGTCACGTATGAAGAATTTTTTATTTCTATTATTTCTTATTCCCTTTTCATTATTTTCTAAAGATGTAATTGAAGAATCTGAATATTGTAAAACAAATTGGACTATTGGAACAATTGAGTGTACAGGTGAATCAGCAGAAGAACCAGTACGATATAATGCCAAAAGAGCATCAGTAACTATTGCAAGAAGAAACTTACTTGAATATACAGAAGGTGTAAAAATTGATTCTTCAACAACAGTAAAAGATGGTATGTTAAAAAGTGATATCATAACTAGCTCTGTAATTGGTACTGTAAATGGAGCTCAAGTAATATCGAATAAATATAATTCTTCTGATAAATATGCAACAGCAGTTATAAAAATAGATTTAGGTAAAGACTTATTAAAATCTATTTTAAGAAATGACAAACTCACTAAGATGAATTCAGATGAATTCAAATTTTTCACAAATATTTTTAATACTCAATTAAATGCAAAAGAGGTTTATACAACAAATGAAAAAGAGACTATTAATAAATTAATTAAAGATTTTAAAGAAACTGATAACAAAAGCGCTAAAGAGTTTTTAGAAAAAATTATAGAAGAGTTTGATACTACTTTATATAGTGGGATATTAATAGACGCAAGAGAATTAAAAGATATGGAGATTGCTTTAAATTTAAAACTTGTTAATACATATGGAGAGGAAATATATCCATCAAACTTAACAAAAAAAACGAACTTTATTGAAAAAAATGGTGTATCAGTTGCATTAGATTTAGATATTAATGATGCCCGAAATAATGCTAGAGTTCTAAATGTTCCTTATGAAATAAAAGCAGTTAGTACATTCAAAAATAAAAAATCTGATTTAGTTATTTCAAATGAAGATATAGAGAAATTAAATCCTTATAATATGTTATTAAAACAAGCAAAAATAATTGTTGTTGTACCAAAGAGTAGAAAATGAAAAAAATACTAATTACCTTATTTATATTTTTTATTAGTCAAGCTATTGCAAATGATGAAATGGATTTCAAAAAACATTTACAAAATGAAATATATGCGATTGTTAAAACAAAGAAATTATATGATGCAGGAGAATATACGAAAGCTTCTATTTTATCATCCAAAGGTCTGATTAAATACCCTAATGAAATATCGCTTTTGCAGCTTAGAGCCAAATCATATTATGCTCTAAATAACTTGGAAAAAGCAAGAATAGATTTTTTAAAAGTTCTTCAATTAGAACCTAGTAATAATGAAGCACAAGAAGGTATTTTAAAAATCGAAGCTCAGGAAAAAGCAAAAGTTAACAAAAATTCAGAATCTATTAGTGATTTCATTCAAAATAAAGGTTTCTCTTTTCTAATGATTTTTTTAGGTTTTTTAGGTTCTCAAATAATTGCTAAAAAATATTCATTTTGTAATATGCATAGTGAAAAAAATCAAATTAATTATTTTATTAGTGAAAAAAATAACTTCTTGATTACTTTTAAAATCTTTTTTAAAAACATTTTTTCTATTTGTAATCTATTATCTTTATTAATATTTATTACCATAATATTTACACTGACAGTTGTAATTATTAGTATAATTTTAGCAGCACTATATTTTAATGATTCATTGCTTCTTATTACTAGTAATGAAATAGGAACTTATATTAAAAGTTCTATTTTACTTTCAATAATCATATATCTAGTAAGTAGATACAATTCAATTAGAAATATTGTTATTACAGAAATGGATGTTGCAATTCTATTACAAAAACAATCTTTAAATGACAATTTTAAAGACTTAAAAGACTCTATTGAGATATTGGAAAAACATAAAGTAGGCACTACTCTAGAATTATTAAAATATTGTACAAATGATGTAGCTATAAATATAATTAGAAAAACTTTACTCTTAATTAAAAAATAAAAAAGTTAGTATGTTGTAAATACATAAACCTTTGTTTTAAAATATTTTACTATAATATCTTTAAATTATAAAATCAAAGGTTATTTTTTGTTAGTACATATTTGCTGTGCCGTCGATAGTCACTATTTTTTAGAAAGAGTTCAAGAAGAGTATCCAGATGAAACTCTAGTAGGTTTTTTTTATGACCCTAATATTCATCCTTATAGTGAGTATCGTTTAAGATATTTAGATGTAGAGTACTCATGCCAGAAATTAGGCATTGAGCTTATTGAAGGTCCTTACAATCTAGAAGAGTGGCTTAAAAAAGTAAAAGGTATGGAGCATTTACCTGAAAAAGGTGATAGATGTACTGTTTGTTATGATGATAGACTTGATAATACAGTTGCTAAAGCAAAAGAGTTAGGTCATGATAAATTTACTACAACTCTTTTAATCTCACCTAAAAAATCTCAAGAAAAGCTTGATATTATAGGTCATAACTTAGAAAAACTTCATGGAATTGAGTTCATTTACAGAGATTATAAAGCTGGAAATGGTGCAGAAATTCAAGGTAAAAAAGTAAAAGAAAACTCTTTATATAGACAAAACTATTGTGGTTGTTTATTTGGTTTATCAGCACAAAGAGAAGCTCAAGATAAAATCATGGATGAGATGTTTAATCCTATCTCAAATCAAATTTTACCTGAGTCAATTGAAGAGCGATTAGAACTTTATAAAAGAAGAAATGAGCTTGAGACAAGCGGTGAAAAATACAAAATAGTAAAACACAGATTTTTAAATTATAGACTTTTAAGTGCCCGAGTTAAAGTAGCTAAACAAACTATTCCATCATACATTTTACCATACTCAATGATAAATAGAAACAAAACAAATGGAAGAATTGAGTATGAAAAAGATGGAATCAACTATCTAAATAGAGATGAATTAAAAATTATTTCTCTTGAAAAGTTTAATGCTCTTGCAAATACAAATTATAAAAGCGTGAAAGAATTAATGTACCTACCTCCATCTTTTGAAGAAGAATTAGAAGTAAGAAACCAAATAATAAAAAGTGCTTTTAACTTAAGTACTATTATTGTTTTAGATAAAATTATAGACGCAAAATATGAGATTGAACTAAATGCTGAAACTTACGATGACGTAAGAGAGGAAATTATATGAAACTATTAGTTTGCGCAATGGAGACATCTTCAAATATTCACTTAAAAGAGTTAAAAAAACATTTTAATGATGATATTGAAATGGTAGGTGTTTTTGATAAAGAACTTGGAAATCCTTTATATGATTTAACAGCTTTAGCAATAATGGGAATAGTAGATGCTTTAAAAAAACTAAGATTTTTCTTTAAACTTCGAGATGAATTAGTAGAACTAGCAAGTGATTGCGACAAAGTTTTATTAATGGACTCATCAGGCTTTAATCTTCCTCTTGCAAAGAAGTTAAAAGCAACTTATCCAAATAAAGAAATAATTTATTATATTTTACCTCAAGCTTGGGCTTGGAAACCAAAGCGTGTAAAAAAACTAGAAAAATATTGTACAAAACTATGTTCAATTATACCTTTTGAGCAAGAAATGTACACTGATAAAGAAAAAATTATTTATGTAGGACATCCTTTATTAGATGAAATTTCTGATTTTAAAAAAGAGTTAAATTCAAGTGGAAAAATTGCATTTATGCCTGGAAGTAGAAAAACAGAGATTAAAAATCATATGCCAATTTTCAAAGAGCTTGCAAAAAAGATACCAAATAAAGAGCATATTCTAATAGTACCTTCAAAATTTGATAAAGATTATATAGAAAAAACGTATGGTGATATATCAGGTTTTACAATATCAACACAGGCACATGAAACACTACAAGAGGCAGAATATGGTTTTATTTGTTCAGGAACTGCAACACTTGAAGCAGCTCTAATTGGAACTCCTTTTACTCTTTCATATATTGCTAAAAAACTTGACTATTTTATTGGTTCAAGATTTGTAAAATTAAACTTTGTAGGACTTGCAAATATTTTCTTTGAAAAAATGGGAAAAGAACAAATTCACAAAGAATTTCTACAAGAAAAAGTAACAGTTGAAAATCTATTAAATGATTATAATTCAATGGATAAAAAGTTATTTTTCAAAAAATCACAAATCTTACGAGAATACTTACAAAATGGAAGTTCTAAAAATGTAGCAAGCATAATTCAAAACTAATTTTTTTTTAGATATAATCTTTACCATTAATCAAATAAAATTAGGATTGTACATGTTAGATATTACGCAAATTCAAGAAATTCTTCCTCATAGATATCCACTTCTTCTTGTGGATAGAATCACTGAAATGGACTTAAAAAAATCAATCAAAGGCTTCAAAAATATTTCTATTTCTGAACCAGCATTTCAAGGACATTTTCCAGGTCACCCAATTTACCCTGGTGTATTAATCTTAGAAGGTATGGCTCAAGCTGGTGGAATCTTAGCTCTTAAGAGTTCAGATTTAAGCGAAGAAGAGATGAAAAATAAAGTAATTTACTTCATGAGTATTGATAAAGCAAAATTTAGAAACCCAGTTAAACCAGGTGATAGATTAGATTACGAATTAGAAGTAATCAAAATGAAAAGTACTTTAATGATGTTAAGTGGAAAAGCTTATGTAGATGGTAAGTTAACTGCTGAAGCTGAATTTAAAGCTATGATAGTGGACAAATAGGCTTATTATGAATAATATACATAAAACTGCAATAATTGAAGAAGGCGCAAAATTAGGTGATAATATCACAATTGGTGCTTTCACTATTATTGGAAGTAATGTATCAATTGGTGATGGAACAGTTGTAGATTCTCATACAGTAATTGAGGGAAAAACTACAATAGGAAAGAACAACCATATCTTTTCACATGCAGCAATTGGAACAATACCTCAAGACCTTAAATTTGATGGTGAAGATGTAGAACTAATTATTGGTGATAACAATAAAATTAGAGAATTCACACTATTTAATCCAGGAACAATTGGTGGTGGTTCAATCACTAAAATTGGTGATAACAATTTATTCATGGGATATACTCATGTTGCGCATGATGTAATTATTGGAAATAATTGTGTATTTGCAAATGGTGCAACACTTGCAGGTCATGTAGAAGTTGATGACTTTGTAGTTGTTGGTGGGCTAACTCCAATACATCAATTTTGTAAAATTGGAACTCATGTAATGGTAGGTGGTGCTTCAGCAGTTGCTCAAGATATTCCACCTTACTGTTTAGTTGAGGGGAATAAAGCTGTTTTAAGAGGTCTTAACTTAAATGGATTAAGAAGAAGATTCAAAGATAGAGCAGATATAAATGCAATCAAAAGCGCTTATAAAGCACTATTTGAATCAGGTAATCCATTAGCAGATGTTGCAAAAGAATTACTTGAAACTAGTGAAAATGAACATGTAAAAGAATTAGCGAATTTTGTAGTTAATACAAAACGTGGTATTCCTTACAACAGAAAATAGATAATAGGTAGAAAATGAGCAAAATTATATGTGACTTTTGTGGAGCAACTGACTCTAAAGATAATCCAGTAATAGCAGGAGACAATGCTTCAATTTGTAAAGCTTGTGTAACTGCTGCAAACGATATTATGAGTGGTAATCTTCCTGCAGAAGATAAAAATGAACAAGAAAATACAAGTTCAAAAGAAGAAGTAGTATTAAGAACACCTGCACAATTAAAAGCAATTTTAGATGAGTATGTAATTGGTCAAGATACAGCTAAAAAGGTTTTATCAGTTGCTGTATATAATCACTACAAAAGAATATTTAGACATCATGAAATTGATGACGATACAGAATTAAATAAGTCGAATGTTTTATTAATAGGACCAACAGGTTCTGGTAAAACTTTATTAGCTCAAACTATCTCTAAATATTTAGATGTTCCTTTAGCAATTGCTGATGCAACATCTTTAACAGAAGCTGGTTATGTTGGTGACGATGTTGAAAATGTTGTTACAAGATTAGTTCAAGCAGCAGGTGGAGATATTGAGAAAGCTCAAAGAGGTATTATCTTTATTGATGAAGTTGATAAAGTAGCAAGAATGAGTGAAAATAGATCAATTACTAGAGATGTTTCGGGTGAAGGTGTTCAACAAGCATTACTTAAAATCGTTGAGGGTGCTACTGTAAATGTTCCTGCAAAAGGTGGAAGAAAACATCCAGGACAAGAAGCACTTCAAGTTGACACTACTAATATCTTATTCATTTGTGGTGGTGCATTTGATGGTTTAGAAGATATTATCAAGAAAAAAGAAGGTGCTAATGTTTTAGGATTCAATCATGAAGCAAAAAGCAAAAAAGATGATAAACAAATAATCTCAAAAGTTGAAACAGATGATTTAGTAAAATATGGCTTAATTCCAGAATTAATTGGTCGTCTTCATATGTTAGCCACATTAAATGAAATCACAGAAGATGATATGGTTCATATTTTAACTGAACCTAAAAATGCATTAATTAAACAATATATCAAACTTTTTGAAATGGATGATGTAACACTTAAATTTGATAAATCAGCATTAAAAGAACTAGCTCGTCTTGCAATTGAGAGAAAAACAGGAGCAAGAGGTCTTAGATCTATTTTAGAAGATATTATGCTTGATATCATGTTTGATTTACCAGATTACAAAGATAAAACTATAACAATAACAAAAGATGTGGTTCTAAAACTAAAAGAACCAAAAGTTGCATAAAAAGGATGAAACGTGTTTTTAGATAAATTAATAGGATTATTTTCAAGTGATATGGCTATTGACTTGGGAACTGCTAATACAATTGTTTCAGTAAAAGGAAAAGGTATCATTATAAATGAACCTTCAGTTGTTGCTGTTCAAAATGATAAATATGGTAGAGATAAAATTTTAGCAGTTGGACAAGAAGCTAAGCAAATGATAGGAAAAACTCCTTTAAATATTCAAGCAGTTCGACCTATGCAAGATGGTGTTATTGCCGATTTTGAAATGACTGAAAGAATGATTAGATATTTCATTGAAAAAGCTCATTCGAGAAAATCTTTTATTCGTCCAAGAATCATTATTTGTATTCCTTATGGAATTACACAAGTTGAAAGAAAAGCAGTTGAAGAATCAGCTATGAGTGCAGGTGCACGAGAAGTATTTTTAGTTGAAGAACCAATGGCTGCAGCAATTGGTGCAGGAATTCCTGTATCAGATCCATCTGGATATGTAGTAGTAGATATTGGTGGAGGTACAACTGAAATAGGTGTAACTTCATTAGGAGGATTAGTACTTTCTAAATCTATTAAAATTGCAGGTGATAAGTTTGATAAATCAATTATTGAACATGTTAGACAAAACTTCAATTTATATATAGGTGAAAGAACTGCTGAAAATATTAAAATTGAAATTGGTACGGCTGTTAAACTTGATACTGAACTAAAAATCAAAGTTAAAGGTCGAGATAATTCTGGATTACTTTCAACTATTGAATTAGGTAGTGAGGGTGTTAGATCTGCAATTAAAGAACCACTAAAAGAGATAGTATCTGCAGTACGTTCTGTATTAGAAGAGATGCCGCCTGATTTAGCTGGAGATGTTGTTGATAATGGTGTTATCTTAACAGGTGGAGGTGCTTTAATTAGAGGTATTGATACTTACTTAGCTGATATTATTAAACTACCAGTAAAAGTTGCTGAAGATCCATTATTAGCAGTTGCTTATGGAACTAGTGCTGTATTAGATGAGGATGCTTTACTTAAACTAATCACTAATGCGTAAATTCTTATTTGTAATTCTTTTTCTTATAATTGGTTTATTATATCTCTTTGAGGTAGATAAGCTAATTATCAAGAACTTTACCTTTTTTAATGACCTAAAACTATCATATATAAATAAAGTAATAGGAATATCTACAACTGTAGAAAAATACTTTAATCAAGCAAGTAGTATAGAAAAACTACGAATTGAAAATAATGAATTAAAAGAGTATAGAATCCTTTACACAGCAACACAAAAGCAACTTGATACAATAAAAGAGTTTGTAATTACTATGCATGCTGACGAAACAAAACCTAATATTCATTTAGCAAAAGTATTATCATATATAAACTTTAATGACTTTACAAAGGTATGGTTAGATCAAAAAAAAGAAGATGACTCTATTTTAGGTCTTATAACTGAAGAGTATGCAGCGGGAATTGTTGTAAATGAAAATGGAAAATCAGTAGCACTTCTAAATGGAAATAAAGAGTGTTCTTATGCAGTTTTTATTGGAGAAGATAAGGTTCCTGGAATTATTACCTCTTCAAAAGATGGGAAAAACTTACATATTAAATATATTCCAATTTGGGCTGAAATAAAAATAGGCGATGAAGTTATAACTTCAGGAATGGATAATATCTTTTTTGAAGGACTAAAAGTTGGAAGAATTTCAGAAGAGAATAAACTTCCAGATATGCAAACAGCAATTATTAAACCATATGCAAATGTATTAAAAAAGAAATATTTTTATACATATAAACACTATTCACATGATAAAAAAGAGGAAATAAACGAGAAGAAAAAAGAGTCTACTAAGAAGTAAAATGATTTTCTAGTAAACTACAAAAAGATACTAATACCTTTTAGTTATAATTATATCTTTAAAAATTTGACATATATTTTACATTAAGAGTTCATAATCATTTTATGAAAAAAGAAATAATTGAATTCTTAAATAGTATAAATGAACACAATGATTATATTGTAAAAAGATATCCAACTGTAAATCTCATTTTAGATCAAATAGATATATTACTTATAAACAATGCGTCAGATGAAATGATTTTAAACTGGTATAAATCAAATTATAGTGCTATAGAGATTATTAAAGAATATATTGAAAGAAACTCAAAAGGTTAAAATTGAAAATATTATTAATTGAAGATGATGTTGAGTTAGCAACTTCTATAGAAAGATTTTTTAAAATAAAAGCTCACAATATAGATACATTTTATGATGGTTTTGATGTTATTAATCATTTAGAAGAGAAAAATATAGATTATGACTTATATATTCTAGATGTAAATGTTCCAAATATTGACGGATTAGAGATACTAAAGTTTATTAGAAAAACTAAAATTGATGTACCTGTAATTATTATAACTGCTTCACTTGAAATTGAAACACTTCAAACTGCTTTTAATTATGGTTGTACAGAATATATTAAAAAACCATTTAATTTACTTGAACTTGAAATAAGACTAGATAGAGTTTTTTATACAAAAACTGATATTGTAAAAATTGAAGATGATTTTTTTTATGATAAAAGTTCAATGGAATTAAAATATAAAGAAGAGTCAATTAAATTTAGAAAAAAAGAAAAACTTTTTGTTGATATCCTTTTTAAAAATATTGGGTTTATTGTTTCAAATGATTCAATAATAGATTATGTATGGGAAGGAGAAGTAAAAGAGAAGTATCCAATAAGACAACTTGTTAATACTATTCGAAATAAACTTCCATATGATATTATAAAAACAGAAATAGGAATTGGCTATAAAATTGAAGGATAATTACAGATTAAATCAATATTTATCATCAATATTTTATCTTGTATTATTTTTACTAGTAATTGGTTTATCAACTTTATACTATTTATCCCAAAAAAATATCACTGATAATTTTAAAAATAGGATTTATAAAAATTCTCTCCATATTAGAGAACAGTTTAGGCTTTTAGTTGATAAAATTCAATATGATTTTAGACAAAAAGAGCAAGAAAATATAGAGAAATTAAATTTTGCAGTGGATTATATTAATAAAAATGAAGATTTTTCTATTGATAAATTACAAAAACTATTAAATGAAAATGTAACTTTAGGAAAATATGAAATATTTATAATTAATAAAAAATATACCATAGAAAAAACTTCTTTCAAAGCTGATCTTGGACTTGATTTCTCAAAGTTTAAAGTAGTAAAAGAGTTATTTGATTCTATTTTTGAAAAAAAAATTGATATTGATATTTCTGCACCAAAAGTTGACTCATCTACAATGAGTTTAAAAAGATATCTTGTAAAACTTTCAACAGATGGGAATAAAATTATTCAAATTGCTTTTGCTTTAGACTCTTTTGCCTTAATTAAACAAAAGCATAAGTCATTGAAATATCTTGCGGATGAAATTGATTTATCTTTTGCTACAAAGAATACATTACAACATATAGATTTGTATAATCAGAAACTAAAGAAAAAAACTATGGAAGATAGTTGGAAGGAAACACTTGTTTTTTTAAACCAATTATCAAATACTTTTCCTGAGCATAAAAAAGAAATTAAGAAATTAGTATCAATAAATGTAAACGAGAAGAGTTTAGTCTTTAATGAAGAATTAACTAAAATTTTGAAAAATAAAGATAATCTTTTAGTTAAGGTTGATAATTCAGAAAAATATTCTATAGTTTATTCAATTACAAACGGACTTTTTAATAAAAATGATGAAACAAAACTAATAGTAAAAACTAAATTTAATAATGAATATTTTAAGGAAGAGATTAATAAGACTTTATATACTTCAATATTAGTTTTTGTTGTTTTATTTTTGATTCTATTTTTTGTATATAGATTTATTTTGAGTAATGTAACAACAAAACTTTTAAATATCATTCAAGAAATTAATAATAACCAAATATCAAATGAAAAAGATATCATAGTTCAAGAGATTAAAACACTACAAGACGATTATAATCAATTGCATAATAAATTAAATAATGAAGTTCAGAAAAACCAACTTCTACTTTCTCAAAATAAACAGTTTATATCTGATATGGTTCATCAAATTAGAACTCCACTTAGTGTAATTATGGCAAATACAAATTTAATTGAATTAACTCAAAAAGATAAAAACACAAAAGAGTTTATTGATAGTATAAATTCTTCAATTAATATGCTTACAAACTCTTATGAAGATTTATCTTTTATTGTTGCAAATGATAATATTAAGTATACTCCCAAAATGTTATCTATATCTGAACTTTTAAAAAGCAGGTGTCGCTTTTTTTCTTCAATTGCTAATTCTAGAAAAAGAGATATTATTGATAAAATAGAATCAAATATTAACTTTTTTATTAATGAAATAGAATTAGAAAGGATGATTGATAATAATATATCAAACTGTATAAAATATTCTAAACCAAATACTTTAATTGAAATATCGTTAACAAAAAATAAAGATAGTATAAAACTAGAGTTTATTTCAAGAGGTGATGAGATTAAAGATTAAGATAAACTATTTGATAGATATTATAGAGAGAATGATTCACAAAGAGGTTCAGGGATTGGACTAAATATTGTAAAAAATGTTTGTGATAAGTATAATATTAAAATTAATTTAACTTCTAAAGATTCAAAAAACATATTTACATATACATTTTAAATTTGACATAGATTTGACAATTATAATCTAAAATAAAAATTATTTTATTTAGAAGGATTTAATATGCTCAAATCTTTAAAACACTCTTATAAGTTATTACTTGGAATAATCAGTATTCTTTTATTAAGTGGATGTGTTCCATATTACAGTTCTTATGGAACACCATACTATTATCAAAATACCTATTATCCGTCACCACTGTATTACGCAAGACCGATGCGTTATCATACACCAGTACCTTATCATTCTGATGTATTTATTCCTTATTATCCATAACCTAAGAATTTTGATAGTGAATGAATATAAGTTATTTATCATTAATTGCACAAGAAAACCTTACCAATAACAGAAATAAAATATCTGATTCTTTAAATAAATTATCAAGTGGACTTAAAATAAATAAAGCTAGTGATGATGCATCAGGACTTGCAATTTCTGATAAATTAAGAACTCAGGCATCAGGTATTAAACAAGCAATATCAAATGCAAATAGTGCAGTTGCTTTCGCACAAATTGGTGATAAAGCAATGGCAGAACAATCAAATATTTTAGATTTTACAAAACAAAAACTAATTCAAGCTGCCACAATGACGACAAGTGATGAAGGTAGACAAATGATTTTAGGTGATATACAAAAATCACTTACCCAATATGACCAAATCGCTTCAACTACAAACTATAATGGAATTACAATTTTACAAAAGAGTTCAGATGACCAAGGTGAATCTTCTGAGCATACATTTCAAGTTGGGGATAATGCAAAAGATATAGTTTCTATTGAAGTTGTTCAAGCAAATACTTCATATGGAAGTGGAAATCAAGTTGATACTTTAACAATATCTGGTAAAATCAAAGAAAAAGATATATTTACTGTTGTGATAAATGATATTGCAGTTAGTTATGTGGCAACTGCTTCTGATGTAGGAACAACAAGTGATAAACATAATCAGATAGCCTTGGGATTAAAGAGTGAAATAGAATCTAGTAGTGAATTATCTAAATTAATTACAGTTGAAAACACATCTAATGGTGTATTACAATTTAGTAGTAAAAGTGATGGAGAAACATTTACTGTTAATCCTGGAACTATAACTTTAGACACTGATATTAGTCTTGGTTCTTCTAGCTCTTTAGCTGCAGTTGCCCAAGAAATGACTTATGAATTTAGTGGAACTATTGAATCAGCAGACACATTTACAGTTGGTGGTGTATCTTATACAGTACAAGATAGTGATAGTTCAATGAATGATATTGTTGATAAAATAGTTGAAGGACTAAATGGAACAGATGGTGGTTCTATTGTAGGATTAAATGTAATTTCAACATTAAGTGATGCAACAGCTTCAAGAAATAGTTCAGGCAATTTAGTATTAACTGCAAATACAGCAGGAACAGCCTTTACTCCACTTAGTTATTCAGCATCAAATCTAACAAGTATTGATGACCAGTTAATATCTACTTCAACTGTCCAAAATAATGTTAAAGAGATATTAGCAGTAGAAGAAAAATTCATTGAAAAAACTGTTCAATGGAGTGGAACAACAACAATTCAAGAAGCAGATAGATACTACTTTACTGTTAATGGTTATTCAATGGATTTTGTTCCACATTTAAATCCAAGTGTAACTACAAAAGAAGATTTGTTAAACTTTTTTAATAATAAACTTTTAAATGCACCTTCAACAAATACAAGTGACGCATTGTATGGAGTTACTTTTTCATTAAGTGGTGATACTTTTACTTTCAAATCAAAAGATGCAATTAATATATCTGCTTGGGAAAATGTAATTAGAACCCCTGCTGAACATAATTATGAAGTTGTTGATACTGAATCAATATTACAAGAAGGAGTTGTAGGAAGTTCTGTAAATGTAAATAATTATTTACCTGTTACTTCGAAACAAGAACTAACTAAAACTGTATTGAAAAGTAATATTCAGGTAGGAGCTACTGTATACATAGGTTTTACAAATGGAAGTAGAGATTTTTATGATATTAATAACGATGAAGTAACAAGTTTTAGAATAGGTTATACAGTACAATCTGGTGATACTAAAGAAGATATTGTAGATGGATTAATAAACACTTTTAATAATGATTCAAGGAGTAATACTCTTGTAAAAATTTACAATGGAACAGCATTAGAAGATGTAAACCAGTTTAGTATCTCAAAAGATGCGAATGGAGATATTATTACAGGTTCATATCAACAAAGTGCCTATCGTACAATTAATAATACTTTTTTTCCCGAAGTATCTTTTTCATCATACTCTTCTACATATGAAGATGAAGTGGGAAATACTATAGATGATTATATTAGAGGTCCAAGTCTTTATGGTAGAGTTCCAGATACTCCAAATTTAAGTCCAATTATTACCAATATTAATGATAGTTACATTTCACCCGTATCTCCAATATCTCCTGAGAATCAACAAGAAAAATATACATTATCAGGAACTATTGAAAAAGGTGATAAATATAATATTGCAGGGATTACATATCAAATTCAAGCAAGTGACACAACAATTGAAGATGTTGTAGATAAACTTATAATTGGTCTTAATGGTGGAACAGCAACAGGATTATCAGGAACTTCTACTTTAACAAGTGTTACTGCATCTAAAGATAGTACAACTAGTTTATTATTAACAGCAGATGTTACAGGAACTCCTTTTACTTTACCAAGTTTTGAAGCATTAAATGTAGGTACTAATGACCAAGCAATAAGTTTAATTAATACAATTGATAATGTACCTGCTGGAGCAGAAAGTTTTTATGATATTTCAGGTTTTATAAATGAAGGAAATATTTATAATATTGGTGGAGCAATTTACACTGCTCAAAGTGGAGATTCAAAAGAAGATATAATAGATGGGTTAGTTAAATCAATTAATGGAGATAGTGCAAGTGGTGTTAGTGGTTCACCTTTATCAGGTGTAGTAGCATTTAAAACTCCTCCACCAATACAAGTCTTAATAAAACCTTCAATAACATACACAATTAGTGCAAGTGTTAATCTTTCTAATATAACTTCAGACCAAATTAAAAATGATTTATCTATTAATTCTTCAAATGTAGCAACCTTTGAATCATCAACAAGTAAATATGAAACTTATACTGAAGATTCAACAATAAAATATGATAATGAAACACAAGATATAGATACTCAAAACTTGCAAAGAGTTAGAAGTTTAGCATCGCTAAAAAATCTTGATTATTTAACAATAGATATTGCTAAAGAGTTTATGTCAATAGTTGATGAAAATCTTACTACAATAAACGAATTTAGAGGAAATTTTGGTTCTGCTCAAAATCAATTAGAATCAGCTACTAGAAATTTAATGACTTCATATGTTAATATTAAAAATGCTGAATCTATAATCAGAGATGTTGATTATGCAATAGAGAGTGCAAACTTTAATAAACTAAATATAATAACTCAAGCAGGTAGTTTTGCTTTATCACAAAGCTATAAACAAGTTGAAAATATATTAAATTTACTGAAGTGAAAACTTTTTAATAAGCTGCCATAATCTTATCTACATCATTCCATGACATTTTAGAATCATTACTATTTTTAAACATATTATAAACGTATCTTGCGAACATATCAGTTTCTAGATTGACTTTAGAACCAATACTGTAATTTTTAAATAATGAATTTTTAATAGTATGAGGAATAATGGTAAGTCTAAAAGAATCTTTTAAAACTTCATTTACAGTTAAAGATACTCCATCAACAGTAATTGAACCTTTTGGTATTATAAACTTTGTATATTCACAAGGTAAAGATATGAAAAAATCTGTAGAATTTCCACTGTTTTTAATTGCACTTACTGTTCCTAAACAGTCAACATGACCTTGAACAATATGTCCTTCAAATCTATCACCCATCATCATAGCAGGCTCAATATGAACCTCATTTTTATAGTTTTCCATTGCTAAAATCTTTTGTGATTCTGGAGAAATTTCTACTGAAAATGTATCTTTTGTAACTTTTACTGCTGTTAAACAAGCTCCATTAATCGCAATAGAATCACCTATCTTAGGAGTGTATTTCGCTTTTAATGTTAATAAACTATTATTTAAACTTACAACTTTTGCCATTTCTCTAATCAGACCTGTAAACACTTAAAAAACCTTTTGATATAATTTAGGTATAATATCTAAAATATGTTAAGAAGCTAATTTTGACATTAATCTAAAATCTATTTTTGAAAATTCAAACATTAATAAATACTAAAACTATATAAATAAAAAATATAAAAAGAACTACTTGATTATTAGAATCTAATAGCAAGTGTTTTAAAAGGAATAAAATGAAATACGATATTATCGTAGTTGGTGGTGGGCATGCAGGGATTGAAGCATGTTTAGCAGCTGCAAGAATGGGGAAAAATACTTTATTAATTACTATGCTAGTTGAACAAATAGGAGCAGCTTCTTGTAACCCTGCTGTTGGAGGACTTGCTAAAGGACATTTAGTTAGAGAACTAGATGCTATTGGTGGAGAAATGGGTCTTTGCACTGATGCAACTGGTATTCAATTTAGAATATTAAACGCATCAAAAGGTGCAGCAGTTCAAGGAAGTCGAGCTCAAATTGATATGGATAAATATAGAGAGTATATGAGAAAAGTTTGTCATAATACTCCTAATCTAGAAGTTTATCAAGACGAAGTTTCAACACTACTTGTAAAAAATGAAAATGAAGTTTATGGTGTAAAAACAAAACTTGGCGAAGAGTTTGAAGCTTCAAAAGTTATCATCACAACTGGTACATTTATGAAAGGACTTATTCATATTGGAGAAAGTACATATGATGCAGGAAGAGCTTGGGAATTACCATCATCAACGCTATCAACTCAACTAAAAGAGTTAGGACTAAACGTTGGACGACTTAAAACTGGAACACCTGCAAGAATTGATGGAAAGTCAATAAACTTTGAAAATATGGATGCACATGGTGGTGATGTTATGCCAGCACCTTTTTCATTTAGAACAGATAAATCAAATTTTAATCCAACTCAGTATCCTTGTTATATTACATATACAAACCTAGGAACTCATGATAAAATTAGATCAAATTTTGATAGAGCTCCTTTATTTACAGGTCAGATTCAAGGCTCAGGTCCAAGATATTGTCCAAGTATTGAAGATAAAGTAAATAGATTTTCTGAAAGAGATAGACATCAATTATTTTTAGAACCACAAACTGCTATGTGTACTGAATATTATATAAATGGACTTTCAACTTCACTTCCTATTGATGTTCAAAAAGAGATGATACACTCAATTTCTGGACTTGAAAATGCAAAAATTATTAGATATGGTTATGCAATCGAATACGATTACGTAGACCCAACTGAATTAAAACATACACTTGAAACTAAAAAAGTTAAAAACCTTTATAATGCAGGACAAATTAATGCAACAACTGGTTATGAAGAAGCGGCATCACAAGGTTTAATGGCAGGAATTAATGCATGTTTAGCAATTGATGAAAAAGAGCCTTTTATCCTACGTAGAGATGAAGGATATATTGGAGTTTTAATAGATGATTTAGTTACAAAAGGTACAAGTGAACCTTATAGAATGTTCACATCTCGTGCTGAATATAGATTATTATTAAGAGAAGAAAATGCTGATTTAAGATTATCAAAATATGGTCATGACTTAGGGCTTATTGATGATGAAACTATGAGTAAAGTTGAAAATAAAAGAAAAGTTTTAAATGATGCAGTTGAATTAATGTCAAATGAGTGGTTCACTTCAAAGAAAGAAAACTTAGATTTATTAGAATCAATTGGTGAAGATAAGATTAGAGATAGAGCACTTTTAATTGACATAGTTGGAAGAAACACTGTAGATAAAGAAAAGTTTGATAAATTAGTTCCAAGTTTAGCTAATACTGAATCTTATTTAAAAGAGCAGATTATTATTGAAGCAAAATATTACAGATATATTTTAAAACAACAAAAGCAAATTGACAAAATGAAAAAAATGTTAAAACTAAAAATTCCTGAAAACTTTAACTTTAAAGGAGTTGCTGGTTTATCAAATGAAGTTATTGAAAAACTAGAAAAATTCAAGCCGCCTACACTATTTAATGCAAGTGAAATTTCTGGAATTACGCCATCAGCTATTGATATTATTCATTTAAATATCAACTTAAAACAGCAACAAGAAAAGAAAGAGAAATAGATGCAAGTATATTTATATGCAAAAAGTGGTCATGCAATTGGATTAGAAGCTACAAAAAGATGTGCAACTATCGCAAATGCTCTAAAAGAGTTTGAACCTGTATTGTGTACTAGTGACTTTAGAGCTGGTGCATTTGCTAAAGATTTATTAGGTGTAAAAAAATATGTAAATATTGATGTTGTAAGAAATCTTTATAATATCATGGAAAAAAGAGACATCTTAATATATGATACAGATGAAACAAATGAGTTTATGCAAAATGATATGAAAGAATTTTGCACACTTTTATACTCTGTACAAAATGATATTTCTAAAATTGTAGTTGATGAAACTATTTATAAAAAAGTAGAAAATCCATCAATTGAAAAACTTATGTTTTTTGGAGATGATGATTATAACAACTTATTTTTAGAAAATATAAAAGAAGCCCAAAATTTAGATATGGATTTATTAATGGGACATTATTTTTTCTTAGGAAATGAAAAAATATTTAAAAACTATTTTAACAATGTAATTGATGAAGAAGAGTACGTAGAGACTATTCAAAATACAAAATACCTTTTAACAGCATCACTTCAAACAGCATTAGAATCAATTTCGTGTGGAAACAAAGCAGTTTTATTTAAAAGAGAAGATAAAACTTATGATGAAGAACTAATAAAAGAATTAAATATTCCATGTATTAATTCAAAGAATTTTAAAACAATAGTAAAAGATTTTGAAAAAATTATTGAAGATTATCCTGAAATTAAAAACTTCAAAAATGCATATTTAGAAGATATTACAAATAAGATAAAAGTTGAGATTGATGAGTATAAAAAGCTTGTAGGTAATTAAATAAATTTTAAAAGTATAATTTTAGCTTATAATACTTTATGTTAATTATAAGTTATCTTTATATATAATATATGAAATTAAACAAAAAGGTTTTTTTATGAAAGAAAAAAATGAGTTTTTAGATAAGATTCCTTATAGAATAAAAAGATATTATGGATATATACTTGCTACTTTAGTTTCTATTTCAATGCCATTTATTACAATTGGTGGTAACCATCTATTTCTATTATCATTTGATAAAAAACAACTTCACTTACTTGGTACTGCTTTTGATATGCAAGAGTTATATTTAATGCCTTTTTTACTGATGCTTTTATTTTTAGGAATATTTGCAGCTACATCTTTAGGTGGTAGAGCATGGTGTGGATGGGCATGTCCTCAAACTATTTTTAGAGTTATTTATAGAGACTTGATAGAAACAAAACTATTAGGTTTAAGAAGAATAAAAAATAAACAAAAAGATCCAGATTTTTCAAAACCTAAAAATGCAGCTAAAAGAATTGTAGCCATTTTGATATGGTCAGCCTTAGCATTACTTGCAGCCTCAAACTTCATGTGGTACTTTATTCCACCAGAAGATTTCTTTGCTTATTTACAAGACCCAACAGAACATATGGTATTAATTGGTTTTGTTTTAGGAATTGCTGCTTTTATTATATATGATGCAATTTGGTTAAAAGAAGATTTTTGTATTTATATTTGTCCTTATTCAAGAGTTCAATCAGTTTTATATGATGATGATACATACCAAGCTATTTACTCAACAAATAGAGGTGGAGAAATTTATAATGAAGATAAAGAAAAAATTATCTTCAAAGCAAAAGATTTACCAATGGACACAAATGAATGTACGACATGTGAAGCTTGTGTTACTGTTTGTCCTACTCATATTGATATTAGAAAAGGACTTCAATTAGAGTGTATTAACTGTTTAGAATGTGTTGATGCATGTACTACAGTTATGGGAAAACTTGGAAAACCATCACTTGTTCAATGGTCAAGTACAAATACAATCAAGAAAGATATCCCTACAAAAATTGTAAGAAAACAAACTATTATGTATGCAGTTGCACTAATTGTTGTTATTGGTCTTTTATTTGTAATGGGTGGAAAGAAAGAGTATATGCTTTTAAATGTAAATAAAACAACACAGTTATATAAAGTAAAAGAAAATAATGTAGTTACAAATAACTTCTTATTACTTTTCCAAAATACTGAATCAGAAAAATTAACATTTAATGTAGAAGTTATGGATCACCCAGAAATTAATATTAAAAGATTTAAACCTTTTACTTTAAGTCCAGGTAAAATGGCTAAAAAAGTTCTTATCTTAGAAACAGACAAAGTTTTAGTAAATGATGCTACTAAAGATACTCCAATTACAGTAACTTTAAAAGCTTATGCAAAAGAAAACCCTGAAAAGGTTACAGTATTTAGAAAAGCTGTATTTATTTATCCAAGAATGGATAAATTAAAATAATTATTTAAATGACAAGTTTATATTTTATAAACTTGTCACTCTACTTAAATTAAAAATATACTTTACTTAACTTATTTATCAACAAAAACTAGCTACAATCGCGAATATAATTAATAACTAATATCATTGGAGTATTTTAAAATGACTAAATTCATCTTCGTAACAGGTGGGGTTCTAAGTTCACTAGGAAAAGGAATCACCGCAGCATCAATTGCAACAATATTAAAACAATCTGGATTTAAAGTATCTATGCTTAAAATCGACCCATACTTAAATGTAGATCCAGGAACTATGAGTCCATTAGAACATGGAGAAGTTTTCGTAACAGCTGATGGAGCTGAAACTGATTTAGATTTAGGAAATTATGAAAGATTTATTGATACTACATTAACTGCTCAAAACAATTTTACAACTGGTCAAGTTTATCAAAGTGTTATTAAAAGAGAAAGAGAAGGTGGTTACTTAGGTAAAACTATTCAAGTAATTCCTCATGTTGTTGATGAAATTAAAGATAGAATTTATGCAGCAGCTGAAGGTCATGAGTTTTTAATAGTTGAACTTGGTGGAACAGTTGGTGATATTGAGGGATTACCATTTATGGAATCAATTAGAGCAATAAGACATGAACTTCCAAAAACAAATACAATGAATATTCACGTTACATTAATTCCGTTTATAGCAGCTGCTGGGGAACTTAAAACTAAACCAACACAGCATTCAGTTCAAGAATTAAGAAGAATTGGTATTACTCCACATATGTTAGTTTGTAGAACAGAAAAAGCCTTACCTAAAAACCTTAAAGAAAAACTTGCAATGTCATGTGATATTGATAGAAATGCAGTTATTGAAGCAGGTGATGCACAATCTATTTATCAAGTTCCATTACACTTTATTAAAGAAGGTATTATTAATCCTTTATCAGAACACTTTAATATCAAAATTAAACCAAATATGGAAAAATGGGATACTTTAGTTAAAAATATATTAGTACCAAAAGATGAATTAACAATTGCATTTGTTGGAAAATATTTAGAATTAAAAGAATCATATAAATCATTAACAGAAGCATTAATTCATAGTGGTGCACACTTAAACACAAAAGTAAATATTCACTGGTGTGATTCTGAAAAAATCGAAGTTCACGGTGCTTATGATATCATTGGTAATTCTGATGCAGTACTTGTTGCTGGTGGGTTTGGACACAGAGGTGTTGAGGGTAAACTTGAAGCAATTAAATATGCAAGAGAAAATAAAATTCCATACTTAGGTATCTGTCTTGGTATGCAATTAGCAGTTATTGAATTTGCAAGAAATGTACTAGGTTTAGAAGATGCAAACTCAATAGAGTTTGATAAAGAAACACCTAATCCATTAATTTATTTAATTGATGAATTTATGGACCAAAGTGGACAAAAACAACTTAGAACTCATAAATCACCAATGGGTGGAACTATGAGATTAGGGGAGTATCCATTTGAACCATTAAAAGGAACTAACCTTCAAAAAGCTTATGGAAATGAAGAAATATATAATGAAAGACATAGACATAGATATGAAGCAAATCCAAAATATAAAGAAGTATTAGAAAAAGCTGGAATGGTTATTTCAGGACAATCAAATGGTTTAATTGAAGCAGTTGAAATTAAAGACCATCCATGGTTTGTTGGTGTTCAATTCCATCCTGAGTTTACTTCACATTTAGAAACTCCAAACCCAATTATCTTTGAATTTGTAAAACAAGCAAATAAAAAAGATTAATGTCAAAAGTTACAAAAAATAGACTTTTTGAACTACTCTCTGCAAGACACGCGAATAGCCTTTATTCGCGTCTAGCAGATATTCCAACTCCAAATAATTTTAAAGATATTCACAAAGCAACTTCAAGAATTAAAACTGCAATACTAAATAATGAAACTATTACAATAGTTGGAGATTATGATGTTGATGGTGTAGTTTCTACTACTATTATGGTTGATTTTTTTCAAAAAATAAATGTAAAAATAGACTATATAATTCCAAATAGATTTAAACATGGTTACGGATTATCTCCTAAAATTGTAGATATGATTGATTCAGGTTTAGTAATTACTGTTGATAATGGAATATCAGCAGTAAGCGCTGCTTTAAAACTAAAAGAAAAAGGTATAGATTTAATTATTACAGATCATCATACAGTAGGAATTGAAGTCCCTTATGCATATGCAATTATAAACCCTAAACAAGAAGATTGTACTTTTGAGTTTAAAGATATTTGTGGAGCTCAAGTTGCTTGGTATTTATGTGCAGCTATTAAAAAAGAGTTAAACTTAGATGTTAAGATGACTGACTTTTTAGATTTACTTTGTGTTGCAATTATTGCAGATATTATGCCAATGACTGCACTAAATTATACACTAGTAAAACAAGGTTTAAAAAAAATCAAAACATCTCCAAGAGAGGCCTTTAAAAAGCTAAATGAAGTTATGGGTAAACAAGCCTTAGTTTCTGATGATATTGGCTTTTTTATAGCTCCTAAGATTAATAGTGCAGGAAGAATGCAAGATGCAAGTACTGCTTTAGAGTTTTTACTTTCAAAAAATTCTTTTCAAGCAAATGAATCCCTACAAGAGTTAGAAGAGTTAAATAACTATAGAAAAACTTTACAAGAAGAAATTACAAAAAGAGCCCAAAGTAAATCATCAAAAGAAGATAATGCAGTTATCGTTTGGGGAGAAGATTGGCACGAGGGAGTGATTGGAATAGTTGCTTCAAAACTATCAAACTCTTTTAAAAAACCTGCTTTTATATTCTCTTTAAATAATGGAATTGCAAAAGGAAGTGCAAGAGCTAATGCTAATATAAATCTTCATACGATTATTACAAAAGCATCTCATTTATTATTAGGTTTTGGTGGACATAAAAATGCTGCTGGATTATCTTTAAAAGAAGAGAATTTAGAAGAGTTTAAAACCTTGATAAATCAAGAACTAGAAGACTTCAAAGATGATTTACATATTGACCCTGTAACCTTAGGTGAATTAGATGTAGCATCAGTTGATTTAGAGTTTTTAGATATTATCGATAAATTTGAGCCTTATGGTTTAGAAAATCATAAACCAATTTTCAAAGTTTCAAAAGTAAGTGTTGTAAAAATTAATCTAATGGGAAGAGATAAAAATCATATGAAATTAGTTTTAAATTCAGAAGGTGTAATATTTGAAGCTATAAAATTTAATGATTCAAATATCAATTTACCTAATAGTTTTGATTTAATTGTTTCTTTAAATAAAAATGAGTTTAGAGGAGAGGTTACTCCTCAGTTTTTAATTCAAGAGATAATAATATAACTACAATACAACATGAGGACGAATCACAGGCTGATCACTTCCCTCAAGTTGTAATATCTCTTCATCAATACCCGTTCTTTCATAAGAAGAGGCTAATATATGCCCAGTTCTAATATCAATTAGTTTTATAAATAAGTTTAAGCTTCTGCTTGTAATTGAATAAGTTCCAACAACAGCATACTTTTCTTCTTTTACTACTTTTGAAACAATCTTACTTTGGTCTCTAGTTAATAAATTAAAACCACTAGGTCCTAATTCAAACTCTTTTCCAAACTCAACTTCTCGAACTAAAATATTTAATGATACTAATCTATCTTTTAAAATATCAGATAATAAAAAGCCTAATTCCGATCTATTTTTTAAGTTATCAAGATTTACAAAATCTGATACTAAAACAATATCATCAAGCATTGTATATTTTTGTATTTTTTTTGCAGAATCATCTACAAGTTGTGATACTAATGAATGAAAATCATTTGTACCATTTATTAGATTTTTATGTGTACATGAAGTAAAAGATAAAATTATAAAGCATGAAAGGGTAAGATACTTTATAATCTTAAAAAAGCTAGAACTCATTTAACTATCGTTCTTTTATAATATTTATAGTTCTAGCTGGTCTACAATCTTTAAATAACATACAGTCATTTCTTAGTCCGTGATTATAAGTAGATCTTGAACTAGAGATTATTTTTCCTGTAACATTATCTATTACTCTAGCATTTAACATTACTTTTCCAAATTGTCTTGAATAAGTTCCTACTACAACATAAGTATTTGGAACTTTATCTTTTAATCTATTTGTTTTTCTAGTTATAAAATATTCACCTTTATCATTTATAGAAACAGCCATTTGACCTCTAAACTCTATAATGTTAAAGCCTCTATTTGATAATTCATCAATCATACTTTCACTAACAATTCTTCCAAACTCTGAAGTTTTCTTAAAAGAATCAAGTCTTACAAATGATGTAATAAGTACAGGTTTATTTGTAGTCATTTTTTTATTTCTCATCATTTGAGTGGCTAGTGAGGAAATTGTACCTTCTAATGTTTGTTGTGTTGTTACGTTTCTTTGCTTATCTTCTGCAATTTCAAGATGTTGCTTTGTTGTTTGTACCTTGTTGTACTCTTTTAAAACTTCACCATCAACTGTTGTACTTGTAATCTCGTTTTTATATGTACAACCAGATATAACAAATGCTGATAAAATAGCAGTTATACCTACTTTAGAAATACTTTTAAACATTAAAATCCCCTTTTACTAATTATTTAAATTTTATTTAAACTTTGCTTATATACTCTTGAAATATAATAATTTTGTTATTCAATTGTAATCATGATTGTATATTATATTTTTATGAAATATAAAAGCATATTTATCTCAGACATACATTTAGGAACAAAATTCTCAAAAACTAAAGAACTTTTAAACTTTTTAAAACACACTGAAAGTGAAAACTTAATATTAGTAGGAGATATTGTTGATGGTTGGGCAATAAAACGTAAATTTATATGGCCACAAACACACTCAGATGTTATTCAAAAGATATTAAAAAAAGCTAGAAAAGGAACAAAAGTAAGCTTTATAACTGGTAACCACGATGAGTTTATAAGACCTTTTGTACCGTTAATTTTAGGTGATTCACTAAATATTTGTAATGAGTTAGACTATGTAGCTTTAAATGGCAAAAAATATTACATCACCCATGGTGACTTTTTTGATTCAATTACAATGACAAAGAAATGGCTTGCAATATTAGGTGATTATGGATATGACTTATTACTTCATCTAAACTCTGTATTAAATTTTTTAAGAAAAAAAATTGGTATACAAAAATATTGGTCTTTATCAAAATATGTAAAAGATAGTGTAAAATCCTCAGTTTCTTTTATAAATGACTTTGAATCTGTACTTTCAAAACATGCAAAAAATAAAGGTTATGATGGTATTATTTGTGGACACATTCATAAAGCAGAAATAAGAAATATTGATTCTGTTGAATATCTAAATTGTGGAGACTGGGTAGAATCATGTACAGCAATTGTTGAGACATATGAGGGTGAATTTAAAATAATAAATTGGTTAGATAAATGAATTTAGCACTAGCATTAGGTGGAGGAGCAGCTCGTGGAGCTTTTCACTTAGGAGTTTTACATTTTTGCGAAGAAAATAGTATAGAGATACAAGCATATAGTGGTTCTTCAATTGGAAGTATTATTTCATGCTCTCATGCAAGTGGAATTTCTGCAAAAGAACAATTAAAAATATTCTCTTCAAAGGATATAAGACAAGCTTTAAAATTCAACTATTTTAGAAATGGTTTACTAAAAATTGATACTTCAAATAAAATCATAAAAGAATTATTACCTATTGAAAAGTTAGAAGATATTCCAAAACCAGTTTTTGTAAATGCATATGATGTTAAAGAGAAAAAACTTCATTATTTTAATAGTGGGGATACTATAACTTTATGCATGGCATCAAGTGCTATTATTCCTTTATTTAAACCAGTTAAATATAAAAATATGTATTTAATTGATGGTGGTTTATTTGATAATATTCCAATTAAACCTCTAGAAAATAAAAACTATGATATTTTTTCTGTTGATTTATTTCCAAAGAAATATTCAAATCCAATCTTGAGATTAAACCCAATAAAAGCCATTAAAAGAAGAGTTTTTACACAGCTGTATACAAACCACAAATACTCACTAGAAAATACAAATCACTACTTAGGAAGTAAGCATATTAGAAACTTTTCATTATACACTTTTCATGAAATTGATGAGTGTTTTAAATTGGGTTTTAAAGAGGCACAAAATCATTTTTTAGATATACTATAAACTATTAAAAAATAAAAATTATTATAAAGATTTATATATGTCTACAACACCACAATTTACGCATTTACACTTACATACAGAATACTCACTACTTGATGGTGCAAATAAAATCAAACCTCTTGCAAAAAAAGTAAAAGAAATGGGAATGACTTCTGTTGCTATGACAGATCATGGTAACCTTTTTGGAGCAATTGATTTTTACAATGCAATGAGAAATGAAGGTATTAAACCTATTATTGGGATGGAAGCTTATATTCATAACAATGAAGAAGTCGGAGATAAAACTACAAGAAAAAGATTTCACTTATGTTTATATGCAAAAAACCAAACTGGTTATAAAAACTTAATGTTTTTAAGCTCACAAGCATATATGCATGGTTTTTACTATTATCCAAGAATAAATAAAAAACTATTACGTGAGAACTCTGAGGGCTTAGTGTGTTCAGCTGCTTGTTTACAAGGTGAAGTAAACTGGCATTTAAATCTACAAAATGAAAGAAATGTAAAAAATGGTGCAAAAGGTTATGAGGGAGCAAAACAAGCAGCCTTAGAATATAAAGAAATCTTTGGAGATGATTTTTATTTAGAAATCATGAGGCATGGTATTGGTGACCAGCATTTTATTGATGATCAAATTTTAAAACTAGCACATGAGCTAAATATCAAAGTAGTAGCAACTAATGATACACACTATTTAAACCAAAAAGATGCTGATGCACACGAAGCATTTATGTGTATTGCTATGAATAAACTTTATGATGATCCAAATAGATTAAGACATAGTGTTCATGAGTTTTATTTAAAAACACCAGAACAAATTGCAAAACTTTATGCAGATATTCCTGAAGCAATTACAGCAACACAAGAGATTGCAGATAAATGTAATTTAGAGATAAAACTAGGAGACCCAACTCCTCCAAATTTCAAGTTTACACGTCAAAAATCTGAAGTTAATAATCTTACTCTTCCTGAACCAGAACTTGAATACTCACTTGAAAATGATAAGGTATTATTTATTGATGAATGCTGGAGAGGTTTAGAAAAAAGACTTAAGATTGTTGATGAATCAAAACACCAAGAGTATAAAGATAGACTTCAAGTTGAAATAGACATTATTAACAGTATGAAGTTCCCAGGATATATGTTAATTGTTTGGGATTTCGTTATTGTTGCAAAACAAATGAAAATTCCTGTAGGTCCTGGAAGGGGTTCAGCTGCTGGAAGTTTAGTAGCCTTCTCGCTAGAAATTACCGATATTGACCCTATGCCTTATGGTCTACTTTTTGAGAGGTTCCTAAACCCTGAAAGAATATCTATGCCAGATATTGATATGGATTTCTGTCAAGCAAGACGTGGGGAAATTATTGACTATGTTGTTGAACAATATGGACGGGCCAATGTTGCTCAAATTATTACTTTTGGTAAGCTTCTTGCAAAAGGGGTAATCAGAGACGTTGCCCGTGTTTTAGATATGCCATACTCAAAAGCAGATGCAATGGCAAAACTAATTCCTGATGAATTAGGAATTGACCTTACAAATTCTTGGGAAAAAGAACCAAAAATAAAAGAGCTTTGTGATGCAGATCCACAAGCAGCTCGTGTATGGGAATATGCAATAGCATTAGAAGGACTTAATAGAAATGCAGGAACTCATGCAGCTGGTGTAGTTATTTCAAATGAGCCTTTATGGAATAAAACTCCTTTATTTAAGCCCTCAGGACTTGATACACTTGCCACTCAATACAACGGTAAATATGTTGAAGATGTTGATTTAATTAAGTTTGACTTCCTAGGTCTTAAGACTCTTACAGTTATTGAAGAGGGTTTAAAACTTATTGAAAAAAGACATGGTAAAAGAATTAATTTCTTAACAGCAGATGTTAATGACAAAGGTGTGTATGACCTAATTCAAACTGGAAATACAATTGGATTATTCCAGATAGAATCAGATGGTATGCAAGATTTATGTAAAAGACTAAAACCTGATAATTTTGAAGATATTATTGCCGTTCTAGCATTATATAGACCAGGACCAATGGAGTCAGGGATGCTTGATGACTTCATCGATAGAAAACATGGTCGTGCAAAAATTGACTATTTCTATGATGAATTTACATCACCTTTAGAACCAATTTTAAAACCTACTTATGGAGTTATTGTTTATCAAGAGCAAGTTATGCAAATTGTGCAAACTATTGGTGGTTTTAGCCTTGGTGGTGCCGATTTAGTTAGACGAGCCATGGGTAAAAAAATTGTTGAAGAGATGGATAGACTTAAAGGTGAGTTTGCAGATGGTGGAGTTAAAAAAGGTTATAACAGAACCCATTGTGAAGAACTGTTCGATTTAATTGTAAAATTTGCTGGATATGGATTTAATAAATCTCACTCAGCAGCATATGCTCTTGTAACATTTTATACATCATATTTAAAAAGATATTACCCATCAGAATTTATGGCAGCATTACTTACTTTAGAAAAAGATAATACTGATAAAGTTGTAAAATATGTAGATGAAGTAAAAAGATTAGGATTGGATTTATTTCCACCTGATATTAATAAATCGGACCTTGTATTTTCAGCTACTACTTTAGAAGATAAAGAAAATGAAGTTGTAATGTTTGGTATGGGTGCTGTAAAAGGTGCAGGAGATGTTGCTATTAAATCAATTATTGCTGCACGTGATGAAGGTGGTGATTTTACTGACCTTTCAGATTTCATTTCAAGAATTGATGGAAGTAAGGTAAATAAAAGAGTAATTGAATCTTTAACAAAAACTGGTGCTTTTGATAGTTTTGGATATTCAAGACGTGCAATGCTAGAGCAAATTGAAAAAATTTCTGAATGTGTTGCAAACTCTATGAAAGCCAAAAAGATGGCTACAGGTTCATTATTTGGTGATTCACAAGAACTTACAAAAATTGATATTGAATTAGATGCACTTGAAGAGTACGAAGCAAAAGAAATCTTAGAGTTTGAAAAAGCATCACTTGGTTTTTATGTTTCAGGACATCCACTTGATGAATATAGAGAGCAATTAGATCAAATTAAATATACACTTTCTTCTCAAATTGATGAATTAGCAGATGGTTCGCAAGCTTTATTTGTAGGAAAAATCGAAAATATCGTTACAAAAGTATCAAAAAAAGGTAATAAATTTGGAATTGCTTCTATTATGGATTTACATGGAAGTATTGAACTTTTACTATTTGAAGATAGAATTAAAGAGCTTGAAGATGATTTTGATTTAGAAAAACCTATTGCTTTTAAAGTAAAGATTTCTAAAGATGAAAACTTTACAAGAATGAATATTATCAAAATTGAAGATTTAAAAGCTGCAAAAAAAGAGAAAATTAAAACTAAACAACAAGCAGTTATTGAACCACCTCTTACAATTGCAATACCTTTTGTAAATCAAGATATAAGTATTTTTAAACTCTTTGAAATTGTTGCAAATAATCAAGGAAAAAGAGAATTAAAAATTTTAGTTAAATCAAAACTTGCTGACATTGAATTAGAAAGTGGTTTTAAAGTAACTTCAAATGTAGAAAATTTAATACACCAAATTGAGGGAGCATTTGTAGTCTCATGAAACAAATCTTATTAACAAATGATGATGGCTTTGATGCTATTGGATTAAAAGCCTTAATAGAAGCCTTACGGCCTATTGCAAAAATTATTATAGTTGCACCAGCAAAAAACAAATCAGCTTGTGGACACTCTTTAACACTTGATAGACCACTAAAACTTGATAGAGTTGATGATGACTATTATAGAGTTGATGATGGAAGTCCAACAGATTGTGTATTTATATCTTTAAATAATCTTTTTAAAGATGGATATAAACCTGATTTAGTAATAAGTGGTATAAATATTGGTGCTAATATGGGTGAAGATATAACTTATAGTGGAACAGCAGCAGCAGCAATGGAAGCAGTTTTACAAGGAGTTCCAGCAATTGCAATATCACAAGTATGTAAAAAAGGATGTAATGATATAAAAAATGGTTGGGATTTTGCACTTGCAAGACAAACTATTGCATCTTTAGCAAAAAAAATATTAGATAATAACTTTCCATTAGAGGAAAGAAAGTTTTTAAATGTTAATATCCCACCAATAAAACCAGATGAGTGTAATGGTATTAAAATCACAAACGCTGGATATAGAGAATATGGAAATGATACACATAGGCATCATAATCCTAGAGGCGAGGAGTTTTATTGGGTTGGATTACATCCATTAATATGGAAAGAGTCTGAAAATAAAACATGTGATTTTGAAGCTATAAAAGCTAATTACATCTCAATAACACCAATAATGTTAGATTTAACTTCATACGAAGATATTGAAAATATAGAAAATTGGTTAAATAATTAAAAGGAAAGATATGAATTTTACAGAAGCAATAGAATTAAATATAGATAAGTTAGTTGGAACATTAAAAGATGAAGATGAATTAGAAGAAGTTCTTAAAAAGAAATTTACAAAAAAAGAGTTTAAAGTTTTTATAGCATTTGCTGAGGGAAAAACTATAGATGAAGTTAAAACTATTGTAAATGACGATGAAGAAAGAATTAACGAAATTTATAAAACTGCTTGTAAAAAATTAAATCAAGAAAAAATTAAAAAAGAATTAGTTTTCTTTAAATAGAGTATAAAAATACTCTATTTTTCAAATCCTAAAAGAATCATTCCCGCAAACTTATCTCCATTATAAAATTCAATTCTAAATAAATTTCCATCTTGGTCTATAGAAAATCTTTTTGCAACTTCATTTTTATTTATATTTATGCCTACTTCATTTCTATATTTTTTATTAACATAACCAATTACATTTACACGTAAATCAGGTATTGCTTCAATATTAAAACTATCTTTTGCATAAATAATATAACCAAATTTTATACTTTGATTAACACCATCAATAGATATATTTATATCTCTTTCATCTTCAATAAATTTTATATAATCAGGATGAAGTTTAGCTAATTTTCTATTTCCATAATGAATAATATACTCTTTGCCCTCTTTTACAATAGTCATTAAAGGATTCGAAGCAGTAAAACTTAAATCTCCATCTTTATTAATAGGAAAATATTTTAAAAGTTTTCGAACCTTAGAAAGTGGTAATTTTATTTTTTCATCATAAAAAGAGATAAAGATATCATTATTTATCACTTTTTTAATTTCTGGAGTGGAAATACTAAACTTTCTTTCAAATTCAATACCCATAATATTCATATACTCTTCAATTGCTAATAAATGATAATAGACTCTTTCTTGTAAATTAAGCTCTTTACTAGCTTCATTTGCAAAGGCTGCTTTTCCATTATTAATAGCATAATAAGTAAGAGTTTTTTCCATCTCTTTATCACCAAGTCTTGTTTTAGTATTTTTAACATGATACATATCACGTTCTCTAATTAAATTAGTATTAATACCTTTAACAACTTTTGAAGATATCTCTTCTAAGTTTCCATATTTTTCTATATCTAAAGTAGATTGATCAACAATTGCACATTGTCCCCAGCGTCTTGGTGACATTTTATTATTAATATATTTCTCTCTATAAAATCCACTTCCATCATGTAAGTTTAAAATCAATTTTACTTCATCAGATTTAATATATTTCTTTATTCTCTCAATTGCATTATAATCTGGATCATCTTTAGATAATGCAGCAAACTTTCTATTCATATCTCCATAAGGACCACGAGATCTTTTAATAATTGAGTAAAAGTTTAAATTTGGAATTACCCAAACAGAACCTTTTTTAATATCATAATGTGTAGCAATAAGTGAAGCAGCCATAAAAGCACCTGGTTCATCACCTTGAATACCACCAATAATTAATAATGTATTTTCATCTTGTTGACCTTTTTTTATAAAATCAAAATCAAAACTCTTCACTTCTGCATTTAAATTTTGTAAACAGATAAATATTAATAAAAATTTAAATAGTTGTAATATGCCAAGGTTCATACCTAACGCCGTCCTTATTATTTATTGTATATCGAACATCAACATACTTTAGTTCTTTTATCTTTTTAAACTCATTAGTATTTGCAAATCTAGATGTAAAATTTGCATATCCAAAACCTTTTTTACCAACATCAAAATCTCCAATAGCATGATATGTAAAAGCTGGAGGTGCAATTGATTTAGCAGCGACAGAAATATTTCCTTCAACTGCATTAATCTTATCAAGAAACAATTTTGTTTGCTTTACAATACTTCTAATTCCTGAAGTTAAAGTAAGTGAAGACCCAACATCATTTGTCATTTCATAATAAGTCTTTTCAGCCTTGCCTTTAAATAAATAATGTCCAGTTCTAGGTATCTTTGTAATTATCTTTTTATCAATTGTATCCGTAATATTATTACTAATTCTTTCACCAAAAAAACCATGAGATGAAGGATTATAATAAAAAATAAATTCTAAGAAATCTATCTCAGCTTTTGTAAACTCTTCAATATTAGAAGCATTTTTTGAAATTCTTAGCATAGTATCCAAATTTATGATATTAAAATTGCCATATCCAATATATGTTTGTACTAATTTTAATTTATTTCTAACTGATTGAAAAACATCATAATCTTTTTTTGCAATATATAAATCTTCCTTAGTAATTATTTTAGTACCTGCAAATAAGTTAGAATTTGAAGATAATGTAAATAGTGATATTGCTCCTAATTGTAAAAAGTTTCTTCTGTTTTGATGCATTTATATTATATTACCATCTTTATATCATCATGTTCACCTAAAACTTCAAATAACGTTTTTCTATCATCTTCGTTATGAACAAGTAATTCCAAAGTATAACTTTTAAACTTACCTTTAGCACTTGTTTTTGATTCAATAACTGTATGCTCTCTTTCAAGTACAACATCTTTTACTGTTCTTTTAATATTTATTTTCTCTAGTACAACTAATTTATACGTCCAATTACACGGATAATCAAGTTCTAGTTTTTCTTTACTTAAATCTACCATCTCTTATTTTATTTCCTTTTAAAATCGCCACTTTTACCACCAGATTTAGTCTCCAATTGTACATCTGATATTACCATTGATTTATCAATTGCTTTAACCATATCATAAATAGTAAGAAGTCCAACAGATACACCTGTTAATGCTTCCATTTCAACACCAGTTTGTCCATTAAGTTTTGCTGTAACAGTTAATTTAAAACCAGGAAGTTCAGGTTTTTCTTCAACATCACAATTAATTCCACTTAATAATAGTGGATGACACATAGGTATTAATTCACTAGTTTTTTTAACACCCATAATAGCTGCAATAACTGCTGTTTGTATTACAGGACCTTTTTTAGAAGTATTATCTATAATTGCCTTATATGCATCAGAAGACATTGTAATTTGCCCTGTAGCTACTGCTATTCTATGTGTTTCATTTTTACTTGAAACATCAACCATCTTTGGTCTATTATTATCATCTAAATGTGTTAATTCCATAAAAGTACCTTTTTATTAATGTATTTATTATATTTAATTTTTAGTTAAATAAGAATTAAGTAAAGTTTAAATATAATGCAACCCTAAAATTTAAAAAGAAAGTGGGTGATTTTAGTGCCAGGCATTAAAGTTAAAGATAGTGAATCATTTGACGAAGCATACAGAAGGTTTAAGAAGCAATGTGATAGAAATCTTATTGTAACTGAAACAAGAGCTAGAAGATTTTTTGAACCAATGACAGAGATCAGAAAAAAACAAAAAATTAACGCTAGAAAGAAAATGCTTAAGAGATTATACATGCTTAGACGATACGAGTCTAGACTGTAGATTTTACTTTTCTTCCAAGAAAAAGGTCAATCGAAAGATTGGCCTTTTTTTATGTAAAAAATCTAATAATAAGTATCTTAAAATATCATATTCTGC
>NZ_WFKJ01000089.1 GCF_009208075.1 Poseidonibacter ostreae | reverse complement strand
CGATGGCTTTAGTTCTTTCACAGTCTCAAGATGTTGTTGAACGTTTGAAATGAGCTATCAAAAAGCTGATTGCAGTTTCTCAGAATATTGTGTCCTATTTCTTGTTGACAGATCAATATCCTATAGAGTATAATTATACAATTATTTTAAGGAACTAATATGTCAATAGAATCAATGATCACGTTTTATTTAGCAATATTTATTTTTAGTATTACACCAGGTCCTGGTGTATTTGCGCTTATATCAAATTCATTGAATAACAATATTAAAACATCTTATGCTTTAGCATTTGGTATGTCAATGTCCGATGTTGTTTACTTGGTGCTTGCTTTTTTTGGTCTAGTTGCACTAACACAAAACTATGCAACCGTATTTGAATTTATTAGAATTGCTGGTGGAATTTATTTAATCTATTTAGGTTATAAAATTTGGACATCTCCCATAGAAACAAATATCAAAAATGAAAAGGTAACAAAGGCTTCATATGCTGGTAACTTTTTTAAAGGCTTTTTAATATCAGCATCTAACCCTAAAGTTATCATATTTTATATTGCATTTTTACCTACATTTGTGGATTTAAGTGTATTGGGTGTTAGTGATTTGATTGTAATTAGTATAATAACTTTATTCGCATTGATGAATGGTCTTTTATTTATTTCATATAGTGCATATAGAGCAAAAAAAGTATTAACAACAAAGAAATCTGTAATAATATTAAATAGAACAGCTGGTTCTATTATGGGGTTAGCAGGAGCATATTTAATAAGTAAAGATTGAATCTTTACTTATTAACAAGTTCAACAATCTGTATTATTGATTTGTTTAGTTTTTTCAACTTTTTATTTTTGTTCATTTTTTTCCTTTTTATTATTTACAATAAATACACCTAAAAAAATCAGTATAGTCCCAATGCAATCTATTAAATCAATGTCTTCATTTATAAAAAAGTATCCAATTATTAATGCAACTATTGGAGGAATATATGTTACTGATGAAGCTGCAACTGCACCTAACTCTTCTATTAAGTAATAATATAAAATATATGCTAATCCAGTTCCTAGTAAACTTAATCCTATAATCATTCCTAAAAATATATGAGTATCATTTTTTATATTAATAATTCCATTAAAGTCTGTGACTAATAATAGAGTCAATAATGCAAATCCTAATTGATATGTTGTTAATGCAGAAAAATGTATTTTTAAAGGAGTTATAAATTTTTTTGCATAAACAAATGATGAGCCAAGTATTAATGAGCCAAAAACAACATCAAAAATTCCTTCAATATTAGAGTTAAAAATATTTTCATTAAATGGTTTTGCTATCAATACAACTCCAATTATCCCGATTAGTATTCCAAGTATTCTAATATTTAGTTTTTCTTCTTTAATAAAAAGAACTGCAAGAAGAAATGCAAATAAAGGAATAGAACCACTTAGTGCACCCATTACTCCAGATAAAAGAGTAGATGATGCCTTAACAAAGAAATAGTAGTAGACAGTAGTTCCAAGTAATGACATCACAATAAAATGAAAACTATATTTAAAATGATTTAAAGACATTGATTTTTTGTAAAAAGAGTATGCTAAAACAGGAATAAACCCAAAAAAAACTCTTAAAAATACAATCTGCAAAGGTGAGATTAGTTCAGTTGCCCATTTCATATATATAAAATTGCTACCCCAAATTATACCTAGGGATATAAATGCAATTACAGGTAATTTAATATTCATATTTTCTCCATTTGACTTCAAAGTCAAATGAATTGTATTCTAGTTGACCTTAAGGTCAACTGATATTATAGGCACTTTAATGAGTTGAGATAGTTTTCTATTTCATCAATACATTCATTATATATTTCAAAATCTTGTGATTTTTTTGCTGTAGCTACAGAACCTTCAAGTGAAGCAACTAAATAAATTGATAGTCTTTTTGGATTTGGATGAAAAATTTCTTTATTTTCTATTGCTTTAATAATTGCTTCTTCAATGATTTCTTCAAATCTTATATATATTTTTTCTAACTCGACTTTAAAATCATTATCTCTATGAGATAATTCTTGTACTAAATTATTTAATCTACATCCATTACATACACTTTGATTACTACTTTTTCTAAAGACCTTTAGTATTTCTTGAATATAGTTTTCTTTCACTTCTAAAATAACACCATATTTCTGTTCAATATAATTATTTAGGTTTTCTTTTATCATTGTAAGAGTCAATTCTCTTTTTGATTTAAAATAATGATACATTGAACCTTTATTAACACCTACATCTTTTAAGATTTTATTTATAGAAGCAGCTTCATATCCACTTTTGTGTATTTCTTCAAATGCTTTATCTAATATTTTTTGTCTAATATCCAATTTTTACCTTTTTATTCATAGTAGTAATAATAAGATAATACAATAAGTCTCCTTGACCTGTCAACAGAAAATAGAACATTAAATTGTCTTATTGGAACAGTGGTAAACCTGTAAAATATCCAATATATTGGGAGATGAACTGAGGGTGAAAATTTGTTACAAAGATGAGTCAAAAAAAGTTCAACAACCTGT
>NZ_WFKJ01000088.1 GCF_009208075.1 Poseidonibacter ostreae | reverse complement strand
ACAAATGTACAATTTACTTTACCTGAAGATTCATATAGTAATAATCAAGTACAAGTAAGAACTTCAGACGAAGCTGGGAATATAAGTGCTATATTTAATCTTGGAGCATTAAAAATTGATAGTACAGCTCCTGTTACTTCTCCCCAAAATAGAACATTAGAAGTTAATAATGCAAATGCCACAAATGGAGTTAGTCTATTTGAACATACAATAAGTTCATATTCAACAGATATTTATACTATTAATATTACGATTGGAGGGACGGGACTAGATACAACAAATGATCAAATTGTTTTAGATACTGAACAAAATGTTGGAAGTGATTTTTCTGTAGCGTCAGCAGTAAATATTGGAGGAGTAAGTGTAATTTATAATTATAATTCAACTACTAAAAAATTAGATATTAAGAAATCTGATGGCAGTGATTTTACAAGGGATGAAATTACATCAATAGAAAATGCTTTAAAGTATAAAATAGCTTCTAGTACAGCATCTGATGGTCAAAGAACTTTTTCACTGACATTTGAAGATAGAGCAGGAAATGTAAGTAATAGTTCAACAACAACTATAAATGGTAATAATTTATCAATAGTAGCACTTGTTATTGCTGTAGCAATTACATCAATTAGTGCAGATACAGGAGTTTACAATAATGATTATGTTACAAATGATAGTGATGGCTTAACAATTAATGGTACAATAAATGCTGCTTTAGGTGCAAATGAAATATTAGAGTATTCAAAAGATAATGGTATAACTTGGAGTACAATAAACAATAGTTCTATTGCAAATAATGGAGACGGTACATACTCTTTTTCGCATACAGATAATGCTTTGACTTCAGATGCTACTATTAAAGTGAGAGTTAGAAATACAGTAACATCTGCTGAAAGTTTAGAAGCTACTCAATTAATAGATATTGATACAACGTCTGTAGATGTAGATTTAAGTAGCACGAATGGAACACAAACAACAGACACTACTACTATGAATTCTACAGAAGCTATTTCAGGTAAAATTATTTTTGAAGATATTCAATCTCCTGCAGTTGATGATATTGTATCTATTAATATTACAGTAGGAGGAAGTAATTTAGATACTACAAATGATGCTATTGTATTAAACGCAGAACATACATTAGATAGTGACTTTAATAGTAGTAATGTTACAGTTGGTGGGGTATCTGTTGATTATAGTTTTGTTGCTACAACAAAAATACTAACTATTACAAGAAATGGCAGTGATGAAACTTTTACTTCAGAAGAAGTTCAAAATATTCAAAAAGCAATTTTATTTAAAACAACAAGTAATGTAGAGGGAGATAGAGAATTTACTATATCTTATACAGATGTAGCAAATAATACTGGAGCAACAGCTACTCAAACTGTTAACGTTGACTTTACTGTGCCAACTATCTCTTCAGCTTCTGTTGTTGTTTCTTTGACATCTACAGGATATGATGTTATAGATTTACCAGCGGGGATTTTTGGAGGATCAGCAGATGTTTTAAATACTGGAGAAAATGTAGATATTACTTCCTATATACCAGATGGTATGACCGCAACTGAATTTTTTAATGCTTTAATATCTATGAGAGTTAACTGGGGTGGAAAAAATGTTGCTGGTGGAGGTGTTAATGGTAATGCTGTAAGTTCTGACATTAATGCAACTTATCAAACTTTAGATGGAATAACTTCTGGAAATACTTTTTTAATTAAATTTACAGATTTACCTTTTATAAAAGGGGCAAATGTTAGGTTTACTTTATCAGCTGATGGTTCAACATTAACAATAAGAAACGTATCAGCTCAGTATGATCAAAATGAACTTCCATACGAAAATACATCTTTAGATACAAATTATAATGGGGATTATGGACTAACGAATATTAAACTATATTATCAAAAACAACTTAATGTAGTTGATACTTCACCAGATGTAGATGTAACATATGAGGGAACAAATGCTAAAGTAGGGGATACTATTAAATTATATGAAGGAAATACCTTACTTGCAACTTATACTCTAACAGCAAGTAATGTAGGTGCAGGAAATCATACAGTAAGACTATCTTCAATAATCTCTTTATCAGAAGGAGTACATAATTTAACAGTCAAATATGAAGATACAGCTGGAAATGAGTCAACTTTAAATAGTAGTGTACAATTTACAGCAGGAGCAGAAGCAGGACAACCTTCAAACATGAAAATTACAGGTTTACGTGCTACAGAAACAGGTGTAGAACAAGATCAATTGCTAGATAGCAATAATTATCTTTCAACTTCTGGAGAAATTATTAACTTATATGGAGTACAAGATTCAGCATCTTTTATTACTGTAGAAATAGATGGAAAACTATTATATGCTAATAATGTAAGTAAAGGTAGTTTTGAACTAGAAATAGCTAATCAATGGGTTTTGGCTCCAGGAGTATATGATGTTGTTGTAACTTCTACAAATTCAAATACAGGGGTAGTAACAACACAAACTTTTAAAATGGGATGGTTTAATGGTGGACATGCTCAAGATACCATTACAGGAAGTGCTTATGATGATCATATTGCACCAGATAGCAGTGGTAATGGAGGAGTAGATACTATTACAACAGGTGATGGTAATGATACTGTATATTTGAGAACTATATTTAAAAGCGCAAATATGAATAATGATGCTTCAACCTATGTAATTACAGACTTTACTATAGGAAAGGATAAAATCAATGCAAATGATATTGTAAGTAATTTATCTTTATCTAATATTTCAGGTTATGCTTCAATTTCTTATAATTCAAATGGTGATGC
>NZ_WFKJ01000087.1 GCF_009208075.1 Poseidonibacter ostreae | reverse complement strand
GATATTTAAAAATATAATGTTAAAGTCTTTAATTTTTTCGTTTAATTAATTTTCGTATGAAATTAGTTGAATAAATAAAATTTTATTATCTAAACAATTAGATAGAACACAACTATATTAGAAATTATATATGAGAATATATATTTAATAAGATAGTAGCCAAAGAATAATTATCAAAAATGCGACAGAATTTAATTCTGTTTATTATAAGCTATTAAGGGCTAATGGTGGATGCCTAGACTGTAAGAGGCGATGAAGGACGTACTAGACTGCGATAAGTCACGGGGAGCTGTCAAGAAGCTTTGATCCGTGAATTTCCGAATGGGACAACCCAGCATGGAGCGATTCATGTTACCTCGTAAGAGGGGCAAACCCGGTGAAGTGAAACATCTCAGTAACCGGAGGAAGAGAAATCAAAAGAGATTCCCAAAGTAGCGGCGAGCGAAATGGGATTAGGACAAACCCTATGCTTGCATAGGGGGTTGTAGGACCAAGATATGAGACTAGAGAATATAGATGAAATAGCTGGAAAGCTATAGCGTAGAAGGTGATACTCCTGTAATCGAAATGTTCAATAGCTCTATTGGTATCCTGAGTAGGACGGAACACGTGATATTTTGTCTGAATCTAGGGGGACCACCCTCTAATCCTAAATACTACTTACAGATCGATAGTGAACAAGTACCGTGAGGGAAAGGTGAAAAGTACTCCAGCGAGGAGAGTGAAATAGAACCTGAAACCATTAGCTTACAATCATTCGGAGCCCTATGATTTATCAGGGTGACGGACTGCCTTTTGCATAATGAGCCTGCGAGTTGTGGTGTCTGGCAAGGTTAAGCCAAGTGCGAAGCCGTAGCGAAAGCGAGTCTTAATAGGGCGAATTAGTCAGATGCTGCAGACCCGAAACGAAGTGATCTATCCATGAGCAGGTTGAAGCTGGTGTAAGAGCCAGTGGAGGACCGAACCGGTGTGCGTTGAAAAGTGCTCGGATGACTTGTGGATAGGGGTGAAAGGCCAATCAAACTTCGTGATAGCTGGTTCTCTCCGAAATATATTTAGGTATAGCCTTGCGTAGTAGCATATAGGGGTAGAGCACTGAATGGGCTAGGGCTGCTTACCGCGGTACCAAACCCTATCAAACTATGAATACTATATGTGTAATCGCAGGAGTCAGGCGTAGGGTGATAAAATCCTATGTCGAGAGGGGAACAACCCAGACTAACAGCTAAGGTCCCAAAGTCATATCTAAGTGGAAAACGATGTGGAGTTACTGTGACAACCAGGAGGTTGGCTTAGAAGCAGCCATCCTTTAAAGAAAGCGTAACAGCTCACTGGTCTAGTGATTCTGCGCGGAAAATATAACGGGGCTAAGATATGCACCGAAGCTTTAGATTCAATATTCTATATTGAGTGGTAGGAGAGCGTTCTATTCAGCGTTGAAGCTGTACCGGCAAGGAGCAGTGGAGCGGATAGAAGTGAGCATGCAGGCATGAGTAGCGATAATTGAGGTGAGAATCCTCAACGCCGAAAACCCAAGGTTTCCTACGCGATGCTCGTCATCGTAGGGTTAGTCGGGTCCTAAGTCGAGTCCGAAAGGGGTAGACGATGGCAAATTGATTAATATTTCAATACCAACAAATAAGCGTGATGTGGGGACGCATAGAGTTAATCGAGCTCACTGATGGAATAGTGGGTCGAAGGACGTAGGCTGTAACTTAGGCAAATCCGGGTTACATGAAGCCGAGATCTTACAGGCTCTTGACACTCTTCGGAGGAGATAGAGAATCGATGATACTGTCGTGCCAAGAAAAGCCACTAAGCATATTATTTGTTGCCCGTACCGTAAACCGACACAGGTGGGTGGGATGAGTATTCTAAGGCGCGTGGAAGAACCCTGGTTAAGGAACTCTGCAAACTAGCACCGTATCTTCGGTATAAGGTGTGCCTACTTTGGTATATGGACTTGCTCCAGAAAGCTAAAGAGGTTGCAACAAAGAGTCCCTCCCGACTGTTTACCAAAAACACAGCACTTTGCTAACTCGTAAGAGGATGTATAAGGTGTGACGCCTGCCCGGTGCTCGAAGGTTAACTGATGATGTTAGATTTATCGAAGCATTTGATTGAAGCCCGAGTAAACGGCGGCCGTAACTATAACGGTCCTAAGGTAGCGAAATTCCTTGTCGGTTAAATACCGACCTGCATGAATGGCGTAACGAGATGGGAGCTGTCTCAACCAGGGATCCAGTGAAATTGTAGTGGAGGTGAAAATTCCTCCTACCCGCGGAAAGACGGAAAGACCCCGTGCACCTTTACTACAGCTTGACACTGTAGCTTGGATATTCATGTGCAGGATAGGTGGGAGGCTATGAAACTAGGATGCTAATTCTAGTGGAGCCAACCTTGAGATACCACCCTTGAATATTTGAGTTACTAACTGGGATGAGTTATCCTCATTCAGGACAATGTCTGGTGGGTAGTTTGACTGGGGCGGTCGCCTCCTAAAAAGTAACGGAGGCTTACAAAGGTTAGTTCATGGCGGATGGAAATCGCCAGTTGAGTATAATGGCATAAACTAGCTTGACTGTGAGACATACAAGTCGAACAGAGACGAAAGTCGGTCATAGTGATCCGGTGGTTCTGTGTGGAAGGGCCATCGCTCAAAGGATAAAAGGTACGCCGGGGATAACAGGCTGATCTCCCCCAAGAGCTCACATCGACGGGGAGGTTTGGCACCTCGATGTCGGCTCATCGCATCCTGGGGCTGAAGCAGGTCCCAAGGGTATGGCTGTTCGCCATTTAAAGCGGTACGCGAGCTGGGTTCAGAACGTCGTGAGACAGTTCGGTCCCTATCTTCCGTGGGCGTAGGAAAGTTGAGGAGATTTGTCCCTAGTACGAGAGGACCGGGATGAACGTACCACTAGTGTACCAATTGTTCTGCCAAGAGCATCGTTGGGTAGCTACGTACGGATGAGATAAGCGCTGAAAGCATCTAAGCACGAAGCCAACTCCAAGATTAACTTTCCCTGAAGATCCCTCTAAGACTAAGAGGTTGATAGGCTAGATGTGTAAGCGTTGTAAGACGTTTAGCTGACTAGTACTAATAGATCGTTTGGCTTATTTAGTATTCTTTGGTTTACTATCTTATTAA
>NZ_WFKJ01000086.1 GCF_009208075.1 Poseidonibacter ostreae | reverse complement strand
TAGTAATTGATTAAAGAGGAAGATATATTTTTACCAACTAGTAGAAAGTTTCTAGAAGAAATGAATAGCTTATCTAAAACAGCAATAAAGATATACATATCATTATCCTTTCATAGAAGTAAATCTATCGAGCTTACACATCATGGAAATAAAATTAGTGTTAGTCATAGAGAAATAAGAGTTAATGAGTTTTATCCCGACAGATATAACTCTAAATGCTTTTATGTAAACAATGATGAAAGAACTTATTACAAAGCAATTAAAGAGTTAGAAAGAAAACACTTAATCCAAGTAGTAAGAACTTATTCAAAAAAAGGCAAACCCTTACCGAATATATATATTTTTGATGATTTGTATTGTGGTAAAAAATAATGGCAAGAAAAGGACAAGGGTTTACCCCTTTAAGTTGGTAAAGAAAACTCTACAGAAAAAGACTATAAAACAGCACATAAAGAAGAAAATTCTACAGATTTAAGAGTAGAGGTAAAGAAGTCTAGATTTTAAAAGAATAGAATGTAGAAGGTCTTATATTTAAGTATCTTCATACCTTAAGGGTATTTCTTCCAATCGTTAGAATAAAACATTTTAATGTTGATTATAAGGTAAAAAAGTGCAATAAGTACATAAACAAGTAAAGAAACATTCATCATTCCCATAAAGAATAATGCTGGATAAATAAATGAAGAAAAGATAATAGCAATTAATGATTCATAAAGAAGTTGTTTTTTAAAAGTTTTGTTTTTCAAAAAAAAAGAAGAAAGCATCATCATAAAAAGTCCTCCCACAGAAGAAGGAATAATAAATAAAAATATCCAAACAATTAATACAAGTAAGTTATCATTTAGTATCATCTTTTTCCAATTTTGATATAAAGAATTTAAACTTGTTCTCAATATGACTATCTGTTATGCTACTACTTTTACTTATTTGATTAGATATAAAGAATATTCCATAAGCAATAAGAAGTAATAACATTAAACATATTGTTGCAATAGTCTTTAACTCAAGTCCTGAAATAATGTAATAGCAAATAACAATTACTATCCATGCAAAAATAAATTGAAATACGGTTTTCATTTTAACTCCTGATATACAAGTAATAATAGATATATTTCTTCTATTTTTCAATTTCTTTTGCTATCTCATTGCAATAATTAAACTTATCCCCTTCACAATTACTGAAACATTGACCTACTTCAAAAGTCAAATCTCCATATAATTTTTTTAGAGCCATCTTAGATAAATCATCTTTCTTTTTTTCTATAATATTTACTTTCCTAGTTATGCTGTCGTAATAATAGTTACACATACTTCCTTCTTTAGCCACAACCGAATGGAGAAAAACAAAACACAAAGTAATTAAAATCTTTTTCACAAGTATCCTTTAATAATTTTAAATATTATATCATATGATTTCATTAACAGTAGTGAAATCATTTACTTTTTAACTTTTTAAAGCTATTTTCAGTGTTTCATTTACAGCTGTAGATATGAATAATTAGGGAATCTATTGTTTCCTAATTCTTACTATCTATACGTTACTAACTCTATTTCTATCAGAATAACCTTGGTAATTTTAAACTCATTCTTTTATCTGTTCACTTTTCTCATCAATTGCTGGTTTTAAGTCATTCAACCGTTTACTTTAAATAGGTTATTTTGATATCAAGTCATTTGAAATGTATTGATGAATTATATTCTTAATAGCTATAGAAAGTTTAATTTTACATAATCTACTAATACCTTCATTGTATCTGGTTTTAAGGTGTTTATTCCTCCTAGAATTCCTCCCATTTCAGTTTCGTATATTCTAAAAGAATTGAAGGTTTTTCCAGTTTCATCAATTAAATCAACTTTAAAATCTATTACTCCCCAAGATTCTTTATCAATCCCAAATCCTCCCATAATATAACGTGCTGCCATATTTCCATCATCATATTTTGAAAAAGATATTTTCAAAGTTAATGTTTTTCCAGATACATTATCCTTAAAATTCTTTCTGAGTTCCAATATATATTCATTAATTGAAGATACATCCATATCTTTATTGTGTATTCCGTCCACGATATTAACTTTTCCATAATGCTGTTTTTCTAAATTACTAGATAGTTTATCAATAACTAAAAAAGGTCTTTGAATCAAAGGCATATTCTTGAACTTAAAGTTCCACAATGGATAATATTCTTTCAAATCACTAATTAAACTTGATTTCTCTTTTAAAAAACCTTCGATTGATTTGTCTGTTGATTCAACTATCTTTACTTTTTTTAGTTCGTTCATTGTTGAATCGTTTAATAAATCATTTACTTCAACTAGTTGTTCATTATCACATTTAATTTCAAATAATGTTGGAGAATAATATTCGTTTGATACCTCTTCATTTTTCTGCTGAAACAATAGACTTTTTTTAAGTTTTTCATTGCAACCTAATTTGTATATATATTCTTTAATCGTTAGCCTTGAATCAATTTCAATTGGATAGATTGAACCACGATCAGATAATTCAAAAATAGGCAATAAACTTAATCTTACATATTTAATCTCATTCTTTTCAATATCAATTGAAGCAATACTATCAGTTGGGTCAATGTAAAAAAAATGCTTTCCAGGTTTTACTTTGTAAATCATACTCTCATCATTGGATATATTTCCTACAAATTTTAGATCATTCAGGTTTGTAGGAGTAAACTCCGTAACATTGATATTTATCCCACCTGCTGCAAATCTATCTGGTCTTGTAAATACTATATAAGAACTCTTTTCATCACTAAATAGTTCTCCTTTGGGAGTATTTAGAATCCTATTTGTTGAGCCACATCCTGCTAATAAAATTATACTTAACAGCAATAGAGATATTTTAAACATAAGTTTCATTTGTTATCCTTAATCATTTAAATTTTATTTAAAAAGTCATCAATATAAATAGGCTTTTTAATTGGTGCGTTATTGACTTTTTTATAAGTTGTTCCTCTAGCTAAAAAATCTACTGCAGATTCATCAAACATTAGCTTTCCTCGTTCCCCTCTTGAATAAAAATAGTGTTCTCCTTTTTTAAGAAGTTTGATCTTACTATACAATGTACTTACGCTATATGTAGTTCTTTCCGATAAATCTCTAATTGATAAGTAATTACTTTTGTTCGACTTCTGTTTCAATAAACTTTTTTTCTTCTCTTTTTCAATCATATCACTACTGAATACTAATTCTTCAACTAGTGAGGTTAAGTAGTTTATTTGTTTTGATTGTATTTTAATCATTTTTTCTAGTTCTTTATTTGCAAGCACAATTATTCCTTTATGGGTTATGTTATTTA
>NZ_WFKJ01000085.1 GCF_009208075.1 Poseidonibacter ostreae | reverse complement strand
TACAGGTTGTTGAACATGTATTTATAACTCGTCTTTTTAATAATTTCTTACCTATATTGCACCACTGATATATTAAAAAATAAAAAACTTATATAACTAATTTATGAGAAGTTATTGTGATGGTATTTTGTATCTATATTCTTTATGATTAAGTTTTATAATTACCCTTGTACCTTTGTTTTCTTCACTTTCAAAAGATATTGTTCCTTTATGATTATGAATAATCTTTTGACTAATAGATAACCCTAGCCCTGTACCACCAGAGTTTTTATTTCGACTTTTATCTGTTCTATAAAACTTTTCAAATATTTTATTCAAGTCATTTTTTGAAATACCAATACCAAAATCTTCGATGACAATATAAATTAATTTGTCTTTTATAAAACTATTAATTAAAACCTTTGATTCTTTTTGACTAAATGAAATCGCATTTTTGAGGATATTATTAATTGCTATTTTAACAAGCTTTGAATTACCTAGCATATTTGAAGCATCTTTTATATTAGATTGAATTTCTACTTCTTTTAATTTTGCAAAAGGTCTTAATTCTTTAATTGATTCTAATATCACTTCGTCAAGATATATTTCTTCATGGTTTGAACTATTTTCTTCTTCTGTTTTTGCTAGATATAAAAGATCATTAACAGTTTGTTGAATAATGACTACTTCATCTAAGCAGTTAATTAAAGTCTCTTTATATTCGTCACTTGAACGACTTTTTCTTAATGCAATTTCTATTTCACCTCTAATTATTGTAAGTGGAGTTTTTAACTCATGAGAAGCATCACTACTGAATTGATAAATTTTGTCAAAAGATATTTCAAGCCTTTGTAATAGGTTATTTATCTCTTTACCTAAACTGTCAATCTCATCACCATTTTCTAATCTCTCGAGTCTTTTAGAAAGGTTTTTTACATTTATTTCTTTTAAATTTCGTATTATTTGTTCTATTGGATGAAAGGATTTATATATTAAAAAATATCCTCCAACTGTGGCTAAAATAAGTATTATAGGAATAATAAATAAAAGTATATATAGTAGGTTTTCAAGTGTATCATTTAGGTTTTTATTATCTGTGGCAATCTCAAGAACATATAACTCATTCTTAATTTGAAACTTTAGACTACTAATTACAAATGTATCTTTTTGTTCAAAATAAATAACATCTTTTTTATATGTATCTATTTTGTCAATCGTATTACTTATTGACTTAGGATAATTTATTTCTTTTATAATTTTTAATTGTTTATTAATTTTAGAAAATTTAATATAAAGTGGGTCAAACTTGTATTCATCTTCTTCATTAAAAGTTAAATCAGCTAAATCGTCATGTTCTAAAATATCATCTTCAATATCTAGAATTACAATTCTTAAAGTATTTTCCAATTTATCTAAAGTTGATATCTCTAAAGATTTGTGTAATGATATTGAAAATATTGTAAGTATAAAAGCTTGGATTAGAAAGCCATAAAGTAAAAGCTTCTTTTTTATAGTTAGTTTATTCATCACTTATTTTAAACCCTAATCCTCTGATTGTTTTTATTAATTTTTGTTCATAATTTTTATCAATTTTATTTCTAAGTCTATAAATATAAACATTTACAACATTACTCATACTTTCATCGTCAATGTTAGATAAAGAACTACTAATTATAGTTTCTGATAAAACTTTGTTCTTATTTCTTATCAAAAATTCTAAAATCAAGAACTCTTTTGCTGTTAAAGTAATATTTTCATTTGCTCTTTTTGCACTTTTTGTTAATAAGTCAAGTTCTAAATCTGCTATTTTTAGTGTAGTTGTATATGTATTTTTAGTTCTTAATTGTACTCTAATTCGTGCAAGCAGTTCGGAAAAAGAAAAAGGCTTAGCAATATAGTCATTTGCTCCAATATCTAGGCCTTTTATCTTATCTTCAATAGAATCCTTAGCTGTTAGCATGATAATAGGAGTTTGTATATCTGAAGATCTTAATGTCTTACAAACTTCAATACCGTCTTTTATTGGAAGCATAATATCTAATAGAATCAAGTCATAAGTATTAACACTCGCTAGATAAATACCTTCTTCACCATTTAGTGAATAATCAATGATATAAGACTCTTCTTCTAAGCCTTTTTTTAAAAAGTTTATGATTTTTTGGTCATCTTCTATTATTAGTATTTTCATTATTTCCTCATCTTAAAATCTATTTTACACTTTTAGAAATTAATTTTAGTATTGTAATTTCACTGTCTGCTTTGTATCTAAAGTTTATACCCCAAGTTCCAAGACCACGACTAACATAAATAGCTGTTTTTTTTCTATAAAAGAGTCCATTTAAAAAAGGTTGCACTAAACGGACTAAGAAATGGAATGGAAAGATTTGGCCACCATGTGTATGTCCACATAAAAATAGAGGTGTTTTATTCATTACTGCGATTTTATAGTCTTTTGGTTGATGAGCTATAAAAATGCTATTTGTATTTGCTTTTAAGAAAGATGATGCTTTCTTTTCATCTCTTCTTATATTAAAGAATTTAGCAAACCTATCTGAAATACCTACAATGTTGATTTGTTTACCCTTAAAATCAATACTAGTACTTTTATTATCCATTAAAATAAAATTGCTAAGTTCTTTTTTTAAATCTTCTAATCCATAAAATATATCATGATTACCACTTATATAATAAACTGGTCTTAGAAGAGAGAGATTATTTAAAAGATGTAACTTTTCTTTAATATATTTAACCTTACAGTCAATTATATCACCTGTTATTACAACAAAATCATACTCTAAATCTTCACATATTGATAATAGTTCATTTATACTTGATAGTTTAAAGTTCTTATTTATATGTAAATCACTTAAGTGAAGTATTTTAAGACCATCTAAAAATTGATGGTCTATTAATACTTCTACTATTTTTGTTATTGGTAAATTCATATTAAAAAGATTTTTCTAAATCTTCTTTATTGATATAACTTATACTTTTAATTACACCATTTTCTAATTTATATAAAGTTGAGTAATCATCTTTTTGAATAAATCTTTTATCATCTCCATCATAAATAAGTAAGATATTGTGTTTATATTTTCTCATTTTAGGAAGTGCAAACATACTTGTAATAATTGAAGGCATTCCTGAAATGTTTGCAATAAAAACAGCTTGATTCTTTTGTAAAAAATCTTTTGGTTTTTTACTCAAAAACTCATTTATATCAGCACCTGTTCCTTTTTCAAATGATACAATTATTGTTTTTGTATCAGATGTAACAGTATGCGTTTTATCAAATTGATTAACAAGAGTAAAATTACTTAGTTTTTTATTTACTTCAAACCCATTTGAAAATAAGTATGTTGTAAACAACACAAGAAGTATTAGTTTTTTTATCATTTATTA
>NZ_WFKJ01000084.1 GCF_009208075.1 Poseidonibacter ostreae | reverse complement strand
ATTAAAAAAGGATTTTGATGGATTACGGACTTCTTAAAAAATATACCAGAGATATAAATGTACTTTTTGTAGAAGATGATACTCATTTTAGAAAAGAGTTATTTGAATTACTCCAAGATATTTTTCCACACGTGACAGTTGCTGTTGATGGACAAGATGGGTTGAATAAGTACAATGAGTATTTTATCTCTTCAAAAAAGTACTATGATTTGATTATTTCTGATATAAAAATGCCAAATTTAAATGGAATAGAATTGGTTGACTCCGTATATAAGATACATCCTGAACAAATAGTGGTCATCTTATCTGCACGAAATGAGTTTGATTATTTACTTCCTCTAATAAACTTAGGAATACAACAATTTTTTACAAAACCTATTAATTATACTACTTTTATAGAAGATATGTTAAAGATTTGCAATAAAATATATATCAATAACTTAGATGATGAAAGTACTATAATAAAAATAGATAATTCTTCGTTTTGGGATAAAGAGAAAAAAGAGCTGATACAAGATAATAGAAAAATAAAGCTTACCAAAAAAGAGATAATCTTAGTTGACAGAATATTGAAACAGAATGGAAGAATATATACTGTAGATGAACTTATCTCTACGATATGGTTTGAAGAGTTTGATTTAAATGCAGATATTAAAAATTTAAAAAATTTAATATCTCGTCTTAGAAAGAAAGTACCAAATTTGCATATAAAAAATATATATGGGATGGGATATAAAGCTGATTTACCAATAATGGACTGATTATTTCTTTTGTCACTTATATAATACCTTTGTGATACCCCTTTTTCTTTATACTTCATTCACTTGACAAATTGAAGGAAGTATATAATGAGATCTATAAAAATGAAACGATTGAGATATTATGAGTAAAAGCAATGAAAATTTTTATTTTTCATCTGTAAATACTGACAATTTGACAAGGCTGAAAAACAGAGAAGCCTTAATAAATAAATATGATAATGATAAAAAACTAAAATATAATGTCATGATAATAGATATAGTGGCTCTTGAGATTATCAATGAACTTTATGGATATGATACTGGTAATAATATATTGAAGCAATACAGTGAATTCTTACAAAGCTTTGTGCCCCATGAATATGAAATATATAGATATTGTTCTGATAAATTTGCTCTTGCATCTTTAGGTAAAAAATCAGAAATCGAATATAAAAAAGATATTTTAAATATACTTACTCAAACAAGAAGAATCAACTTCTATGTGAAACAATTAAAAATCAATATTGATATCTCAGTTGGAATATCAATTAATGAAGTAAATGCACTTCAGCAGGCTAGTATTGCTTTGAAAAAAACAAAAAAAAGTAACAGCAGATTTTCTTTTTATAATGAAAGTATGTTGAGAAATCAAAATATTCATAACTTTATATTGGTCAGAGATATAATCAAATTTGCAATTCAAGAAAATAGAGTAGAAGCTTATTATCATCCAATTGTGAATAAGAAAAAAGAGATAATAAAGTATGAAACATTGATGCGTATCACTGAAAATGATAATGTGTATTTACCAGAAAGTTTTTTAAAAATAGCTATAAAGTCGAAACAATATTCGAATCTCTCCCAACAACTTATAAAAAAAGCAATGCTTAATTTTGAAAATACTGATCATGATTTTTCTATAAACATTTGTTTTGGTGATGTTGTTGATGAAAATACTATTAGTTTGTTGGATAATACTTTTTTGAACAATAAAAATTTGGCTCAAAGAGTTATATTTGAAATCCTTGAATGTGATGAAATAAAGGATTATGATATATTAAAAGAGTTTGTTGAAAAATATAAAAAAATAGGTGTACGGTTTGCCATTGATGACTTTGGTGTAGGTTATTCTAATTTTTCACAAATACTCTCTTTGAAGCCAGAATTCATAAAGATTGATGGCAGTTTGATTAAAAATATACATGAAGAAAAAAGATCTCTAGAATTAGTAAAGGCGATAGTTTTATTTTCTAAAGCTTTGGATATAAAAATAATTGCAGAATATGTTCACTGTAAAGAAATATTTGATATTTTATGTGATTTAGGTATCGAAGAATTTCAGGGCTTTTATTTTTCACAACCTGTGGCAAAAATATAGATAAAAATTGTTTGTTTGGATACAGTTATGAAAACTTTAATAAATAAAATAAAATTAGAAAATAAAAAAGTCTTATACGTTGAGGATGATGATGATATTCGAGAGAGTACTATTGTTACATTAAAATTATTTAAAATGGATGTTATTGTTGCGAAGAATGGTCTTGATGGAATTGCAGCATATAAAGAAAATCAAAACATTGATGTATTGCTTACGGATATCAAAATGCCAAAACTTGATGGACTAAGTATGATAGAAGAAATAAAAAAATTTGAACCTACTTTACCTACAGTGGTTGTTACTGGGCATACAGAATTAAATTTTTTACGAAAAGCCATTGAATTGGGAGTTTCCTCTTATGTTAATAAACCAATAGATATTTATCAACTAAGAGATGCCCTCATAAAATCTATTGAACCCTATCTTCTCAAAACAATGCTGCTTCAGAAGAATAAAGAACTTGAAATATTAAATAAAGAGTTAGAACTAAAAGTAATTGAACGAACAAAAGCATTAGGAGACATAAATAAAAAGCTCGAATTGGTTGCGTCAACTGATTTTCTAACCAATATTCCAAATAGAAAATATATTTTTGAATTAGGAGAAAAATTGATTAGCATATCAAAAAGAGAGAAAAAATATTTTTCTGTTTTATTGTTTGACATTGATTTCTTTAAAAAAGTAAATGATACTTATGGTCATCAAATTGGAGATGAGGTATTAAAGTTTATAACTTCTCAGGTGACTTCAACTCTTCGAGAAAGTGATACGTTAGGTAGAATTGGGGGCGAGGAATTTTTAATTTTACTCAATGGAACGAGTAAAAATGGTTTAAATCAATTGTCTGAAAAAATAAGACTTAAAGTACAAAATAATCCATATAAAAATAAAGGTATATTAATTCCAGTTACTATTAGTATAGGAATAGCTAGCTTAAACCAACAAAATAATACACTTAAAAAATTATATATAAAAGCAGATAATGCTATGTATCAGGCAAAAAAAGATGGTAGAAATTGCATTAGGTGCTAAATTTCTCCATAAGTTTAGAATGTTTAATATTCCAAATATCAACAAATTATAAATACATGGTAAATCAATTTATTTTTAATAAATCCAAATGTATTCAGTGATATATTTATTTTGGTCTAGCCTTTCAGATTCCTCAAGGATAGCTAAGACCATTCCTGTAAATTGTTTTGAAATTGAGGCCATGCGAAAATTTGATTTTGAGTCAATCTTCATTTTTTTCTAAGCATGCAAAT
>NZ_WFKJ01000083.1 GCF_009208075.1 Poseidonibacter ostreae | reverse complement strand
GTTGTTAAACAGAAATATTAAGGGAACAACTCTAGGCATTTTGGTCCGTGTAATACTTTTTTATAAATGAGGATACTGTGAAATTATTATACACGTACACTTGAGGGAATTTTAAAAATGGTACTCTCAGCACGATTCAAAAATGCGACCTACTTATTAGAAGGCTTTTGTATGATTCTGCATGTCCTATTGGAAATCAATAAGAGGAAGTTATTTAATAGGTAAAGTTATAATAAATTCAGCCCCAACATAACTTTTACCATTATACTTATATTCTGTATTCTGAGCTTTTATAGTTCCATTCATCCCTTTAACTATTAATTTATAGGTTATATGAAGTCCAAGTCCTGTACCTTTTGATTGATGTTTAGTTGTAAAATATGGTTCAAATACTTTATATAATATCTTTTTATCAATACCACCACCATTATCTTTAATTTTTATAATTACATTATCTTTATCAATTAAGGTTGTAAAAAAAATTAACTTATTATCATTTTCCTCTAAAGCATATTTTGCATTATTAAATATATTGATAAAACATTGTATTAACTCATTTGAATAACCATTTATTTTTATATCTTCTTGGACATCTTTAATTATCTTAATATGATGAGTTTTTATTGTACCTTCAACTAAGTGTAAAAAACTATTAATATCATCTGCTAAATTGAATACTTTTTTACTTCTATCACCTTTTATAAAGTTTCTAAAATCATCTATTGTTCTTGATAGATACTGAGCATTATTATTTATAGCATCACATGTATCATTGAATATATCATCAGATAATAGTCCATATTCTTTTTGAGTCTTCATACCTGTTGCACCTGTCGATATTATTGACAATGGTTGTCTCCATTGATGTGCAATATTTCCTATCATTTCACCCATAGAGGCTAGTTTTGTTTGCTCATACAGAAGTTCATCTTTTTCTTTCTGTTCACTCTCAATTCTTTTTAAATTAGTAATATCTTGAGCTGTAGCATAAATTAAATTATTTGAATCATCTGTTGTTGCTGACCATAATAAATTAACAACATGACCATCTTTATGTATATATCTATTTTCAAAGAAATATACATTTTTCCCAAGAGACAGTTTAGACATTTCTTCTACTGTAGATTCGATATCATCAGGATGAACAAAATCTAAAAATTTTTTGCCTATAAGTTCATCATTCTCATATCCTAGAATAATTTTTGAGGCATTATTAAGTTCTTTAATAATTCCTTTTGTTGTACTGATAATCTGTATATTGATTGCTAAGTGAAAGAAACGATTGAATTGTTCTTTTACCTGCAAAAGTTTATTTTTTGATTCCAATTCTTTTCTTCTAATTTCTTCTAATTCAACTAAAGCCTTATTTGTTTTTTCTTTTTCAAGTTTAAGCTTTCTATTCCACCAAAGAATCCAAATGATAATCAATAATAAAACTAATACAATTTTCCATAATAGAGAATAATCTACTTTTTCAATTGTCTGAAGAGAAAACCACTTTTGTTGAATTGCACTGTGTTCAACTGGACTTATTTGCTTAAACCCTTTTGAAAGTATACTCGCAAGTTCTGGCCACTCTTTAGGAGCTACAAAATGATAATTAATATTTCCATAACCTGAAGGTGCTGCAACTTTTAAATTATCTAATCCCCCAAACACACTTAAATAGTTTGATATGGCAAGGTTACCAATATAAGCATCTGCTTTTCCTTCATTAATATACTTTAATGCATCAACAGTATTAGCTACATTAACAATTTTTATACTAGGATAATCTCTTTTTATCCATTTGTTTGTATCAAAAGCTTTTTCTAAAACTACAGTTTTATTAAATAAGTCTTTCATCGAACCAATATAAGATGAATTTTTATGTTTTATTATCATCATTGGATAGGAGAGGTAGGCATCTCCCATCGAAAATCTTTTTTCATTCTCTTCATTTTTAATAGTAAATAAAACTGTATCAAAGATTTCTCTGTTTTCCAACATTTTGTAAGAATCTATAATAGACATTTTTTCATAAACAAATTCTGCTTCTAGCCCCATATTCTCAGCACTTTTTTTAACATAGTCAACTGCAATACCCGAGGCTTTATTGTTCTCATAGAATACAAATGGTGGTCTATTTGTTCTTATTCCAAATCTTATTTTCTTATGCTTTTTAATAAATTCTATTTCTTTAGTTGAAAGGAACTCTTCTTTTTTAGAATTATATGGATTTCTAACCCAATTTTTTAATAACCCACCCATTTCTTCTCTTGAAATATCACTAAGGCCTTTATTTAATATAGATTTTAAAATTGGTTTTTTAATATTTGATAAAAAATGTACAGAAATTGCTTCAAAATCATTTTGCGAAATATCTTTTAACCCAATAATTGAATTATCACGAATATAATTTTCAACTACAAGATGATAATCAACTAATGCATCTACTTCTTTATTTAAGAGCTTTGTTATTGATTCTTGTAATCCTTTAGTTTCGCGAATATTAATTTCAGGGAATTTATTTTTTATTTTTTTTATTGTCACATAATCTTTAGTTACAGCTACTTTCTTACCCTTTAGGTCCCTAAAGTTTTTTATATCATTATTTTTATCAGAAACATATATATATTCTCTAACTTTATAATATTCATTACTAAAATGACCAATTTTTTCTCTATCTTTGGAATAGAAAGCTGCAGGTAGTAAATCAATTTTTTCTTTTTTAAAATCTTCTAGAAGTATTGGCCAAGGAGAATTAGTATAATTCACTTTTAACCCAGTGTTTTTAATCACTTTTTTTAAAACATCAAAATATAAACCACTATTAATATCTTTACTTTTATCAAAATAGATGTATGGTTTTGCTTCTTCTATTCCAATGTTAACTTTATTTTTAACAATCCAATCTCTTTCTTTATCGGTCAACTTATTATAAGATTTTGGTGTATCTAGAGTAAAAATCCAATTTTCTTTTAATTCACTCATAACAGAAAAAGATATTGAGTTAAGTGTTTTATTTATAATTGAAGATAAAAGTGGATTTTCTTTACGAACTCCGAATCTTAAATCTTCTTTTTTCGTATCTGGATGAATAAAGGTACCAGCCAACTTTATGTTTGAGAGCATCAGTTCTTCAACTTTATGCATATTTAAAGCATTACTAATTACGACATCTATTTCACCATTGTCTAGGGCTCTAAATCTTTCATTTGCTTTATCAAACTCAACAAAATCTAAATTTTCTTTTTTAAAGATTTCTGTTATATACGTATTTTGAATAACCCCTATTTTTTTATCTTTCAAATCATTTAAAGACCTATACGTACCAAACTCTTTTCTTGTAAAAACCCCGATTGGTACTTCATAATAAGCATCAGAAAAACTAGTAAATGATTCTCTACTTTTTCTATATGATATTTCTGTTATTATATCAACTTTTCCATCCTGAAATAATTTGTAAACTTTAGGCCAAGGACCTCCAATTTTTTCGAATTTTAAGCCACTTTTCTTTGATATGATTTTTATTAAATCTTGTGTAAAACCTATCTTCTTACCATTTTGAATAAAACTAAATGGAGTATAAGTATCCATTGAAGCAATTTTAATTTTAGGAGAATTTTTAATAAATGATTTCTCTTCTTCTGTGAAGTCAATATTAGAAGAGAATAAAGAGGTGCTAATAAGCATAAATAATAGTAGAAATATTTTTTTCATAGTGTATTTTACTATTAAATGACTTCATATTACGAATGCATTCGCTACTTTACTACATCTCGGAATGTAGTATCATTTTCTATGAAAAAGATACATATATACCTCGGCAAAACTGGCGAGATACCATTAAGCATAAAGAGTATCAATTCTCTCATCCTTCTTACTATAATTAACCAATCCATTTTTCAAGTAAAACGTCATAGTAGTAAAGTTCCAG
>NZ_WFKJ01000082.1 GCF_009208075.1 Poseidonibacter ostreae | reverse complement strand
ATATCCAGATATAAATCTATTTGATTCCTATCCAGCAGAATATGTACAAAAGAAAAAAATAAAATGTTGGCCAGCAGGACATGCAAGTGGTGGATTTGCACTTCTTTCTTTATTCTTTTTATTTAAAAAACGAATAAATCAGATATATGCACTTAGTTTTGCTTTAACTGTTGGATGGAGTATGGGTACTTATAAAATGCTAATTGGTGACCATTTTTTAAGTCATACAATTATCACAATGCTTATTGCTTGGTTACTAGTTCTAATTATTTATAAAATCATTAATTCTATTGAAAAGGAAAAATATTGAGAAATCAGCCAAAATACAATTTTTTTAAAAATACAACTTATGCGTTAAAAGGTTTAAAAGATTTAATAAAACATGAAACATCTTTTAAAATAGAATTAATAATCACAATAATTCTAATGCCTACACTTTTTATAATAGATGTAACAGTAATTAGTAAACTTCTAATGTTTATTAGTTTAACGGGAATGCTTTTAGCAGAAGCTATAAACAGTGCTATTGAAAGAGTTGTTGACCTTGTAACACTTGAACATCATGAAATGGCAGGTAGGGCAAAAGATGTTGGAAGTACTGTAGTATTTATAAGTATTTTTATATTTGTTGTAACATGGAGTGTGATTTTATATACTCATTTTCAAGATTATATATAATCTAAAAAATATGTAATGTAAAAAAAGCGATTGCATGTTTATTGATAAATATGATAAAATTCCTTCATGAGAGAATATAAATCACAATCCAAAGAAATAATACTAACAACAACTATTGATACCCCCTTAGGTCAAATGTTTGCAGCAGCTTCAAAAAAAGGGATAGTAATGCTTTGCTATTTTACACCTTTTAATATTGAAGCTAGAATTGATACTTTAAAAAAGAGTTTTGATACAGATATCATTCCATCTGAGTGCGAATATTTTGATACATTAAGAACTCAACTAGAAGAGTACTTCAATAAACAAAGAACTTCTTTTGAACTACCTATGCAGCTAGTTGGTTCAACTTTTCAAATACAAGTATGGAAAGAGCTTTTAGATATTCCTTATGGGAAAACTGAAAGCTTTACAAGCTTAGCTTCAAAAATAGATGGTCTTACATCAAAAAAAGCATTAGAGAGTCCACTTGCACAAAATATGTTAAATATAATTGTACCTTGTCATAGAATAAAAAAAGATGATGGAAGCTCAAATGTATATGCAGGTGGAGAAGAGAAAAAAGAATTTTTACTAAATCTTGAAAGAGCAATAAAGTGATATGTAAATCTATTTTTAGACAATATGATATTAGAGGTATTGTTCCAAAAGAGTTAACAAAAGAGAATAGTAAACTAATAGGATATTATTTAGGTTTAGCAATACAAGAAAGAACAAAAGTAATAACTCCTTATATCGTGGTTGGTTATGATATTAGAAAGCATTCTACTATGCTTTTTGAGTCTTTAGTTTCTGGTCTTAATCAATCAGGCTGTAAAATATTAAATATAGGACTTGTTGCAACAGGAGTTAATTACTTTGCTTCATATCAAGAGTTTGAAATTGATGGCAAAACTACAAAACCTCAAGCTTCTATTATGATAACAGGTAGTCACAATGCTAAACAGTACAATGGATTTAAAATCACTATAGAGAATCAACCATATTTTGCAGATGATTTAATAAAATTATATGAAGCAATAAAGAAAAATGAAAATATCAATATACTTGATAATAAAGACTTTATAGAAGTTAATGCAAAGTCTTTATATATAGATTATATGTGTGAGCAATTTAAAGGGCTAAAAAATTTAAAACAGCAGTTTGTAGTAGATTGTGGAAATGGAATGGCAGATACTGTTATAACAGAGATTTTTGATAAACTAAACCTAAACTATAAAGCTTTATATACAAAACCAAATGGAGACTTTCCAAATCATCATCCAGACCCTAGTAATGAAAAAAATTTAGAAGATTTAAAAAGTCATTTAAAAGATGATTGTAATTATGGTTTTGCTTATGATGGAGATGCAGATAGAATTGCTGTATTAACTCAAAAGCATAATATCAAAGGCGATATTTTAGCTTTACTATTTTCAAAGACTATGAAAAACCCTGTTATTATTGGAGAAGTTACATATTCACAAAATGTATTTGATGAGATTAATACTCATGGCACAACTATTATGGATAAAACAGGTTACTCAAATCTTAGATTAAAACTTCAAGAGTTAAATGCAGACTTAGCAGCTGAGGTATCAGGACATATTTTCTTTAATGATAGATATTATGGATTTGATGATGCAATCTATGCAACTTTTAGAGTTTTAGAGTTAATTCAAGGTGGTATGAAAATAGATGAAGAGATAGAAAAGCTTCCAAAAATTTATACAAGCTCAAATATAGAGATTAAAATAGATGAAGATAAGAAATTTTTATTAATGGAAAAAATAGAAGAATCATTGAAGAGACTAAATAGAGACTTTCCTCTAATCAAAGATATATGCAAAGTTGATGGCTTAAGAATTAACTTTGCATATGGATGGGCACTAGTTCGAGCTTCAAATACAAATCCAATCTTAGTAACAAAATATGAAGCAAGTACATTTGCAACAGCTAAAACATATCAAAACTCACTTGAGAAATTAATCCAAAAGGAAATAGATGAACTTAATAGCACTACAAGTTAAAACGAGTCCAGATTTTTTTGCAAACCTAGAGCATATTAAAAAACTGATTTTAGAGTGTCCAGAAGATTCTATTATCTTAGCACCAGAGATTGCTTTAAGCGGCTTTTGTTATGACAGGATGGAAGAAGCATCTGAATTCTCAACTTTTGCTATTAAGCAACTTCAAAAGCTTGCAATAAACAAAACTATTGCATTGACACTAATAACAAAACAAGATGATAAGTTTTTCAATACATTATATATCTTTGACAAGCAAAAGATACTTCATACTCAATCAAAAATAAAGCTTTTTCCTCTAGGAAACGAATTAGATCACTTTGATGCTGGATGTGAAGAGGATATAAAGATTATTGAGATAAATGGATTAAAAGTAGCAACTCTAATATGCTTTGAATTAAGATTTCCTGAACTTTGGCAAAAAGTTGCTGGTGCAGATATTATATTAAATCCTGCAATGTGGGGATTAAAAAGAAAAGATCATTATGAGACTATTTCAAAATCCCTTGCACTTGTAAATCAATGTTTTGTAATTGCAGCAAATAGTGCTGATTTAAATATGGCAAAAGGTAGTGCAATTATTTCTCCATTTGGAAATGTTATTAAGGATGATGAAGAAGAAATTCTAATTGAAAAAATTGATTTAGAAGAGATTTCTAAGGTTCGAAAATATATAAATATTGGATTAAAAATATAAAAAATGATAAAAAACAACTTTTTATTGTAAAAAATACTTTTTCATTTTTAAAATTCTTTTCAGTAAAAATTAAATACTAAGTTTTTATTTTATTTCAAAAAAGTTATTTCAATAATAAAAAATTTATATATAAGATTATTAAGTCAGATTTTTATGAAATTTGAGTTTTGAAAAGTAGATTAGAAAATCTAATCTATTTTCATAGCAGATTTAATATCTTCAAAAGCAACACCGCTTTGTTTAGCTAATAGTGCCATGTTAATGATTCTTACTATATGGTTTGGTATAAATTTATATGTTGTAAAAGTCGTTGCTTTTACACCTATTTCTTCAGCAAAACTTCTTTGTGAAGTAAAGCCAATTTCTTTAATTAGTTTTTTAAATTCTTGTTTTTTCACTATTAATATATCTCGTTAAATGCTTTTTGGAATTATAATCAGGACTAACTAAATAGTAAATTAAAATTGCTCTAAATGTAGTAAATAATAGGTTAAATTTGACAAATTCCTATATTTAATATATAATTCGCGATCTAATTTAAGATAGAATAAAGGAAAACTGTATGAATTTAAAGATTA
>NZ_WFKJ01000081.1 GCF_009208075.1 Poseidonibacter ostreae | reverse complement strand
GAACTCGTTCTTATTTTAACTAATTGAACGATAAATGTATTATACGAAGGAAAAATATGAGAGATTTATCCAAAAAGATTGAATTAGCAAAAAATCCTAATAGTAAAGTATTAATTTGTAATACACCAGAGGCCAAGTTACTAGCAGAGCTAATACCTAATGTTGATAAGGTATATAAATATCTTAGAAATAATGTAGGAACTAAGAATGTTGAGATTGAATACTTTAATGAGAAAAGAGAAGATGTTGTATTTATCATTAAAAAATTAAATTCATTTGTTAATGAAATGGCAATCGATAATAATCTAAAAAATGTTAATGAAATTACAATAGAAGAAGGAAAGTAAATTATGAGCAATGAGAATGCTAATAGAGTAGTTATAACACTTAATGATGAAGAATTTAACAACTTCATACTACAGAAAAAAAGTCAAGGTAAAACAGGTCAGCTATTAGGTTATTTAGCTTTTCAGAAAGCTAAATTAATTGAAAAGCCTAAAAAAACATTAAAGAGAAATAGGACTTACTTATGAACAAAATAAATATTGAAGACATAAAATTACAAATATCAACAAGCTTCGGTATCGAATATCAATTTGCAGATAACTTTATAACACATGAAATTAAAATATTACTACAAGAATATGGTGAATCTGAAGCAGCAACACAAAAAGAAGATATTTAAAATGATTTTAGAATCATTAGGGATATACCAAAATACTGATATTGCTCTATTTCTACTATTTTATAATTCTGAAGGCAAAGAAAATAATAATCTACTACAAAAAATATATGAAGAATATGGCTTTAAAATATTAGAAAATGATGCAACAAATATAAAGGGTTTAATTCATAATGGATAACTTTAGAAAATTTGTCATAATCATTAAAAATTAAAAAAATACTAGGAAAATAAATGGAAATAATATTAATATTAAAATCGACTATGGTAATAGCTTTAATAGCTATTTTGGTTGGTGTGTGGCTATTTAAAAATTAAAAAAATGGAATTGTAACAATCATAATCATTAAAAATTGATAGTATAGGACGGGAGTGTCAATAATCTCGTGTCAGTATCTAGTAATTCCCAAATGTATCATAAATTTAATGTTTTATCTAGTCTTCCCTCAAAGTAAATTGAGAGTTGAAAATTCTTAAAACCCAATTTCTTACTGGAAAAGTTGACTTTTTTGAGGCATTTTGAATCCCCATAAATAGTAATTTAGGTAAGCTATTATTGTTAGGGAAACCACTTTTTGTTTTTACAATTTTAAATACTCACATTAAGCTCACTTCCATACCTAATAATATCTACACCATATTTATCTCTAATCTTAAGAAGCTTTTCATTTAAAGCTTTAAACTTTTTATCCTTCTCAAAATCAATTAAAGAAAATGTTTTTTGATTATGTGAATTAGAAAAGTTTGAAGCTGAAATTGCTATATAGTGTATTTTATGAGTAACATGATTATCTAACTTTTTAATCATCTCTTTTGCAAGGTCTATTAAAAACTTTTCATTAAAAAGTCTATTATGACTAATGGATTGAGAGTTCTTTGATCCATACTCATATCTAATTTTAAAATAATAGCTTGTAGGATTTAATGCTAGTTTAGCAATAGTAAAACTTAAATATCTAGCAAGTATTAAAACTCTTCTATATAATTCATCTCTATTTATTATTGCTTTAAAGTTTCTACTTATTCCAATACCTCTTCTATCACTATAGGCTATTACTCTTTCATTATCAGTACCACAAATTCTTTTATATAATTGAACTCCAGTTTTACCATATGAGTATAGTAAACTAGGTTTTACTCTTAACTCTCCTAATGTTTTAATTCTATGTATTTCAAGTTTCTTAGATATTGCACGTCCAACACCTGGAAAGTCATTTACATCAATATCTTTCGTGTATTCATAAACTTGGTCTTGTCTTAATGCTAAAGCACCATAAGGCTTTGCTTCATCTGTTAAGAGCTTTGCTATCCATTTACTTTTACTTGCTCCTATTGATATTGGTAAGTCAAACTTAGCCATAATATCATCTCTTAATTCTTCAATAAACCCTTGTGTATCTTCATCTTTAATCCATCCATTCAAATCTCCAAAGAATTCATCAATAGAATATTGCTCTAATACAGGTATTTTAAACTCTAAGTACTTTTTTAATTTTTGAGATAACTCTTGATAAAAGAGATGATCACTTTTTATAATTAATAGATTAGGACACATGTATAAAGCTTCTTTCAAAGGTGTTCCTGTTTTTATTCCATATTTCTTAGCTTCATAAGATTTTGCAATAACAATACCATGTATATTTCCCTCTTTGTCAATATATTCATCCTTCCAAGCTCCTAAAACATTATCATGCTGCTTATTCTTAAATTCTAAGACACTATTAAAAGCTCCCGTATCTCCAAGTATAACACCATCTTTTTTTATATTGGAAAAAATTCTATTGTCACTTCCTTTTACAACTACAACATTTTTACCTTTTAAAAAAGGATATCTTGTTCTTTCAGCACTCACAAAATAACAATCTAAATCTAAATGTATGTTCATTTATATTACACCTTGTAATCTTTTTACATAATGTATTACATATGTGATATTATTCAAAATAAATTAACATATAGGTCAATAAATGATAAGTAGCGATTTTAATGCTGTAATGAATAAAATTAGAATACATATAGAACAAACACAGGATAATAAAGATAAAAAAGTTTATGATGCAGATATAGCAAAAGCTTTAGATATCTCAAAAGAACACTATTGTAGATCGAAAAAAGAAAGTAAAATACCTTTACAAGCTATTATAAATTTTTGTGCAAAAGAGAATATTGTAATTAATTATATATTATTTGATCAAATGCCTGATTCTCTAAATCAAATTACAGATAAGATTATTAATATTAAATATTTTAAAAATATAAATACTAGTGCAGGTGGGGGCGCTATTAATGAGAAAGAAAACTTTGAGTACTTAGGCTTAGATAAAGATGTTGTAGAGCAACTAGGTGGTAAAGAAGCTATTAAAAACATTGAAGCTTTAAATGTAACAGGTGAATCAATGGAACCTTTAATAAGAGATGGTTCAATTATATTTATAGATAAATCTAAAACAATTCCTTCATTTCGAAATAACGATATCTATGTAGTTAATACACAAAATGGAGTAGTAGTTAAAAAAGTAATTTTCTTGCCAAAATATAATAAGCTTCAATTGCTATCGTGTAATCCCTTATTCTTACCAGAACTTCATGATTGTGATGATGTTGAAGTTTTAGGAAAAGTTATTGGAACAAGCCAATGATATATTTCATTAATACTTTTAAATCTTTGAGTTATAATTAACACAAATATACTTTAAAATATAGTTTACAAATAATATACAAGATTTTTTACATTTTTTAATTCTTGGAACATTGTCTTTTGGGTCATTATACTTAGCTTCTAAATTGCCTAAGAAAGATGAAGAATAACCTTTATCAATTCCTCTATATTTTATCTGGTATGTGTATTTTAAAATTTTCATGATTCAATACTCAATACTATATTAATAGTATTCCTATAATTTGTTGTACATAAGTACAATTATAAAGCAATAATCAATATAGCAATTAATAAAATGCACAAAAGTATAATTATAAAGCTATATAATAGTCTAAATTGGAGAAAAATCATGGCAAAGAACGTAAAAACTTCAATTGAACCTGATTCTAATATTATATTAGGTGTTAAAGATTTTGGGAAACACATAAAGTTTAAAATAGATATTGGAATAAAAAATGACTAAATTAAGAATTTATTATGATAAAAATGAAGTTAGATTTCTAGGATTCAATGCAGAGAATGAAGAATTTAGTTTTGATATTATTGAATTTTGTAAAAGTTTAAATATTAATTTAAAAGTCTTTGTAAAAGAATTTAATAAAGTCTCTACAGAAATTAGGTCTAGTTTAAATGATGATATCTTAGTAGGGTCTGTGTCTGAAGGTAATATAGACTTTTATGAAAAATATAGAATAGATATAAATAATAGATTTTAAAAAAGTTTTTGATAAATATTTTTAGCAAATCATGAAAGAACAATGAAAACTGAGTTTATACTCTAACATTGTTGTTTTAATATTTTTTAATCTATAAAACCAATAAGTATTATTTCATTAAATGAAATGAAATGAAACAATTATTTATTCAATTGTAAATTGAATTAGGGATAAGTAAAAATGTGTATGAATTTTAGTTACCTCTCCA
>NZ_WFKJ01000080.1 GCF_009208075.1 Poseidonibacter ostreae | reverse complement strand
ATTCAATATGCTTTAAAAATAAAAATGGTGTAGCAAATCTCATAAGTGGAGCAAGGGCAAAAATTATTCCAATATCAAAGGCATTGTATCCAATATCATGAAGTACTTTTGGCATGAAAATTATATATACACCAACAGCTGCAAAGTAAAAAAAGTAAAAAGCAGAGAGTTTAAAGAATAACATTATTCGGGAATAATAATTGTATTAGAGACTATATCCTGAAATGTTTTTTTATCTTTTCTAATAAATGGTAAAAAGATTAAGAAAAATGAAACAACTGCAAATAGTGTTGCACTATATCTAATAAGTGATTGTATTAATGATATTTTAGTTTTACTTGTTACATCTACAATCTTTAATTGATATGCTTTTAAACCTGGAGTTTGGCCTTTTACAAACCAGAAAAATATTATTAGTAAAAGATGAATAATAAGTATTATTGACCAACCTTTAATTCTATCTTCTGAAAAAGCTTCACCACTTCCCATAACAAGATATATTACAATATAAAGTATGGGAGTTGTGATTAAGAATGTATCTGTTAGAAAGGCTCTTAATCTTGAAGAGAGTGAAGAAGATTCAATTTGATTATGATCTTCTTTAATAGTAGTATTTTTTTGATTACCTCTATTGTTTTTTGTATCTCTCCATCTTGCCATTTAAATTAGTTACCTCTTGATCCTGGTTTATAAGCAATATCTTTAAAATCACACTCATCTGGTGTATACATTTTAAATGTAAAGTCTTCAAGTGCAAAAAGTGGTTTGTCTAATGGTAATTTACAATTATCTTGTGCTTCTAAAGAAGAACCAACTCTCGAACAAAAGCCTCTATTAGCAAGTGCAGCATAAGCTACAATATTTCCACCATCAGCTTCAACTTGACGTGCTGCTTCTAAAGCAGATCCACCAGTTGTAATAATATCTTCACAAATTACATAGTTTTCACCCTCTGTAACTTCAAAGCCTCTTCTAATAGTCATCTCACCATCAACTCTTTCAGCAAAGATAAATCTTACATCAAGTGCAGTTGCAAGTGCGAAACCAGCTATTAATCCACCAAGTGCAGGTGAACATACAGCATCAACTTTTATACCTGATTCTTTAATCTGCTTTGCTAGTGCTTCAGCTAATAACTTAGCAGTTTTAGGGTCTTCTAAAACTTTTGCTGATTGTAAGTAAAAGTTTGAGTAATTCCCTGAACTTAATTTGAAGTGACCTTCTAATAATGCATTAGCATCTTTATATATTTGTTCTACGTTCATCATTAAACCGTTAAAATTTCTTGTTCTTTTGCTTTAAAAGTAGTATCTGCTTTTGCTACATAAGAATCTGTAATTTTTTGAATTTCATCTTGAGCTTTTTTGCTCTCATCATCACTAATTTCTTTATCTTTGTGTAAAACTTTAATTTTATCGTTTGCAGATTTTCTAATATTTCTAATTGCAACTTTAGCATTATCAGTCATTACTTTAGCACCTTTAGCACTAACTTTTCTTTGATCAACTGTCATAGGTGGGAAGAATAATTTAATTACTTCTCCATCGTTATTTGGATTAACACCAATGTTAGCATTTTGAATAGCTTTTTCAATATCACCTAAAAGATTCTTTTCCCATGGGTTTATTACGATTGTTGTTGCATCTGCAGCTAATACAGAACCTACTTGATTTAAATCAGTTGGTGTTCCATAATAATCTACTTTAACACCATCTAAAACTGAAGTTGTAACTTTTCCAGTTCTTAGTGTTTTATAATCTCTTTTTAAAGCCTCAATAGACTTTTCCATATGATCTTTTGTTTCAGCATTAAGCTCTTCTAACATTAATTCTCCTTTATTTATTGAAAACTTTTTTTATTAATTTGCGGGTATTATACCATTTTTAACTTTGATATCTTTTCATGAGTGAAAAGTAAATATATAATTTGCTATTTTTTTTGATATTTGAATTAGAGTAAAAATAAAGATGTAAGTATTGTAACTACAAAGTAGAAAGAAATATTATATATTTCTTTTCTTCTTTGAATTACTTAGCTGCAGGTACGCTTGGTACTGGAGCTTGAGTTGGAGCTGCTGGAGCTTGTTGTGTTGTTGGAGCTGGCATAGATGGAATTAATGTATCTGTTTTTACATTATCAATCGCACTCTCGTTTCTTTTCTCATTATACATATAACCTAAAACTACTGTATTAATAACAAAGATTAAACCTAATGCCATTGTTGCTTTAGTTAAAAAATTACCTGGACCTTTAGCGCCAAATAATGATTCATTACTTCCGCTGTAAGCTCCAAGACCGATGCTTGAACTTTTTTGAAGTAAGATTATTATTGTTAATAAAATTGCTAAAACAAATTGAACTACTAAAAGTGTAGATGTCATTATCTATTTCCTTTTTGAAAAATGGGATATATTTTATCTAAAACTTATTAAGAAAAAGTTAAAATGAATTTTCTTTCAAATTAAACACTAAAATAAAGAGTAAAATTGTCAATAAAAAACGAATTTTCAAAGCATGCAAATGAATATAACAATCATAATATTATTCAGCAAATTATTGCAAAATCCTTAGTTCGAGAATTAAAAACAAAACCTAAAAAAATACTAGAACTAGGTTGTGGTTCAGGACAAATTTTTTCTAATATTACATGGCCAATTGACTTTTACAAAGCAATAGATTTTTCAGAAGAAATGTGCCAACTTCATCCGCAGAATAGTAGTGTTGAAGTTAAATGTTTTGATTTTGATACAGAAGAATTTCTTAACGAAATTAAAAACGATACTTATGATATTGTATTATCATCTTCTGCTTTACAGTGGTCAAAAGATTTAGATAAAATTGTTAAAAAACTTTCACTAATTACTAATGAAATCAATGCAGTATTATTTACTTCAAATACATTTAAAACTATTCAAACTATTACAAATACAAAATCACCAATTTTAGAAGAAAGTGAAATTAAAAAAGCTTTTTCAAATCATTTTATTTGTGAATTTGAAACAATTATGTATAAATTAGAATTTGAAAATAAAAAAGATTTATTCAATTATATAAAAAAATCAGGTGTAAGTGGAGGATCTAATAGTTTGGATTTTAAAAATGCAAAGAAATTATATAAAGAGTATAATTTAAATTATTTAGAATTTGAAGTTATATTTGTTAAAACAGTTTCTAAAGTATAAAGTTCATATCTTATATACTTAAAGTTTTCACTATCTTCTATTGAAATAAGCTTACAAAACTCTTCTAATACTCTAGCACTCTCTTGAGCTCTTTTAAAATTTGCAATTAATATAGAGTGTAAATCATCTCTATTTTGTTCACTTTTAATTGATTCTCTTAAGACATCATTTTTAACATCTCTTGTTTCTATCATTTGAGTATAAATATCTATTCTGGATAGGTGACGCAAGTCTTTTAGTTTTAAAGCAGTTTGTTTATCATTATATATGTATCTAAAAATGTCCTCAACTACACGAATTCCTTCACGTAATCTATTTAAATTTGCATCTATAAGTCTAAGATTATTTGATTTCATAATATTTATAATAGTTTAACGTAGATAAACTAACTCCCAAGGGAGTTAGTTTTAGTCGTCACTACTGTTCATAATTCCTAAAATTTGTAATAATGAAATAAACAAGTTAAAGAAATCTAAGTATAAAGATAAAGCAGCTTCAACTGGCGAATCATATCCACCTCTAATAATTTGCTGTGTATCATATAAAATAAATGCAGAGAATAATAATGCACTTACACTAGCAATTCCTAATTGCATTAATGATGATTGAATGAAGATATTTGAAATACCTGCAACAATTACAATAATAAGTGCAATCATTAAAAATTTACCCATTGAAGAGAAATCTCTTTTTGTTGTCATTGCAAACATTGAAATTCCACCAAATGCAACTGAAGTCATTAAGAAAGCTTGACCAACTATTGATGCACCACCTGGCATTGCAAAGATTGAAGCTAATAATGGAGCGATCATTAACCCTGTCATAAATGTTAAAGCAAATAAAGCTAATAAATTAACTCCTGGCTTATGTTTTACTTTTGGTATAACAAACCATACCATTGCAATTACTGCTCCAAATAAAAGCCATTTTACTGGACCCATTAAGTAAGAAACAATTTCAAGACCAATATATGACCCTGCCGTTGCAGCTAATAATGAACCAGCAAATAATTGATAAGTAGCTTTTAAAAAGCTCATTAATTGTACTTGAGACGATTCTTGTGAATGCTCATTTGAATTATTTGATAAATAATCTCTATTATACATATGTATATCCTTTTTATATTGTTGTTAATTAGTGCGTAATTTTATAATGTTAGTCTTAATAACATCTTTAATAAGCATCTGTATTTTTATTACAAATTATATATTAAGATAAAAAAGTAAATGAAAAATTAACAAATATAATAAAAGTATTTATTAAATCCCTAAAATTAAAGACAATACAATATAAATATTGTATAAAATCACATATTTACACAAATCGTAAAATTTAAGCAAAACCTAAGCTA
>NZ_WFKJ01000008.1 GCF_009208075.1 Poseidonibacter ostreae | reverse complement strand
GCCGTTTGACACCATTGAATTTTTATTATTAATTAGAAAAAGTAAAAGTTCGTATTCTTTTGCAGTTAATGATATTTCGACGTTCTCTTTTTTTACAATTTTTTTATTCATATCAATAGTTAAGTCATTTATTATAATTTCATTTTTGCCATCAGATAAACTTCTTCGATATATTGCTTCAATTCTTGCTATTAATTCTTTATAGGAAAAAGGTTTAGATAAATAATCATCTGCTCCATGATTTAATCCTAATACTTTATCATCAATCTCACTTTTTGCTGTTAGCATTAATACAGGAGTAGTTATATTTTTCTTTCTTAAGGATTTTAATATCTCTATGCCTTCTTTATTAGGTAGCATCCAGTCAAGTATGATTAAATCATAATTATTCATACTTGCTAAATATTCACCTTCTTCTCCATCCTCTGAAGTTTCTATAGAATGACCATCTTCAACTAGTCCTCTTTTTAAAAGAGATAGTATGTTAGGGTCATCTTCAATTAATAAGATTTTCATACATTACCTAATATATTAATTTTTATTTTTTATCATTTTACTATAATTTATTCAATAACTGTTTTATTAATAAAGGATTGTAAGTACTAAAAAAGAATTATAAATAAGTTATAATGCATTCTTGAATAAAAATATTAAATAAATAGGAATAAAATATGAATGAAGAATTAACAAATAAAACTACTCAAACACCTGATGAAAAGAAACTAAAAGGTGCATTTTTTGCAGCAATTGTAGGAGATGCTTTATGTTTAGGCTCACACTATGAGTATGATGCTCAAAAGATATATAAAGCTTATGGAAATAAGTCTATTGAAAAGTTTATGAGTCCTGGTGAAATGATGGGTGGAGAAACTCATGGTATTGGTTGGGGTCAACGAAATTATCATCCAGGGAAAAGCGCTGGGGGTACTACTGATTATGGTGATTACAATATTTTAATACTTGAGCATTTAGCAAGTATTTCAAATCCTCCAAGAGCTTTTGAAGTAGCACCCCTACTTCCTCATTGGATGAATAGATTAGAGCACTCTTGGGGTTCTTGGATTTGTACTATGACAAAAGAGACTTATGCTCAAGTTAAAAATGGAACAGCAGTTCCTTATCTTGGTGGAATTTCAAATGCAACTGCTATTAGACATGTTGCTGCTCATTCATACTATGAAACAGAAGAAGAAATAGTTGATGTTGCAAGAAAAGCTATGTTTACTCATAGAGATGTTGATGCTCTTGATGGGGGTGAGTTTTTCGCACGTGTAACTCATAGAGTCTTAAGAGGTGAAGAACCACGTTCTGCTATAGAAGATGTTGCTATTTTAATGGGTGGTTTTATTGAGACAAAAGTAAAACAAGCAATTGCTAAGTATGAAGAATCAATTGATGAAAATTCAGATTTATCAAAAGAGCAGTTCTGTGATGACTTAGCTCTTACTTCAATGGCAAGATTATGGGATGTAGGAAGAAGTGAACCTATAAAAGTAGGAAAAGCTAGTCCAACTCAAGGAACTCTTCCTGGAAGTGTTTATTTTATACTTAAGTATGCAGATGATAAAGATGGTCTTAAAAAAGCATTACAAGCAAATGCAATGGTAGGTGGAGATAATGCTTCTCGATCAATTGCAATTGGAATGGTTCTAGGAGCTTATAGAGGAGTAGATGCAATTCCACAAGAGTGGAAAGATACTTTAACTCAATGGGAATATTGTGAGAATATGCTAAATAAATTACCTTTGATTAAAAAATAGATATTTCAAATATTAGATGTTAGAAAGTATAAATAAAACTATAAAAATACTATACGTAGAAGATGATGATATTGCAAGGGAAAATGGTGTTGAGTATTTAGAAAACTATTTTGAAAATATATATGAAGCAAGTGATGCCTTAAGCGCCTTAAAGTTATATGCGAAACATCAGCCCCATATTATAATTACAGATATACAAATGCCGAAATTAAATGGTTTAGAGTTTGTTCAAAGGATAAGGAAAACAGACTCTAAAACACAAGTTATAGTAATTAGTGCCTTTAGTGATAAAGACTACTTATTAAAAGCAATAGAACTTCAGCTTGTGAAGTATTTAATTAAACCAATAAAAGAGAATGAATTAAAACAAGCGCTAATGTCATGTATGGAAAGTATAGAAAGTGACACTAGTAATATAATAGCTTTAAATGATGAATCTACTTTTGATATGTTCAATCTAACGTTAGTAAAGAATAGTCAAATTATAAAGTTACGGACTAAAGAGTTAGATTTTTTAGTATTGCTTTTAAAAAATAAAAATAGATATGTAACATATAGTGAGATTGAAAATAGTGTATGGTTCGATTCTTCTATGAGTAAAGATGCTTTAAAAACTTTAGTTAAAAATATAAAGACAAAGATTCCAAAAGAGCTTATATTAAATCTCTCAGGTACTGGATATAAAATTGATCTATGACTTGAGCACTACTTTGGCTTACGGGATTACTTTTGGCATATTGATTATGTCTATAGTGTATACATTTATAAGGTATATTTACTCTAAAGAGATATTTTATATAAGTTACTGTCTTATGCAATCTTTTTCTTTACTGTTTATTATTTCATATAGCAATATGTTTGAAATAAGTTCTGTTGTTGAGCAAATAGCAATATTGGGTGCAAGTTTATTTTCGATAGTATTTGCTGTATCTTTTTATGAAGGAAATTTTTTTCCTAAAATCTCTAATTATAAAGAACTAATAATAAATACTCTACTTTTTAATATAGTTCTTTTAACAGCTTTTTATCACTATATGTTATTTGAGTATTTACCTTATACTATTATCTATGCTATTTTATTTATATCAATTGTCTTTAATTTAAAGCAAGGATTTAAACCTACAGTTATTTATGTAATTGGATGGTCATTATTGTGCTTTATTTTGTTTGTAATGGACTTTAAGACACTTTATATTCAAAAAGGATATATGGATTTAGTTTTACTAGCTTTTGCTATAGAGGCTATTTTATTTACTCTTTCTGTTGGATATAAATATAATAGTTTGCAAATACAAAGTAATTCTTATGAAGATATGCTTTTACAACAATCAAGATTAGCAAAATCAGGTGAGATGATAGGAAATATAACACATCAATTTAGACAACCTTTAAATAATATAGCTTATATATTAATCAATATTAAAAAACGTTTTGAAAATAAGAAACTTGATGAGGTATATTTAGAAAAGAAAATAAGTCAAGCAAGTATGCAGTTAGAGTTTTTATCAAAAACAATTGATGATTTCAAAGGTTTTTATGCACCATCAAAACAAAAAGAGAATTTTTCTGTACAAGAAGCAATAAACTCATGTCTTACAATTTTAAGTGCTGATTTTAAAAAAAATAATATTGATTTAGAGTTTATCTTTAATACAAATGAAGATATAAAAATATATGGGGTTAAAAATGAATTATCACAAGTAATATTAGCTCTTCTTTCAAATGCTAATGATGCTTTGAAAAGTACTGAAAAACCATATATAAAAATAGAAGTAACTTCTTCTAATGCTGAGGTTATAATTTCAATTAGCGATAATGCAGGTGGAATAAAAGAGAAAAATAAAGAGAAAGTATTTGAGCCATACTTTTCAACAAAAGAACAAGGTTCTGGAATTGGGCTTTATTTAGTTAAATTAATTGTTGAAGAGAGTTTTGAGGGAAAAATAGAGCTAGTTAATAAAAAAGAGGGAGCAAAATTCACCCTCTTTTTTGAAAAATCATTTGATTAAATCACTTCTTGGATAAATAAATGAAAGCTCTCTTGAAAGACTAATATTTTCATTTTCGAGTGCAAATGAATTTATTTTTATTTTCAAGGCTGAATTTTGTGTTTTTGAGATAAATAGTCTCTTTTTAGTCTCTACAATAAATATCTTCTTTACTCTTTTATTTGGTTCAAGTTTAAAAGCTTTAAATCTTTTAATTGCAAAATTTTCATTATCTTCTAGTTTTATATCAAAAGTATATGTTTTATCTTGGGTATTATGAAAAGTTAAAATATAATTATTTGTAACTTTTTGCTCTTCTTTGATTTTATAAAGATTAGTAGTTTTATTTATATTAAGTAAAAATGGTTCTTTTTTAGATGCAAAAACAATAGCAAGAATAATACATAAAATAAGTGAAACAAAATAAGATATATTTCTTTTAGTTAAAAGTTTTGTAGTCTTTTTATTGATAACACTATTTGTACTTCCCCAGTTTATTAAAGATTTTTTGCCAAGTTTTCCCATAACAATATCACATGCATCAGCACACTCTAAACAGTTAATACATTCAACTTGTAAACCTTTTCTAATATCAATATTTGCAGGACATATTTTTACACAAGCTTCACAAGTAGTACACTCTTCATTTGAATTCCACTCTTTCATCTTAAAAATAGATTTTTCTGCATTTACATAAACATCTCCACCTCTTGAAGTATCATATACGATCTGTTTTGTATCATCATCATATAAAACAGATTGAACTCTTGAGTAAGGACAAATATAGACACAAAAGTTTTCTTTCATAAATACAATATCATATACTAAAAATAGTGCTACAGATAACATAAATATTATCATAAACATATGTTCACTTGGATTTTGAATATAGAGAAAGAAATCTTCGGGAGGTACAAAATACCACATAAAATTTGTAGAAATTACAATTGTAATTATAAGCCAAAGAAAAATAGAAATATATTTTTTTAAGTGAATAGATTTCTTAGAATAATCAAGCTCTTTTTGTTTATTTTTTATTCTTCTAATATCTAAGATTGTACTTTCAATTAAATCACGATAAATAACTCTAAATATAGTTTGAGGACAAGCCCACCCACACCAAACTCGACCAAAAAGTGTAGTCATAGCAAAAATACCAATGAATAAAAACATTAGTAAAAATGGCATAACATATAACTCATTTACATTATAAACAAAACCAAAAAAATGAAACTGTAATTTATCGAAAGATAAAAGTAAGATGTGATTGTTGTCAATTGTGATAAATGGCATTGTAAATGTAAATATTGTAATAAAGATATAGACTAAGTATCTTTTCTTAGTATAAGACATATAAACTCCTTTGTTTCAAGAAGTTTATATTTTTTCAGTGTTCATTTGGTGGTATATAAAATTAATATACTATTTTATCTCTACCTTCTTGTTTTGCTTGATATAAATTTTTGTCTGCTTTTGAAAATAATTCTTCTTTTGAAGTTTCATCTTTTTTTGAGTGCAAACCTACACTTATTGTGATTTTTTGCTTTAATAAATTAAAGAGTGTTTCATTATTATTAATATTCTGACTTAATTTTTTAGTTAATCTATAGGCTTTTTCTTCTTTAATTTTTGGCAATAATGCAACAAATTCATCACCACCCCATCTTACAAGAATATCTGAATTTCTAAAGGTACTTTTAAAAATATTTGCTACTTCAATTAGAACTTTATCACCAACTAGGTGTCCAAACTCATCATTTATTTTTTTGAAATTATCTATATCAAATATTAAAATAGTTAAATCTTTTTCATCTTTTCTTTTTGAATTAAAAAGTCCTTCAAATATTGAATCGAAATTATTTCTATTTTGTAAAGAGGTTAATTTATCTGTTTTTGCAATATTTTTTAATATCTCCTGCTGACGTTTTATATATAGAATAATAAAAACCATGATTATAAGAATGATAATAGAAAAGATTAGGATATTTATATAAAATGTTTCTTCTAATTCTTTTGTAAAATAACCCTCTTTTGCTTCTACACATAAATATAAGTTTAATTCATCTATATATCTGATATTTAATATATATTTCTCACTATTCTTATAATATTCTTGTGTAGATAAATCATTTTTATTAAAGGTATTTATAACTTTATGCATAAAGTTATCTTTGCTATAAGTATCTTGTTTATCTTTTGAACTAATTAAGATTTTATTATCTTTATTTATTAAGTATATTTCATGATTATATTTTTCTTTATAAGTTTTTAACAAATTACTAACATGTGAAGTTTTTAAACCAACACCAGTTGCTCCTAAAAAATTTCCATTAAAATCTTTTACTTTATAGTTTGTAAAAATTGTAATAGAATCATTTGCAGCTAAATCAATATCAATATTGCTCTCATATTCATCTACAATATTTTTAACTCTATAAAACCAAATATCTCTTTTATTATTAGGAGACATTTCTTTTAAAATACCTTTTGGATAATAATAGTTTTTTGTTTTATCTGATACTAAAAAGCTACTTGAGGTATTATATTTATTCATAATAGTTGAAAGATATGTTGTAATTTGCTTTATGTCTTGTTCTCCATCTATCATCCAATTTATCATAAATGTATCTTGAGCCATAAGTGAAGAAACTAGGTTTGGTTTTAAGATATCTCTTTGTATCTCTGAATATACATTATCACTACTTAAGGGTAAAGATTTATATTTAAGTTCATTTTTTGCAAGATCTGTAGCAATTTTGTAAGAGAAAAAAGAGGTAGTGAAAAATCCTATAAAAAGTAGCAATGTGATGATTATTAATATTTTATATTGATAAAAAAAGTTATTGAATTGGATTTTTTTCATTCATTTCCTATGATAAATAATTTAGTTATGTATATAATACCTAAATCTTAATGAGGTATTACTTCAAGGTAAACTTTCTAATTCTTGTTTTTAATCGCCTCGTATGCTATTAATATTTTCTTTCGTTCAATTCCCCAACGGTAACCACTCATGGCACCTGATTTTGCTAAAACTCTATGACATGGTACTAAGTATCCTATATGATTTGAACCAATTGCAGATGCTACTGCTCGTACGGCTTTTGGTTTATTAATACTATTTGCAATATCTTGATAAGTTGTAATTGTTCCATTTGGTATGTTTAATAAAGCTTTCCAAATATTTATCTGAAAGTTTGTACCTTTAACATATAAATCAAATTTCTTCTTTTCTATAAAAATATTATCTAAGAAATCTTGGGCTTTTTTATCATCTTCAATAAAAGTAGCCTTTTCCCAAATCTCTTTAAATCTTTTAAAAACTGCTTCTTTATTATTATCAACAAATCCCAAATATGAAACACCTCTTTTTGTAAAAGCTATTAAAGCCTCACCAAAAGGAGTAAATCCATATCCATAAGTAATCTCTACATTTTTACCAGATTCTTTATACTCTTTTGGAGTAACTCCAATAATATTTACAAATAAATCATGTAATCTACTAGAGCTTGATAGTCCTAAATCTAGTGAACTATCAAGTATACTTTTGGATTCTTTTAAGTGCTCTTTTGCATAGTTTAGAGTAACTGATTGTAAAAATTGAATTGGAGTAACACCAACATACTCTTTAAAAACTCTAATTAAGTGGAATTTACTCATTCCGATATATTCTGAGATTGTATCTATTGAGGGTTGCTCTTTGAAGTTTTCATCGATGTATTTTATTACTTTTTCTATTTTTTTATAATTTTCATTTTCAAGTAATAGTTTATCATCCATGTTACTTCCTAAGCATTGTAAGTTAAGTGCAAGTTTAAGTGATATTTTATACCACTTAAACTTTTAGTTTGTTAAGAAAGTATTAGTAAGTAGACTGATTGTAAATAACAAAATCAGAAGCAAGAACTTTTAACTCTTGCTTGATTGATGCTTGAAGCTCAGTATTTTCAATATCATCTAATACATCACACATCTTATTTGCAATGATTTCAAACTCTTTTTCTTTCATTCCACGTGAAGTTAAAGCTGGACTTCCTATTCTAACCCCAGAAGTAACAAATGGACTTCTAGTTTCCCCTGGTACTGTATTTTTATTTACAGTAATTCCAGCATTACCTAGTGCAGCATCTGCATCTTTTCCTGAGAACTGCTTATCTAAGAATGATACTAATACTAAGTGATTATCAGTTCCACCAGATACAATATCATATCCACGTGATACTAGAACTTCTCCTAATACTTTTGCATTCGCTTTTACTTGTTTTGCGTAATCTTTCCAAGAAGGATTTAGTATTTCTTTAAATGCAACTGCTTTACCAGCAATTACATGAACTAATGGTCCACCTTGTAATCCTGGGAAAATAGCAGAGTTTAATTTTTTAGCAATATCTTCATCATTTGATAAAATAATACCACCTCTTGGTCCTCTTAATGTTTTATGAGTAGTTGAAGTAACTACATCTGCATAAGGGAATGGAGACATATGCTCACCAGCAGCAACTAAACCAGCAATATGTGCAATATCAGCAAATAAAATAGCACCAACTGCATCAGCAATTTCTCTAAATTTTGAGAAGTCAATTTCTCTTGCGTATGCAGATGCTCCACACACAATTATTTTTGGTTGTGTTATTTTTGCAATATCCATAACTCTATCATAATTGATTCTACCATCAAGTTCAACACCATAATAAAATGGAGTATAGTTTTTACCAGAAAATGATGGTTTAGAACCATGAGTTAAATGTCCACCATGAGATAAATCCATACCTAAGATTTTATCACCAGCTTTTAGTAGTGCTGCATAAACTGCACCATTAGCTTGAGAACCTGAATGAGGTTGAACATTTGCATAGTTACATCCAAAGATTTCACAAGCTCTATCAATTGCTAATTGCTCAACTCTATCAGCTTGTTCACAACCACCATAATATCTTTTATAAGGATAACCTTCTGCATACTTGTTTGTAAAAACAGAACCCATAGCTTCCATTACTGCAGGAGAAGTAAAGTTCTCACTTGCAATCATTTCTAAATGGTCTGTTTGTCTCTCTAACTCATTTTCACATATTTCAAATACTTCTGAATCTGCTTCTTTTAGGTTTGCGTTTGATATATAGTTCATAGATTTTGTTCCTTTTTTAATGATAATTATAAATTGTGTGAATTATAACAAAAATAAAAAACTCAAACAATCCAGATATTGCTAAAATCATTTTATTGATTAATGTGCTATACTTATTTTATAAATTAAGCATAATATACAAGGTTAAAAAATGATTGAAACTACACAACTATTACTTTTTATAGGAGCATCTTTTCTTTTATGTTTAGCTCCTGGTCCTGATAATATTTATGTTTTAACTCAAGGAATGACAAAGAGTAAAAAAGCTGCAATTGTAACAACTTTAGGACTTTGTTCTGGTTTAATAATTCACACAAGTGCGGCTGCTCTTGGTATTTCTGTAATTTTCCAGACATCTGAACTTGCTTTTAATATTGTAAAATATATAGGTGCTGCTTATTTACTTTATATTGCATATCAAGCTTTTAAATATAGAAATGAACCTTTAGATTTAACAGTTCAAAATTCAAGTAGTGAATTAAAAAAGCTTTTTGTAAAAGGATTTATTATGAATATTTTAAATCCAAAAGTTTCTATTTTTTTCTTAGCTTTTCTTCCTCAGTTTGTAAATACACAAGCTGGAAGTGTACCAATGCAGATGATTATCTTAGGAATTATTTTTATGATTATGACTGTTATTGTTTTTTCAAGTATTGGAGTTGCTGCAAATATGCTAAGCTCAAAACTTCTGCAAAAGCCTAGTATTGTAAAATATATGAATATTTTAACTTCATTTGTATTAGTAGGTTTAGGTTTAAAATTAGCACTATCCCAGCGCTAATTCTTTTTCAACCTTGATTAATTCAACTACACCATCATACATATCTTGTACGCACTGTATTTCAGTAACTCCAAGTCTTCTTTTATTAGAAATATCATAAACACCACCAACACTTTCTGAGTGTTCTCCATTTATTCCTCTTATTTGTAAATGGTGTTTATTTGTAATCTCTTCAAAGTGTGCATAATTTTGTGCTAAATTTGGAACTTTAATATGAACACTTGCACGAAGAGCAGTTCCTAGGTTTGTAGGACAAGATGTGATATATCCAAGATGCTTAGAGTATGAAAATTTGATTTTTTCTTCTATTTTAGAAATGGCACTTGTTAATCTTTGGAATACCTCTTTAATATCCCCACCTTGTTGCATAGATATTATTCTTAATTGGTCTTCTTCATTAACCCATACTAGAAAAGTTTTTTCATCATTATGATAAATTCCTCGTCCCTTTGGCCAATTTCTATTTAGACCAGCAGCTTCAAGAAATCTATCTCCTGCTTTAAATAAAAAGTGGTCTTCAATTAGCTTTTGTGACACTTCTTCATTCATTCCATCTAAAGGATAGTATGTTCCTTTTAAATTGCCATCTAAGCTGTTTAGAGCTTGGGATGCTTGTTTTTCTACCTCATCTCTTTGATCTTTAGTAATTGCTGGTCCTAAAGGAAGATTTGCAATATTTCTACCTACTCTAATTCTAGTTGAAACAATATATTTATTTTCAACATCAGGATTAGGAGCATTTAAATCCTTTGCATTTAAGTTACTTACATGAGAATCACTTTTACAAAAGCCATGATACTCTTCAATAATTGGGTCAAATAAAGCTGCAAAAGTATCATATGATTCTAAATCTCCTGCATAAACACCTATCCCGCTATCATAGTTTTCAAGACCTGAAGCAATAGCAGCTTCTAAAGTAAAACCAGAAGAAGTTTTTTTATTCTTTAGTTCCTCATATATCTCTTTTGTTAAATGCTTTGATAATAAAGATTTACAATCACTAGGAAAATTTGGATAGGAGTTTGAAATAGCCATCTTAATTTACTTCATCACTATAAACAGTAACATTAAAATCTTTTACTAAACCATCTTCATCAACACAGTGTTTTTGAAAAAAGTCTGTAATATATTTTTTATTACAATGAAGTTCAAAAGCCTCTTTTGACTCCCAGATTTCATTAAATACTATAGGAAAAGATTTCCCCATTGCATTTGGATGTGATATATGTTTTGTAACAATATATTGTAAGCAACCATCTTCTCTTAGTGTTTTTGGCTCTAAGGATTGAAGTACTTCTAATAACTCTTGCTCTTTATTCTCTTTTGCTTCAAATGAAGCTATACAATATATTTTTTTTGACATTATCTTATTTGACCTTTTCCATAAATTTTATATTTAAATGTTGTTAAATCACTAATTCCCATTGGACCACGTGAGTGAAGCTTATTAGTTGATATTCCAACTTCTGCTCCTAATCCAAATGCTCCACCGTCTGTAAATCTTGTACTTGCATTTGCATATACACAAGCAGCATCTACATGGTCTAGGAATTTATTTACAACAGTATAATTTTCACTTAAAATTGATTCAGAGTGTCCAGAACCATATATTGCTATATGCTCAATCGCTTCATCTACATTTTTAACTACTTTTATATTTAAAATATTAGCTAAGTACTCAGTATTATAATCATCTTCTGTTGCTATTTGAACATCAATATATTTAGCTGTTTCTTCACAACCTTTTAACACAGTTTCTTCTTCCATAAATGCATCATATAATCCTGGAAGTATATAAGCAGCAATTTCTTCATGTATTAAAAGTGTTTCCATTGAGTTACAAACACCTGGTCTTTGACACTTTGCATTTATTGCAATATCAATAATTCTATTATGAGCTGCGTCTTTATCTACAAAAATATGGCATAAACCTTTATCATGTTTAATTACTGGAACTGATGAGTTTTCACTAACATATCTAATTAATGCTTCTCCACCTCGAGGTACTATTAAATCAACATATTTATCTTGTTTAATTAAATTTGCAACGCCTTCTCTTGTCGAATCAGGAAGTAATGAGATAGCTTGTTGTGGTAGTTTATTTTTTGCTAATACCTCTTTTAAAACTTTTGCAATTGCTTTATTTGAGTGTTCAGCTTCTTTTCCACCTTTTAATACACAAACATTTCCACTTTTAAAACAAAGTGCTGCTGTGTCACTTGTAACATTTGGTCTTGATTCATAAATAATACCAATTACACCAATTGGTACTGATATTTTCTGAATATTTAAACCATCTTCAGTAATCCAACCCTCAAGAGTTTTTCCAACTGGTTCTTTTTGCTCAGCTATTTGCTTAATTGCAAGAGCCATATCTTCGATTCTTTGTTGTGTTAATAATAATCTATCAAGCAATGCACTGCTTAAATTGTTTAATGTTCCCTCACTCATATCTTTATTGTTATGTTCTAAAATAAAATCGCTGTTTGCTATTAAAGCATCTGCCATTTCTCTTAAAACTCTATTTTTCTTATGAGTATCTAGGTTTGCAATAGTTCGGCTAGTTTTTTTAGCTTCTTCTAAAAATTTCTGCATTTTTTATTCCTATACTTTTTTTAATTATTATAATTATAGCGAATTTATTTTAAGTGAGAATTGAGAGTTTTTATAGAGAGTGAAATATAAAGAGAAAAACTCTTTATATTTTTACAACATATCGTCCTACTGCCTTTCCAGCAAGTAAAAGTTCGTATGCATCTTTAATCTCATCAAGTGAGATTTCATTTGTAATACTATCTAAAGTATCAACTTTCCATTTACTAGCAATCTTTTCCCAAGCTGCTTGTTTCTTTTCTAATTTGCACTCAACTGAATCAATACCAATTAATCTAACACCTCTTAAAATAAAAGGGAATACATTAGTATTTAATTCATGAGAAGATGTAAGACCACAACAAGTTGCAACTCCATCATATTTTATATATTTTAGTGCATTTGCAAGTATTTCACCACCTACAGTATCAACTACACCTGCATATTTTTCACCCATCATAGGCTTTTTTGATTCTTCATTAAACGTATCTCTTAAAATTACTTCTGTTGCACCTATTTTCTTTAAATAATCTATTTTTTCTTCTTTTCCTGAAATTGCAACTACATCAAATCCAATTTTATTTAATATTGAAACTGCAATTGAACCAACACCACCAGTAGCACCTGTTACTAAAATTGCTCCATCTTCAGGCTTTACTCCATTTTGTGTTAATTCATTTATACTTAAAGCGGCAGTTAATCCAGCTGTTCCAAATGTCATTATCTCTTTATCTGTAATAGCATCAGGAATTCTTGCAACCCAAGAACTTGGTACTTTTACAAATTCGGCATGTCCTCCATGAGTATTCATACCCATATCATAACCAGTTACAAGTACTCGCTCACCTACTTTAAATACATTACAATTAGATTCGGCAACTGTTCCTGCTACATCAATTCCTGTTACATGTGGGAATTTTCTACTAACTCCTGGGTTTCCAACTGAACTTAATGCATCTTTATAATTTAATGAAGAGTAAGATACTTTTATTAGTACTTCATTCTCTTCACATTTAGGTACTGATATTTCTTGAATATCAGCTGCAAATTCTCTATCGGCTATTTTTTCAACTACAAATGCTTTCATATTAATTCCTTATATATTTACTTATATCAAAACTTTAGCTAAAATAATAAAAAAGAGCAAGAACTTACTTTTTAGAAAGGTACTATCTAAAAAGATACTATGGAGTACTGTTATGACAAAAAAAGAGAATATAAAAATTGATAAATGTCCTGTTGAAACAGCTATTGATGGTTTAGCTGGAAAATGGAAGATATTAATTTTATGGTATTTAAAAGATGAAAAAAAAAGATTTAATGAACTTCAAAAACTACTTCCAAGAACAACGCAAAAGATGCTTATTCAAAAATTAAGAGAGTTAGAAGAAGATGGACTTGTTCATAGAGAGGTTTACCCCGTTGTTCCTCCTAAAGTTGAATATTCATTAACTACATATGGTGAGAGCTTAAAACCAATATTAAAACAATTATATATATGGGGTGATATTCATAAAAAGAAGTTTAATAAATAGATTATTTTATTTATACATTTTATTTTTTAATAAAAAGTAAATAATTATACTAATTCCAGAAGAAGATAGTACAATTGCCATTATCATAATTTGATATCTAACAGCAATTAAAGGATCAACTCCAGATAATATTTGTCCTGTCATCATTCCAGGTAGTGATACAAGCCCTACTGCTAATAATGAGTTGATTTGTGGAATCATACTTGTTTTAAAAGATATACTTCTTGCTTCAATAAAATTTTTAGTCTTTGTGTATTCTCTTTCAAAGCATTCAATACCTAAAGATAGGCTATTCATAATATTTGCAAAAAGCATTCCTGCAATTGGTATTACATACTTTGGTATGTAAATATTTTCTAACTTTAATACAAATTCGATTATTATGATTAGATGTATTAGTCCAGATATAGAAAGAGAAGTTAGCATTAATAAATATTCGTATTTTGATTTGTTTTTTATATTTCTTCTTGCAATATATGTAGAGACTATCATCATAAATAATAAGATAAAAATACCTAGTAAAGTGTTCTCATTATTAAAAAGATAAACAAGAACATAACCAATTAATAGTAATTGAATAATCATTCTAATAGTTGCATTTATTATTTCATAGCTATTTTTAACCCATGATTTATAAAAATACCAAACAATAATTAATGGAAATAGTAAATATAGAAGATTATAAAGTTCTATTGTTTTCATGATTTTTAATACCTTAGAAACTATTTTTACTCTAAGGTATTATTATATCCTATGTTAGGAATTAAGTAAGTCTTTTAAACTATCTTGAGGACTTTTACCCTCTAGTATTAGTTTTACTTCATTGGCTATTGGTGTGTAAATATTATACTCTTTTGATAGTTTATAAATTGCTTCTGATGTTTTAACACCTTCAGCAACCTCACCTAATTCTTCAAGAATTTCATCAAGTTTTTTATCTTTTGCAAGACCTAATCCTACTCTATAGTTTCTACTCATAGGCGAACTAGCTGTTAAAAATAAATCCCCTGCTCCACTTAATCCAATAAAAGATGATTTTTTTGCTCCAAAATTTTTACCAAACCTTTGCATCTCTACTAAACCTCTTGATATTAGTGAAGCTTGTGCATTCTTACCAAGATTTAATCCCTCACAAATACCACTTGCAATTGCTAGTACATTTTTATAAGCACCTGCAACTTCAGCACCTATTACATCTGTACTATAATAAGTTTTAATAAATGATGGAAAGAAAGGTTTAAATTCTTGATAAAGCTTTTTTGATGTTGAATTTAAAACTAAAGCACAAGGTAAACCTTGAATTACTTCTGCTGCAAATGATGGTCCTGAAATAAATCCAATATTTGAAGATGGAACATAATCAGCATAAATTTCATTTAAAAATTCACCAGTACTAGCTTCTATACCTTTTGATGCTACTAATACTTTTTGATTTTTGAATACAAAGTTTTCTTTTAACCATGATTTTAATTGCTGTGCTGGAATTGCTATTATTAAATAATCACAGTTAAGAGCTGTTTGTAAATCTGTAAAGTTTTTAATATCTCTAGGAGTTCTTGAAGTTATAAGAGTTTCTTGTTTTTGAGATAATGCAAAGTGAAGTGCTTGTCCCCATTTACCAGCTCCAATTACGGCGATTGTAGGTTTTTTTGTCATTTTCAATCCTTTGATTTTATAGATATTAATAGATAAAACCTATTTTAAATAGGTTTTATTTATTTGTTATGAAAGTCTTTGTTTTAAAAGTTCATTTACTTTTGCTGGATTTGCAGTACCTTTTGATGCTTTCATAGTTTGACCTACAAAGAATCCAAATAGTTTATCTTTCCCAGATTTATATTGTTCAACTTTTTCTTCATTTGCTGCAATAATACCATCAATAATTTCTAAAATAGCTCCATCATCTGATACTTGTTTTAATCCAAGTTTTTCAATTACAGAATCAACTTCTTCATTATTTTGCATTAAGTAATCAAGTACTTCTTTTGCAGCTTTTCCAGAGATTGTTCCATCTTCAATAGCTTTTACAACTTGAGCTAATTTTTTAGCTTGAACTGGAGAGTTTTCTAATGTAATACCATCAACTAATCTTGAGGCTAATTCAACTGTTAACCATGTAACAGCATTTTTACCAGTAATTCCCTCACTCATCATTTCATCAAAGAAGTTTGCAGTTTCAAGTGAAGCTGTTATAACTGAAGCATCATACTCTTTAATTTGGAACTCTTTTACAAATCTCTCTTTTTTCTCATCTGGAAGCTCAGGGATTTGTGAGTATTTTTCCATCATTTCATCAGTAATAACTACAGGTAAAAGGTCTGGGTCTGGAAAATATCTGTAATCAGCAGCATCTTCTTTTCCTCTCATAGACCTAGTTTCTCCAGTATCAGCATCAAAAAGTCTTGTTTCTTGAACTATTTCAGTTGAGTGAATTCCATCTTCCCATGCTTCAATATGTCTATTTACTTCATAGTGAATAGCTTTTTCAATAAACTTAAATGAGTTCATATTTTTAATTTCACATCTTGTATTTAGGTTTGTATCACCCTTTGGTCTAATAGATACATTTACATCTGCTCTAAAAGAACCCTCTTGCATATTTGCATCAGATATTCCTAAGTATCTTACAATTGAGTGAAGTTTTTTAAGGTATAAAATAGCTTCTTCTGCTGTTCTCATATCTGGTTCAGATACGATTTCAAGAAGAGGTGTTCCTGTTCTATTTAAATCTACTAAAGACTCATTTGCTGCATGTTTACTTTTACCTGCATCATTCTCTAAGTGAGCACGTGTTACACCTATAGTTTTTTGTCTACCATCTGGGAAATCAATTACTAATTCACCAAGTCCAACAATTGGAACTTCAAATTGTGAAATTTGATATCCATTTGGTAAATCTGGATAAAAATAGTTTTTTCTATTAAAAATAGATTTTCTACTAACTTCAGATTTAAGCGCAGTTCCTAACATAATAGATTTGTGAACAGCTTCTTTATTCAATACAGGTAAAGCTCCTGGCAATCCTAAACAAGTTGGACATACATTTGTATTTGGCTCTTCTCCAAAACTTGTTGCACAAGAACAAAATAGTTTAGAGTTCGTATTTAATTGAACATGAACTTCTAAACCTATAATTACTTCAAACATCTATTTCCTTTCTTACTTATCTTATTATTTTTATATCAGCTGTTAATTTTTGTTTTTCAAAAAAATCTTTTAAATATTTTTTTTCTCTTAATGCCATAACTTCATTAAATACTTTATTTTTTACAACTTCAAAATCTAATGTATCAGTTCCTTCTTTTTTAAGAATAAAAAGTGCATTGTACATTTTATTTGAAGTAAAAACTGGTGTAAAGCTATTTTCATCTGTATTATTTAGAAGATATTGCATTTGTGGATCTAATTGTTTAACTTCAAGAGTTAAAGGATTTCTTTGAACATCTTGTGGAACTAACAATGGACTTTTTACTACAGCTAATAGAGATGATTTTTTATTTGCTAAATATTGTACAACTTCTACAGTCTTTGAAGTACTATAGTTGTTTTTATTATTTTCATAATGTAATCTCATATCTTCATCAGTAGCTATTTTTAATTGACCTTGAACTAGTTTTCTAATTAGTTTTTGTCTTGTAACTACATTTTTTGTTTCTTCTTCAAATACTGAATAATCTGGATATTTTTGTCTTACAATTGATTTAAAAGCGAAAACATCCATATTATTAGATTTTGCTAGTTTCTCAACATAATCATTGACATCGAAAATATCAGCTGTTACATTATTCTTTTGAAGCAGTTGCTCATATAAAATTTTATCAACAAGTAAGCTTACTGCTTGGTTTTTGTCAATTTTTTTTGCAACCATTAATTGGTCAATATCATATAGAGTAATTGGATCATCATTTACAGTAAGTGCAACACCATTGATTACACCAGCAAATGATATACTTGAACATAGTAGAAATGCTAAAAATAATTTATACATTATAATTCCTTCATTTATTAAAACAGATATTTTACCTAAATAATGGTAAATATCTGTTTTGACAAAAAAAGAATTAAATATTTTTTGCTTTAGTACACTTGTTTATTAAATAGAAGATTGAATTATAATCTAAACCTGAATGTTCAGACAATCCAATTTCGCAAGTTTTTGAAGTTGAAAATGCATATTTTGCATTTTTTATACTTTTTGGTAATTCTCGAAGAGCTGACTTATTTAACTCAGGGAAATTAAAACCTCTATCTCCTGCAAATCCACAACATTTTACATCTGCTGGAACAATAACTTCATTTGAACACATTTGTGCTAAAGTTTTAAACTTATCTTCAAGACCCATTTTTCTTGAGCTACATGTTGTATGAATTGTAATAGGCTCATCTATTGGTGTAAACTCTAAATCTTTTGATAGATAATCAAGTGCAAACTCAATTGGTTCATAAAGTTTTAAATCACTTTTAAACTTTTCAATCATTGTTTTTGTACAAGGACTTGTATCACATAATACTGGATATTCACCATTATTTGTAGCTTTAATTAAGGCCTTTTCCAGTTGTGTAGATTTAGTATTTCCAGCTTCATTAAATCCTTTTGATGAAAATGGCATTCCACAACAAAGATTTGGTAAATTCTCAGGGAAGATAATTTGGTAACCAGCTTTTTGTAACAGTTCAACAGTTACATCAAAAAGTTGTTTTTCTTCAACACTTACATCACTTAATCCCATTGTTCTATTAATACAAGACGGGAAGTAAACTACTTTTTTATTTGAAACTTTTTGTTCAAAGTTTGTATTGATTGTAATTGGTTTTGGTAAAGTTGCATCCCATTTTGCAATTTTTCCTTTTGAGAAGTCTCTCATTGTTGCAGTTACTGTTTCCATACTAGCAGTTCCTAGTAATTTATGAACAGCATTTGCGCTACCTAATCCAAATTTCATTCCTTTTAAAGTCATTGAGAAATTATTTGCTATAAAGTTTGCTGTTTTCTTTGCGGTAGGACTTAGTTGTTCTGCTCGTAAATGTTTAGTTAAGCTTCCTGTATCAATATTTACAGGACATGCAGATGAACATAAAGAACATGTGGCACAAGTTTCAATTCCATCATATTGGTAAAGGTCTCTATACTCTTTTGCTTCATCTTCTTTCCCAAGTCTTTCAAGTCTAGATATTTCTCTGTTAATTACAATTCTTTGTCTAGGAGTTAAAGAAAGGTCATTTGATGGACATGATGGTTCACAAAAACCACACTCAATACACTTATCAACTATTTCATTAGTTGCAGGCATTCCTTTTAGATTTTTCAAGTGAGCTTCTGCATCATCATTTATAATAACACCAGGATTTAGTAATCCTTTTGGATCAAATAATGATTTGATTTTTTTCATCATTACATAAGCATCATTACCCCATTCAACTTCAATAAAAGCAGCCATATTTCGTCCAGTACCATGCTCTGCTTTTAAGCTTCCTTGATATTTAACAGCAACAGAATGAACTACATCATTCATAAAGGCATCATATCTTTTCACTTCTTTAGGATCTGAAAAATCTTGAGTGAATACAAAGTGGAAGTTTCCTTCTAAGGCATGTCCAAAGATTAAAGCTTCGCTATAGTTATGTTTTTTAAATAAATCTTGTAACTCTAAAGTTGCTTCTGCTAAACATTCAATTGGATATGCAACATCTTCAATAATAACTGTAGTTCCTGTTTCTCTTACTGCTCCAACAGCTGGAAATAAACCTTTTCTAATTTTCCAATATAAAGTATATTCTGCAACATCTTTTGTAAAGTAAAGCTCTCTTTTAAGAGTAAACTCTTCTAATAATTTTTCAATTTGCGAAGTTTGAATATCAAGTTCTTCATTTGATTTTGCTCTTGTTTCAATTAACAGTGCAGTTACATTATCATCAAAATCTTTGATAAATTCTGGCATTGCTGGATCGTTTTCAATACTTCTTAAACCTGCTCTATCCATTAATTCAACTGCATCTACTGTAATTGTTTTATCATCACGAGCAAGCTTTAGTTTTGTAACAGCAGAACATGCTTCTTCTATATTTTTAAAGTATATTAATGCACTTGCTTTATCTTTTAAATCTTCAACTGTATAGTATGTAATTTCTTCAATAAATGCTAAAGTTCCCTCTGAACCTATAATTAAATGTTGTAAGATTTCAAATTCATCTTGAAAATCAATTAAAGCATTTAAAGCATAACCACATGTATTTTTGATTTTAAATTTTCTTTCAATTTTTGCTCGTAAATCTTCATTTTTTATTGTACTTTGTGAAAACTCTTTTAATTCATCTAAGAATTTACCATGTGTTTGAATAAATGCTTTTTTACTTTCCATACATGCTGTATCTAATTTTGTTCCATCTGCAAAAATCAATTTCATTGATTTTAAAGTTTTATAAGAGTTTTGTGAAATACCACAACACATTCCAGATGCATTATTTGCAGCAATTCCACCAATCATAGCTGCATTTATACTAGCTGGATCAGGACCTATTTTTTTAGAGTATGGTGAAAGTAAGTTATTTACTTGTTGTCCAGTTAGGGCTGGTTGTAGTGAGATATAACTTTTATCATCTGAAATTTTAAAATCTGTGAATTTTCTAGAAGTTACTATTAAAATAGAATCACTTATAGCTTGTCCTGAAAGTGATGTTCCAGCTGCTCTAAATGTAATACTTAATTCTAATTCATTTGATAATTCTATAATCTCTTGAACCTCTTTTGCATTATCAGTTTTAATTACAATCTTTGGAATTAATCTATAAAACGATGCATCTGTACCATACGCTAATGTATGTAACTTATCTGTAAAAATATTTGTAAGTGGAACTTTTTTTGAAATTTGATTATAAAAATCTAGGTATTTACCATCTAACATTTTGAATCCTTTTGTTTTCATTATTTATTATGTATTTATTTTCTTTTTAAAAGGATAGTTATTACTCTAAGCGAGGTACTGTATATATTCTTTGTTGAGGATCGTATATAAAAGCAAACATTCTATCTTTACTTTTATATATGATATTTGTAGGTAGTTTTCTTATTGAAAAATTCATAGGATAATTCCCTTCAATATTTAAGTAAAAGGAAAACCTTTTACTTTTTAAATATTACCCAGCAGTACTTGGATTAATACCGAAGAACTCTGGATAGAATGCAATTAACATTAATACTACTATTTGAATAGCAATAAATGGTAATACACCTTTATAAATTTGTATTGTTCTAACCGTTGCTGGAACAACCCCTTTTAAATAGAACAAGGAGAATCCAAATGGTGGAGTTAAGAACGACGTTTGTAAGTTCATTGCAATTAAAATAGCAAACCATACTGGATTGATATCTAAATTCATTGCAATTGGAACTAAAATAGGAACAATAATATATGAAATCTCAACGAAGTCAATAAAGAATCCTAATACTAAAATTGCTAACATTGTAAAGATAATGAATCCCCATTTCTCATCACCAGGTAAACTCATCATAAAGTGCTCAACAATTTCATCTCCACCTGTATATGTAAATACCATAGAAAAAGCAGTTGCCCCAATTAAGATACCAAATACCATAGATGTAATTTTAACAGATTCTAATGATGCTTCTTTTACCATTTGAATTGAAAATGATTTATAAACAAATGCTAATCCAATTGCTCCTAAACATCCAACAGCAGATGATTCAGTTGGTGTTGCAACACCTGCAAAAATCGACCCTAAAACTAATAAAATTAGAGTAAGTGACGGAATAATATCAATTAAAGCTCGAACGACTTGTTTGCCTTTTGAACCACGTGATGGATCTGATGGAATTGCTGGTGCCATGTCTTTATTGAAAAATGAAACAATTACAATATATAAAATATATGCACCAACAAGTGCTAATCCTGGTCCAATTGCTGCTTTAAATAAATCACCTACTGGAACTTGGAATACATCACCTAAGATAATTAAAACAATTGAAGGAGGAATTATTTGTCCTAATGTTCCTGAGGCACAAATAGTACCACAAGCTAATGGAGTATTATATTTATATTTCATCATAACAGGAAGTGAAATAACACCCATAGCAACTACAGAAGCACCAACAACACCAGTTGAAGCTGCTAGTAAAGCACCAACTAAAACAGTTGAAATTGCAACTCCACCTCTAATTTCACCAAATAAGAATCCCATAGATTCTAAAAGTCTCTCAGCAAGTCCAGTTTTTTGTAAAACAATACCCATAAAAATAAACATAGGAACTGCCATTAAAATAGTATTTTGCATAATAGACATAATTCTAAATGGCATAAAGTCGAACATTAATAGACCCTCTTCAAAACCATCTATTAAAGCAACATCAATTCCATCTTCAAAACCAATTTCTATAATTCCAGCTATTATTCCAAATAAAACAGAAACAGCTGCAAAAGTAAATGCTACAGGGAAACCAAATAGTAGCATTATTAGTGCAGCAAAAAACATTATAATTCCTACCATTATTTATCTCCTTTATGTAAATTATCTTCAGATTTGTGTACGTCATTTACAATAGTATCAATCTCGCCTTTTACCATATGAGGTGCTACTGGATGTAAGCCTCTATATACATTTAAGTTTTTTATGAAAAAACCAATTGATGTAATAATAAGTAAGAAAAATGAAATAGGAATTAGTGATTTAACTAACCATCTATTTGTAAGCCCTCCTGGATCTCCACTTTGTTCACCTGATTGATATGCTTCAATTACATAATCAATTGAACCAAAGCCAATTAATAGTGAAATTGGTAAAATAAAAAGTACAACACCAATCATGTTGATCATTGCTTTTTTCTTATCTTTTAATGTATCATAGATTAAATCCACTCTAACATGACCATCTTCTTTAAGCGTATATGAAATACCTAAAAGAATAATTACAGAAAATAAATGCCATTCCATCTCTTGCATAGCAATACTTCCTGATCTAAAGAAATATCTCATAACAACGTCATAAAATACATTTAGTATCATAAGTACCATTACAATAGCAGTAATATATCCTATAAAATTGGCAAATTTATCAAAACCTTTTTCTAGTTTTAACATTACAAAATCCTTTTGAAATTATTAATAAGTCGAATAAATATAAATATATAATATATATTTATAACACTTATTCTTTTGTCTAAGATAAGTATTTCAACCCTTGTAATAAAAGGGTTGAAATTTCGTCGTTGTATTATAACTATTTTAAGTTGTCTTTTAAGTATAAGTAATCAGACATTTCAGTCCATTTTCTAACTTTCTTTTGGTAAGCTTCTTGAGAGTCTAAAATCTCTTTTAATAAAGGTTTACCTTTTACAATCTCTTTTCTAAGTTCTGTATTTGCTTCTTTCATAGCATCCATTACAGGTTTAGGGAAAGTTTTAACTTGAATATTTGGATATTCTTTTTCCATTTTAGCCCATGCTTCAGAACTCATGTGATAATTTTGAATATACATATCATAAGCACTTACTCTCATAGCTGTTATTAAAATTTGTTGTAAGTTTTTTGGTAATTTTTTGAATTTTCTTTCATTTACTAAAAATTGTAAATCTAATCCAGGTTCATGCCATCCTGTATAATAGTTTGATGCAATTTTATGAAATCCCATTTTAATATCCATACCAGGTCCAACCCATTCTAGTGCATCAACAGTTCCTCTTTCAAGTGAAGTATATAACTCTCCTGATGGAATATTAGTAACTGTAAGACCTAGTTTTGCCATAATTTCACCAGCAAATCCTGGAATTCTCATTTTAAGACCTTTTAAATCATCAAGAGTTTTGATTTCTTCTCTAAACCATCCACCCATTTGACTTCCACTACTTCCACCAGGAAATGATAGAACTTTATGCTTTTTATAAACTTTTTCCATAAGTTGCATTCCACCACCGTGATAGAACCAAGAATATTGCTCAGGAGTAGTCATACCAAATGGCATTGTACTAAATGGTAGAGTATTAATATCTTTACCTTTCCAGTAATAAGATGCACTATGACCCATGTCATACTGACCACCCTTAACCATATCTAAAACTCCAAATGGTGCTTTATGTTTATTTGAAGCGTCAACTCTAATTTTTAGTTGTCCATTAGACATTTCTTCAACCATTTTAGCCATATTTGTTGGTGCATCAAAGAATGGACTTAGAGTTGATCCCCAAGTTGTAGCTAGTTTCCATTTATAAACTTTGTCTTTTGCCATTGAAGCTGTACTTAATCCTGCAATTAAAGCTGAAGCAACAAGTAATTTAGTCGTTGTTTTTAACATCATCATTTTCTCCTTAGATTTGTTATTATCAATTCTAACGATACGAAATGATAATAATATGATATTTTATATCATATTATATAAAATTTACTTTGTTTTGAATATATACCCAGTATCTACTACAGTTTGAATATAATCGTGTACAAGTACCTTTCTTAGGCGTCGTATTAAACTTCTTATTGATTCTAAAGAAGCAAACTTTCCTTCCCAAACGTAATTTTCAATTGCTTCATATGATAAAACTTGATTTCTTTTAGTTAAAAAGAGATTCATAAGTAGTCTTTCTTTTTTAGTAAGTCTTTGCTCTTTTTTATTTATTACAAGTAAAGATGATTTATAATCAAAGTGGCAATCTTTATCAAAATGAATTAAATCATCTTGTATTTTGCACAATTTTTCTATTTTTATTTCTAACTCATCTATAAAAAATGGTTTTTTTAAGTAGTCATTACAGCCAAAATCATAGGATTGTTTAATATCATCAAGTTCAACACTTGCAGAAATAATAATTACAGGTATCTCCCTATAATATTCTCTAATTTTTTTCAATACTTTAATTCCATCAATATTTGGAACATTTATATCCAAAACAAAACAAGAAAAACCATCACCAATTTTTTCAATTGCATCTGATCCATCTATACATGATTCAACTTTATAACCTTTTATTTTTAATCTTTTTGTAATAGTTTCATTTAGTTTTTTATTATCTTCTAAAAGTAGAATATTCATGTTAAACCTTTTTATGAGGTAGTTTTATTGAAAAGATTACCTTTTCTTCTTCATTTCGAACAGTTATTGTTCCTCTCATTTTATCTTCAATAATTACTTTTGCCATATAAAGACCTAATCCTGTTCCATCATTTTTAGTTGTAAAGTATGGCTGAAAAATAGAGTGGATAATCTTTTCATCTATTTTTCCTGCATCGTCTATAATTTCAATTGTGTTAAAGTTTACACATCTTTGAATATTAATATCAATTGTTCCTTTTTTATTATCTACTAATTGCTTTTCAATAATTTTATTTTTTGCATTATTAATTAGGTTTAATAAAACCTGTTTAAATTCGTTTTCATAACCATAAATTAACAGTTCTTCATTTTCATTTTTATAGTTAAAATTCATTTTTATATTAGAATAAAATACCTGTTTTCCAATAATTTCATTAATTTCACTTAATGATTTTGAAATTGAGAATAGTTTTTTCTTAGTTGATGGTTTTAAAAAGTTTCTAAAATCATTTAGTGTTCTAGACATATATTTTATCTGAACCATAGAGTCTTTTACAAAGTCATTAACCTCAATATCTTTTAATTCATTTAGTATATATGATGTTTGAATATCTTGTACAAGAGCTGATAATTCAACTAAAGGCTCATTCCATTGATGAGCAATTGCTGCAATCATATCACCCATTTCTGCTAATTTACTTTGTTGAATTAGAAATTGTTTTTGTTGAACACGCTCACTAATATCATCCATAATACAAACAATACCCCCAACAGTTCCGTCAATATTTTTATAAACGGCTTTGTTTAAAATAATATGTTTCATTTGATTTGATGGAGTATAAAAAGTAAATTCTGATGTTGATGTTGAAAAAGTTTTTAATAGTTCTTTATCAATTGTTGTATTTTTTGATGCAACTTCATTTGTAAAAAAATCAAAGGCAGTTTTCCCAATAATTTGATCTCTATTTTCATTTACTAAGTTTGCAAAACCTAAATTACATCCTAAAAACTTTCCTTCAATATTTTTGTAATATATGGGATTTGGTATAGTATCTAGTAAAACTTTATCAAATTCTAACCTATTAGATAAAGCTAATTCAACTTTTAATCTTCTTTGAATATTTGCTCTTAAAGTTACTACTATAATACTTAAAATTAAAATTATAAGTATTGCAAGTATAAGGAATTTTGTAACTTCTTTGTACTGAGAACTAGGTTCATTTATAATAGTATAATCATTAAGATATTTAGAAACATCTAGATTAAATCTTTGTAGTTCATTGTAATCAAAAATATACTCATTAGGAGATTTTTCTAAGATAGGAATTTCAGATATTTTTTTGCCATTTAGCACTTCAATAGCCATCTTTGAAACAGCTTCCCCTTGACCAATTGCAGAAGTTAAAAGTCCACCTACAATTCCATAATTAAGATAAAAATCCCAAAGCCCGTAAATTGGAGAAGTACTTGATTTTCTTATTTGTTTGAAACTCTGTTTATATGTGAAATATTTTCCAGTAGTATCTTTAAAAAGAAGTACAAATAAAACAGCACTATTTTCATCTAAATTTGAGACTTTTTTAGTAATTCTATCAATCTCTAAGTTATCAATATACTCTATTTCAAAATCTTTTTCATATTTTTTAATTATTGGTCTTAAATCCCTTTTTACAGCATAACCTGTTTTAGAGGTGTCATTTATAATAAGTAGTTTTTTTAAGTTTGGATGTAAATCTTTTATTAGTTCGAAGTTTTTTTCTAAATCAACTTGTTCTACAACTCCTGTCATATATTTTTTCATATAATTTTGTTCTAAAAAAGCTTTATCAAAATTATTTATACCACAAAAAAGTACAGGTAGGTCTTCAAAAAGATAAGTATGGTAGTTTATAGCAAAATCAAAAGCATTATTATCACTTGCAATTATTAAGTCAAAATTTCTTTTTTGGAATTGTTGTTTATAAAGTTTCGCTAACTGATCTAGATATATTGGGTCTGCAACTCTTTTAGTATCCATATAAACAGTTGTTAGTTCAATATCTTCAAAATTTTTTAATTCTTTCTCAATAGTTTTAGAGATGTCATCACTCCAAATATATCCTTTATGATATGAATGAAGTAATAAGACCTCTTTAGGTTTATTTGCAAAAAGAAAGGTGATAAAAAGTAAGCTAAATAGTATTATTTTTTTCATTTAAGTCCTCTATTTAGCTATTATATCAAGATTTTGTAAAAATTACATAACCAGATTTTGGACCATGAGCACCAATTACAAGTGATTGCTCAATATCAGCTGTTTTTGAAGGTCCTGATATAAACACTCCATAGCCACTATTTTCAAAATTTATTTTTTCATATGCTTCATGCATATTTGAAATAATTTCTTTTTCATCAATTACAATTACAATATTTTGTGCAATAAAATATAAAGACCTATGTCTATTCTCTTCATTTTTCATCCAGATAGCGCCATTTTCTGCAACTGCAAAATTACCTTTTACAACTGCTAAATCAATATCTTTTAAATTATATGGATCTTCTTCTTCATTTGAATCTAAATTACCTAAAGTAAAACCATCTACATTAGAAGCAATTATTTTTTCATCTTTATATAATTCATTAATAGTTTTATCTAAATCTTTTTTATCAATTCTTAGAGCTTTCCCTCCAACACTTTCAATCATTGTTGCGAATTTCTCGAATTTATCTTCGTAAGTAATCCCAAAGTTTTCATAAGAAGGAAGTTCTACATCTACAACTGCATTATTTTTCTTGATGTTTTCTAATATTTTTTCTTTACTAGTCATCTAAGTCTCCTTGTTCAAACATTTCTTTAAAACTTTTCTCTGCCATTTTTGGCATATCTCTTTGTTTTCCCCATGCATTTGCTTTGTTATAAACAATAGAATCAGGAAGTTTAGGAACAATTTTTCTAGCCATTTTTCCTGCAAAATCAAATAGTTTTGGTTTAGTCATTAACCATGCAGTTACTTTCATAGCCATTTTCTTTTTTGAATCAATTAAATTTAATTCACTTAAATCTTGTCTTCTTGCATATAATTGTGAATCTAAATCGATTTTTACAGGACATACATTTGTACAAGAACCACATAAAGTACAAGCAAATGGTAAAGTATTGTGTTTTTCAGGCTCTTTAACGGATCCTAAAATAGAACCAATTGGTCCTGGAATTACATATTCATACGAATGACCTCCTGATCTTCTATAAACAGGACATGTATTCATACAAGCTCCACATCTAATACAATTTAATGCCTTTTTGTATTTAGGAGATGATAAAAATTCACTTCTTTTATTATCAACAATAATAATATGCATTTCTCCACCTTCAATTGGTGCATGAAAATGTGAAGTATAAGATGTAATTGGTTGACCTGTAGCTGATCTTGCTAATAGTCTTGTAAATACAGATAAGTCTTTTAATCTTGGAATTACTTTCTCAATTCCCATTGAAGCTATATGAAGTTTAGGAACAGAAGCTCCCATATCTGCATTTCCTTCATTTGTACAAACAACAACTCCTCCAGTTTCGGCAATTGCAAAGTTTACTCCCGTCATTCCAGCTTCTGCTGTTAAAAAATCTTCTCTTAAACTAGCACGTGCAGCACGTGTAAGATAAGTTGGATCATCATTTCCAGGTTCTGTTCCTAAGTGTTTTACAAAAGTATCCGAAACATCCATTTTTTTAAGATGAATTGCAGGAAGTACAATATGAGATGGGGGTTCATTTCTTAATTGAACAATTCTTTCACCTAAATCTGTATCAATTACTTCAATACCTCTATCTTCTAAAAAAGGATTTAAATGACACTCTTCTGTTAACATAGATTTTGATTTAACTAGTTTTTTTACATTTTTTTCTTTTAAAAGTTTATAAGCTATTTCATTATGCTCTTTAGCATCTGCTGCATAATGAACAGTGATACCTTTGGCATTTGCATTTTTTTCAAATTCTAAAAGATATGTATCTAAATTTGCCATAGTATGAGATTTAATTCTATTTGCAAACTCTCTTAATTGTTCCCATTCAGGAATTGTTTTACTTGCTATATCTCTTTTTTCTCTAACAAACCATAAAGCTTGGTCATGCCAATGCATTCTCTCATCATCTGCTACAAACTCTTTTGCATTTTGTGGATGTTTTGTACTCATACTTCTTCTCCTAATAGGATTTGAACAATATGTTTTACTTTTATTGGATGATTATTTCTATTTATAATTCCATCCATATGCATAAGGCATGACATATCTGCACCTGTCATTACAGCTGCCTCTGAATCTAAATGATCTTTTATTCTATCTTTTCCCATTGCAATTGAAAGATCTTCTTCAGCAACTGAGAATGTTCCACCAAAACCACAACACTCATCTTCTCTTTTTAAAGTTACAAGTTCAATTTGTGGTACTTTATTTAGTAAGTTTTTTAATTTAGAGTTATATGGAATATTAAGTTCACTAGCAGTTGCTAGTTTTAAAACTCTATGACCATGACATGAATTATGTAAACCTACTTTATGAGCAAAGGGCTTATCAAAGTTTAAATTTTCAACTTTTACTACATCATGTAGAAATTCACATACTTCATAAATAGAAGCTTTTACTTTATTATAATCTTTATCATTATTGAAAAAAGTTGCATAGTGTTCTTTTACCATTGATACACAAGAACCACTAGGTGCAACTATATAATCATACTCTTTAAAAGTTTTAACAAATTGTTTTGCTAAGACTTCAACATCTTTAGAACATCCTGAATTTGCCATTGGTTGACCACAACATGTTTGATTTAAAGGATAATCAATATCCAAACCTTGTTGCTTTAATATTTTATAAGTTGATTTACAAATATCAGGGTATAGCTCATTCATAAAACAGGGGATAAATAGACCTATTTTCATATAAACTCCTTTAAACTAGTTAAATAATTTTATTCTTAATATATGAAATAGGTATGATATTTTATTTTTTTAAAAAAATTGATATGTCATTTTCGAGGTAATCATCTTTTATTTTTATTTGTGAGCAGATACTTTTACAAAATTTAAGTACTGTATTTATAGAGACATTCGTTAAAGAATCTTCTTTTAAGAAATTAAAAACGAAACCCTTTTTAGAAGCTTTATATGAGCGCTTTATAAAAGTTAAAACTTCATCTTCATTTAACGTATTCATAGCTCCACTACATATATAATAATCTGCACTAGGAAGCTTGTCTTCAAGTATATTTTTCAAAACGAATTTTGTATCTAAGAATCTTTTTACAGCTTCGTTTATCATCTCTTCTTCACAATCAATACCAAGATAGTTTTTAGGTTTTAAATCTTTGTCAAATAAATAGTTATAATACTCTCCAAAACCACATCCTGCATCTACAATCTGACAATCTTTTATTTCATCTTCTATAAACTCTGTTAATATTTTAAATCGAAGATATTGAGTTTCTTCACAATTCCAATGAACACCTCTTGCACTTATTCCATATCTTTTTATAACTCTTTTATAAAATTGAGTGTTGTTTTTATATCCAATATTTGCCATAGTTTAACAGTTATCAATTTGTTCAATTATTACATTATTGTCTTTTAAGAATTTTGTAATTATTTCTGAGTTTGTATGTTCATAAGCTTTATCATATACAATTCTTTTTATTCCACTTGCTATTAAGTTTTTTGAACACTCACTACAAGGTTCTAATGTTACATAAATAGTTGCATCCTCTATGCTTATTCCCTTTCTAGCTGCCCAAATAATTGCATTCATTTCAGCATGTATTTCATAAGTTTTTGACCAATCATGATGATCTTTTGTATACTCTTCATTCCAGTGATCACTACAATTTGTAAATCCTGCTGGAGTTCCATTGTATCCTGTTGAAAGTATTCTTCCATCTTTTACAATTACAGCACCAACTTGTTTTGATACACATTTTGAAGCACTTGCTATCTCTTTTGCAATATTTATAAATGTTCTGTCTTTTAACATTTTTTGCCCTTAGTAAATTTTATAAGATTATAGCTAAAGATGATTTATTTTGGTATTTAATACTCTTAGTGGATAAAAATTATTCATATTAACTTAAATTGAGCTGATTTATTTTACTAAAAATAAAATTATAATTAAACTTGTGATAATATGTTAAAAATTTTAACAAACGATAAGAAAAGGCTGACTATGGATTTTAAAGAAATCAAAGAATTAATAAGAGTATTTGACAAGAGTGAATTAAACAAACTAAAAGTTAAAGATGGTGAATTTGAAATATCTATGCAAACTGGATTTGAAGGTGGTACTGTTGTAACTACTACTGCAGCACCTGTTGCTGCACCTGCTGTTGCTGCTGCACCTGTTGCGGCTGTTGATACAGTAGCACCTGTTGCTCCTGCTGCTGCAATTGCTGCTGATACAATTGATTCTCCAATGGTAGGAACATACTACTCTTCTCCATCACCTGAAGCACCTGCATTTATTAAAGTTGGGGATACAGTTAAGAAAGGTCAAACTTTATGTATTTTAGAAGCAATGAAAATTATGAATGAAGTTGAAGCTGAATTTGATTGTAAAATTGTTGAAATATTAGTAAAAGATGGTGATCCAGTTGAGTTTGATATGCCTATTTTTACTATAGAAAAAATATAAGAGAAGCTGAATATGGCTGAAATTAAAAAAATTCTAATTGCTAATAGAGGAGAGATAGTTCAAAGAGCTATTCGAACTATTAGAGAAATGGGCAAAAAATCAGTAGCAGTTTATTCTGCTGGTGATAAAAACGCATCATATTTAAAACATGCAGATGAAGCTGTATGTATTGGTGGAGTTAAATCTATTGATTCATATTTAAATATTCCTGCTTTAATAACAGCTGCTGAAATGACAGGTTGTGATGCAATTTTTCCAGGTTATGGATTTTTATCTGAAAATCAAGACTTTGTAGAAATTTGTAGACTTCATAATATTAAGTTTATTGGTCCATCTGTTGAAGTAATGGAAAAAATGGCTGATAAATCTAAAGCAAAAGATGAAATGATTAAAGCTGGTGTTCCTGTTGTTCCTGGTTCTAATGGAGCAGTTCATTCACTAGAAGAAGGTAGAAAAGTTGCAGAAGAAATTGGTTATCCAATTATGGCTAAAGCATCTGCTGGTGGTGGTGGTCGAGGAATGAGACTTGTTAACACTGCTGAAGATTTTGATCAATTATTTATGGCTGCCTCTTCTGAAGCATTAGCTGCTTTTGGTGATGGTACTATGTATTTAGAAAGATTTATCAATAACCCAAGACATATTGAAGTTCAAGTTATTGGAGATTCTCATGGTAATGCTATTCACATAGGGGAGCGAGATTGTTCTTTACAAAGAAGACATCAAAAAGTTATTGAAGAATCACCTGCAATTTTATTAAATGATGAAACTAGAGCACATTTACATGATGTTGCAGTAAAAGCTACAAAATTCCTTAAATATGAGGGTGCAGGTACTTTTGAATTCTTAGCAGATGATAAACAAAATATTTACTTTATGGAAATGAATACAAGACTTCAAGTTGAGCATCCAGTTTCTGAAATGGTAAGTGGAATTGATATTGTTGAATTAATGATTAAAGTTGCTCAAGGTGAAGAGTTACCACCACAAGAAAAAATTAAATTTAGAGGTCATGCTATTGAAGTAAGAATTACAGCAGAAGATCCTAATTCATTTTTACCAAGTCCTGGAAAAGTAACACAATGGATGGTTCCTGGTGGAAGAAATGTAAGAGTTGACTCTCATTTGTATGCAGGTTATGTTGTTCCTCCTTATTATGATTCAATGGTTGGAAAACTAATTGTTTGGGGTAGAGATAGAAATAAAGCTATTAATATTATGAAAAGAGCTTTAAACGAGTTTGAAGTTGAGGGAATTAGAACAACTATTCCTTTCCATAAAAAAATGATGGAAAATGAAGACTTTATTTCAAATAATTATGATACAAAATACTTAGAAAACTACAAATCACTTGATGATATTTAAGAATTAAGGGCAAAAGCCCTTCTTCTTAAAGCTTAAATTTATATTAAACTAGCTATAATCCGCAAAATTATACACATATATATACCCATTCAACTTTGATAATATAACCTCAAAGATTTACTTTTGATAATCTAACTAAATTTTACAAGATTAGAAGTACGTTATTCGTGCATTAATGGGATTAAATCCAACTTATATAAACGTGTGTATCAATTTTATAAATACATACTAAGGTAAAAAATGACTTTTAACGATTTTAATTTTAAAGAACAGTTACAAAAAGCAATCGATCACGCAGGTTTCAAAGAACCAAGTCCTATTCAAGCAGAAGCAATTCCTATTGTTCTACAGGGTAAAGATATGGTAGGACAAGCACATACAGGTACAGGTAAAACTGCTGCATTTGGTCTTCCTGTTATTAATATGATGAAAGGACAACAAGGTGTTGAAGCAGTTGTTATTGTTCCTACAAGAGAACTTGCAATGCAAGTTTCTGACGAATTATTTAGATTTGGTAAGAACTTAAACTTTAATACAGCAACTGTATACGGTGGACAATCTTACTCTATGCAATTAAGAAATATTGATAGATCTTCAATTATTGTTGCAACTCCAGGTAGATTTTTAGATTTATTAAGAGGTGGAAAAATTAATATTAAACCATCTTATGTAATTTTAGATGAAGCTGATGAAATGCTTGACATGGGATTCTTAGATGATATTAAAGAAATCTTTACTTTCTTACCAAAAGAAAGACAAACTTTATTATTCTCTGCAACTATGCCAATGGCTATTAAAAAACTTGCACAAACAATTTTAAAAGAACCAGAATTTGTTACATTAACTAAAAAAGATGTTACAAACTCAAAAATTACACAAACATATTATGTTGTAGATGAAAGAGAAAGAGATGATGCTTTAATTAGATTATACGATTTCAAAAACCCTACAAAATCAATTATTTTCTGTAGAACAAAAAAAGAAGTTGATAGATTATCTACTTTCTTAGTTTCTCAAGGATTTATGGCAAAAGGTCTTCATGGTGATATGGAGCAAAGACAAAGAGAAGAAGCAATTAGAGCTTTTAAATCATCTAAGTTAGAAATCTTAATTGCAACAGATGTAGCTGCTCGTGGTTTAGATGTAAATGATGTTTCTCACGTATTTAACTACCACTTACCATTTGATTCTGAATCTTATGTACATAGAATTGGTAGAACTGGACGTGCAGGTAAAGAAGGTGTTGCTGTTTCTATTGTAACTCCACATGAATTTAGAATGCTTCAAAAAATTGAGAAAAATATTGGTACAAAACTTGAAGGTAAGATTGTTCCAAATATTGATTCAGTTAAAATAAAAAAAGTTGCTGATTTAAAAGATAAAATTACAGAGCAAGACATTAAAGATTATGCTTTAGAATTAGTTGAAGAATTAAAAGAAGAGTTTGATATTTCTACAATTGCATTCAAATTAGCTTCAATGGTTGCATCTTCTACTTATGTAAAAGGTAACAACACTATTGGTAAATCTGAAAGTGATATTAAAAGATTAATCGAAAACGCTCAAAGAGGCGGTGGAGATGATAGAGGTCACAGAGGTGGTCGAGGTGGTGGATACCGAGGCGGAAATAGAGGTGGCTCAAGAGGCGGAAGATCTGGCGGTGGTAGATCTGATGGTCGTTCTGGTGGAAATCGAGATGGTAGATCAGGTGGTGGAAGATCTGATGGGCGTTCAGGTGGAAGATCTGAAGGTTCTAGATCATCTGGTGGTAGATCAGGTGATAGAAATAGAAGAAGAGATTAATCTCTTTTTCTATTTTCTATAAATATTCTCTGTATTTAAATAAACAATCTACTTTTTTCTTCAATTATTTCCATATCTTTACATCTATATAGTTTTTTTTCTATTTAAATTTACAAATTCTTTTGCCATAAATTATAGATATTTTTCATATATTAAATAGTTTATCTATAAATAGTTTAAGCTCTTTTAAAGGTTTAGTAAGTAAGTTTCCACTAAAATACTACCCACAAAAAATTACATATTGATTACAAAAGGGTTCCTTTGGATATTAAAACTTTCGATTCATTAGATAAGGCTACTGAAAAATCTGTTTCAAGCTTTGCTAAACTTTCACTTGCTCTACTTTTTATGGTAGTTGTATTTTTATGGTCATATACTTCACACGGAGATGTTCCTAATAATACATTTTTAGTTATTGGTGCTGTTTTTGGTGCATATATGGCGATGAACATTGGTGCTAATGATGTAGCAAATAATGTTGGACCTGCTGTTGGTTCAAAAGCAATGACTTTAATGTGGGCTATTATAATCGCTGCTACATTTGAAGCTCTAGGTGCTTTTGTCGCTGGTGGTGATGTTGTTAAAACTATTAAAAAAGGTATTATTGATCCTGCTTTAATCTCAGATCCTCAAATCTTTATTTGGGCAATGACTGCAGCACTTTTATCAGCTGCTTTATGGCTTAACTTTGCAACATCTGTTGGAGCTCCAGTTTCAACAACTCACTCAATTGTTGGTGGTGTTATGGGTGCAGGTATTGCAGCAGCTGGTTTTTCTATTGTAGATTGGGGAACAATGGGAAAAATTGCCGCTTCTTGGGTTATATCTCCTGTTTTAGGTGGAATTATTGCTGCAGCTTTTCTTTATCTTATTAAAACTAAGATTGTTTATAAAAAGGATATGGTAAGTTCCGCAAAAATAATTGTTCCTTATTTAATAGCTGTTATGACTTGGGCATTTTCTACTTATTTAATTTTAAAAGGTATTAAAAGATTAATAAAATTAGACTTCTTTACTGCTGCTGGAATTGCTTTAATAATTGCAGTAATAGCATATATACTAGTAAAACCATTAATTGCAAAAGCTGCAGTTAAGCTTGAAAATACAAGAGTTAGTGTTAATACACTATTTACAGTTCCTTTAATTTTTGCAGCTGCACTTTTATCATTTGCTCACGGTGCAAACGATGTTGCAAATGCAATTGGACCATTAGCAGCTATTAATGATGCTGTTATGAATAGTGAAATTCATTCAAAAGTTGATATTCCATTTTGGGTAATGGCTGTTGGTGCTATTGGTATTGCTGTTGGTCTTGCTTTATATGGACCAAAGCTTATTAAAACAGTTGGTTCTGAAATTACTGAATTAGATCAAATGAGAGCTTATTCTATTGCAATGGCTGCATCTATTACAGTTATTATTGCATCTCAATTAGGTTTACCTGTATCTTCTACACATATTGCAGTTGGTGGAGTATTTGGAGTTGGATTTTTACGAGAATATTTAGATTCTAATGAAGCTAGATTTTTACAAGGTTTAAGAAAAAAGTTTAAAAAACATAAAAAAGAGTTAGATTCTATGACTAAAGAGCTTGATGAACTTGAAGCATTAGAGAAAAAATCTAAATCTAACTATGTAAGGATTGTTGAACTTTATAAAGATATTGATGAAAAACAAGAAATTGTTAAACAAGAGAAAAAAGATGTTAAAGAAGCAAAAAGTGTTAAATATGTAAAAAGAGACGCTGTTAAAAAAATTGTTGCTGCATGGGTTATTACTGTACCTGCTGCTGCTATTTTATCAGCTGCTGTATTCTTTATGATTAAAGGTATTATGGGATAAGTAGGACTTCCTACTTATTCATATACACTTACACTTGGTTCTATTTGAAAGATTTTATTATTTTATGATAAAATCACCAAAAAAATAGGATTTTAAAATCGAAGCTATCTTATCCGTTCTTCCAATTTATTTTTTCATTTTATTAGGCTTTACAGCTAAAAAAGTTTTTAATGATGAAATTAATGAAAGAACTTTAGTTCTAATATCACTTTATTTTTTCCAACCTATATTAATCTTTTGGGGATTAACAAAAGCTCCAATTGATTATGCATTTATAGCTTCACCTTTAGTTTATTTAGCAATTGTTTTAATTGCTTTAGTAATACTTCTTTTAGTTAATAAAAAGATATTTAGAACTAGACAAGATCAATCAATCTATTTAGCAACTGCCTTAGTTGGAAATACGGGTAATTTAGGTATTCCTTTAGGAATTGCTCTTTTTGGGATTGCTTCAGTTCCTTATACTAGTATTATTAATATTGCAAATATCTTCTTTATTTATATATTCTCTGTTTACTTTTTTGCAAGGGAACAGTTTTCACTAAAAGAAGCAATTTATTCAATTCTAAAGATACCTGGAATTTGGTTTGCTTTTTTAGCTTTATTGGTTAATTATAGTGCTGTGGGAATCAATAAGAATATATATACTGCACTTGAAATGGGTGCATATACTTCTATGGTAATTCAGCTATTAATTTTTGGAATGTATTTATCAAAAATAAAAATAAAAGCAATGCCTTGGTATTCGTCTTTACATATAAGTTTTGTTAAGCATATTTTTCTGCCACTATTTGGTATTTTTATAATTCTTTACTTTACAGATTTAAACGCTTATGTAGCGTCTATTTTAATTATGGAGCTAATGGTACCACTTGCTGTTAATAATGTGAATTTAGCAGCTTTATATAACTGTAAACCCTATGATGTTACTGCTTCGATTTTAATATCATCTGTAATCTTTGTTGTTTTCTTATATCCTTATATTCAAATTATTGAATATTTTATTAAATAGGACTATTTATGTGTGGAATACTAGGTACAAATTTTTTATCTGCTAATTTTGAGCAAGCTTTGCAAATACAAAATAATCGTGGTCCAGACTATCAAAATAGTATAAAAGTTGAAGGTAAACAATTTGGTCATAACAGATTAGCAATTATTGATTTAAACCAAGAAGCAAATCAACCTATGGTTTTTGATGATATTTTAATTGTATTTAATGGGGAGATTTATAATTATAAAGAGTTGATTATTGATGAACAATTAGAATGTGTTACTGCATCTGATACTGAAGTATTAATAAGACTTTATCAAAAATATCAAACAGATTTTTTAAATAAATTAAATGGAATGTTCTCTTTTTGTCTTTATGATATGAAAAAAGAAAAATACTTTTGCGCTCGTGATAGATATGGTAAGAAACCATTTTTTTACTATTTTAAAGATAATAAATTTATTTTTGCTTCTTCTATTAAGTCTGTATTAAAACTACTTGATAAGAAACCAAATTTAAATAAAGTAGCAGTAAATAAATACTTGCAATATTTTGTTTCATATGGGGAAGATACTTTTTATCAAAATATATTAAAACTTGAAGCTGCAACTTATTTTACTTATGAGCCAAAAAAGTCAAAAGAATTAGTAAAAAAAAGATTTTATAAAATTAATACATATAAGAAAATAAAAGATGAACCGACAGCTTTAAAAGATATTGAAGAACTTTTATTTAAAAGTGTTGAAAGTAGATTAGTAGGAGATGTTGAAGTTGCATCACTTTTAAGTGGTGGAATTGATAGCTCACTAATATCTGCACTTTATACAAAAATATCTGGAAAGAGAATAAACACTTTTTCTGTAGGTTATGATGAATATAAAAACTATTGTGAGTTAGATTATGCAAAAATAACTGCAAAACATATTAATTCAAATCATCACCCTGTAATAATAGGTAAAAAAGAGTATATAGATAACTTTCATGATACTTTAGATGCTCTAGAAGAGCCTCATGGAGATTCTGCTGCTATTCCTTTGAATATACTAACACAAAAGATTCATCAAAGTGGAATTAAAACTGTTTTATCAGGTGAAGGTAGTGATGAAATCTTTTTAGGTTATGATAACTACTCTAAATTTTTAAAATATTATGAGTTTGAAAAATCATTGTCTCAAGGCCAAGGTGAGTTTTTAAATACTATAATTTCTGCTTTACAAAATAATACAAAAGAGAGTGAATACTTAAGAAGAATTGTAAAAAAGCAAACTTTATACAACTCATTTGGAGAAATTTATACTGATATTCAAAGAAAAAAACTTTTTAATAAAGTGCCAACTTACAAAGCAGAAAAACCAAAAAATGATCCTGTTGACTGGATGAGTTATATTGATTTAAAAATATGGTTAGGAGAATCTCTTTTATCAAAAGTCGATAGAATTTCTATGAGAAACTCACTTGAAGTTCGAACTCCTTTTTTAGATTTTAATTTAGTTAATTATATGTTTTCTATAGAATCTTCTATAAAAGTTGGAAACACAAATAAGCATTTGTTAAAACAAATTGCAGGAAAATATATACCTCAGACTATTATAAATAGAACGAAAAAAGGATTTAATTCACCTTTTAATGAATGGTTAAATGAAGAATATGGAAAATCAATGTTTGATACTATTATTGATGTAAATAATACAACTAAACTATTTAATGAAGCATATATTAGACACATATATGAACTTTCTTTAAATAGAAAATTTAAGCAACATTTTTATTCTTTATTTATATTTTCTTTATGGTTTAAAAAAGAGTATATTTCTTAAGAAACAAAATTGTAAAATGAATTTTTATATAACTTATAATATTTTAAAGAGGACTATATGACAGTATTAATACCAGTTGATTCAACTTCTAGAGATGAATGTGTTATTGCTTCAATTGAAGAGAATAAATCTTGGGCTTTTGTAAAATTAGATGGTGGTAAAATAGCTAGTATCGAATTTGTAGATAGAAGAGAAGATATATTAGAATGGATTGACGCAGTAGTTGTAATAAATGATCAAGAATATGTTTGGCCATTTATGGATGAGGGAATAATTGCTTTAGTTGCTCCTACTCAAAAAAGCATTGATGAAATTATTGAAGCTTTTTTATTCAAAGATCTACACGACTTCTCAGTATAAATGATTTTTACAAAAAAAGATCAAACTACTTTAGATAAAATTATTACCTCAAGACGTGATGTTAGAGGTAATAATTTTATAAATAAAAAAATATCACAAAAGAAACTTTTAAAGATTTTAAACTCTGCACAAAATGCACCCTCAGTTGGATACTCACAGCCTTGGCGTTTTGTAATTGTTGATGAAAATAAAAAAGAGTTAGTTTATGATCATTTTAAAAAATCTTATAATAAAAGTAAGAAAAAGTTTAAAGAGAGAAAATTATATAACTCACTAAAACTTGAGGGAATAAAAGAATCAAATATAAATATTGCTGTTTATTATAAAAAAAGTAAAAGTAATATTTTGGGTCAAACATATATGAAAAGAACAGGAGAATACTCTGTTGTATGTGCAATTTTAAATATGTGGTTAACAGCACGTGCTTTAAATATAGGTATGGGTTGGGTTTCTATCTTAAAACCAAAAAAGATAAATAAAATTTTTGATATTAAAAGTGAAGATTATAAATTTATTGCATATTTATGTTTTGGATATACAAAAGAGTTTTTTGATGAACCTGAATTAAAAAAACTCGGTTGGGAAAAGAAAAAGAAGATTAAAAATCTTATATTAAAAAAGGAAAATAAATGAAAAAAATGATTGGTAAACTTGGAGTTACTTCTGTTCTTTTGATTGCAATGAGCATGAGTCTTAATGCAAAAGAGAAAGTATATAAATTAAAAATGGCAACAACTTGGGGAAAATCTACAACACCTTTAATTGACTCTGCTACAAATATGGCAAGACTTGCAGAAGAGATGTCAAATGGAAGATTAAAAATTAGAGTTGATACTTCAAATAAACATAAAGCTCCTTTAGGAATTCTTGATATGGTAAAAGGTGGACAGTATGACATGGGTCACAGTGCATCGTATTATTGGAAAGGTAAAGATATTGATACTTTACCTTTTACATCTATGCCTTTTGGATTAACTGCACCTGAACAATATGCATGGTTTTATCATGGTGGGGGAATGGAGTTAATGCAAAAAGTTTATTCTAAACATGGAGTTTTATCTTTCCCTGGTGGAAGTACTGGTGTTCAAATGGGTGGATGGTTTAGAAATGAAATCAAAACACTTGATGACCTAAAAGGTTTAAGAATGAGAATCCCAGGATTTGCAGGTGAAATTATGGCAAAACTTGGAGTTAAAGTTACAAATATTGCTCCTGGTGAACTTTATACTACTTTAGAGCGAAATACTATTGATGCTTTAGAATGGGTTGGACCTGCAATGGATATTAAAATGGGATTCCATAAAATTGCACCATTTTATTACACAGGATGGCATGAACCAGCTTCTGAAATGCAGTTTTTAATTAATGAAAAGAAGTTTAATAAATTACCAAAAGATTTACAACAAGTTATGATTGTAGCAATGAGAGTATCTGCTTATGATATGTATATTCAACATTATGACATGAGTGCTCAAGCTTGGGATAAAATGAAAAAAGAACAGCCAAATATTAAAATTAAAACTTTCCCAACTCCTGTAATGAATGCAATGAAAAAAGCAAATAATGAGTTAAGAGTTGAACTTGGAAATAAAAGTCCTGTATTAAAAGAAGTTTTAGATTCACAAGAAGCTTACATGAAAAAAGCTAGAGAGTGGACTAAAATGTCAGATTATTTATACTTAAAAGATAATCTGTAATATTTATTCTACATTTAATTAAGAGCCTTTAAGCTCTTAATTAAAATCCTCCATTTGGATCAAAACCCATATCTTGCATTCCAAAATCCATACCAGAATCAAAATTAGCAAAGTTAGGATTTTCATAACCTTTTTGTACAGATATATTCTGTAATTGCAATATATCAGCTTTTGGATCAATTCCTTGAGGACATACAAAAGTACATGCAGAACATAAAGTACAATCCCATATTCCTTTATCTTGTATTGAATCGATTATAGCAGAGCTATCAAGCACTTTTTTATCATTTACATATCTTAATGCTCTTGTTAGTGCGAAGGGTCCTAGGAACTCTTTATTTACTTCATACACAGGACAAGAACTATAACATGCATTACAAAGAATACAGTTACTTTGAGCATCAATTAATTTTACATCATTTTCTGATATTTTAATTTCACTATTTGTTTGAAGAAAAGCTTTAGAGTTTTTTATTAACAATGTTTCATGTGAAACATCTACAACTAAATCTTTTATAACTGCTCTATTTTTTAAAGGTTCAATTAAATCATTTTCATTTATTACAGTTTTACAAGCAAGTTGCTCTACCCCATTTACCCTAACGGCACATGAACCACAAACACCACTTTTACAACCACATCTAAAAGTTAAACTTGCATCACTTGTAGCTTTTATTTCAGTAAGAGCTTGTAAGAGATTTGTTTTACTTACAGTAAAAGTATCAATAGCGTTTTGATTATTTTGTTTACTAAATCTTTTTATATTTATATTCATAATACATCCTCAAAAGATAAAACTAAGTTATTATCAATCTTTTTTATTAGAGAATTTTTTTGATAAGATTTTGATTCTTCTGGATAATCATTTCTATAATGAGCACCTCGACTCTCTTCTCTATTTAGTGCTGTTTTGGCAATTACTTCAGCAATTTCTATCATATTTATAAACTCTAAAAATTCAACTAAGTTTTTATTGTACTCAGTAGATTTATCTAAAACTCCCATCTTAGGAATTTTACTTTTAATTATCTCTAACTCTTTTATTGCAAACTCAAGATTTTTTTTATTTCTAAATAGTCCTACATTATCAAAAAATAGTTTCCCTAAATACTCTTTACTTTCATAAAAGTTTATTTCATTTGGATATGAATATATCTCTTTTATATATTGTATTTGTTTTGATAATTCTTTGCTTTCAATATCTTCTAAACTCTTTATTTCTTTAGCATTTTTTGATGCATTTATTCCTGCAACTTTTCCAAAAGTAACTATTTCAAGTAGTGAATTGCCACCTAGCCTATTCGCTCCATGTATAGAAGTTTGTGCAACTTCACCACATGCATATAAAGATTTTATATTAGTATTTGTGTTTATATCAGTTTTTACTCCACCCATTGAATAATGAGCTGCTGGATTTATAGGTAAAAGTTCTTCTTCAATTTTTATTCCAGAGAATTCTAAAGCTAATCTTTTTTCTTGTGGCATTACTTCATTTATTTTTTCAAGTCCTAAATGTCTTAAGTCTAAGTATACTTTTTCATTAGCTTTAATTTTTTCATAAATGGCACGTGCTACTTCGTCTCTTGGTTTTAGCTCATCTATAAATCGTTGTCCATCTTGATTTAATAAATATCCACCCTCTCCTCTGGCACTTTCACTTACTAAAATATTACTATTAACAAGTGCAGTTGGATGAAATTGAACAAACTCAATATTTGACAAGTTAACATTAGCATTTAATGATACTGCTAAGCCATCGGCTGTATTAGAAAATGAATTTGTAGTAAAGTTTGTGTAAATTCCAGCATAACCACCACTGGCTATTATGGTACTTTTGGCTTTGAATTCTTTTACCACACCACTAATAATGTCAAGAGCAATTACTCCAGCACATATATCGTTTTCAATTATAAAGTCTAATAAGATATGTTCATTAATAAATTCTATATCATTCTTAATACACTGGTCAAATAAAGTATGAACAATTTTCAAACCTGTATAATCACTTGAATAACATGTTCGAATTTTCTTCGTACCTCCAAATTTTCTTTGAGCAATATTACTATTTTCATTTTTTGTGAAAGGTACTCCAACTTTATCAAGCCATAAAATAGTCTCTTTAGCATTTTTACACATGAAGTTTATATTCTCTTTATTTGCTAAACCTCTAGAAGCTGTATATGTGTCATTTACATGTATATCAACACTATCATCATCTTCATATAAAACTGCATTTATTCCACCTTGAGCTTGTACAGTTTGCGAGTGTGTTGGATAAGTCTTTGAAAGAACGGCAACTGTTGATCCATTTTCTTTTGCGTTTAAAGCAGCACTTAGTCCTGCAGCTCCTGAGCCAATAATTAATACATCATACATGTTATTCCCAAAAATCTTTTAATTGTTCATCTTTTTGTGTCATGGGTTGCTTTTGTATTTCTAAATCTAATTGTTCAATTTGTGCAAGTGCATCTTCAAAATCATCACTATTTATCTCATCAAATTGCTCTTTTATTTCTTTTTTTTCTATTTTTGCTTTTGGTTTATTTTTCATCTGTTCTTTTAATATTAGGTATTCAGATATTAATTCTTCATACATTTTAAAATCCATAAGAATAAAACTAGGCTTTCCATCTCGTAAAATAACAGCTTTATCAATCTCTTTTTTAGATATTTTATCAAAAACCATTTTACTTTTCCTGATTAATTCTGTTGAAGAAAACATTTCATTTGATCTGTATTGTAGTAAATCCATTTAAACTCCTATACGTATTAGTATATGTATTATAACACAAAAATAAAAATATTTTAGTAGAAGAAATTATATTTTTTGTAAAAATTTGATTAGTTTATTTTGCTATTAATAGAGATCAAACATATAATTACATATTATTTTATATGTAATTATATGCGTATAGAGTTATTTAGAAAATATTAATTCAGCCCATTCTGTAATAGGACCTCTTAATACTTTCTGTAATTTTATTGCGAATGTATTTACTAAAGTACTTTCGTTTTTTGTAGATTTTAACAGTGTTGTTAGTGAGTTTGTATATTTATTTACATAGAAGTTATCTATTTGCTTATTTGAACCTAGTATTACAACTTTTGATGTATTATCTATTCTTGACAATACCATTTGCATTGTTTTATTGGACATGTTTTGTGCTTCATCTATTATGATAAATGAATTAGAAATTGTTCTTCCTCTCATTTCTCCAACCCACATAGTTTCTATACTATAGTTTTGAATCATTTGTTCAACTCTTGCTGTTACTTCACTATCATCTAATTCACTTATATTTTCAATATTTTTCTTAGAGTTTCTTTTTTTATGTTCACTTCTTATTATGTACTCTAAACTATCCATTAAAGGATGATTATAGATTTTAAATTTTTCTTCAAATCCTGGTAAATATCCAATATCTTCACCTTTATCTAATGATTCTACAGAGTTTCTAATATAGATAATTTTTTGATATTTCTTTTGTCTTACAAGTTTTAATGCTCCACTTAATGCAAGAAGAGTTTTTCCTGAACCAGCTTTTGCTTCAATTATTAAAACATTAAATATATGAGAGATAATTGCATTTGAAAAGAATAATTGTTCTTTATTTAATGGTGTTATTATTTGATTTCTTATCTCCGTTTCATCTAAAACTTTGATTCTTTTATTTTGAATATTTGCTAATATTACTTGATCTGAATCTTTTACTTTAAAACAGTATGAATAATTATAAGGTTTATACTCTTTATCAAATATTGCTATATCTTTATTATCAAAATCTTCTAAGTCTTCAAAATTTATCTCAACATCTTTGATAAACTCGTAGTTGAAGTCATCTTTATTTGATCCAAGAAGTGATTGTGTTTTTATATCAAGTGATACTGCTCTTGTTCTTGCCATTATGTCTAAAGACAAAAACTCTATCTCTTTTTTATAATATACTTTTGAAAAATCTGCAATCTCAAGAATTTTTCTATCATTGATAATATTTAAAGAAACATTTTTTGTATTTATATCATATTCATCTTTTGAGATAATATCTATAATTGCACTTTGTGAAGTTTTTATTTCAAGTCTAATTATTTTGTAGTTTTCTTTTTTTAAAGAACTTTTTATTTCAGAGTTTTCTAATATTCTAGCAAACTCTCTTGCTTGAAAATTTATCTCATCAAAACCAGATTTTTTACTATCAATTTCATCTAAAACTGTTTCAGGAAGAATGATTAAATTCTTACTGTCTTGTGATAGTTTAAAAATATTTGTTGCATCTTCTAGTAATATATTTGTGTCAAGGACATAGTATTTATCAAAATTCATTATTTCTCTTTCTGTTTAAAAACTTTATATACTATATATGAACCTACAACTAATGTAATTAGTGTAAATGATATTGAAAAAGTTTTTGTAATTACATATCCAACTATTAATAGTGATAGAATTGTTGGAACTTCATTATATGCTCTAAAAAAACTTCCACTTCTTTCATAGTCATCTCTTTCTAGTTTCTTTCTATAATAGCCTAATGAATAAGAATAGATTACAAGAAGTAAAGCAAAAAATAGTTTTGCATGCATCCATCCTCCAGCTTGGCCTGATAATAAATATGGATTTAAATAAAGCATTACAGCTCCACTAATAATTGCAGCCCACATAGCTGGAATTCCAATATATTTATACATCTTTAATTCTTGTATTTTTACAACATCAACAAAATCTTTTTTATCTTTATTCTCTGTATGATATACATAAAGTCTTGGTTGATAAAAAAGCATTGCCATCCATGACATAAAAGCCATCACATGAAAAGTTAATATCCAAGTGTAGTATTGCATTATGAATCCTTGTGTTTGATTTTTTTAAGCCAATCATTTAAAGTTTTTTCATAGCCTATATTTTTACTCTCATAAAATTTTAAATCTTTTTCTAAATACTCTTGTTTAACATATCCACCAAAATCATGAGGATATAAATAGCCTATATGCTGCGAATCAAGATGTTTTGGTATATTGAGTAGTTCACCATCTTTTATGTCTTGTAGAGCTTTATTGATAGCTTTATAAGCACTGTTAGATTTTGGACTTGATGTAAGATAAATTATACATTGAGCTAACATGATTCTAGATTCTGGATAGCCTATTTTATTACAAGCAGTCATTGTATTTACACTTAAATTAAAAGCATGAGGATTTGCATTTCCAATATCTTCGCTTGCAAAAATTACTAATCGTCTAGTGATAAAATCTACACTCTCTCCTGCGTTTATTAATCTACTCATATAATATAAGGCTGCATCAACATTTGATCCACGAATAGATTTAATCATTGCACTTGCTAAATCATAGTGTGTATCTGATGAAGAAACTCCATCCCCTATTACATTCTCTCTTAACTCTTTTACTAAAGTAATATCAATATCTTTTGATACTTTATATGCAAAATTTAAAAGTGTAAGCATAGCTCTTGCATCTCCTGAGCTTGAATGTATTAAATGCTCTTTAGCTTCTTGAGTAATATTTGCATCAACATCATTTAAAGCAATGCATAGAATTTTTTGCATTTCTTCTTTTGTAAAAGCTTTAAATTCATAAAGAAAAGACCTAGAACGAATTGCATTTGTTAAAGTGAAAAAAGGATTTTCAGTACTAGCTCCTATAATGGTAGCATCATAATTTTCCATTATTGGAAGTAATACTTCTTGTTGGTTTTTTGATAGCCTATGAACTTCATCAATAAAGATTAAAGGTTTAATTAAAGCATTTTTGTATCTTTCAAATACTTTACGTAAATCTTCAACTTTAATACTAGTAGCATTAAAATAGTAATAATCTGTATTTATTTCTTTAGCAATAATCTTAGCTAGGGTAGTTTTTCCAGTTCCAGGTTTTCCATAAAAAAATAGATGTGGAATATCTTTTTGTTTGATAAGTTTATAAAGGGCTTTGTCTTTTGAGATTATATGGGATTGACCAACAAAGTTATCTAAATTTGTTGGTCTAAGTTTGTTAGAAAGATCTGTCATCTTCACTTTCATTTAAAAAGCTTCTTAAGTTTCTATACTCTTCTTTTGAAAGAAATCTACTTTTACCTGTAGGTAAATTATTTAGTGAAATTCCACCAAATTCATATCTTTTAAGATCCATAATATCAAGTCCAAAGTGAGCAAAGAATCTTCTTAATTCTCTGTTTTTACCTTCAACAATTGCTACTTTTATTTTAGAAAAGTTTTCATTGTTTGATTGAATACTATAACCTATAAAAGGTGCAAATGTCATAGATTTAATTTTACTTGTTTTAAATGCTCCATCTGTTGCATCTTCAAGCTCTAAACCTTGCATCATTGCAGATTCAACTTTTGGTCCAATAGTTCCATTTACTTTTAACTTATACTTTCTTTCTAAATTTGAGTGCATTAATGCATCAACAATTTTAACAGAATCTGATAATAGTAATAAACCTTCACTAGCATAATCTAAACGTCCAACAGACATAAAGTGTTGATATCTTTTATCTAATGAATCATAAATAGTTTTTCGACCTTGAGGGTCTTTTTTAGATACTATTTCACCCTTTGGTTTATTATAAATAATAACCGTAGGCATTTTATTTTTATCTTCTTTGATTAAAGTTTTATTGATATGTACTTCATCATTAATAGTAACTTTAGTTGCTAAGTTATCAACAACTTTACCATTAACTTTTACTTTACCCTCTTCTATTAATCTATCAGCTTCTCTTCTTGAGTATTTACTATTATGAGATAAGAATTTATTTAATCTAGTCTCTTCTAATTCTTCTTCGTGTTTCATTTTATACCAGCTTCTATTAAGTCATGTATATGAAGAACGCCAATTAATTTGTCTTCTTCATCTGTTACAATCAATAATTGTATTTTATAATCTTCTATTACTTGTAAGGCATCACTTGCTAATAAGTCTTTGTTTTTTAACATCTTAGGGTTTTTTGAAGCTAATGTTTCTACTTTACAATCAATTGTAAAGTCTTTATTCATTAACGCTCTTCTTAAATCTCCATCACTTAATAATCCAACAACTTTATTCTCTTCATCTGTAATGATTACACTTCCAAGTCTACCTTCACTCATTTGTAAAATGGCATCTTTAAGTTTTGTTTCACGTGAAACGATAGGAAGATTCTCCCGTCTTAGTAAGTCATCTACTTTAATAAATAGTTGTTTCCCTAAACTTCCACCTGGGTGGAATGATGCAAAATCTTTCTTTTGGAAATCTCTTTTTTTCATTAAACAAACAGCTAAGGCATCACCCATTGCCATTGTAAGAGTTGTTGATGACATTGGAGCAACATCTAAAGGACAACCTTCTTTTTCAACATTTATATTAATAAATACATCTGAATATTTTGCTAATGTAGAGTTTTCATTTCTTGCCATTGCAATTAATGGAATATTAAATCTTTTAAGATGAGGAAGAATTTGAACTAATTCTTCACTCTCCCCTGAATATGAAATACCAAGAACAATATCTTCTTTTCCTATCATACCTAAATCACCATGCATGGCTTCAGTAGGATGAAGGAAAAAAGAACTAGTACCAGTACTTGCAAGTGTTGCAGCAATTTTTGTTCCTACAAGTCCTGATTTACCAACACCTGTAATAATTAGTTTACCTTTAGACTTTGTGATTAAATCAATAGCTTTTTCTATATCGAAAGATATCTTCTGCGCTGCTTTTTCTAATTCCTTAGCTTCTGTTAACAGAAGATCTTTAACTATTTGCTTAAAATCCATTATAACTCCTTATTGTACAAATACAGTAGGTACAATCATTGGGTATTTTTTATATTTTCTAATACAGTGTTTTCTTACAACTTTTCTTAATTCATCTTCTAATATTCTAGAATTTTTGAAAATACCTGGTTTAACATTTGCTAAGAATGTTGCAAGTAAATCTTCAATCTCTTTTGCAAAGAATTTATCTTGTTTATCTGGAACTAAACCAAATGAAGTAACTTTTGCTCTTTGTGCTAATGTTCTATCATCTTCATTTACTTGAGCAACAATCATAACAACACCTTCATTTGCCATTGTTTGTCTATCAATTACAATATCATCAGAAATTTTGTGGTTTAATTGATTGTCAATATATACTTTTCCAGATTTTACAGTTTTTACTTTTTTCATGTATTTAGGAGTTACTTCAATTTGCTCTCCTGCATTCATAATATAAAGATTTCTTTCTAAAATCCCACAATCCATACCCGTTTTACCATGTTTTAAAGCATGATTATATTCACCGTGAACTGGCATAAAGAATTTAGGTTTAACAAGTCTAAGCATTAGTTTTTGCTCTTCTTGTGCAGCATGTCCTGATACGTGAATATCTGGATAATCTTGATATGCTACTTTTGCTCCAGCTTTTAATAAGTGATTAATAATACCAGATACACTACCCTCGTTTCCAGGAATTGCTTTTGCTGATAATACGATTTGATCTGTTGGTTTAATTTTAATATGTCTATGCTCATGAATTGCCATTCTATAAAGTGCTGACATTGATTCTCCTTGAGAACCAGTTGTTACAATTAAAACTTCTTCATCTTTATATTTATTTACTTCATGTGCATCAATAAAAGAGTCTTTTGGAAACTTAACATATCCAAGACCCATTGCTAAGTCTAAGTTTTTTTCCATTGATCTACCAATTACACATACTTTTCTTCCACTTGAAATTCCTCTATCAATTGCCTGTGCAACTCTGTGAATGTTCGATGAGAAAGTAGACATAATAACTCTACCTTTTGCTTGTGCAAAAATTCTATCAAATGTAGGCCCTACTGTTTTTTCTGTTCTTGTAAATCCTGGTGAGTGAGAATTTGTTGAATCTGATGTTAATAATAAAACACCTTTTTCTCCATAATATGCAAGTCTATGTAAATCTGTAGGATATCCATCAATTGGAGTATGGTCAATTTTAAAGTCACCTGTGTGAATCATTGTTCCAGCTTCAGTAGTAACAGCAATTGCAGATGAATCAATAATTGAGTGAGTTACGTGCATCCATTCAACTTCAAATTCACCAATTTTAATAGGTTTTCTCTTCTCAACAGCTCTAAAGAATTTTCTATATTCTCTCATTTTATGTTCATCAAATTTTGAACCAATCATTTCTAATGGTAATGAAGTTCCATAAACTGGGAATTGCATTTCTTTAAATAAATATGGCATTGCACCAATATGATCTTCATGTCCATGAGTAATAATAATTGCTTCAATTTTATGTTTGATTTCTCTTAAGTAAGTAAAATCAGGAATTAATATATCAACACCATGCATAGTCTCATCAGGGAAGTTCATACCAACATCAACAATAATTGCAGACTTATCAGTCTCAATAATCATCATGTTTCCACCAATTTCACCTAGTCCACCTAATGGAGTAATTCTAATTTTTGCAGATGTGTTTAAGTTTAATTTGTAGTGTGGATTTAATCTATCTTTTTGAATTTTTTCATTAACTAAATGAGCTTTTTTAAGATCATTCATCCAACCCTCACCTGTCATTTCTGTAGGTAGTTTAGCTTTTGGTCTTTTATTTTGATTTGGTCTCCTATTTTGATTAGGATTAGGTTTTTGTACCTTTTCAGAAGTTGGTTTTGCTTCTTGCGTATTATTTTGCTTTTTTTCTGTTGGAGTATTTTCCACAGGTTTTGCAACAGCTTCTGTATTAACAGGAGTTTCTTTTTGTTTTATTTCTTCGTTTTTAATTTCTTCCATCTTTTACCTTTGTATACAATTGGCTATACAAAGATGAACTAACTTCATGAGGTCTTATATTATCACTAAGGTCTAATTCTTCATAATACTTGGATACTAAATCTTTACTTATAATTGAAGATAGATTTTTAGATAACTTCTTTCTAGGCTGTACAAAACATGCCTTAAGAAATTTATTAAAATCTCTATCAATTGATTTATTCATATCTTTTCTAATATAAAGAATTGAAGACATAACTTTTGGTCGAGGATCAAATGATTCAGGAGGAACATCAAATAATATTCGTGATTCAATTGAAACTAAATCAGCAATAACTCCTAAAGATGAAAACTCTTTATCCTTAGGCTTTGCCGAGAATTTTAAAGCTACTTCTTTTTGAATCATTACTATGATACTTTCACAGTTATCGTCTTCAAAGGCTCTTAATATAATATTCGTTGCAATATAGTATGGTAAGTTTGCGATTAAGTCGTATTTACCATTATGCAGAGTTTCTTGTTTATCCCAAGCTTCTAAAACATCAGTGTGGATCAGTTTTAGTCTATTCTCTTCTATTTCTATTGCAAATTTTGACTCTAAAATACTGATTAAATCAGTATCTACTTCATAAGCAGTCATCTCTTTGTACTTGACTAGATTTTTAGTCAAATCACCTAATCCAGGCCCAATTTCCACTAGGTAGTTGTTATTGTTGGGCATCGATTGGATGATCTTATCCAAAACCGTAGTATCTTTTAAAAAATTTTGTCCGTATTTCTTTTTTGCTTTTATATTTTCCATAATTGCAAGGAGTATAACTGCTTTTAACTTACATTTAGATAAGATAATAACTAATAATAATTAAGGAATTTATTTGAGTAGTTTTGCAAAAAGAATTATACCTTGTTTGGATGTTGATAACGGAAGAGTAGTAAAAGGAATTAACTTTGTTGGACTTCGAGATGCAGGTGATCCTGTAGAAGTTGCAAAGAGATACAATAATGAAGGTGCTGATGAAATAACTTTTTTGGATATTACTGCAAGTCATGAAAATAGAGGAACTATTGTAGATATTGTAAAAGAAGTTGCAAAAGAAGTTTTTATTCCATTAACAGTTGGTGGAGGTATTAGAAAACTTGAAGATATATACAGTTTACTAAATGTTGGTTGTGACAAAGTATCAATCAATTCTTCAGCTGTAACTAATCCTGATTTAATAAATGAAAGTGCTAAAAGATTTGGTTCACAGTGTATTGTTACTGCAATTGATGTTAAAAAAGTAGCAGATGGTTCTTATCACGTTTTTGTAAAAGGTGGTAGAGAAGATACTGGACTTGATGCTGTTGCTTGGGCAAAAGAAGTATATAACAGAGGTGCAGGTGAGATTTTACTTACATCTATGGATACAGATGGAGCAAAGACAGGTTTTGAGCTTAATATTACAGAACAAATATCATCAATTATTGATATTCCCGTAATTGCAAGTGGTGGAGCTGGAACTATGGCACATATGAAAGAGGCTTTTGAACATGGTGCAAGTGCTGCATTAGCAGCATCTATTTTCCACTTTAAAGAAATAGATATTATGGACTTAAAAAGATATTTAAGAGCAAATAATATTCCAGTTAGGATATAAAAATGAAATTAAAAGTCAAAACCTTAGCTTTATTTTTACTTGCCCTACTTTTACCAATGTCCCTATTCTCTTATGAGATTAGTTTTAGTAAAAAGTTTTCAAAATCAGTAACACCAGATTTACTAAGTACATATATCTCTATTTCTGTAGAAGATAAGTCTGAAAAATTTATAAATAAGCATATTGAAATATTTAATAAATATATAAAAAACAATGATGATGTAAATAAATATGATGGAAGTTTTACTCTTAGTCCAAAATATAAGTATTTTAAAAATACTCAAGAGTTTATTGGCTATGTTGGAAACTTAAGATACATAATAAAATCAAAAAATGCTAGTAGTTTAAATAAATTTATAAATGATTTGATTGAAATGGAAAGTAAGTATAATAGACAAAATATAAAAATTAATATATCAAATGTTTCATGGACAACTAGTACAAAACTTTATGATAATAGTTTAGATGCTTTAAGAATTAATGCAATGACTTGGATTGAAAAATATTCTGCTTCATTAAAAAATATTTTATTAAAAGATTGTGAAGTTAAAAGTATTGATATAGATAAAACAAGTAAAAAATTTACAAAAAATATAAATATGGAAACATATTCATCTAAAAGAGTTTCAAATATAGCTCCTGATAATTCTACAAAAGAGATTAAAATAGATGCTGTTTTTTTATTGGAGTGTAAATGATTGTATGTGCTGGAAGAAATGAAACTTTTAAATTTGCAGAAGCAATTGGTGTTGGTTTAATAGAATCAGCAATTAATCTAACTAGAATTTGCTTATTTAATAAACCAGATTTTATACTTTTTATTGGAAGTGCTGGTTCTTATGGTAATCATGAGGTATTTGATATTATAGAATCAAGAAGAGCTGCTAATATTGAGCTATCTTTTTTAACAAATAGCTCATATACTCCTTTAGATAATGTATTAGAATCTGATAATAAAATGGTAAAAAATGACACAATTGTAAACTCGTCAAATTATATATCAACAAATGAAGAGTTAGCAAAACAATATAATGAATATGGTATTGGTATTGAAAATATGGAGTATTTTTCAGTTTTACAAGTAGCTCGTGAATTTGAAATACCTGTTGCTGGAATATTTATAGTAACAAATTATACAAATGAAAATGCTCATGAAGATTTTTTAAAGAATCATCAAGAAGCAATGAAAAAATTGACTGAATATTTAGTTGATAAAAATATCATAAAATAGTAAGAAATAATAAATAAAAGAAATGGAAGAATAATGGCAAAAGAAGGAACACCCTCTATATATGACTTTTCACTTGATGAATTAAAGGAAACTTTAAAACCATCATTTAGAGCAAAGCAGGTATATAATTGGTTATATAAACAGTATGCATCTTCATATGATGAGATGAAAAACATACCAAAAGATTTGAAAGAAGAACTAGAAGAAAAGTACCCTATTGATGTAATGAGTATTCTAAAAAAAGAAGTAAGTAGTGATGGAAGTATTAAATATCTTTTTAAATTAAGAGATAATTTAACAGTTGAAGCTGTACTTTTACTTATGAAAGAAAAAAAGAAGAATGAAGAAGGTGTAATTGTTCGTAGTGAAAAATATACTGTATGTGTTTCTTCTCAAGTTGGATGTAAAGTAGGTTGTACTTTCTGTTTAACTGCAAAAGGTGGTTTTGTTAGAAACCTTACAGTTGGAGAATATATAGCTCAAATTGTAAATATTAAAAGAGACAATGACATTCCTGCAAATAAATCTGTAAACATAGTATATATGGGAATGGGTGAGCCACTTGATAACTTTAAAAACTTTACACGTGCAGTTAATGTATTTGCAGAAGAGGAAGGTTTATCAATCAATAAAAGAAGACAAACAGTTTCAACTTCAGGAGTTGCTTCAAAGATTGAAAAACTAGGAGAGTTTGACTTAGGAATTCAACTTGCGATTTCACTTCATGCTGTTGATGATGAGTTAAGGTCTGAATTAATTCCTATGAATAAAGCATATAATATTCAAACAATTATTGATGCTGTTAAAAAATTCCCAGTTGATACAAGAAAAAAAGTAATGTTCGAATACCTAGTAATCAAGGGTAAAAATGACAGTATTGAAGCAGCTGCTAAATTAATTAAACTATTAAATGGTATAAATGCAAAAGTAAATTTAATTTTCTTTAATCCATACCCAGGAACTGATTATGAAAGACCAGAAGTGGAAGATATGATTAGATTTAAAGATTATTTAAATGATAGAGGTCTTATTTGTACTATTAGAGAATCAAAAGGAATTGATATCTCAGCTGCTTGTGGACAATTAAAAGAGAAGGACGCAAATGGGCTTACTTGAGATAGCAATGCTAATTTTCATTGCAATTGTAGCAATAGTATCAGGCGTAGGATTTTATATTTATAATAAGAAAGAGGAGAAGTAAACAATGTCAATTACAAGCGGGGCAATTACAAGATTTGCACCAAGTCCAACTGGATATTTACATATTGGAGGTCTACGAACTGCACTTTATAGTTATCTTTGGGCAAAGAAAACAAAGGGTGAGTTTAAACTAAGAATAGAAGATACAGATAATGCTAGAAATAATGAAGATGCCGTAAGAGCAATTTTAGAAGCTTTTGATTGGGTTGGAATGCCAAGTGACTGTGAAATCGAATACCAATCAAAAAGAGTTGATATTTATAAAAAATATATTAATCAACTTTTAGAAGAGGGTAAAGCATATAAGTGTTATATGAGTAGAGATGAACTTGATGCTTTAAGAGCTTCACAAGAAGCTGCTAAAGAAAATCCTAGATATGATGGAACTTGGAGACCAGAAGATGGTAAAGTACTACCAGAGATTCCAGCAGATATTGAACCTGTTATTAGAATTAAAGCTCCAAAAGAAGGTGCTATTACTTTTGAAGATGGTGTAAAAGGTTCTATGAAATTTGATGCAAACCAAGTTGATGATTTTGTAATTGCACGTGCAAATGGAATGCCTATATATAACTTTGTTGTAGCTATTGATGATCATTTAATGGGAATGACTGATGTTTTAAGAGGTGATGACCACCTTACAAATACTCCTAAACAAATTGTAATCTACAATGCTTTAGGTTTTGATGTTCCAAAGTTTTATCATATGCCAATGATTAATAATCCACAGGGTAAGAAACTATCTAAAAGAGATGGAGCTATGGATGTAATGCAATATAAAGCTGATGGATATTTACCTGAAGCACTTTTAAATTTCTTAGTAAGACTTGGTTGGTCAAATGGTGATCAAGAAGTATTTTCAATGGATGAAATGTTAGAACTATTTGATCCAAATAATATTAATAAATCAGCATCTTCTTATAATGCAGAAAAACTTTTATGGTTAAACTCTGAATATATAAAAGCAGTTTCAAATGATAGATTAGTTGAAGAGTTAAAAGCTTTTGATTTAGATTTACACGATTATTCTAAAAAAATGGAAATCTTAGATTTATCAAAACAAAGAGCACAAACTTTACTTGAATTAAAAACAGCTGTTAATACTATTTTAGAAGTACCAACTTCATATGAAGCAAAAGGAAGTAAGAAGTTTGTAAAAGAGGGTACTATTGAGATGTTAAATAAGTACTTAGCTTTACTAGAAGAGAATAAAGATGAATTATATTCTGTTGAAAATGTTGAAGCAATTACAAAACCATTTATTGAAAGTAATGGTTTAAAATTTCCACAATTGTTCCAACCAATTAGAATTGCATTAACAGGTGGAACACAAGCACCTTCAGTTTATGATATTATTTCTGTTTTAGGCTTTGATGAAACAAAATCAAGACTAAATACTGCAATTGAAAAGAACTTTAACAAAGAATAAATCTTAAGTTTTCATTTTAAATTTTAGGTACCACTGGGTACCTAAAATGGTTACTAATATTTTTAAGGTGGATAGCATGAAAATACTACTAATGGAAGATGATTTAATCCTAAATGAAATCATTACAGAGCACCTAGAAGAGAATAACTATGAAATAGTTTCAGTATTCAATGGAGAAGAAGCTCAAGAAAAAATTTATTCACAAACATTTGACTTATTACTTTTGGATGTTAATGTTCCAAACTTATCAGGCTTTGAATTATTAGAGGATATAAGAAATAAAGAGATAAAAACTCCTGCTATTTTTATTACTTCTGCAAATATGCTTGAAGATATAGAAGAGGGTTTTAAAGTTGGTTGTGATGACTATATAAAAAAACCTTTTGAGTTAAAAGAGTTAGATTTACGTATTAATAATATTAGAAGATTACATAATATTTCTCCTAGTTCTAAAATAGAATTATCAAATAATACATACTTAGATACAAAAAACTTATATATTCAAAAAGATAATAAGCAAATTCACATTACACAAAAAGAGAGTGATGTATTACTTTATTTAAATAAGAATAAAAATAAAAATGTAAGTATTGAAGAACTGAGTTTAAATGTTTGGTCTTATGAAGATGCACCGCTTGCATCAACTATACGAACATATATAAAGAGTTTACGAAAAATACTTGGAGAAGAGTGCATAATAAATACAAGAGGGGTTGGTTATAGATTTAACGCTTAGTGAAAAAAGAACCTTTATAAGATTTCTTAGCCTTTTTTTAGGCTCTTCTTTTATTTTAATGTTACTTGTAGCATTTTTTTATTTTGAAAATGAAAAAAGATTATATTTTGATTTAGCAAAATCAAATATGCAAAATAAAGTTTCAAAAATATCTTCAAAGATAATTTTTTCACATATGACAGATACACCTTTTGATAGAACAAAGATATTAGATACAAATAAATATAAGATATCTTTTTATAATGAAAAAAAAGAAAAAATATATGGGAACCTTGAGTCTAAAATAGACTTTTCAAAAGACATAATAAAAGATGATAAAAAACAATTTATATTAATAGACAAATCAACTTTAGGTCATTTAGGAGTATATTATATAGCTATTGAAGAGAATAGTTACTTTGATAAAATAAAAGAGTTAAAAGTAAATATCATACTCTTTTTTCTTATTTTATACTCTTTAATATCCTTAATAGGATTTTATTTAGCAAAACTATTTTTAAAACCAATCAAAGAAGAGAGAGAAAAACTAAATAATTTTATTAGAGATACAACCCATGAGTTAAATACTCCAATAACTGCAATTTTAATGTCTACAGAAAAAGAAAACTTAAATGAAAAACAAATCCAAAGAGTAAGACTTAGTGCAAAAAGGGTATCTGAAATATACAAAGATTTAATTTATATTTTTTTACAAGGAAGTGATGAAAATAAAAGTACTGAAAAGATATATCTTAATAGTTTAATCTTAGAGCAGTTAGAATATCTAGAACCTCTAGCTTCAAAGAAAAAAATAAAAATAAATACTACACTAGAAAACTTTGAATATTTAATAAACAAAGATGATGCAATTAGAGTGATAAACAATCTAATCTCAAATGCAATTAAATACAACAAAATAAGCGGGCAAATAAATATATCTTTAAAAAATAGAATACTAGAAATCTCTGATACGGGTATTGGTATAGAAGAAGATAAATTAAAAGATATTTACAGAAGATACTATAGAGCTACAAAAGAGCAGGGTGGCTTTGGAATAGGGCTAAATATTGTAAGTCATATTTGTGCTAAATATAATATCAAAATAGATGTAGAATCTAAAAAAAATATAGGAACAACTTTCTTTCTCTCTTTTTAATATTTAATCTCTCCACACATACTCCACATAAAATCGATAAACTTCTCTTATAAAATTAAAAATGGAGTTTCACAAATGAAAAATTTATTCAAAGTAATAGTTGCAATGCTCTTAAGTATTGGAATTTTAAATGCCCAAGCCTTATCTCAAACAGGTGAAAAAAATGGTTATGAAGTTGTATTAACATCTGAAAAATCTCTTATTGTTGGGAATAATGATATTTATGCACAATTAAGCAAAGATGGAAATGGTGTTACAGATGTAAAAGTAAAAATAAAAGTATTTATGCCAGAGATGCCAGGTATGCCATATATGGAATATAAAGCGAAAGCTAAATTAGTAGATGGAAAATATAAGATGATGGTTAACTTTTCAATGGGTGGAACATGGCAGTATCACTTAAAGTTTAAAGATAAAGATGGAAAGATTCATACAGTAAGAGGAAGTGTGAATATCTAATGAAAAAAGTAGCTATAGCTTTATCTTTTGCTATTTCATCAAGCTTTGCATTAAGTCTTGATGAAATTGTAGATACTGCTTTAAAAAATAATCAAAACTTAAAAAGTATTCAATCTTCAATAAATGTAGCAGATGAGAATATCAATCTTTCAAGAAAATGGATGAATCCAACTTTAACTCTTGGTGTAAATGACATTCATTTTGACGAACCTTTTAAAAGAGATCAAGAAGCAATGCAAGCACAATATATTGGTTTTTCTCAAGTTATTCCTGTTGGAAATAAGCTAGATATTAAAGAAGAGATTTCACAAAAAGATAAAACTATTGCTGCTTTACAATTAGAAGATACAAAACTAATACTAAAATCTAAAATATATGAGATTTCATATAATATTTTAATATTAGAAAGAAAATTAGAACTTTTAAAAAAATACGAACAAAATATTAAAAAAATAGAAAAATTATCTCAAGGATTATATTCTCTTGGTAAATCAAGTCAAAATGAAATACTAAGTGCAAAAATTGCATATTCAAATGTGCAAATTCAAAAGCAAAATCTAAAAAATATGATAGATAATCTATATTTAAAACTAGAGCAAATTTCATATAAAAAAATTGATACTATTGATGCTTCTTTAGAAGTAGGAAAATTAGTTTTAAATATGGATATACAAAATCATCCAAAGATAAAAATACAAGAAGAAAAAATAGGTAAATTTAATGAACTTTCAAAACTAGAACTAGAAAAACAAAAAGGTGATATAAAAGTAAATGTTGCTTATTTTAATAGAGATTCTAAGTTTAAAGATTATGCAAATATCTCAGTAAATATTCCCTTATCTATTTATAAAACAGAAAAAGTAAAAGCTTTAAAACAAAAAATTAAAGCTAAAGAAGAGCGTAATAGATTAGAAGATATAAAACAGAACTTTAAAATAGAACTTATGTCTTTAGAAAATAATATTAATAGTGCATATAAAAACTATTCAATGATACATGAAACTATTATTCCTCTAAAACAAAAAATGCAGAAAAATCTTGAAAATTACAATAGCTTTTCTTCTATTAAACCTCAAATGATAATACAGAATTTAAATGAGTTAATCTCTTATGAACTTAAATCTTATGAACAATTAGAAAAGTATTATTCAAACTACTCAAAATCAAAATACTATAGATATAAGGCACTTAAATGAATATAATAAAAGCCACATTCTTAAGTATTCTTACAATAAGTGTAATGAATGCAAAGATAATAGAAGTAGAACAACTATTTAATAAAAAAACAACTTTGGTAAAAGAAGAAAAAATTGGAATTACTAAAAGCTTTTATGGAAAAACAAAAATTGATGAATCAAATGTAGTAGATATAGTTACAAGATTTGATGGTTTTATAACGAAACTAAATGCTAATAAAAACTTTATGTATGTAAAAAAAGGTGAGCCTTTATTTTCTATATATAGTGATGATATCTTAAGTATACAAAAAGAGATACAAGTAGCAAGAAGTATAAATAAAAATCTTTATAGAAGTTCACTAGAGAAACTAAAAGTATTAGATTTAGCTAAGGAAGAGATTAATAAAATTAAAAAGAATAAAAGTTCAATTGATGGAATAAAAATATTATCTCCAATAAATTCAATAGTAATAAAGAAGAATATCAATAATAAAAGTGCAGTTAAAAAAGGAAAACTTCTTTTACAACTAGCAGACATAAATAAGTTATGGTTTATAGCTCAGGTTTATCAAAAAGATTTGACTTTTATAAAAAATGATATGAGTGCTTATATTTATATTGATGGTTTAACACAAGCTATTAAATCAAAAGTTGATTTTATCTATCCTATGGTAAATGAAAAAACAAAAACTATAGATGTCCGTTTTATAATTGATAATAAAGACTTAAACCTTTATCCAAATATGTTTGCAAGTGTAAAAATCAAATCACTTAATAAAACAATATTAACACTACCAAAAACGGCAGTATTAACTAAAGGAAGTAATCACTATGTATTTAAACCAATATCCAATAGAGAGTTTGAACCTATAAAAGTTGAAGCTAAAAGAATTTCTTCAAATAAATATGAAATATCAGATGGTTTAGAAAAAGGTGATAAAGTTATAAATAATGCTTTATTCCTACTTGACTCAGATGCTATTACAAATGCACTTTATAACTCTGACTCTGATGATGACTGGTAGGAAATAGCTATGGTAGAGAGTGTAATATCATATAGTATTAGAAATAAGTTTTTAATACTATTTTCAGTAATCATTTTAACTTTTGCATCTATTTGGGCTGTTAAGAATACAGCCTTAGATGCCTTACCTGACTTATCACCTCCTCAAGTAATTGTAGAAGTTAAGTGGGCAGGGCAGAGTCCTAAAACTATTGAAGAACAAGTATCCTATCCATTGATTTCAAATCTTATGTCTTTACCTAATATAGATACAGTACGAGCTATGAGTTCTTTTCAAAATGCACTTATATATATTATCTTTAAAGATGGAACTGATTTATATGATTCAAGAAATAGAATTTTAGAGCAGTTATCTCAACTACAAGGTACATTTCCACAAGGGGTAGATGTAGCAATTGGTCCTGATGCAACTGGTGTTGGTTGGGCTTATGAATATGCTTTAAAATCAGATACTAAATCTTTAGATGAATTGCGAACATTACAAGACTATTATTATAAGTATGCCTTACTTGGTGTTGATGGAGTTAGTGAAATTGCATCTATTGGTGGTTTTATAAAAAACTACGAAATCACACTAAATCAAGATAAATTAGTGCAGTATGACTTAAGTATTAAAGATGTCAAAAATGCACTAAGTAAAAACAATGATGAAAAAGGTGGAAGAATAATTTTAGAAAATGGTTTTGAACATATGATTCAAGCTAAAGGTTATTTACAAAGTGTTGTTGATATTGAAAATATTACAGTAAAAACTACAAATTCCATTCCTTTAAAAATTAGTGACATTGCTGAGGTTAATATAACTTCTTCAAATAGACGTGGTATGGCTGATTTAAATGGTGAAGGTGATACTGTTGGTGGTATTGTAGTAGTTCGATATGGAGAGAATCCTTATGCTGTTATAAAAGCTGTAAAGCAAAAGTTAAAAACTTTGAGTGTAGATGGTGTTGAAGTAGTTGAAACTTATGATAGAACAACACTAATTGATAAAGCAATAGATACTTTAACAAATACCTTACTTGAAGAGTCTATTATTGTTATGATTATAACAGGACTATTTTTATTCCATTTTAGATCAGCACTTATTATTATCATTACTTTACCACTTACAGTGTTAATTACATTTTTACTTATGAAAGCTTTTGGTATGGGGTCAAATATCATGAGTTTAGGTGGAATTGCAATTGCTATTGGAGCGATGGTAGATGCAACAATTGTAATGGTTGAAAATGCTCATAAATATCTTCAAGGAAAAGAGAATATTTCAAATGAAGAAAGAGTTTCTATTATAATTAAATCGGCAAAACAAGTAGGGCGACCTATCTTTTTTGCTCTTATTTTGGTTGTAGTCTCTTTTTTACCAATTTTTGCTTTAACAGGGCAAGAGGGAAGACTTTTTACTCCTCTAGCTTTTACTAAATCTTTTGCAATGATTTCTGGAGCAATTCTTTCTATTACAATAGTGCCTATTTTAATGGTCTTCTTTATAAAGGGAAAAATAATGAGTGAAAATAAAAACTGGTTAAATAAGTTTTTTATTTTCCTTTATTCTCCACTTTTAAAACTATCTTTAAAATTAAGATATTTTGTTGTTGTAGCATTTGTTGCAACGATAGTTTTAGCATATCCAGTTTATAAAAAACAAAATTGGGAATTTATGCCAATGATGAATGAAACAGTATTTATGTATATGCCTGTAACTCCTTATGGTTTAGGTATTGATTTAGCAAGAGAGCTAACATTTAAAACTGATAAGATTCTAAAATCTTTTCCTGAAGTACAAACTGTATTTGGAAAAGCAGGTCGAGCTGATACTGCAACAGATCCAGCTCCACTAGCTATGATTGAGACAATAGTTACATTTAAACCAGAGAATGAGTGGCGTCCTGGAATGACATATAAAAAACTAATGGAAGAGATGGATAAGAAACTACAAGTTGCAGGACTTATAAATTCTTGGACATATCCAATTAGAGGTAGAATTGATATGCTTTTAACAGGTATTAGAACTCCTCTTGGAATAAAACTATATGGAAATAACCATCAAAAACTAGAAGAGACAGCAGGAATAATAGAGCAAAAACTAAAAAAATTTGATAAAACACTTTCTGTTTCAACAGATAAGATTAATTCAGGATATTATTTAAATATCAATATAGATGAAGAGATGATATCACGATATGGGATTAATAAAAATGATATTTTATCAACTATATCGCTTGGAGTTGCAGGTGCAAAAGTATCAACTTTCTTAGATGGTTTAGAGCGTTATCCTATGACTTTAAGATTTGAAACAACTCAAAGAGAAGATATTACAAGTTTACGTAATTTACAGATTAAGACAAAACTTGGTTTTCAGCCTCTTGAAATGTTTGCCGAGCTTAAGTATGAAGAAGGTCCTTCTATTATTAAATCTGAAAAAGCATTAAATGTAAACTTTATATACATTACACCTAAAAGTGGAATATCTGCAAAACAATATAAAGATGAAGCAAAAACTTTGTTAGAAGATATAAAACTTCCATCTGGTTTTTATTATGAATGGGCAGGGCAGAGTGAATATTTAGAATCAGCAATGCAGCGATTAGCTTATATTATTCCTTTGACTTTTATTCTTATTTTTATACTTATATATTTTGCACTAAAAAATATTACATATACGATGATTATTTTCTTTACACTACCTTTTGCATTAACTGGTGGAATATTTTATTTAGATTTCTTGGATTTTAATATCTCAATTGCAGTAATTGTTGGTTTTCTAGCTTTACTTGGTGTTGCTGCTGAAACTTCTATTGTTATGATTGTTTATTTACATGAAGCAATGATAGAGTTAAAACAAAAGTGCAAAAAAATAGAAAAAGAAGATATTTATAATGCTATATATAAAGGTGCGGTGCTTAGGTTACGTCCTAAACTTATGACTTTATTTGCAATATTAGGAGGACTTATTCCTATTATGTATATAAATGGAGTAGGAAGTGAAGTGATGCAAAGAATTGCAGCCCCAATGATTGGTGGGATGGTCTCTTCAGCATTTTTAACATTGATAGTAATACCATCAATTTTTTATATATTAGCTATAAAAAAAGGTGGAAGAATGGAAGATTGTGACTTAAGTCATTAAATTTAATAATCTACACACTTACTACACAATAATAATATAGAATACCACTGAATATTTGATAAAAATGAAATAAATAAAAAGTGAAGTCGCTTTCTTTATTTGAAAGTAAATAATGAAAATGGTAAACTTAAATTACCAAAAAATAAAAGGAAATATTATGAATACTAAAATGAAATTAGCTGGAATTATGTTAGGAGCTGCTTTAACTACTACAACTGCATTTGCAGGAAATGGTTCATGTGGTGCTGGTAAATGTGGTGGAGATATGAAGAAAACTGAAAAAATGGACAAAAAAGGTTCATGTGGTGCTGGTAAATGTGGTGGTGAAATGAAAGAAAAAGCTGAGAAAAAAGCTGGTTCTTGTGGAGCTGGTAAATGTGGTGGCGATATGAAGAAAACTGAGAAAAAAGCTGGTTCTTGTGGAGCTGGTAAGTGTGGTAGCAAATAGTTTTTCAACTATTTGAAAAGATAAATAATGATAAATTTAAATGGATGTGGACTAGGCTTAAGAAGTGATTTTTTACTTGATATAAAAAAGAGTAAATTTCAACCAGATTGGTGGGAGGTAACTCCTGAAAACTGGATGCATATGCCTAAAATCTTTGAAAAATTTTTTGAAGAAGCAGTGTTTTCAAGACCTACTGTTGCACATGGTTTATCATTATCAATCGGATCTGCTGACAAACTTAATAGAAAGTTTGTTAAGCAGATCAAAACCTTCCTAGATAGATACAATATCGAATTTTATTCTGAACATCTTTCTTTCTCATCAATAGATAATAAACAATCTTACGAGCTATTACCCGTGCCAATGACAAAAAAAATGGTAAATATTATAGCTGATAGAGTAAAAGAGGTTGAGGATATAATTCAAAGAAATTTAATACTTGAAAATGCTACATATTATTTAGTTCCATACTCAGAAATGAGAGAAGTTGATTTTATAAATGAAGTAATGGAAAAATCAGGTGCTCAAATGCTTTTAGATGTAAATAATGTCTTTGTAAACTCTGTAAATCACTCTTTTAAAGCTAGAAAATTCATTGATGAAATAGATAAAAGTAAAGTAGCTTATATGCACATGGCAGGACATTATTTTGATGAAGAATCTAGTTTAAAAATCGATTCACATGGAATGCCAATTTGTTCTGGTGTTTGGAAACTTTTAGATTATACATTAAAACAAATTGATGCACCTGTAATGATTGAACGAGATAATAATGTACCTCCTTTAAAAGAACTTGCAGTTGAGTATAAGAGAATGGAAAGTATTTGTAAGGCAGTTCGTAATGACAAATAAGAAAATCAAAAAATCAGAAAATAGTATAGAAAGAGACGTTCAAGACAGATTCTTTGATATTATAAGTGATCAAAAAAATAATCCTAATAGTTCTGCATATGGTGTTTATCAAAAACTGGTTTTTTATAGATTTGAAGAAATTATAAAAACTACATTTATGGAGTTTTCTAAATATATTAGTGAAGATAAACTAGAAAAAAGCATTTATGAATTTTTGAAAAATCCTCCTAGTACACCTTTTGTATGGCAGATTGCAAATGACTATAGAAAGTTTGTAAAAAAACAGAAACTTTTTCATAAGCAAAAATACTTATATGAACTTTTATATTTTGACTGGATTGAAGTTGAAATATATATGAAAGAGTATAAAAAGATTAAAAAGAGTGATTTCTCATGGGAAAATTCTTACCTTTTATCTCCTTGGAGTAGAGTAAAAAAATGTAAATTTGACATTATAAATAAAGACTATGAAACAAAAAGAGAAAACTTTTTAATAATATACTATGATTATAAAAGTGATGATGTTTTATTTCGAGAAATAAATCAATTTATATTTGCACTAATTAAAAGAGCAAATAAAAAGCAGAGTATTTCTGATACTTTAGAGCTTTTATGTAAAGAAAATGAGATTGATTTTGTTGAAGCCAAAGAGGTTTTAGAAGAGCCTTTAAAAGAGTTAATTCTTTCAAAGGCAATTTATAAAGCTTAAAACTTTTATCTTTAACTTTTAAATAGTTTTGTTACAAACTTCTTTTAATATTCTATTTGTATAAAAATATGCAAATATAGCTGCAGAATAAATCATAAATAAAATCCCAAACCATAAATAAATATAATCTAATTCAAAATATTTTACTATTACCCATGCAATAATTAGTTTTGCAAATATCTGTCTATATAAACTAATAAATAAAATCATCTTAGGTTTTTTTATACCTTGTAATGTCGATACACAAATAAATAAAACAATGTAAGCATAGAAAATCCAAATCTCAACAAGTAAATAATCAACTCCAAAGTTTACAACCGTTTCATTTGAATCAAATTGTGAGATAAAAAATCTACCAAGAACTGTTAATATGATTATTCCGACTGTAGAAATTATGAAACCATATTTAAGTGCAACTTTTAATGTCTCAATAACTCTATCATATTTTTTTGCACCATAGTTATTTGATACTAGTGTTAAAACAGCAGTATTAAGTCCAAGAGCAGGTAAAAGCATCAGTTGCTCAACTCTATATCCAATACCATATCCCGCAACTGCTTGCATACCGTAGTGAGATACAAAGTATGTGAGAATTAGTGAACCAAATGCCATAGTTAACATACTTAAACTAATAGGTAAGCCTTGGTTCATAAATAGTTTGTATACTCTTATATTTGGAAGAAAGTATTCAAGCTTTTTAAAATGTATAACTTTTGTTTGAAGTACTTTATATAACATGAATAACATATTGATTACTTGAATTAAAACAGTTGCTATTGCAATACCTTGTATTCCCATAGCAGGTATAAATAAGAATCCATAAATAAATAAAGGATTTAAAACAAGGTTTGCAAAGAATCCAAATATTAAAGTATTTCTATATGTTTTTGTATCACCTTGTGCAACAAGCACTGAGTTTAGTGAAAAGTTAAACATAAAAAATACGGTACCAAATAAAATTGGATTTATATACTCGATTGAAGTTTCTAAATATTGCTCACTTGCACCTAGTAAAATGAATAACGATGGCGCTGTAAAATATCCAATGATACTTAAAAATATACCAAGTAAAGGTATAAAAAATAAACCCTTATGTGCATAAATTGAAGCTAGTTTATATTTTTTCTTCCCAAATGCATTTCCTAATAGTGCTGTAATTGCAGAGGAAAAACCATATCCAAGGCCAATGATTACAAAGAATATCATAAAAGAAAGAGATAAAGCTGCAATTGCTTGGGTTGATATAAGTCCTGCGTAGAATGTATCTACTACATTATACATAGTATTAAAAAACATTCCAACACTAGCTGGAATTGCAAGCTGTTTTATTAAAGTTGGTATATCTTGTGTTGTTAAGTGTGCTGATTTTCTCAAAATTGAATCCGTATTTATATTAGTTTATTTAAAAAATGATTATAGTGTAAAAAGTAAGAGTTAGAACTTTATGTAGTTAAATTATTTAAAAGAATTAGAAAAGAAGAGTTTAGTCTTCTATTCTAATCATTGCAGGTTTAGCTGTAACAAAGCTTGTTGCTTCAATTTTAGCTAATGCTTTATTTATATCACTTTCAATACACGTGTGAGTTGAAAGTAAAAGGTGAGCACAAGTTTTATTAAGTGGTTTTTGAATCATTTTTTCAATTGAAATATCATATTCACTTAAAATAGTTGCAATTTTTGCTAAAACTCCTGCTTTATCTTCAACTCTAAGTCTTAAATAGTATTTTGTTTTAATATCATCTTTACTCATCAGTTTTAAATCTTCACCATAAGAAGTTTCAAAACCAAGCATAGGAGAACCTTTACCTCGTCTTGCAATATCAACTATATTTGCAATAACAGCAGATGCTGTAGCATCACCTCCTGCTCCTGGTCCATAATACATTGTTTCACCAACTTTATCACCAATAACAGAAACACCGTTCATAACACCATCAACTTTAGCAATCATCTCACTATTTGGAATTAAAACCGGATGAACTCTAAGTTCAATCTCTTTTCCTATTTTTTTAGCAATTGTAAGAAGTTTAATTGAATAATCAAACTCATTTGCAAAATCAATATCTTCAGGTGAAATATTTTGAATACCTTCAATTAAGATATCTTCAGGTTTTGCATCAATTCCATAAGCGATTGATCCTAAAATTAGTAATTTATGAGCAGCATCAAAACCACCAACATCAAATGTTGGATCAGCTTCAGCGTACCCTAAATCTTGAGATTCTTGTAAAATAGTTTCATAATCAACACCCTCGTCAATCATCTTTGTAAGCATATAGTTACAAGTACCATTCATGATACCTTTAATTGATTCAATATTATTTGCAGTTAATCCATCTCTTAATGCATTAATAATTGGAATTCCACCAGCTACTGCTGCTTCATATTCAAAAGCAGTATCTCCTGCAATTTCTTGAAGTTCATATCTGTGATAAGCAAGTAAGGCTTTATTTGCAGTAACTACTGCTTTACCTTTTTCTAAAGCTCTTTTTACAACATCATAAGGCTTTTCAATACCACCCATAAGTTCAACAACAATATCAATTGAATCATCATTTAAAACTTCATCAATATTGTCTGTTAGCTTAATAGATACATCTCTTTGTTTGTTTAAGTTTGAAACTACTCCAAGAACTGGTTCTATCTCAACACCAGCACGTGCAGTAATAATATTTTTATTATCTCTTAAAATATTTGCAACACTAGCTCCTACAGTTCCAACTCCAATAATTCCTACTTTTAACATTTTTATTCCTATTCTATTTTTCTAATGATTTTAAATATTTCTTTATATTTTTTGCTGCTTGTCTAATTCTTTTTTCATTTTCAATTAGTGCAATTCTTACGTAATTATCACCATAGTGACCAAATCCAATACCAGGACTAACTGCCACTTTTGCATGTGTAATTAATTGTTTTGAGAATTCCATACTTCCTAAATGCTCTGCACATTTTGGAATTTTTGCCCAAATAAACATAGAAGCATTTGGAACATCCATATCCCAACCTGCATCTTTAAATGCATCAATCATAACATCACGTCTAAATCTATATTTTTCAATATGATCTTCAACACATTGTTGTGGACCATCTAAAGCAACAGTTGCTGCTACTTGAATAGGTGTAAACATACCATAATCAAGCCATGATTTGATTCTTTTTAAAGCACCTACAAGTTTCTCATTTCCAACAATAAATCCAACTCTCCATCCTGCCATATTGTATGACTTTGATAAAGTAAATGATTCAACTGCAACATCAAGAGCGCCTTTTGCCCCAAAGATTGATGGAGTTTTATATCCATCAAAAGTAATATCTGCATAAGCAATATCTGAAATTACATAGAATCTTTCTCTTTTTGCCATATCAACTAATCTTTGATAAAACTCTTCTGTTACTGTTGCACAAGTTGGATTGTGTGGGAAGTTAACTAATACATATTTAACTTTTGGAATTGATTCATCTAAAGTTTTTTGTAGTCTTTTAAAAAATAAATCTTCATCAACTTTAAAATCACTTCCAAATGAAAGCTCAAACTTATGAATAGCTGCTCCACTTAACATAAATGCATATGAGTGAATTGGATATGTAGGATCAGGTACAACTGCAACATCACCAACGTTTACAATTGCTTGAACTAAGTGAACATAACCCTCTTTTGAACCCATTGTTGCACATGCATGTTTATCAGGGTCTAAATAATCAACCCCATATTTTCTTTTATACCAATTACAAATAGCAAGTCTTAGTTTATAAATACCAGCACTTGCAGAGTAACCATGGTTCTTTGCTTTATCGGCAGTCTCTTTTAACTTATCAATAATATGTTGTGGTGCAGGACCATCAGGATTCCCCATAGAAAAATCTATAATATCTTCACCAGCACGTCTTGCTTCCATTTTTATATTATTAACTTCTGCAAACACGTAGTTTGGAAGTCGCTTCATTCTTTCAAACTCTATTTCATCAAACACTTATTACTCCTTAGTAATACTAATCCCACGCTTTAAATTAGCAAGGGAATACAAATCATTTATTTTTATATATGTTGTATTATTTGGTACATCAACTTTTAAAGTTTGATGTAAACTATCATCTTTAAAGTTTTCTATAATATTTAAATCATTATCATAAAAAACAACATCTGGATGCCATCTATTCCCATTATTAGAAGTTATTTTCAAACTGTTTGTATTTGAAACTTTTAATAAATAAGGTCTAAGTGGTTTCTTTAGTGATAATTGATTCTGTGTTATTAAATCTTCTGCTTTATTAATATTTGAATTATCACTATTTATTGAATATCTCCAGCTATAAGCTCCCTCTCTTTTAATATAGCTTACTTGACAATTATTTTTCGCAAGTGCTTTTGCTAATCGGAGAGGGTTAATGGCGGCTTCAGTTTTTAGTTTTATATTCCAAATAAAGCTGTTTTCATCATATCTAGCATCTTGAACAAGATAGTAATAGTGACCTAAAGACCTAAGTGCATCTTTTAAAATTAATAAAGATTTTTTAGGTGTATCACTTATTTTAAATGATACATCTATATATTTTGTAGAACGATATTTTAATTTTAATAATCCATTAGCTTGTAATTTACTTGTTAATGCAATATAGTTACCAGAGGCTGAAGAGCCCTTAAAGATATAGTTTATTAGGTTCTTATGCGTACTATATGCACTTGGACCTAAAATATCCCTAATTTGTGTATTTACATTTGCATTTAAAGCTATACTACAAGCTATTATTAAAATTAATTTTTTTATCATAATAAATCTCTTATCTTTTTAAATTATAAATTAAAATCCCAGCAGCTACTGATACGTTTAACGAATCAAATTCATGTTCCATTGCAATTGATACTTTTAAATCAAGTTTTTTAGCAACCTTAGGAGAAATACCTTCTCCCTCACTTCCTAAAAATAGTGCAACTTTATCAGTTTTTTCGATTTTACCGTATTTTTTTAAGTCAACACCATCAGTTGTTGCACCTATTAAAGTAAAGCCACAATCTCTTAACTCACTTGATAAATCGGCAGATCTTGGATGTACCATAAATGGTAAATCAAGTAATGCACCAGAACTTGTTCTTACAATTCCAGCGTTGTTAATAGTTTTGATATTTGAAGCAATAATCCCTTCAATACCCATTGAATAAGCAGTTCTTGCGATTGCTCCAATATTTCCAACATCAGTAACTCCATCTAAAACTAAGATAAAGTTCATATCTTTGAATTCTTTAATTGGTGCATAATTAAATTGAACTAACTTTAAAAAGAAACCTTGATGATTTCCACCTTTTGCAAGCGCTTGTGCTTTTTGGTTATCTACTTTGTAGATTACTTTTTTTAAACTTGCAAACTTTGAGAAAAGTTTTTTATCTATCTCTTTTGAAAGAAAAACTTCTTCAATTAATTCTGGGTGATTCTCTAGTACGTATAGTACGATTTGTTTTCCATATATTATCATGGCTAGATTTTATCTAAAAGTTGTTGATAAACCTCTTTTGTAGATTGTCCTGTAAGTTTTGAAATAAGTTTTGCTTTAATTTTAGGAGCTAAATCAAGGTCTTGAATATCTTTTAATTCAAGATGTGTACCACTTATCTCTAGAGGTTCTATAACTACAACCCATTCCCCTCTTATATTTATATCTTTAAACTCTTCAAAAAGATTTGAAGCAGTGTTTTTATAAGTTGTTTGGTGTAGTTTTGTAATTTCTTTTGCTAAAAATATTGTTCTATTTGGAGCTTCTTTTTTTAACTCTTCAAGTAGTTTTGCTAGTCTATGAGGTGATTCATAAAGAATTCCTAATTTATCATCATTTAAAATAGCATTTAATTTAGAAGCTCTTGATGCTCCTTTATGGTCTAAAAAACCATGAAATGAAAAAGTTGTGCTGACAAATCCACTCATTGCATATGCAGTTAATACAGCATTTGCACCAGGTAATACATCATATTTTATATCATTTTTTATACAGTAATCAACAAGCGTAGCTCCCGGGTCTGAAACACAAGGCATTCCTGCATCACTTACATAAACAACATTTTTAGTAAAAGTTTCTTTTGATAATGTTTCTAGGACTTTTTTTTCATTGTGAGAGTGATAAGATTTGTACTCTTTATCTTTAAAGTCTAGATTATTTTTTTCACCTAAAAGTGAAAGTAGTTTTTTTGTGACTCGTGTATCTTCACAAAAAATTAGTTCCGCCTCCAGTAAAAGTTGAAGAGATCTTTTAGAAATGTCTTCAAGATTACCAATTGGAGTAGGAACTAAGCACAACATAATAGTAAACTATTTTGCTGCAGCAGCATATTTAGCTTTGAATTTCTCAACTCTACCAGCAGCATCAACAATTTTTTGCTCTCCAGTAAAGAACGGGTGACACTCTGAACAAATATCTATTCTCATAGTTTCAACATTTGATTTAGTTTCAAATGAGTTACCACAAGCACAAGATACTGTACAAGTTTTGTAATCTGGGTGTATATCTTTTTTCACGCCATATTCCTTATAATAATTAATGTAAAACAAAAGGTCAAGTCTATGTTGCCCTTTATTAAACTCTTTGAAGCGGGATTATATCTAAAAATACTTAATAATATCTGAATTTAAGTTTGTTATAATATTTGATGTTTTATTACTTTTAAATTGCCCTTTATTAAAAGTATTTTGTCTTTTTGCAAGTTTGATTGTATTTAATGCAATTTTTTCTTCTAATTGCTTTTTATTTAACTTTCCATCTAAAAATTCTAAAGTTTCTAGTATTCCTATTGATGACATACAGTTGGGCTTTCTAGTGTATTTTTTTTCTAAATAAATCACTTCATCAATGATTCCATCATTCATCATCATAGAAGTTCTTTGAGCAATTCTTTTTTTAAGTTCTTCTTTTTCCCAAAGTATTTCAAAGAGTTTTAAATCTTTCGCAATTGGAACTTTTGGATTTTCTTTAAAATAAACACTTGGAGTTAGATTTGTTTTTTTATAAATTGCATAAGCTTTTTCAACTCTATACTTATCATTTCTTTCAATTTTTGACATATACTCTTTATCTAAAGAGTATAATAAATCATAAACTTCACCAACATTAGAGTCAAGTTTAACTTTAAAATCAACGCCTGTTGAAATACCCTCTATTAAGCTTTTTAAATAAAAGCCAGTTCCTCCAACAATTATAAGGTTTTTATTATTTTGTTGGGCAAACTTTTTTGCTTTTTTATAACAATTAATAAACTGAATAACATCAAACTCTTCATTTGGAAAAACTTCATTAATTCCAAAATGAATAATATCTCCACGTTCTTCTTTTGTAGGTTTTGCGGATGCTACATCTATTTCTTTGTAAACAGATAATGAATCAAGTGATAATATTATTGAGTTTGTTTTATATGCTAGTTCTAAAGATAAACCTGTTTTTCCAGATGCTGTTGAGCCTATAATTGCGATTTCTTTCATAAAAAGATTTTAGCAAAACTCTTGTGAAAGCAATCTTATTTTTAGTTTTCTATTGAATCTTCTTATTTTTACAATCTTCTAAAGTTTGATTTAGTTTGTTAATTTCTTTTTCTTTTTCAATTAAAGTTTTTAATAAGTTTGAAACATCTTCATTATTTGATTCTACAACATGAGTTTGTGTTTTTGAAGCACAAGCTGTAAATAGTGTAAAGATGAATAGAATAGATAGAGTAAGTTTTAATATTTTCATGAGTTTTCTTTCTTTTTTACTTAAAAACAAAAAGCAATTAAGCTTTTTGTTTTAATTATACTATAAACCTAAAGATTTAAGAGTTTTTAATGTAAGAGCACCTTCATTTAATTTGTTTGCTCTTTGGTATGCTTGTACAGCAGCTTTTGTTTCTGGTCCATAAACACCATCAATTTTAGTGATGTTGAATTTTTTAGCTTTTAATGCTCTTTGTAAATCTGAAACTACGTTAGCAGTTGTATTTGTTTCACAAAGTATTCCTTGCCATTTAAGGTAAGAATCTGCAACTTTAACTTTTGTTGGTACATTAGTATAAAGTGCTGGAATGTTAGTTTTAACTTCTTTTGCAGGAGTAGCAACTACTCTTGTTTTAACCATTTTGCATACAGCTGGAATTTTAACTTCTTTAGTAGTAGCAGGAGTTGCAACAACTTTTTTAGTTACCATTTTGTAAACAGCTGGAATAACAATTTTTCTAGTAGTAGCAGGAGTTGCTTCAACTTGAGTTGGTACTGATTTATAAGTAGCTGGAATTTTAATCTCTTTAGTAGTAGCAGGAGTTGCAACAACTCTTCTTTCTACAGTTTTATAAACAGCAGGAGTTTTAACAGCTCTTGTAGATGCTGGTTTATCAATTACTTTTGAAGTAAGTGTTTTATAAACAGCTGGGATTTCAACTAAACATAAAATATCACCAGTAGAGTTATCAACTTTTTCAATTTCACCTCTACCTTTTTTCCATGCAGTATAAGCTGGTTTTACTAAAATCTTTTCAGATACAGTTTTATATGTAGCAGGAACTGTAACTAATTTAGTTTTTTCTGGTTCAACCATAATAGTTTCTTTTACAGTTTTATAAGTAGCTGGAACTGTAACTATTCTTGAAGATTCAGGAGATGCCATTACTTTTTGAGAAGCATTTTTATATGTACCTGGAACAACAACTAATTTAGTTGTTTCTGGTTTAATTAAAACTTTTTCTGTAATAGTTTTATATGTAGCAGGAACTGCAACTAATTTTGAAGATGCTTCTCTAATAGTAACTTTTTTTTCTACAACTTTATAAGTTGCAGGAGTAATTGATATATTAGTTCTAGCTTCTTTTAACATTTTTTGAATATTTTTAGTTTCATATTTTGCAGGAACTAAAACTTTTGCGTAACATTCACCAGCTTTTGCATTTGCAGGAACTAGAGAATTACTTACAGCATTTGAATCTTTTGATTCTGCATTCATTGCATTAATTGAAGATAAAGCTTTTGATTTATCCATTTCTAATTGAGAGATTTTTGCATTTTGCGCATCAATTTCTTTTTGTAATTGAATAACTTTATCAGAAGAAGTTCCCATTGTATCTTTAGATGTACAACCAGTCATTCCAATAACAGCAGCAGTTGCTAAAATCGCAGAATTTCTTAAATATTTTGACATTTTGATCCTTTTTTAAATAATTTATAAATCCTATCTAAATAATTAAAAATATTACTTTAAAATAAGTTTAAACATGATAATATTACATTTATTATAAATTTGAGAAGAAAAATTTGAAAAAAATTATAGTATCAACATTAGTTGGATTTATCGGAGCTGCATCTTTAAGTGCTGCTGATTGTGTTATGGTAAAGGACTTGAACGTTCAATTTAAAAATGCATCTACAGTATATGCGGACTCATCAGAAATGAAAGAAATAAGAGAATATGCTCAATTCTTAAAAGAAACAGATTTATATACAGTTATTGAAGGACATACAAGTTCTTTATCAGGTGCTAAATATAATTATGATTTATCAAATAGAAGAGCTACTAAAGTAAGAGCTGAATTAATTAGATTAGGTGTAAGTCCGTCTAAAGTAAGAGCTATGGGATTTGGTGAATCAACACCATTATATAACAATAACACTGAATCAGGTGCTGCACAAAATAGAAGAGTTATTGGTGAAGTATTTAACTCAGCAACTGAAGTATCAAACTACTTAGCAACACAAAAAAGTAGAATTGCTAATACTAAATATCAAGAGCAATAAAACATATATAAATAAAGACGAATTTTAGTCTTTATTTATTTTTATCTTAATTTACCTTTTTATTATTCTTAGGTAAAATCCTTTCCATGGAAAAACTGCTAAAAAAACTTAATGATTTTAATGAACTAGTAATGTTCAAACATTCTATATTTTCACTACCTTTTATTTTTATTGCAATGGTTGTTGCAGCAAATGGTTGGTTTGGATTTAAACTAATGATTCTAGGAATCTTTGCAGCACTAACTGCTAGAAATTTTGCAATGGGATTTAATAGATATATGGATAGAGATATTGATGCTTTAAATCCAAGAACAGTTAATAGGCCAAATGTTGATGGAAGGATTTCAGCTTTTCAAATGCTTGTCTTTACAATAGCAAATGCTTTTGGATTTATATTAATTGCGTATTTTGTAAATGATTTAGCTCTATATTTATCAATACCAATTTTATTTGTAATAGGTTCTTATTCCTACTTTAAAAGATTTTCATATCTTGCACATATAATATTAGGAATATCATTAGGACTTGCTCCAATTGCTGGCGTTGTAACAGTTCTAGAGACTATTCCTTTATGGACAATTTTTTTAAGTATTGGAGTGATGTTTTGGGTTGCAGGATTTGATTTACTTTATTCTTTGCAAGATATCGAAGTAGATAAAAAATTAAATCTTCACTCAATCCCTTCAAAATTTGGTGCTAAAAAGACAATGCTTATATCAAAAGTATTTCATATTTTAACAGTAGTCTTTTGGTTACTATTTGTAATAAACTCAGAGAGCTCAGCTTTTGCGTATTTAGCAGTAATAATAAGTGCAGTGATGCTAAGTTATGAACATTATTTAGTAAATAAAGATTTTACAAAAATAGATAAAGCTTTCTTTACAGTAAATGGATATCTAGGAATAGTTTTCTTTATTTTAATTGTATTAGATAATATTTTTTACTAAAAAACAAAGAAATATTCTCACCTAAAAGGTATATAAGTTTTTATGTGGTAATATTCTTTCCTTATTTAAAGCGCGTCTGTGGCTCAACTGGATAGAGCACTGGGTTTCGGCCCCGGCGGTTGGGGGTTCGAATCCCTCCAGGCGTACCATCTAAAAGCCCGATTTAATCACTGTTTGCAGTGTTTAGGTCGGGCTTTTTTTATGTCTATTAAAATATACTTTCCAACCTATTTCCAACTTAAAAAATATTTTTCTCTTCAATGAATAATAGATAATTTAGCTTTATTACTTGAATACTTAAGATTTTATCTCTAAAGTGTTCTGTTTGGATTATGATCATACCAATATCTAACATGAATCTACAATATTTCTTTATCGACGATAATAAAAACTTATTATACCTTCAGATAAGAGATTTTGTGGATCATAGATTTAAAGATATAATCCACAGAGAAGATAGAAGATCATTGGTGCACCGGAAGAGATCTTGTGGATCATAGATCTAAAAATATAGACTACAGAGAAGATAGAAGATCATTGGTGCACCGGAAGAGATCTTGTGGATCATAAAATAAGTTATCTTAAACACAATGATCCTTTAAGATATTATTTACTAAAATATTAACAACTAAAATATTAGATTAAGGTATAGAATGATAAAAGAATTAAATTTAGAAAATGCGGTTAAGTACCATTATGATAAATTTCCTCCTGAGAATCTAGATTATCATAAATTAATGAAACAATTAGTCAAGTCAACAGAAGCAATCGCACGATTTGATCAAATGATTAAAGAAATGCATAATAGTGAGATCTTATTGGCACCTTTAAGAAGTAAAGAAGCAGTAGTTTCCTCTCGTATGGAAGGAACAATTAGTACAGTAGATGAGATATTACAATACGAGGCAGATTTTGGTGGATCAACAGATACAAAAGGAATGGTTCGATCTGATGTAATAGAAACTAATTTATATCAAAAAGCATTAAAATCGGCTCAAGAAGCAATTGATACAGGATATCCATTAAGTGAATATTTAATTAAATCAGCACATCAAGAGTTATTATCATTTGGTCGTGGTGCAAAAAAATCTCCTGGAGAATATAAGACAGCACAGAATTATTTAGGGGATAAAGCCCAAAAAAATATCTCATTTATTCCTATAAGTCCAGAAAAATTGAATGATGGAATGGAGCAATTATTTAAATATATAAATGAAGAAGATGAAATATTACTATTAAAAACAGCAATAGCGCATATAGAATTTGAAGCATTACATCCATTTAAAGATGGAAATGGACGAATTGGAAGGATGATAATAACTCTTATGCTTTGGAAGTCAGGAGTAATATCTCAACCACATTTTTATATAAGTGGTTATTTTGAGGAAAATAAAGATATATATATAGAAAAAATGAGAAATGTATCTCTAGAAAATAATTGGACTGATTGGTGTATATTTTTCCTTCAAGCAATTGAAGAACAGTCAATAAAAAATTTAGAAATCGCGGAAAGTATTAGTAATTTATATAATGAGATGAAAGAAAAGTTTAGAGAAGTTCTCTCTTCTCAATATAGTTTAAATGCCTTAGACTTTGTCTTTACAAACCCCTTGTTTCGAAATAGTAAATTTATTAATGAAAGTGGAATTCCTAAGTCAACAGCAAAAAGATTTCCTAAAATATTAATAGAGGAAGGATTACTGAAAGTTCAAGATGAATCATCAGGAACTCGATCTGCATTATATTCTTTTGAGCCTTTAATGAGATTAGTTAGAGTATAAAAGATTTTAATATTTTAGTTTCAAGTGTTTGGGTAATATTCCAAAATTAATTACGAATTATAAGTTTTCAGGATATATAATTTCCTGATTCTTATATAGTAAATATTGATTAGAGCTTTAAAAATATACTTTTCAATCTAAAAATAAATAGAATATTCAATTTTATTGAAAACTATTCTATAATTTAATTCATTTATGATGATGCTCTTTTTTCTTTTAATTCTAAATATTTTTCATATCTTTGAAACTCATTTTTAAAATCATTACCTATAAACGAATACTCAGTTAATAAAAGCCCCATACTGATTATGAATAAAGTAAGGATAGATGAATTATATGAACTGGTGATAACGATAGTTATTGTATCAATAATTAGAATATACATAAGAAACTTCTCAAAGAATTTTTCTTTGATCTTATATAAAAGTTTAAATATCAATCTATCTAATAAACCTAATGGTCTCATATTATTTCTCCTTTATTTTTGCAGTTCTTATTTCTGAATCAATACTAATCCAAAATGATGTAATTATTGGAAGAAAAATTAAAAGCAATAACTTCAATAATTTTAATCTTAGTTTAAATGAGAGATATGAATACTGTTCTTCTTTTACTTTATTCATAACTCACTCCTTATTTATTTATTACATAAACAGGTTTTGTTTGTGAAAAGAAAGCCAGGGCAAGTAACAATACAAAAAATGATACTACTGCTAATGGAACATATATAATTGTTTGTAGTAGTGTAATTCCTATACCAACGAAGAAAGTTGTACGTTTTATATTTAATACTAAAATAAATATAAATAAAACTGCAGCAAATATCATTAGTAATATTCCATTTAGAATGTCACCATCAATTGCTAATTCTTTTAAATACCAACTATTTCCATAATATGCAATACCTGTAATAACTGCATAGACAATAAAGAAGTCCATTTCTATACATTTAAATTTGTATTTTTTATAAGTCTTCTCATTTATATAATTTATAAACATCAATAATAAATAACATAAAAGTAGAACTCCGATTACTGTTAAAACTTTCATTATAGCTCCTAGTGTATCCATATTGGATATATTTAATGAAATTATAACCTAATTTAGTATGTTCTGTCAAGTAGTCATTATCTGTATCAGTTAATTTTATGCTATAATACTACTAATATAGATAAATAAGGATGTTTATGACAAAAGGTCAATTTAATTTAAAACTAAAAAACTTAGAACTTTCATTAAATGTATTCTCTAGAATTTCTAATATATCTTATTCAACAATTAATAATTGGGGTTTTATTAAAGATAATGGTAAAGCTATAGCAGTTCCAGATTGGGTTGAGCCTTTTTTAGATTATTATGAAAAAGCAAAAAAATATGATTATTTAAAAAATGAGATATGTGATGTTATGAAAGAGTTAGAAAATAAATAATAGATTTTAAAAAAGTTTTTTGATATAATATTTTTAGCAAATTATAAAGGAACAATGAAAACTGAGTCTTTACTCTAACATTGCTGCTTTATGATTATCTATCTTGTATAAAATACATACTAATGTGTGTTATTTACAATTATATATTTAAAACTCCAATACTTTTGTGTGTAACTATCCTCTCTTATTCTAAATGCTAATATCTTTTACAATGAAGATAATCTACAAAAACTAACAACTATTATTTCATTAAATGAAATAAAACAATTTATTAATGAAGATCACATGTATAGAAAGTACACTCTCAAGAAACATTAAATTTAAAACATGTTCAATAATGTACAGAGACTGTGAAAGAACTAAAGCCATTGATAACAACAAATTAGCTAAAATATAGATATCAAAGATTAACAAAAAGGCCTAACATGCCGAACTACAAAGAAGGATTAAACCGTAATCAACAACTTCTTTTCCCTCCCAGTTTAGATGAATATGTTGATGAAAATAATCCAGTAAGAGCTATTGACAGCTATGTCGATAGTATAGATTTATCTGCTGTTGGAGTATTTACTTGTAACGGTGGTTCTGAAGGTCAACCAGCATATCATCCAGCACTACTTTTAAAGATTTACCTCTATGGATATCTTAATAGTATCAGAAGTTCTAGAAAGCTTGAACGTGAACTTAAACGTAATATTGAGATGATGTGGCTTTGCATGGGACTTTCTCCTGGATATAAA
>NZ_WFKJ01000079.1 GCF_009208075.1 Poseidonibacter ostreae | reverse complement strand
AATGATGAAATTTCTGAATTAATAGAATCATTTAATACTATGATTGAAAGACTTCAAGATGGTGTTAAAAATTTAGATAGATTTAATAGTGATGTTTCTCATGAATTAAGAACACCATTAACTGTTATAAGAGGGGAAATTGAAGTTACATTAAGAAAGGTAAGAGAAAGCTCATATTATATTGATTCTATGGATACTATTTATTATGAAATAAAACAAATAGAAGATATCATTGAAAACTTACTCTTATTAACAAAATATTCAAAAGAGAATATAAAAAAGACTTTTGAAGAAACAAGTGTTGATTCATTATTACTTGATACTATTTATAAATATGATACTCAAATAAAAAATAAGAATATTACTCTTACTATCGATAAAATCGAAACTATTACTAAAAAATTAAATCCTTTACTTCTTAAAACAATTTTCTCAAATCTTATAGATAATGCTATTAAGTACTCTCTAGATAATAAAAATATAATAATTAAACTTTATCAAAATGAAAAGATGCATTTTTGCATTGAAGATGAGGGTATTGGTATTTCAAAAGAAAAGTTGCCTTTGATTACAGATAGATTTTACAGGGCTGATAAGTCAAGAAATAAAACTATAGAAGGTTTTGGATTAGGATTATCTATCGTTAAAAATAGTGTTGAACTTCATAATGGACAATTGAAAATTGAATCTGTTTTAAATAAAGGAACAAAAATAGAAATAATTCTTTAAAGTAATTATGAAATCTTTTCCATAATTACTCGTGACAATCTTTTAGGTAAAGAACTTTCTTCAAACTCTTCTATACCTATTATTTTGTAGCCTTTTGATAATAGTTCTATTTTTTCTTTTGAAAAGAAATGTACAATAAATCCACTAACTTCATACATATCTTCTCCTCTATGAATACCATTTCTATAATGAGGGTCTTTGATATTTCTAACCGTATAAATATTTAATCCATTTGGTTTTAATACTCTTCTTATTTCGCTTGATAAAAATTCAAGTTCGCAAGTAGTTAAAGCCATACAATATAGCATATGAGAATAACAAGAATCAAAAGTATTATCATCAAAAGGAAGAGGTTTTCTAATGTCATGAACATTTGCTTTTATATAATCGGATAGATTCTCTTCTTTAGATTTTTTTAAAATAGAATCAATACCTTGTTGAGAATAATCTAAGGCTTGAACCCTTAATCCCTCTTTAGCAAAAAAGAAAGTATCTCTACCTTGTCCACTTCCAAGTTCTAAGATATTAAACTTATCCTCTTTTTGAAAAATTTCTACAGCTCTTTGTGCAGAAGTACTATTTGTATTTCCAAACATATTAGAATTAGATTCAAAGGTATTTTCCCAATGATCTTCTTGATTACTTAATGTTGATGTATCCATTATAAGATTTCCTTTTTATTGTTTCAATTTTTCCAAAACTCTTTTCTTCTAAAGGTATTTATTAAAAATAAATTTATATTATTAAATTCATCTTTTGTCGTATAAATTAAACTAATAGCCAGTATAGAAACAACAAGTGAACCAATTATATCAAATGGATAATGAACTCCACAATAAACTCTTGATATACCTCCTATTATGGCTAATATAAATAATAGATATCCAATTTTCCTAGATGATTTAAATATTAAAAATGCTAGAGCAATTGATATTAAAAAAGTAGTATGGTCAGAAGGAAAAGAATTTTCAACTTTATGCATAACTAATGTTACTCCAAACCCATCTACAAATGGTCTATTATGATAAATAAACAAACCAATAACTTGATTTATTAATAAACCAAGAATTACTGTATATCCTGCATATAGTGTTTCATTCTTTTTATTTGTAAACCATGTATAAACCATTATTATAAGAAATAAGTATGGCATATATTCAGCAAACGTTATCATCATATTATCTAGAAATTCACTTGTCTTTGCGAATGAAGTTATAAATAAAAATAAATTTATATTTAAATGTTCCAAAATATTTCCTTCTTTTTCTTTAATTATATTTACTCATATGAAATGAAAATGAAAATATAGTTATAAATCATTCATTTTCATTTCATTTTTAATATATATTATTAGGAAATATATTTAATAAGGAGATAAAAATGTTAAAAATCACAATATTGAGTCTAGGATTATTTGTTGGAAGTTTATTTGCTCAAGACAATTTAAATAAAATATCATCAAGCGGTCTAAAAGGTTATTGGTCTACTTTATCAATAAGTAAAGAGAAAAATAGTCCTCTTTATATTACTATTCATAATAAGGCAAAGAGGCAAGTAAACATGGATGTAAATCTAACATTATATACGCCTAGTGATAAAACAATTGTATTTAAACATATAAAAAATATAAATGGCTATTACTTAGCAAATGTTGATTTTACAGAAAAAGGTAAGTATGGGTACGTTCTTAGATTTAGTAAGCATGTAGGTGGAGTTAATCATTCTTTACGAGGGAAATTTAAAATGTAGATTCTTAAAATAAATATCTCTTTATCTAAAGGAGATATCTATTTTATTAGCTATTTTAAATCTAATAAATTTCTCTTTCATTTTCATTTCATTTTCAATTGTTAATTTATTAATATCAGAAACTAAAGGAAAATAATGAAATTTATTTCACAATATAAACTTATACTATTAGTTGCCATATTTTTTGCAACATTTTATAATCTGTCTTTTTTTACAAATGTTATATCAACTTATGAACCAGTAGGCCAAAATATTTTATATATTTGTTCACTTGCTATTGTTTTAGTATCATTTACTGTATTTTTATTTACACTACTTTCTTCAAAATATACAACTAAACCTCTTTTAATAATTGCGTTAATGGTCTCTTCATTTACTGCATATTTTATGGATACATATCGTGTTGTTATTGATGATGAAATGATAAGAAATTCTTTACAAACAAACTTATCAGAATCAAGTGACTTGTTTAGTTTACAACTGGTTTTATATGTTTTAGTACTTGGAGTACTACCTTCTTACTTTATTTATAAAATTAAAATTGATTATAGACCTTTCAAAAAAGAATTATTTTTTAAAATTGGAACACTTTTAATATCTTTAAGTTTTATTGTTATTACTATTCTTGTCTTTAGTAAGTTTTATACTTCATTTTTTAGAGAACATAAGCCTCTTAGATATCATGTCAATCCTATTTATTGGATTTATAGTACAGGAAATTATATTAGTAAAACAATGAACAATGGTCCTATAGTTGTAAAACAAATAGGGCTTGATGCAAAAATTCAAAAAACTACTGATGAAGTTGATAAAAAAGAACTTATAATTATGGTTGTAGGTGAAGCTACAAGAGCTGATAGATTTTCTTTAAATGGTTATAAAAAAGAAACAAATCCACTACTTAAGAAAGAAGATATTATAAACTTTCCAAATTTCTATTCATGTGGAACATCAACTGCACAATCTGTTCCTTGTATGTTCTCTATATATAACCGTGATACTTATGATTATAAAAAAGGGATTACTACTCAAAATGTAGTAGATGTGTTAATCAATACAAAAGAGGTAAAAGTTCTATGGAGAGATAACAACTCAAGTTCAAAAGGTGTTGCAGACAGAGTTGATTATGAAGATTATCGAACAAATAAAAACAATACAATTTGTGATGATGAATGTAGAGATGAGGGTATGCTTGTTGGTTTAGATAATTATATTCAGAAAAATAAAGATAAAGATATTTTAATTGTATTACACCAAATGGGAAATCATGGCCCAGCATATTATAAAAGATATCCAAAAGCTTACGAGAAGTTCACACCAGTTTGTGAAACTAATCAATTAGAGCAATGTACACAAGAAGAAGTAAGTAATGCTTACGATAATGCTGTTTTATATTCAGATTACTTTTTATCTAAAACAATAAATTTCTTAAAGCCATATTCAAAAGATTATGAAACAGCAATGGTTTATATGAGTGACCATGGAGAGAGCTTAGGAGAAAATGGACTTTATTTACATGGAATGCCTTATTTTATGGCTCCTGATGAACAAAAACATGTAGCATCATTTATGTGGTTTGGTGAAGGTGATATTAAAGAAGATATTGATGTTGAAAAACTTAAATCATATTCTGATAAAAAGTTTTCACAAGATAATCTATTTCATACTTTATTATCATTTTTTGAAGTTGAAACAGATGTTTATAAAAAAGAGATGGACATATTAAATGATGCAAAAAAATCTCACTAAATATATTCTAATTACTATTATATGTTTGATTTTTACAATTGCATTATTTGAATTAACATCTATAGATATTCTTGTTCAAGATTATTTTTTTAACCTTAATACAAATTCTTGGATCTGGGATAGTAATGAACCTATTTCAAAGTTTCTGTTCTATGATGGTATTAAAAAACTTTTAATACTTTTTGCTTTTCTTATTCTTTGTAGTTTAGTATTTTTTAGAAAAAAAGAGACAATAAAAACATATAAAAAGGGATTAATTATCGTTTTATTATCAGCTATAATTATTCCTATAACTATTGGTTCATTAAAAGCTACAACAAATATGCCTTGTCCTAAAAATATAGAATATTTTGGTGGAAA
>NZ_WFKJ01000078.1 GCF_009208075.1 Poseidonibacter ostreae | reverse complement strand
AACCTGTAATTAATGGCTTTAGTTCTTTCACAGTCTCTGTAGTTTTGGAACTTTCTCTTTACTGATATAGAACAGTATTATTGATTGTTTCTACAAAATCAAATGACACTTTCAATATCACCATTATTACCCTTCCAGCTTATTATAAATTATTTGGCCTATGTGTAGTTTTTTCTATTTATTTAACATTAGTTATAATCTATGTTAAACTTTTTAACTTTTTTTAACATAGATTACAAAGTATGTTAAATTAAATACCTTTTTGTAACATTATAAAAAGCTCTTTATTAATATAAAACTTGCTATTTTTAATTTTTCTCTCTTCTAATAAGCCTATAGAGTCCAGTTCTTTTAAGTGCTTAGAAGCTGTTTGTCTTGTAATTCCTAAATTATCAACCAACATATCAATTTTTGTATAAGGATGGATAAATAATACTTCCAAGAGGTCTTTAGAGTATATTTTAGGAAGTTCCTTTTTTAACCTTATTTTTGTACTATCCATAAGTTGCTTTATTGCATTTATAAGCTTTATTTGTCTTATTGCCGTTTGTTCAACACCATCAAGCAGATAAATTATCCATTCTTCCCAAGAATCTTTTTCTCTTACCTCTTGCAATAGTCTGTAATAATCAGCTTTATGTTTTATGATATAGCTACTTAAATATAAAATAGGTAAATCTAACAATTCATTTAATACAAGATATAAAATATTTATAATCCTTCCTGTTCTACCATTACCATCATAAAATGGGTGGATTGATTCAAATTGATAGTGAATGATTGCCATTTTTATAAGGGGATCTACATCATCTGCTGTATTTATATAGTGCTCAAGATTGTTAAGAAGTTTTCTAATTGTTGCTTCATCTTGTGGTGGGGTATGAATAACTTCTCCTGTTGCTTGATTCTTTAAAACTGTCCCTATCTGTTGTCTAACCCCTGCAACATTTCCCTCTAATTCTTGTTGAATATCAATAATATGTCTGGTTAAAAGTAAAGAGTTTTCTCTAACGAGATCAAACCCTTTTAATAAAGCTCTACTGTAACTTTGAACCTCTTTTGTTGCATGAGATATGTTTGATATATCTAAGTTAGATTGATATAATTCGTCATGTGTAGTTATGATATTTTCTATCTCTGAACTATCTTTTGCTTCTTGAAGGATTAAAGAGTTTATTAATATTGTTTGATTAGGAATAATTTTTGCTATACCATTAAGATTAGCAAGTGCTTTATTAGCAGTGATTGATTTTTTAAGAATAGCTTTTGTCTCTATATCTATTTCTAATGGTAAATTATTTGGTATAAATTCGCTCATATCAATCTTTCTCACTTTTTTTGTATTTAAAATACATACGTAAAAATTATTATACAATCCTAAGACTTTAGTATGCTTTTCCCAAACTCTTACACTTTAATTTTCTTTAACTCTTCTCAAGCTAGCATAAAAATTTGTTAACAGAAAATGGGATACAAAAATTAATAAATAATCTATCAAAAAGAAACCTCTACAAAAACATGTTTAGAATCTTATTCTTTTTAGGAAAATAGAGATTACTTTACAATCATTAAAATATATGAGATAAATAGTAAGTTCAATACAAAGGATTTATTATGAATGTAGGTTATGCAAGAGTTTCAACTTCAAGTCAAAATCTTGAGAATCAAATTGTCAACTAAAGAGTGTAGGCTGTAAAAAGATTTTCTTTGAAAAAAGGTCAGGAAAGAATGAATCTGATCGTGAACAGTTTAAGATTATGATGGATTTTGTAAGAGAAGGTGATGTACTTTATATTACAAAACTTGATAGATTAGCAAGGTCTGTAATAGATCTTCATAATATTGCAATGTTTTTAGAAAATAGTGAAATGTGCTTAAAAAAAAGAAGTTATAAAAGAAGTTGATTTTAATGATGGTGTTATTATAAATTCTACTAAATAATCAGTAAAATATAACAAAACATCTAACTTAACAATTTCTATAAATCAATTTCAAAACTATTTAATCTAATATAGGAGAGGAATCATTAAAAATCCTCTCTCTTTATACATTATTTAACTGAATATTCAGCAATAACACTACCCATTTCAGTAGTAGATAAAACTTCTTTAGCATCAAAAGAACTTAAATCTTTTGTTCTATATCCATCTTTTAATACATTTTTAATTGCATTTGTAATCATATCAGCAGCTTTTTCTTCACCTAGTGAATATCTTAGCATCATTGCTGCACTTTCTATTGTTGCAATTGGATTTGCTATTCCTTGTCCTGCAATATCAGGTGCACTACCATGAATTGGTTCATAAACTGCTGTTTTATCTCCAGAAGAAGCAGATGGTAATAATCCAATTGATCCTACTACCATTGAAGCTGTATCAGATAAAATATCTCCAAAGATATTTCCAGTTACTATTACATCAAATTGTTTTGGGTTTCTTACTAATTGCATTGCTGCGTTATCAACATACATATGTGTTAATTCAACTTCTGGATAATCTTTTGATAATTCAATCATAGTATCTCTCCAAAGTTGAGAAACTTCAAGAACATTTGCTTTATCAACAGAGCATAATCTCTTATCTCTTTTCATTGCAAATTCAAAAGCTTGTTTACCAATTCTAATAATTTCATCTTTTGTATAAACCATAGTATTATATGCTTTATTACCATCATTTGCTCTTGGTTGTCCAAAGTAGATTCCACCAATAAGTTCACGCACAACCATAATATCACAACCTTGAATTACTTCAGGTTTTAATGTTGATGCATTTACTAATTCATCATAAACAATAGCAGGTCTTAAGTTTGCATAAACACCCAACTCTTCTCTTAATTTTAAAAGTCCAGACTCTGGTCTTAATTCTCTTGGAAGATTATCCCATTTTTCTCCACCAATAGCACCAAATAAACAAGCATCTGAAGCTAAAACTCCAGGAACTGTTTCAGGCGGTAAAGGAACACCTGTTTCATCAATAGCTATTCCTCCCATTAAATATTCTTTATAATCTAATGTAAAATCACAAGCTCCAGATACAGTATCTAATACTTTTATTGCTTCATCAACGATTTCTGGACCTATTCCATCACCTTTGATTATTGATATATTATAGTTTCTCATTTATTTCCTTTTTCATTTTATTTAATTTAAATATTCTTCATTATTAAAATGCAGATTGAACTACACCACCATCAACTCGTAAGATTGCACCATTTGTTGCACTGGATAAAGCACTTGCTGTATATACAATCATACTTGCACTTTCTTGTACATCTGCAAATCTTTTAATTAAGGAAGTAGGTCTTGCAGTTTCAAAGAATTCTTTTTCAATTTCTTGTGCAGTTTGTTTATTTTGTTTTGCAATTGCTTCAAAGAAAGTCATAACACCTTCTGATTTAGAAGGTCCTACTATAATTGAGTTTGACGTTACATTTGTACCTTTTGTGAGCTCTGCAATTCCTCTTGAAATAGATATCTGTGCAGTTTTACTCATTCCATAATGAATCATTTCTTTAGGAATTTGAATCGCAGATTCACTTGAAATAAAAATAATTCTTCCCCAGTTTTGATTAATCATTGATGATAAATAATGTTGAGATAATCTAACTCCACTCATTACATTTACATTAAACATATTAAACCACTCTTCTTCAGAAATTTTTTCAAATTCTTTAGGTTCAAATATACCAAGATTATTAATTAAAATATCAATATGTGGAACTTTATTAATAAGCTTATCACATCCTTTTTTATCTTTTAAATTAGCAACTATACCTTTGATATCTAGTTTTGGAAATTGTTTCTTTAGAGAGTTAACTGCTTTATTTACTTTTGATTTACTTCTTCCATTAATTATTACATTAACACCTTCTTCACAAAGTTTTTTTGCAGTTGCAAATCCTATACCTTGTGTTGAACCTGTTACTAGTGCAATTTTATTTTGTATTTTTAAATCCATGTTCTAAATCCTATATAATTATTTTATTATATAGTACAAAAAAGCAATCGCAGTTTCATCGCTTTTTTGTTTTAAAACTTTAGAAGAGTTCTATTTTATATCCAGTGTTATTTTGATTAGTAATTAAATCTTTATGTATTTTATTTCTAAGTCTAAATAAAACAGATCTAAATGCCGCATATCCTGCAGGTTCATCCTGCCAAATAGCATATTCTAATTGTTCTTGAGATACATTATGCCCAGGACTCTTACATAAATATTTTATAATTTTAATCTCTTTTGCAGTTAATTTAACTGGTTCATCTCCATAATATAATATCTCTTTTTCTTTATCATAAAGGTATCCATATTTTAATTGAATAGTTCTAGATTGTTGTTCAGTATTTAGTTCAAGTTGATGAACTAATGTTTTATTTACATTTTGTGTTGCATCTAATCTTCTATTTTTTACATTATCTTCAGCTGCTTTGCTTAAAGCTATTTCTATTGCTGCATGCAAATTAGATTTTTTATATGGTTTTAAAAGATATCCATAAGCTAAAGCTTCAGAAGCTTTTTTTATTGTTTCAACTTCTGAATTTGCTGTTAAAAAAATTACTGGAGTAAAAGGAAGAATGTTTTTTAATTCTTT
>NZ_WFKJ01000077.1 GCF_009208075.1 Poseidonibacter ostreae | reverse complement strand
TTAACAATAAATATTCATTTTATAAGATGAATTATATATATGTTTTTTGTACTTCTTTTTTGATTCTTTCTTTCTTATTTAATATAAAGCTCTAAAACTTTAAGAACGAATATTAAGCTCACTACCATACCTAATTATATCAACCCCATACTTATCTCTAATCTTAAGTAGTTTTTCATTTAATGCTTTAAATTTTGTATCCTTCTCAAAATCTATCAATGAAAATGTTTTTTGATTATGTGCATTAGAAAAGTTTGATGCAGAAATTCCTATATAGTGTATTTTATGAGTAACATGATTATCTAACTTTTTAATCATATCTTTTGAAAGATCAATTAAAAACTTCTCATTAAAAAGTCTATTATGACTAATTGATTGAGAGTTTTTTGATCCATACTCATATCGTATTTTAAAAAAATAGCTCGTAGGATTTAAGGATAGTTTTGAAATAGTAAAACTTAAATACCTTGCGAGAATTAATACTCTACGGTAAAGCTCATTTCTATTTAGTATTGCTTTAAAGTTTCTACTTATTCCTATACCTCTACGATCACTATAAGCAATTACTCTTTCATTATCAGTACCACAAATTCTTTTATATAATTGAACCCCTGTTTTACCATATGAATATAGTAAACTAGGTTTCGTTCTTAACTCTCCCAATGTTTTAATTCTATGTATTTCAAGTTTTTTAGATATTGCTTGTCCAACACCAGGAAATTCATTTACATCAATATCATCTGTATACTTATAAACTTGGTCTTGTCTTAATGCTAAAGCACTATAAGGCTTTGCTTCATCTGTTAAGAGCTTTGCTATCCATTTACTTTTACTTGCTCCAATGGAAATTGGTAAGTCAAACTTTTCCATAATATCATCTCTTAATTTTTCAATAAACTCTTGTGTATCTTCATCTTTTATCCACCCATTTAAATCTCCAAAGAATTCATCAATAGAATATTGCTCCAGGACAGGTATTTTAAACTCTAAGTATTTTTTTAATTTTTGAGATAACTCTTGATAAAATAGATGATCACTTTTTATAATCAATAGATTAGGACACATATATAAAGCTTCTTTCAAAGGTGTTCCAGTTTTTATTCCATACTTCTTAGCTTCATAAGACTTTGCAATCACTATACCATGTACATTTCCCTCTTTATCAATATATTCATCCCTCCAAGCTCCTAAAACATTATTATGCTGCTTATTTTTAAACTCTAATACACTATTAAAAGCTCCAGTATCTCCAAGCATAACACCATCTTTTTTAACATTGGAAAAGATTCTATTATCACTTCCTTTTACAACTACAACATTTTTATCTTTTAAGAAAGGATATCTTGTTCTTTCAGCACTAACAAAATAACAATCTAAATCTAAATGTATATTCATTTATATTATACCTTGTAATCTTTTTACATAATGTATTACATAAATGATATTATTCAAAATAAATTAACATATAGGTCAATAAATGATAATTAGCGATTTCAATTCTGTAATGAATAAAATCAGAATCCATATAGAACAATCACAAAAGAATAAAGATAAAAAAGTCTATGATATTGATATAGCAAAAGCTTTAGATATCTCAAAAGAACACTATTGTAGATCTAAGAAAGATAGCAAAATACCACTACAAGCTATTATAAATTTTTGTGCAAAAGAGAACATTGTTATTAACTATATATTATTTGATCAACTACCTGAAACACTAAATCAGATTACAGATAAAATCATTAGTATTAAATACTTTAAAAATATAAATACTAGTGCAGGTGGGGGTGCTATAAATGAAAAAGAGAACTTTGAGTACTTAGGTTTAGATAAAGATGTTGTAGAACAACTAGGTGGTAAAGAAGCTATTAAAAATATAGAAGCATTAAATGTAACAGGTGAATCAATGGAACCTTTAATAAAAGATGGTTCAATTATATTTATAGATAAATCTAAAACAATTCCTTCATTTCGAAATAACGATATATATGTAGTTAATACTCAAAATGGAGTGGTAGTCAAAAAAGTAACTTTCTTGCCAAAATATAATAAACTTCAATTGCTATCGTGTAATCCTTTATTTTTGCCAGAACTTCACGATTGTGATGATGTTGAAGTATTAGGTAAAGTTGTTGGAACAAGTGAATGATTTATTATATTTATATTTTAAATATTTAAGTTATAATTATTGTAGAGATACTCTAAAATATAATTTTCAAAGGGAATGATATGCAAGATTTTTTACATGTTTTAATTGTTGCTGTATTGTCATTCGGATCATTATATTTAGCTTGTAAATTGCCTAAAAAAGATAAAACTCGTAAGACGGATTAATTAAATCGTCTAGTTCTTAAAGAAAAATGGAAACGGTAAAAACAATTACCTCTCTCAATTTTTATTCATGTACTTCAATAAACAAAACTTCGTGTTATAATTTTTTATAACTTTTATGAAAGTGGAGCTAGAATTGAAGGAATTGCATTAATTAAAAAAGAACAGTTACTTGATACAAAATATGATTCGATTACTCATGCTATTAAAGCTGCACTATTTACAAAAGAAAAAGGTGGTAAAGAAGGAGAAGTTTTAGTATCACTTGATACATATGTAAAACTAGAAGAATATTTTGAATTAAATAGTAAATTTAAGATTAATAGACAAAAATATTATAATGATATCAAACAATCATGTTTATCTTCAAATGAAATTCCTGAAGGGAGTCATGGTCTTAGATGGAATTTTGCAAAATTAAGAATGTTTGAATATGCTCAAGCAGGATTTTCATATCAAGCTTCACTTCAAGAAGTATCTTATGAAATGAAGCATAATAGAGCTAGTATAACTGAACATTATCTCGCTTAGACAATTTTATCTTTTTTCAAAAATTGCTTTTTCACAACCTTGTGTATACCCCTTTACATAAACCTTGTTAACTACATTAAAGTTATATAACAATTTTGCAGGCATAATACATAAAAAATCAAAATTTGCATTAAATGCTCCCATTATTTTTGCTTTATCCACACCTTTTTCTGCTTTTTTAAAGTCACTAATATTTTTTAAAATAGTAGTTCTTTTTTTACTTTCTTTACTTCCATCCTCATAGCCTGCCTTGAAACCATCTTCATAAGTTATTTCTTTTGCATTAATAACTGTTAAAATGAAAATCAACATAATAAATATTTTTTTCAAAATTTCTCCTTTTATTTTATTCTTTACTTATTTACAGTGTATACAGGTTTAGTTTGTGAAAAGTAAGCCAGTGCAATTAATAATGCAATAAACGATACTACTGACAGTGGTACATATATTATTGTTTGTAACAATGTAATTCCTATACCAATAAAGAAACTGGTACGCTTTATATTTGCTACTAAAATTAGGATAAATAGAATCGTAGCAAAAGACATAAGTAATAGTCCATTTAGAAGATCACCATCTATTTCTAAGGCACTCAAATACCACTTATGTCCAAAATATGAAAGACCTGTTATTACTGCGTACAATGTAAAAAAATCAAAACCTAAAAATCTAAACTTATACTTTTCATATGTCTTTTCATTCATAGTACCTATCAACCATGTTAATAACATACATAGTATTGCAATTCCGATAACTGTTAAAACTTTCATTATAGCTCCTAGTGTATCCATATTGGATAAATATCCTAGAATTATAACCTAATTTAGTATATTATGTCAAGTAGTACATATCTATATCAGATATTTTTATGCTATAATATTACTAATATAGATAAATAAGGGTGTTTATGACTAAAGATCAATTTAACTTTAAACTAAAAAAATTAGACCTTACATTAAATGACTTCTCTAAAATTTCTGGAATATCTTATTCAACAATTAATAATTGGGGATTTATGAAAGATAATGGTAAAGCTATTGCCGTACCTGATTGGGTAGATTCATTTTTAGTTTATTTTGAAAAAGCAAAAAAATATGATTATTTAAAAAATGAGATATATGATGTTATGAAAGAGTTAGAAAATAAATAATAGGTTTTAAAAAAGTTTTTTGATATAATATTTTTAACAAATCATGAAGGAACAATGAAAACTGAGTCTTTACTCTAACATTGCTGTTTTATGATTATCTATCTTGTATAAAATACATAGTAATGTGTGCTATTTACTATTATGCCTTTGAAACTAGAACACTTTAACGTTCAGAACTATTACTTTAATATTAACTAATCTATCTATCTTAATTTTCTAAACGTTGTATTCTTAATATAACTGTAGATAATAAGTATTTAATCTATCAAAAAATCTAATAACTATTGTTTCATTTGATTTAATGATTTTAAAGTTTTACTTAATAAATATATTGATCAAATAGAATAAAGAAGAAGGATAAAAAATTAAATTTATAATAACAATGGTATTACTTGTATTATTTCTAAATGCCAGTAGTCTTTCAAAATCAAAGAAAACTCTTTTAAAGAAAGTTTACTTCGATAATCAAATCACATTTTATTGTTCAAATCCTTATGAAATAAAAAGAGTTAAAAATAAAGAAAAAGCATTAATAGTTCAAGATAGTAAATATTACACTCCCAGAAACCCTTATTTCAAATCAGGAAAAGAGAATGATAGAGCTAAAAGAGTTGAAGGTACCTGTTCGTTTTATAATAATGGACGATATCATATGAAGTGGGTTTAAAAGTTTATTTTATGTCTCACTCTCTTCGTAACTAGTATTT
>NZ_WFKJ01000076.1 GCF_009208075.1 Poseidonibacter ostreae | reverse complement strand
AAATCCATGAGTTGATTCAAATGATATTGTCGGATAAGAACATCATCTCGCGATGACATTCTCTCCTAAGAACCGTGCGTGCGACTTTCACCGCACACGGCTCAAGCATTAATAACTAAAATTATTGCGAAGTTTTAAGGCGAAATACCTCTGAGTGAAATATTCATCGTCAGTTGCGTTAAAAGGATTGGCGTTAGATTTCTTCTTTGGGTACTTGTCAATAAAGGTACCAAAAGTCCCATACCACTTAAATATAACTTAATTTAAATATTTAGAATATATTGCTAGTCTTATCAAAGTGAGTATAATTCTTGAAATGTTTATATCTGCGTGACCCAATGACTCTTGTGCGAGTATTAAATCTCTATTTTTCTAATACAATAAGGTTCCAAATATGTGATATATACCATTAGAATATCAATTTTATTTTTATTACCTATTCTAATATTAAAAGGAGGATATTACTGCTCCAGATGATAAGATTGTATGAAGTAAAATAATTCAACCATTTTACGAACTAATGTATTTGATGCACATTGTTAATATTTAACTTTCATTTTATATTTTGCACATAAGATTAGTATCTAATCTTCTTTTTTGATTTGGATTCTAAAATTTGCTTAAGAATTGGTGATATATCTTTATGGCAAACTGCTTCTTTTTTTGGCAATGGCTGTAAATATGGAATATGTACCATTCTAACGATAAATTCTATTGTCATTAATAATTTCTAAATTTGGATTCCAAAATTTGATTATTGTTATACAACAAGTTATTTTTAGAAAATATCTGTTGTTCTACTTAACTGACTTTTATCAAAGTGAGTATAAATTCTAGAAGTATTTATATCTGCATGACCTAATTATGCCAACACTTAGCAATATTTGTTCAACAAGTCTACCTATATAAGCCTGTGTCAATTTTTTACCTTTTTGATTACAAAAAAGTAAGTTGTTTTCGCACAATCTTTCATCAAGCCATATAGATAAATCATTAAGAATGATTTTTTCTTTTATCATAACAACCCGAGGTTTATTTCCTTTACCTCTAACTTGTATAGTATAAGCATCATTGTCTTTTGTAAAATCTTTTATATTTATATTGATGGCCTCGCTTACTCTTATTCCTGTATAAAGTATAGTTTTTATAATTAACCGATTTCTAGCCCCTATATTATTTTTTTTATAGGGGTATTTATCAATTGCAGTGATAAATCTTTTAACTTCATCCATATTTAGAAAAGAGGGTAGTTTGGTGCCACCTTTACCTCCAAGTCCACCCCAGTTTTTTAATTCTATGCCATATCTATAGGAATTCCCATTGTCTTCTTCATTTTGCTTATCTATATATCCAAAGAAACCGAGTAAGGCAATACGATGATTTTTTTTACTCGCATCTGATAAACTTGCTGTTTGGGATGCTAGAAAATCACTCAAAAACTCCTCATCAATTTCTTTCATTGAGCCAGCTCCAAACCGCATTACAAAATAATATAGTTTTTCTAACGGTAAATAATAAACATGGACTCCACCAATACCTATGTTTCTAACTTCTTTCATAAGAATTTTTAAATCTTTAATATCATCAAAGCCTTTTATCAGTTCTTGAATAATTTGTGCCAATCTATCTTTGTCTGTTACTTGTCTATTTGTTTGTTAGAAAGTTGTACTAGCCAAATAGAGATTTAGTACTTGTACAAAAGTTATTTAACAATATAGATATTGAAATGAGAAATTTCCAATACTATTTATATAATTAGTATTGGAAAGCTAGATTTCCAAACTATAATATAAATTATGATATACTGCCCTAATAATATAATTTGAAGGTAATATATGAGATATCCATTAGACTTTGAAAACAGTTTTAGTAAAACATATCTGTTTTGGCTTAGTAGATTTATTAGAAGTAAAATAACATCATTGTCAAATAGGCAAGTTGTCAATAAAGATAGACTGGCTCAAATTATCCAAGAGTTAATTCGTGGGTTTGAATCCGTTGAACAATTAAAGATAACAATAAAAGAAGTTAGAAATATCGGCATCAACAGTATTCATGTTTATTATTTACCTTTGGAAAAATTATATCATTATATGATGATATTTGGTGCTGCTTCCATGAAAGAAATTGACGAAGAAGTTTTAAGTGATTTTTTAGCCAGTGAAACTGCAAATTTATCTGATGCAACGAAAAAAAACTATCGTATATCAATACTTGGTTTTTTCGGATACATAGATAAACAAAATGAAGAAGAAAATGGTAATACCTACAGATATGGTATAGAGCTTAAAAACTGGGGTGGATTAAGTGGGAAAAGTGGTCAAAAACTGCCCTCCTTTTTAAATAAAGATGAAGTAACAAAATTTATAGATGCAATCGATACCTATCCATTTAAAAATATAAATTTAGGTACCAGAAACAAACTTATCATAAAAACTATACTTTATACAGGAATCCGAGTCAGTGAAGCTATCAATATTAATATAAAAGATTTTGTAAAAGATGGTGATGCTTACATTATTCAAGTAAGGGGTAAAGGTAATAAACCCAGAGTTGTTATGATAAAAGAGAGAATTATTAAAAATGATTTATCTGCATGGTTAGATGTAAAATCTTGTGAAGATAATTTACTTTTTTGTAATCAGAAAGGAAAAAAACTAACTCAGGCATATATCAGTAGACTTGTTGAACAAATACTTTTAAGTGTTGGACTTAGAAAAGAAAAGAATGGTGCTCATATGTTAAGACACACTTTTGACACCCTCCTTTATCAGAATAGTCATGATCTTATCTTGGTTCAAGAATCACTTGGTCATTCTGATATAAATACATTTAGAATTTATACACACTTTGATAAAAAACAATTAAATAGAACTACTGATATATTTTAGTTATTCTATATTAAGCTTATAATAAGCGATATGGCCCCTTTATTGTTTAGTCTACTCTTAGATAGATGCTCTTTAATCTATATTTAAGTGGTATGGCCACTTTTGTACCTTTGTACGGAAGTACCCTTTACTGTATATGTTTCACTCTTTTGTCCTGTAACATTTGACTTTTTTGTAGCCAATGAATAATAATCTTCAAACTTTTTTATACTATTCTCTTCGTATTTTAAAACCTCTCTCAATCGTAAAATTTCTAAATAGGTTCTAATCACATCATATGACAGTTTATCAATACTAGAAATTCTTTTAAACTCACTTGATTGATGAAGGGCTTGATTTTTATCCACATTGGCACTGTCTGCATAACCATTGAAAATATTTTGTGTTGCTACTACTTCAACGTGATAACCACCATCAATATTCTCTTTAGTATATGATGTTGCAGTATTAGCTTTCGACTTTTTATCTTCATTACCATAATTTACTTTCAAATCAACTTTTGGGTAAAAAGCCGATTTCGCAATCTTAATTTTTTGTTCATTTACTAGTATTTCTTGTTTAGCTACTTCTATTGAGGGGTGTTTTTCAACTGCAGCGTTTACAGCTTCACTGATTGTCATGGCATTTACAGCCATTGTTCCAAACAAAATAGTACAAACTAATAATCTTTTATTTACTTTAAACATATTATTTCCTTGTTCCTTTCACACTTGTTATTTTTTCATAACAAAGTAATCAAAAGGTAATAATTTGTATTTTATAAATAAATTTATTATTTTATTGATTATCTTAGTTTGATTATTTTTTATAGTATTACCAAGAGTGATTTATTCACTCTTGGTTTATGATGAGTTGTTAGACGGCCATGATATTATAAGAATCAAAGAATGTGTCAACATCTAAACTAGCAGCTGTTCCACCTAATCCTTTCAGTGTGATAGTAGTATCTGGGTTATCAAATGAGTTACTACCGTCTTTATCTATTTTAAGAACTATATCTCCTCCAGCTTCAGTACCATTACTGTCTGTTACTTGAATCCATGCAGATAAGTCACCACTGCTGTAGTTTGTTAATAAATCACGTAAGTCAAGTCTATCAGAGTTATCAGTTGAAGCATCTCCTAAAGTAAAGTCAGTGATAATATCAGAGCTTCCTATATCAGTAGAACTGTAGTCATAAGTATCATGACCCCCTCCTCCTGTAAGAATCTCATTAGCTGATGTTCCTACAATTGTATCATCACCAGATGTTCCAATAGTAGAATTAAAAGTAGCTACATCATTACCATTGTTATCTTCTAAAGAAGATCCCGTATAATTTACTGTTGTGGTATCACTAACCGCTGAAGCCAATGTCAAAGTCACTTTATTTCCGTCAACTGCTACAGCCGTTACAGTATTCCCATCAACAGTAAAGTCACTTGCAGTTGGAATACTGGATTCATTCAAATATTCATCCATAGTTAAAGTAATGGTATTACCATCTGCTTCTGCTTCACTCAATGTTGGTTCAACCGTATCTATGACTACTGCTTTTGCATGAGTTACAGATTTGGTATAACCGCCATTTGCACTGAAGTTAACAGTAACAGTATATTTCCCATCTGCTAAACTTGGCATGTTTGAATGGCTCAAACTCCACGCTCCTGTATTGGTATCAATAACTGGCAAGTTGCTACTTACTGTGATTTGTGTACCATCAAGAGAGGTGAAAACAATAGAGCTTATTTGTAATCCTGACAGGTTAGCAGGATTTGATACTGTTCCAGATAAACTGTATGATGCCTTTTCAGCTTTTGAAACAATATTATCTGACCCCATATTATCCCAAGAAATCGTTGTTGATAAAGTTTTATAACTAAATACATCCGATAACGTTGCATTTTTAACTCCTGTAAGAGTGACTGTATAAATATTACCACCACTATTAGCTAGACCATTGGAATCAAAGCTTACAACC
>NZ_WFKJ01000075.1 GCF_009208075.1 Poseidonibacter ostreae | reverse complement strand
CAATATTCAATTGTTTTGCTACCATCTTGTGCATGTCCATCTTCCTTTAATCGTAAAAAGCCTAATTTGATTCTTCTTTTATTAGTTTTATTTATATACTCATCACTCATAGGATTTTCACCTAATCTTCTTCTGTTTGCATCTACATTGCTGTCATACCCAAAATCATACTCTTCAGGGAAAAGCTTTGCGTGAAGTTCTTTTACTAAAGAGTTAAAACTGTTTTGAATATTTAATAAAAAGTCATAATTCTTTTTATCTTCAATAGACATATTTTTTACTTTTTCATTGTATTTTTTAGTTTCTTCTTTTTTCCATTTGGTCATAATTTTATTTCCTCTTTTATTTTCTTTAAATACATTGATTCTAAAATCTCTTTTGATTTTTCGTATAATTTAATTTCATGACAATCTGGATTTTCTGATTTTTTATAAACATATTTAGCAGGAACTGCATATTGTAAATGAGATGAGTGACTATCTTTAAAAGGCTCAATCAATCTTACACCGTAGTCTTTTGAGCTAAACTCAAGTTCACCTTTTATTAAAACTCCATTTAACTTTGTTTCAATTTGAATTGTTTTAGTTTTAATATTTTTATTCACTTTCTCAACCTTTATAGAATTATTATAAAGTAGAGATAAGACAGCTTTATGTCTGGTTGATTAAACCTTTTACTCTATTAATAAAAGAACTTTCTCTTTTCAAAATCTCTGAAAATTTAGTATCATCTTGATTTTCTATATCACCAGATAAATCTATTCCATCAATAATAAACTTAGTATTACTATTATCAAACCAATTCTCACTATAACAAATATTTTTATTAAATTCTTTTTCAAATGGATATAGAAGTCCACCAACTTTTACATTGTAATTATTTTTATGGTTTTGATAATAGCTCATATATGTATTGATTTGAAAAAAGTCATTTCTATCTACATCACCACTTCCAAATTTATCTCTACCTCTAAACAGCATTCGTTTATATTTTGTATCGAATACCATTACCTCCTTATCTTTTATCATCACAATATCAGGAATAATTTTTCTTTGATAAAACATACTTGGAGTGTTATATAATTCAATTTTTGGACTTGAAACACCCCAGTCAGGAAATTCTTTTGCTAAAAGTTTTGTTACATATATTTCAAATAATTCAGCGACATTTACTAAAAATCCATAGGTTTCTTGTGAAGCATTTTCTTTTTGTTTTATATCACTACCATTAATTATATATTTTGCATATTCTAATACTTTTTTATATGGACTAAAAATAGGATTTTGCAAAGCTTTTGATTTAATAGCTTTATTTATAGTTTCATTTGAGACATATTTATTACTTCTATTTTGTTTCAAGTGTGTTTTAATATGAGATATATTCTTTGTACTAAAAGAACTATTATCTATTATTTTTACAGCTTTATATAATACATCTATTATCTCTATAATCTCTTTTTGTTCACGACTTGTAGAGGATATTTTCCCTTTAAATGGTATATCATTTTTAATAAATCTATTTATATCTATTTTGCCTTTTACTTTCATATCATGATAATTTATACTTTTATAGGCTTTTGGAAGACCAAGTAAAAAAGCTTTTTCAAGGTTTTGAACAAACATATAGTAGATGATAAATCTTGATATATCTAATTCTTTTGTATCTTCTCCTGATACACTTACATCATCAAGATATATATCATTGGTAAAGTTTAGCATTCTCTCTAAAAACTTATTGCTAAATCTTGATTTTATATCTACTTCTAAACCATCCCAAAAGAACTTACCAACATAGTTACCCGTTTGAGCTAAATAGTTATCTTGACTATCTTTTTTTATAGAGATTATTAAATCATCTTCATTTTTTAACTCTTTTTTTCCTTCATCTTTAAAAAAAGAGAAAAAAGTATTATCTGATGATTTTTCTATATAATCTTGTAAACTTATAGATAGTTCTTTTAAAGTTTTACTACTACTTAAACAACAATATCTATTGTTTTTTAGATAATCTTCTCTATCTTTTTTAGTCGTTTTAATATCTACATTTAAAAGATTATAATTATCAACTATTTGTATCATTATTTTTTACTTTTGGTAATGTAAAAATTTCTTTTGATTTATCTAAATGATTTTGTATCTCCTTATCACTATATTCAGCTCTTAAGTATTCTTTTAAAATAGGTGATATATGTTCTAACCAAACTCTATTAAGTTCTGTTTGCTTAATAGTTTTAAGCTTCATAAAATATGACTGTCCTAATTCATAAGCATCACTTAAATTAAAACCTTTAGAAGATATAATATGTTCATTTAGTTTTTCACAAACTTTTATATACGCATCAACATTTTCATTATCTTTATATTGATTGTAAATAACATCGTAATCACATCTATAGTGTTTCCAAACAAATCTTCTTCTAAGTGCCATATCAAAACTATCTACACTTCTATCTATATCATTCATAGTACCAATAAAGTAAATATTTTCAGGTACACCAAAATACTTATTTCCATCTTCTTCTATAATAACAGCATGAGTATCATCCCAAAGTGATGAATTTGGTGTTTTTACTTTTGTACCTTGTAATTTTCCATTTACAAACTTTAATCTTTTATCATCCTCTAAACATAAAAGTAATTCTCCAAAAACCCTTGATAATTCAGCACGATTTATTTCATCAGCTATAAAATAAAAAGTTTTTGGAGAATATTGTTCATAATCATTTCCTTTTTTCAATTCAGCAAAAGCATCTATACACATTTGCTTAAATACACCATTTTTAAGTTCAAACTTCATTTGACCTTTTTCAATTCCGGTTGGCTTTATTCCCTCAATAAAATCTTCATATCCATAACTGGGATGAAATTGTACAAGCTCATATTCACTATTTTTTTCAATTAATTTTCTTGATATTATTGTTTCTTCTGTCATATATGTTTTACCTGTTCCAGGTGCTCCATGTAAAATCATATTTTTTGATTCAAAATCTAATCCACCACTCCATATATTTTTTATATTATCACTATAAAAAAAATGTAAATCTTGTCTTGTATTTTCTAAGTCTAAATTTTTTAATTTTTCTTTTATTTCTTTTAATGCCATATCTATATCTTTTTCATCTATATTAAAAATTTTAGAAAAGGCTTTTTCTATTTTTCCTTTATGGTCATTACTTAAAATTGGTTCATAATTTAAACTATCAAATAAGTGTAAAAGAGCATTATGAATTGACACAGTTCTAGGTTTGTCATGAGAAGTATCAGGTTTATTACTTAATTGTGCATTAGTTTTACTTTTTTTATCTTGATATGAATAATCTTTAGTTGTAGTAAATTGCATTTTTCCATTAAAATTATCTGACTTTAAGATTTCAATTGCTTCCTTATCTTTTTCTTCTAAATAGCCTTTTAAAAATTTAATAATATATGCTATTTCCATAGGTTTATTAGTATTATAATAAGTCCCTGTTGATGCGAAACCTACAAATTCATTAAAAAAAGGATTATCTATATCTATTAAAATCTCATTCTCATACTCTAATGATTTTAATAAGTCTTCAATATATTTTCCTCTATTTTTTGCATTGAAAGGTGGAATTCTCCAAAGCCAAATTACTGTTACTAAAACTTCCATAACATTTTTTAAAATATTTGTATCACTACTTTTATTTTCTAGTTGATGTTTAACTTTTTCCTCAAAACTGACATCACCCGTATAGCCATTATTTACAAAATTATCCATTAAGTAGTTAATACTTTCTGTAGTTAAAATAATATCATTATCATTTAATCTAAAAATAGATTTCCTATCTTTTAAAAATCTTTCTACAAAGCAATTAAAAGCACTTTTATAATCTGTTATTTTATATTCAATTCCACTCATCTATATTTCCTTCAATTTCTCTAAAATCTTAACCATCGCCAAAGTATCTAACTTACAATATGCTAACAATGCTTTTCTATATTCTTCTTTCTCATCTTTGTTCTCTATCTTTGATAGATTTGCATATGCTTGCATAGCCTCTCCTCCATTATGTATTAAATTCAAATCTTTATATGCTTTTTCCATTTGGGGAACTAATGCAGGTAAAACATTTTTGATAGAGTAACTTCCTTTCATTTTAGGACTATAATAATCTTTATTTTGAAAAGGAATCATTAAATCCTTTATATTATCGTGAATAGACATTAAGTCATATGTAAACTCGCTATATAGGTTTGCAAGCTTTCTTATAACACCTTTTTCAAATCCCATATTATAAGCTAATACAGTCACATCATTTGGAATATCTTCTACAAGTCTTTTAGCTAACTCATATCTTGGGTCTATACCATCAAATGCCAAAAACTCTTTGTGTTTTAAATTTCCATCTTCTTCTTGTATATGAAGAGAGTATTGAAATGGTATTTGTTGAAAAGGAGATAATCCCTCAAACTCTGGAATAGCTTGTTGAAATGTCTCAAAATCTAAGTGATATATTGGATAAGTTAAAGTATCTAAAAACTCTTTTATAGCCTCTTTATCTATTATCTCTTTTTGAGATAGCTCTGATTCTATTTGTATTTGTTGAGCAGGAGAAAAACTTGAAATATCTTCTAAGTCTTTAAAATGGATAATATCTTGATTGTATAGTTCAAACTTTTTATTAGTTCTTAGTCTTGATATATCAAATATAGAGTATTCAGGGATATGTTTCCAACAATAATCAATAGCATCACAATCATATGGATTATTACAATGTATTCCTATATCAATTTTTGGTTCATTCTCTTTATCTTCTAAATGCTTTTCAAAGTGATTTAGAAAAGAAGGAATATTCTCTTGTAACTTTTTAACTTCATCAGTTATGTCAACTACTGAAAATAAATTATTTATATCTAGTTCTTTTTCTCTTACATATGCATTATTAATATGTATTATATTTACTTCTTTTACATCATATCCAAGTTTTGAAAGAACGTAGTATTGAATTGATGCGTCATGTAAATATATATCTTTTACACTTGTTGAACTTTTTACTTCATAAATTTTAACTTCTTTTTTTGCATTATCAATTACATGTAATATATCAACTGCAATAAAGATACCATTATATTTAAATGAAGCCTCATAAATATTTTTCATATTCATATTTATCCAAAGCTTAGTTTGAATAATCATATCTTCTAAACCAAGCTTAAATGGAACTTCTTTTCCATTTGGAAAAAGTTTACAAGCTAATTCCCCAACTTCATTTCCAGTCTTAAATATTGCCTGAGTTTGTTCATTTGGAATTGTAAGGACATCTTGATTATATTTTTTTAACCAAAGAGATTTAACACATTGTAATCCTCTTGTATATAGAGATTTAGATAGATACATTTTTTTCCTTATTTACGGTAGCTAGTTTATAACTTTCTTACTTATATAATGATAATAAAAGTATATATAATTAATAAGACATCTTTATGTCTTGTTAACTATATAAAATAAAATATTAAAAGATTTTGTAGCTATTTAGTATAAAAGAATGAAGAGGTAACTAAAAGACCTTTTGTTGCTGATTTATCTACAAGATATAGGATAATGAGTTCTTAATTGACTTTTTCTAAAT
>NZ_WFKJ01000074.1 GCF_009208075.1 Poseidonibacter ostreae | reverse complement strand
ATAATACACCATATAAAAAATCAAAAGGATTTAAAATGAAAAAGATTATAACAACAGGTTTACTAGCAAGTTTATTAGCAGCTTCATTATATGCACAGAATGATTTCTCAGCTTTCTACCCAATAGAAAATGATGATACACCAGATTATCTTGTAGAGAATAAAGTTGAAAATTTAAATACAGTTAGCGCTTCATCAGCATCAACAATTGATGCAAATACTTTGTTAGCATTTTATCCACTAGAAAATGATGATACACCAGATTATCTTATAGATAATAAAACACAAGATTTAAATACAGTTAGAGTTTCATCAACATCAACAATTGATGCAAATACTTTGTTAGCATTTTATCCACCAGAAAATGATGATACACCAGATTATATATTAAGTAATAATAAAGATGAGATTTTATGTGCCATGAATTCAAGTGAACATAATGCAAATCATAGTTACTTAAAAAATTGCTAGTTTTTATTCTAGACTTACACTTATAAACTTTAATAGTAAGTCTAGAAAAATTTAATATTTCTTCCCTTCTACTTCTTAAACATCAAATTAATAATTACTAACTCTTTTAAATTTAAAGTTTTAAATAATTCATAGAATAAAAATATTCTATGAATTATTAGAGTATCAAATTTATATCAATTAAAAAAATTATCTATTAAAATGAGTAAACTGAGATTATCGTATCTCAAGTTTATTTTCACCTATAGCCATTTTAAGAAATATTTCATACGTTTCTAAGTCTGTTTCCCCAAGAAATTTTTTTACAAATTTTCCATCTTTAGAAAATAAAAATAGTTCAGGAATTCTTTGAACATCATCTAAATCTTTTGCTAATTTAAAGTTTTCTTCTCCAACAGTAATAGGATAAGTAATATCATACTTTTTAATAAAATCAATAATTTCTGAGGTAGGTTTATCTTCTTCTTTCTCATAAAGTACTGATATTATTTCAAAATCATCTTTATATTTTTCTCTTAACTCTTTTAAAATAGGCAGACCTTTAATACATGGGGGACACCATGTTGCAAAGAAATCAACTAAAATAGCTTTTTTACCTTTGTAATCTTTGAAGTCTAAACCTTCTTTTGTACTCGTAAGCTCAATTATCTTACCATCTGTTGTTGTAAGTTTAAATGTTTTAGATACAAACTTTTTTACATAAGGTGTATTCTTTTTAGTATTTGCAATTAAGCTATCGTCAATCTCTGATTTAGAATCACAACCTGTAAATAAAAAAAGTGATGTAAGAAATACGGCAAAAAAGTAATTAGTTTTCATGATTATCCTAATGTTTATAAGTTTTATTACTTGAAATTATAGTAATAATAAGTTAATAGATGATTAATTAAATGCCGAAAGTTCTTTTAAAAAATTTGTAGTTTCTTCTTTTGTTTGTTGATAATATAACCATTCTAAAACTTATTCACTTTCTTTATCTTTACTTTTCTAAATTTCAACCGAATATATAGAATAATTCATTTTCAAAAAGTTTTAAATAAAATATAAAATTTCCTCATTGCTTCCTTAGTAAATCTTTATAATACACCATATAAAAATGAAAAAGTTAACATTATCAGTATTAGTTGTAGGTTTATTTGCAGGAAGTCTATTTGCAAGCGAAAATAATAAAATGATGAATATGAGTAAAGAAAATTGTATAACAATGCATAAATCAATGCACCAAGATAAAACTTTAGCAACATTTGAAAAACATCAAGCAATATTAAATAATTATGGAATACCTACTCTATAATTATTTAATCCCCCTCCTCTCCTAAATTTTGAAACTTTAAAGGAATTTATAATGTGGATTTTTCATACAAAAGATATATGTCCTACTTGTAAAAACATAGCGAAAATGTTTCACCTGTTACGATTAAATCTTTAGTTAAAGAAGAATACTTAAAGGAACTTTCATCTATTGAAGACTTCCTATTCTGTCAAACACCAAATTGTGAAGTTATCTATTTTAAACTAAATGAGCTAATTAAACAAAATCAACTAATAATAGAAGTTGGATTGAAAGATTGGGCTAATCCTTCTACTATTTGTTATTGTTTTAATTGGACGAAAGAAAAAATATCTAATAAAACAAAAGCTATTGAAGATATTTCAGAAAAGATGAATAGTATTGGTTGTAATTGTGAGAATAATAACCCATCTGGAAAATGTTGTTTAAAAGATATTAAAAAGGCAGTTAAAGAATTAACTCAAAAGGAGTAAATTATGAAAATCCAATGAAAACCTATAATTACTTGTCCTCTATGTGGACATAAAGAAGAAGTTATACTAACTGACTCTTGTCAATTTTTTTATCAATGTAGAAATTGTAATAAAATGATTAGACCAAAAGGACAAGACTGTTGTATTTTTTGTTCATATGTAACAGTGCCTTCTCCTTCTATTTAAATAGTGCATAAATAATTAAATATTTATGCACTATTTTCAATGACTTGGACTTAACTTACCTTTGAATTAGAAGCAGAGAAAAATAAACTCAAGAAATTGCTACAATTATTCTTTATATAGTTTTTATATTCTTCTCTTTATTTATCCATTTCAGATTGTATTAGGTCTTTTAGATTTTGAAGTCCAAATTGTTGAAGTGGTTTTCCATTTACGTAATATGAAGGAGTTTTTGTAGCACCTAATTTTCTACCATCTTCAATATCTTGTATTACTATTTTCATTAATTCAGGGTCTTTCATGTCTTCTAATAATTTATCCATATCCAGTCCCAAATCTGAGAGGGTTCCCCAAAGATTATTCAGATTGTGTCCATTGTGTCCAGCCCAATTTCGTTGTGTTTTAAAAGAGGCTTCAAGAGATTCCAAAAACATATCTTGTTTCTTAGTAGCTTCTAACATAACTACAACCTTATCCGAATCTTTATGAAGTGGAGCATATCTAAGAACTAATTGAATTTTATCTTTATTCTTTTCCAAAATATCTTTTATGTATGGATGAAATTGAGAACAAGTTTCACAGGCAGGATCAAAGTATTCTACTAATTGTACTTTTGCATTATCAGGACCAATTGTAAAAGAGGAATCTCTTTTAAATAACACTGATTGATTTTCTGATAGAGTAACAGTTTTATTATTTTGTGATTGATTATAAGTGTATTTCATACCAAAAAATATTCCAATTAAAATTATAATAGAAATTACTATCATAGTTTTATTCTGCATTACTGTATTGTTGTTGTTTTTATTTGCCATGTTATTTTTCCTTTCCAAATACTAATAGTATAAAAAGCATAAAATATGCTATAAACGAGAGAGACGGGATAGTTATAAATCCAAACCAACTGATATATTCAGTTGAACATGGTACTCCGCTACTGCAGGGAACAATTGATTCTGGGATTATATCTAACATTAAAAGGTTATGATAAATAGCAAAAAGCAATCCAACTACTACTATAGGAAATGTATATTTATACACATTATCATCAGGATAGAGTAAATTAATTAAAAATAATATAGAAAGAGGATACATAAATATCCTTTGATACCAACACATATTACATGGAATAAATCCCATAATATCACTAAAAAATAAACTACCTAAGGTCGCACTACTTGCTACTAAAAAACATAAAAAAATGATTTTAGTACTAATTCTTATATTTAGATTCATCAAATACCTTTTATCTTTAAATATTGAAGTCTATCTCTTTAAGATTAACGAACAATTAACATCTATATTTAACACTTAATAGAAATTTTGTGAATAAGTATTTTTAGGAATATATACCATAATAGATTAAGAATTATCCCCACTATATAGTCTTAATTAAATTTTAAATAATATATCAATATAATTACAGTATATTAGATTATGCTAATATACTATCACATATTCTAAAAGGAATTATTATGGAACTATTATCAAGTTTTTTAGACAATTTTATAATTTTATTAAATGCAATGTCAATTTATATAATTTTAGGTTTATTTTTTGCAGGTATTTTAAAACAATTAATACCAGACAATTTTGTTTCATCACATTTAGGAAAAGATTCTACAAGTGCCGTTGTAAAAGCAACATTGTTTGGGATACCTTTACCTGTTTGTTCTTGTTCTGTTATCCCATTAGCACAAGGATTAAGAAAAGAAGGAGCAAGTAAGGGTGCTGTTCAAAGTTTTTTAATATCAACTCCAATTACTGGTGTTGATTCAATATTAGCTACATACTCATTATTTGGTTTTGTATTTACAACATTTAGAATTATATCTTCAATTATAATTGCAATTACAGTAGGACTTGTTCAAAACTTTGTTCAAAAAGATGACAATATACAAGTAGAAGCTTCTGAATCTTCTTGTGGTTGTTCTTCAAATTGTGATACTCCAAGTGTAAAAAAGAAGTTTTTATTTAAAAATGTTTTTAAATATGGTTATGGTACATTATTTAATGATATGGCGAAAGCACTTCTAATTGGTTTAATTTTAGGTTCAGTATTTGTTACATTTACACCAAAAGAATATACAGAAATCCTATTTGAAAATCAATTCTTAACTTATATAGTAGTTATGTTATTTGCTATGCCTTTATATACTTGTGCAACTGCTTCACTTCCTATTGCTGCTGCATTTATGTTACAAGGTATGTCACCAGGTGCTGTATTTATATTCTTAACTGCTGGACCTGCTACAAGTGCAGTTACAATGAGTGTTGTTTATAAAATGTTGGGAAGAACATCTTTAATTATATACTTAGTTGTAATAGCTATATTGGCTTTCTTCTTTGGGTATATATATGATACATTTTTTAAAGAGCTTAGTCTATTAACAATTACTATGGATAATGATGATGTAAGCATTTTTAATATTTCATCTTCTGTTGCAATGATGTTATTAATATTCTATCACTTACTAAAAGATAGGTTCAATAAAAAAGTAAATAGTTATACTAATAGCAGTGATAGTTCTATTGCTCCTAAGAATAATACATTCTCAGTAAACAATAGTCTTTCTCCAAATAAATTAAGTAATAATATTAATACTACATTGAAGAAACCTGATAACATAGAAGAGAAGAACTTTACTACTAATTTAAATAAAAACATTGATTTGACATCAAAGCCTAAGTTTAGTAATCATATACCACAAAAGAATATGTTTAGAGAGAAGGAATAAGATTGAAAAATGATACTACTTGTCTAAGAATAACAGTTGATAAAGATAAAATTGATTATGAAAAACAACAATTAATTTTAAAACAGGATATGTTTTCAGAAAAAGAGAAACTCTTTTCATTGTTAGGAAGTGAAGTTAGATTAAAAATTGTCTATCTTCTCTTAAAATATGAAAGATTATGTGTTTGTGATATTAGTGATATATTAGGTATGAAACAATCTCCTGTATCTCAACATTTAAGAAAGTTAAAAGATGCAGGGATACTTTTTTCTAAGAGAGAAGGACTTATGATTAATTATTATATTTCTTCACAATATATCCAAAAATTGTCATCATTTTTAGATTAAGGTCATTAGTTAGTTTTTCTTTATATATATTTAATATAAGAATCTTAAATATAAACTCGTATGTTTATTTTCCAAGTTACAGCTATTACTTGATTCAAATTACTGTTCTATAACCTCTT
>NZ_WFKJ01000073.1 GCF_009208075.1 Poseidonibacter ostreae | reverse complement strand
TTTAATATTAAAGCATAAGGATCATCTGATACTGCATTTTGTTGATTGTAGGCTTCTATCCCCATATATTAGGTCTCCATCTAGTTATAGTATTGTAATAATATTTAAGTAGTATAGTATTAAATTACTTAAATATCTGTAAGATAAGAATAAAATAATTTTTTATTCTTATGAAGATGCTGTTGATTGTTCAATCATTAAACTTAAGCCTGAAAAAGATGATTCATATTGTGTAATAATTGCAGAATATGTTCCAAATTGAGCAGCTAAAGCTGTATATTTAGCATCTAATATTTCTTCAGCATTTTCTTTATCCTCATTTAATACATCTTCCCTATCTTGCATAGAAGATTCATAAAGACCAATAACACCATCAGAGAATCCCATATTATCAATTAGCTCTTTTATTTGTGTTCCTAAACCTTTATTTTCTGCACTACCTATAAAGATATCTTTCATTGCATCTAGGTCTTCATCCAGCGCTGCATTAAAAGTTGTAGAATCTAAAGATAATGAACCATCTTTAGATAATTCAAAACCAAAACTAAAAATTGATTTATCTGAATTTTCACCATATGAGCCAAATAATTTATCTTTAATTTGATTTACTATATCTTTTAGAGCAGCTTTATCAGCAATATCAGAATCAGCTGAATAAACTTCTTCATCTACTAAAGCCACTAATTCATTATATTTTTCAATAAAAGTATTCATACTCGTTTCAATAGTTGTATTGTCTTTTGTTATATTGATACTTGAAACACCCTCTTCTGTTGCAGCTATTTTTAAGCCATCAACTTCTAAAGAATTTGATGATAAGTTATATTCAATACCATCAACTAAGGCTTTCATATCTTGTGCAACTAATGTATGATTTGCTTCATTTCCTGTACCTACTAAACCTAATGCATTACCTGCACCACTGTCTGTAATAGTAATTTTATTATCAACACCTGATTCACTACTTTTTAATACAAGTCTATATGAGTCACTACCTACTTGTTCTAAAGAAGCATTTATTCCGTTAATTTTATCTATTTCTGATACAAGCTCTTCATAGGTTTTTCCCTCCGTATCAATAGTTGTATCAACTCCAGCAACATTAATAATTAAATCACCAAGAGAAGTTAATGCTGTATCTTTTGTAGTACCATCGACTGCATTTGATTGATAAGCATCTTTTTGTGCTAAATTCTTAATATCAACAGTAGTAACACCTTCATTTAATAAAGATACATCTGCTGCATCAAAAACAACAGAATCCCCAGTTGCAGTTGCAGTTTTTTGATCAAATGCTGTTACACCACCAGTTACAAATAAATCAAATATTTTTATTGAATCTAATACTTCCTCAACTTTTTCACTTATTGTAGTAAATACTTCTTTTTCACTTTCAATACTTTCTATACTTGTTTCAATTGGCTCAACCGTAGCTGCTCTTTCTGCTGTTTTTAGTTTATCAATTAACTCTTGATTTAAAGATGCTGCTTGTCCTGATCCTAATCCTAAAATACCTTCAGCCATGATAATAACCTCCTATTATCTTTTTAAACCAAGTAATGTCTGCAACATTTCGTCAATTACTGTTATAATTTTTGCATTTGCACTATATGCAGCTTGGAATTTAATTAAATTTATCATTTCCTCATCAGAATCAACCTTTGTTAATTCATCATGAGCACTCTCTAAGGCTTGTTGAACTCCTTCTTGAGTACTTAATAAAAAATCATTACTCTCTTTATCAGATGAGACATTTATTCTAATATCTTGAAAAAACTCTGATAAAGAAGAGACTGAAGTATCATCAGGGTTTTGTTCTTTTCCTGTAAATGAAATATCTTTTTTCCATTGTAAAGTTGCTAAATAATCTAAATCATTCTGTTCTAAATCATTTACAGAATTTTCATTAAACGTTAAAGACATTACACTTCCACCAGAAAATAAACCAATATTATGAACTGTACTTGTTAAATAATCATTATCTGAGTCAATACTCGTATCTCCATACAAATATTCATCATCACCAGTTTTTATATATTTATCACTTAAATCACTTAATGTTTGTGCAAATGAATCTAATTTATCTTTATAATTTTGTATTTTATTATTATATGAAGTTGAATCTAGATTATCTAGTTGTGGTTTTAAAATACCACTTTTAACTGTGATTTCACTATCATAAATACTAAGAAAAGTTCTTGATTCTGATTCACTACTATAATCTTCTTCTGCAAAAAAGTTAGTTCTACTATCAACATCTAATTCATTTGTAGAATCTAAAAGATCTGAATCACTTTGCTTAACTACTGTAATTCTTCCTTCAAAATTTCCATCACTACCATCAATTTTTGATTCAATTAATAAAAAGTTATCTTGATTTGGATAAAGTTCTGTTTTATTACCTTCAGAATCTGTTTCATAGTTTCCATTATATGCTTTTACTAAATTACTTATTCCTGTAGTTGTATTTATTTCATTAACTAAAACTCTAAGATAATTACTTTCATCTACAGTTCCATCGTTCGTATCAATAATTCCATCTTCATTAATATCAAAAGTTATTGCATCTCCATATTTAACACTAACTTCAAATTCATTATTAATTTTATATGAAATAATATCTTCTTCATCAAAAGTAATATCAAGGTTTGAACCATCGTCATTTACATATTTATCTATTTGTGGAGTTTTTTCTTCTTCAATAGTCAAAGCTCTTACATTTGTACTATATCTAACTGCTGTTGTTCCTGCAATTTTTAATTCATATTCACCATCTTCAGTACTTACATCAATATCAGTATACATTGATAGCTCTTTTTCTAACTGATCTCTTTTATCTAATAAATCATTTGAAGAAGAACTATATTGAGATAGTTTTTCATTTACATGACCAATTTCTTGTAGAATGTCATTTATTTTTACAACATTAGCATTTAAATCTTCTTCCTCTAAAGACTGTTGTTTTTCAATACCTGAATAGATATTCTGTAAAGATTCAACTAAAGAATTACCCTCATTTTTTAAAGTAGTTTTAGCAACTTCTGAATTTGGATTAGCTCTTAAATTTTCTACAGATTGTAAATATCTATTTAAATCAGCTGAAAAACCACTATTTTCAGTCTCTTTAAATATTGATTCAACATTCGCTAAGGTTGAAGATAATTTATCATATGCATTTAATTTTGAGTTTTCAGAAAGTATATTTTCATACATATATTGTGAAGTTATTCTATAAGCACTACTAGAGCTAACTCCTCTTCCTGTTACTCTATTATCATTTTGGTCAAGTTCACTAAGTTGAACGACTCTTTTTTTGTATCCTGGAGTATTCTCATTAGCAATATTGTTCGATACGTTTTCAACTGCAACTTTCGCAGCATTTAAACCAGATTGTGAAACATTTAATGTACCTAGCATTGAGACTCCTTTAGGATAAGATTACTAATTATTGCATTACAATTCTTAAAATTAGATTAAAATGGCCATATCGCTCTAAATATCTTAGTTCCCCAAGGAGTTTTCATGATATCTGCTTCTTCGCCTTCTTTATCATAAAGAACTTTTAAATTTGCCATTTGAGAAGACTCAATTGAATTATCTGAAGTAATATCATAAGGTCTAATTACTCCGCTTACAATTATTTGTTGTTTTTGGCCATCTATTAATAATTCTTTAGAACCTTTGATAAAATAATTACCATTTTGGTAAGTTTCTTGAATAATAGCAGATATTACTGTTTCGAAGGATTCATCAAATTGACTAGATGCCTCACCTGTATCAGAAGAAGAGCTATTAGTACTAAAACCAACACCCAATTTATTATTTATTTTACTTGCCGTACTACCTAGTGCATCTGTACCAGTTGAAGCTAATAATCCACCACCAAGATTAGTCTCTCTATCACTAGTTAATTCTCTTGAGTTACTAGAATCCGAAGATAAAGATTCACTAATATTAATTTGAATTATATCACCAACTTGTAAGTCTTTTTTATCAGCAAATAAAGAAGCTCCTTGCATTGAATATAAAGAGCCTTTATTATTTTGAGGTGCAGGATTTTTTTTTGGTATTTGAATTTTTGGCTTAGTAAAATTTATTTCTTGTTTAGGTAAAACTCCACAAGCTGTAAAAAAAACTGTAACTAATATTATCAATATACTATTTTTCATTTAATCTACTTTTTACTATGAAATTAACATCAATTGCAATTATTATTTCATTGAGTGTATTTTTAATTAATGCCATTGTTCCATATCTTACTTTTAATGCGTCTAAGTTAGTTTTTGGTTCACAAATAATCACTACTTTATTTTCAATAATTTTTACATGTTGTATATATTTTTGGCCTATTAAATCTACTGCTTTTTCTATTTCAGTTAATATTGCTCGTTCTAAACTCTTTTTATACTTCTTATCTTTTTCAGCTGCAAGTTTTTCGGCCTTTTTTGTTTCAAGCTCAATTCTTTGTTTTTCTTCAAACTCTTTACTCATATAAAAATAGTAACCAGCAAACATTGCTACTAATACAGCTAAAGAAATGAATTTTATTATTCTTTGTTTTTTATTTCTTTTTACAGCTACTATCATGACTCTATTTTATTACAAATGTTGTAAATAATATTTTTTTAATATTATTAGCTTTTATATCTTCATTATTAGATGTAACTTCATTAATAACACCATTAATTTCTTCTAAAAGCTCATCTTTTAATAAAGCTTTTCCACCAACTGTTAATAACTCTTCTGAACTTCTTGCACTAATTTGTGCGATAACTACATCAATAACTTCAGCTCTATACTCTTCCATTATAGCTTCAATTGTTGGCTCAACACTTTTAACAGCAAAAGATAGTTTCATTAACTTCTCTTTTCCCTTAGCATTAGTAATATTTAAAACTAAATCATCAACATTTGCTTTAAATGTCTCTTTAGAATCACCTGCCTCTTCTTTTTTAGTCATCTCTTCTGTTGTTGCACCATCTTTTGGAGAAAATAGCCCTTGAGAATATAAGAAATAAGCACCACCAGCAACTGCTAATAATAATATTACAACTAGCGCTATTAATGCTATTATCATTCCCTTACCTGCTCCTGAACTTTTACTTTCTTCTGTATTTTCTTCTTCAGCCATTGTTATCCCTTTTCATTTTCTACTTTAAAATCTTCAAGCATTAATGTTAATTTTGCTGCATTTGGCACGCTTAAATATTTCATTAATAATGTTACTTTTTTTTCTTTTAATTTTAAGATTATATCAAAAACATCTTCAATTCTTCCATCACTTATCATTTCATTAAAAATTGAAGCTGCTATTTTAGGCTTCATAGAATTATAAATTTTTGCTGTTTTACTATTTACAGTCTCTTCCATATTTTGTAAAATCGAAAGATTTTTATCATGTAACGCTTTTATCTCTGCTTTTTCTTTTTCAATTTGAGCAAGTATTGTTTCTAGCTCTTTTTTTCTATCTTGATACTCTTTTTCTTTTTTATTATAAAAAGAGTTTAGTTCTTTTTTTAATTCTTTTATCTCAATTCTTTGTTTTATTAATGTACTACTTGTTTCTTCTGCACCTAATAAGAAAGTAGAAAAAAATAAAAAAATAACTATTTTACTAAACAAATCATAACCCTTTATCCTGAAATATACTTACTT
>NZ_WFKJ01000072.1 GCF_009208075.1 Poseidonibacter ostreae | reverse complement strand
GTTTATTAATATAAAGTAAATTTTTAGAAAAAGGAATTTAATGAATTGGTTAGCACATGCTTTTTTATCAGAAGACCATATTGATTTTAAAATTGGAAATATCCTTGCAGATCCATTAAAAGCAAAAATATGGGATGATGCGAGTATTCATATGCAAAATGGAATGCAAACACATGTTTTAATTGATTCATATACAGATTCTCATGAAATAGTAAAGTTAAGCAAAAAAAGATTGAGAGAAAAAGGTTTATTAAAACCTGTAATCATTGACTTGACTTATGACTATTTTCTTACAAAAAATTGGGATTTGTATTCTACTATTCCCCTTGATGAATTTACTCAAAGCTTTTATGAAAAAGCAAATATTACTTTAGATTATCTACCAGATGACGCAAAAAATGTAGTAAAAAACCTCATAAATAGAGATTTATTAAATAAATATCATACTTTAGAGGATTTAAATACTTCATTTAAAAGAATGGATTTAAGATTATCTGAGCGTTTATTAAAAAGAGAAAGTGCTTCTGAGTACTTTTATGATGTTCAAATAAATATAGAGGAATTAGAAAATGACTTCTTAGATTTTTTCCCACAATTATGTGAACATACAAAAAAGGATTTAAACCAAGAGAAAATAAATCATTGGAAGATTTAAACTCTTTAAAAATTTAGAACTTATCCTAAATTAACAGGTATTTTTATAACTGCTTTATAAATCAACTCTTTATTTTCTACTTTTACACATGGTTGATGTGCATCGCTTGGATAAAAAATAGCTAGACAATTCTCACGAATAAGAAGTTTTGAAGTAGCATTTTCTTTACCTTTATACTTAATAAAATCTGTTTTTTCAACATAATTAGTTTCAATTTCTAAAGAGTCTAAATCACAAACGTCCATATACTCTTCACCTTTTACCATAAACTGTATATCAATATATTTTTTATGTGATTCAAAAAAACAATCTTCTCTATTTTTTGTATAATATGCTTGCTTTAAAACAAAAATATCTTCACTTATCATCTCTTTTATACACTCGCCATCTTTAATATCTAAAAAATCGTCTGTTATATTTTCTAAATAATCAAAAGCTATTTGAAAAGCTTCTTTTGAAACTTGTTTTTTTACTTCTTCTAAACTACCAAAAATTGCCATGTTTAACCTTTATGATTTGATACTGTTGATGGAACAGTGTTTCCACTAGCTTGCATACTTAAAGCTTTTGGATACTTTTTATAATGTACTCGTACAACTTGTGCAAGTTTTTCTTTTGTTTTTTTATCAACTTTTCCATCTTCATTTATAACTTCCACTAAATTTGAAACTAATTCATCTTGAGGCTTTGTGGCTTTTTCTTGCCATGATTTTAATAAATCTTTATTTATAAAAGTAGGTAGGGACCCCATGATTCCAACATCGTTTTGATTATGGATTAAAAGCCCTGAAGTTGTACCTCTATCAAGTGTTAAAACTTGAAATAAATATAGGGTATGATAATTAAGTTGCTTCTTTTTATCTTCTTCTAAAATATTTTTTCTTGTATTAAAGGCATTTGAAATTATATCAATATAAGTATCAATTATTCCCTCTCCAAAACTATTTGCAAAGTTATAATCTTCTTTTGTATTTGATGTTTTATAGTTTTCTAAATAAAAATGAGAAATACCTCTGTGTCTATTTAAATCAGAAATATTAAAGTATTTATCACCTTGTTTAATTCCCTCTTCATAAGTATCTTTTGAAAGAGTTTTTAAAGATTTAACAAATACTTCTTTATCTTCATTATTTTCAATACTTGGATTTAAATCTGCCATAACACGCCAATAAGAATCACTTCCTTTTATTTGAGTTAAAGAAATATGAATATGAATAGATGGAACATTAGGATTTTTTGGATGAATTATCGTTGAGATTGCACTTGCACTTTGAAGTTTTTTACTCTCATCTTCATCATAATGTACTTGTGATACATTTACACTTGCAGTATTAAATAATATATTATCTCTTGCCTCAAATCTTGAACCACCACCGTGAATTCCTTCATCTCTTAGCCATGTAACTTCTTCAAAGTTTTTATTCTCACCAATTGTTTGGCTTAAATGATTTAGTTTGTCTACAAATCTTTTTTGTAAAGCTCTTACAAGTTTGTAAGCATCAATAGCTTCATTTGATTTTGCCATAATCATATTCATATATGTGTACCTTAAATTTTTTCTTATTGTATCATAGTATAATTGGAAAAATAAATAAGAAATACTGGAAATAAATGATAGATTTAATAAAAAGATTACCAAAAGCAGAGCTTCATTTACATATTGAGGGTTCCTTAGAGCCAGAACTTATGTTTAAATTAGCAAAAAGAAATAATATACAAATACCTTATAAAAACATAGAAGATGTAAGGAACGCATATAACTTTTCAAATCTACAAAGCTTTTTAGATATTTATTATGCAGGAGCAAATGTACTTATAACTAAGCAAGATTTTTGTGATTTAACGCATGAATATATTTTAAAATGTGTAGAAAATAATATTATCCATACCGAAATATTTTTTGACCCTCAATCACATACTTCAAGAGGAATTTCATTTGAAACTGTAATTACAGGAATAAAAGAAGCCTTAGCTGATGCAAAAGAAAAGTATGGGATTACATCTTGTATTATTATGTGTTTTTTAAGACACTTATCACAAGAAGATGCCTTTAAAACTTTAAATCAAGCTTTATCTTTTAAAAGTGATATTACAGCAGTAGGCTTAGACTCTTCAGAGTTAGGAAATCCTCCTAAAAAGTTTGAAGAAGTATTTAAAAAAGCAAAAGAGCAGGGCTTTAAACTTGTAGCTCATGCTGGAGAAGAAGCTGATGTTTCATATATTTATGAAGCTTTAGATGTATTAGAGATACAAAGAATTGACCATGGTGTACAGTCTATAAAATCAGATGAGTTAATGAAAAGATTAAAAAAAGAACAAATACCTCTTACAGTTTGTCCCAATTCAAATATAGAGTTAAAAGTATTTGAAAACTATAAAGAACACAATATAAAAAAACTTTTAGATTATGGACTTAATGTGACAGTAAACTCAGATGACCCAGCATACTTTAAAGGTTATTTAAATCAAAACTTTATAAATCTATATGAAAACTTAGAGCTTTCAAAAGAAGATATTATTACTTTAGTAAAGAACTCTTTTAACTCAAGTTTTATAGATGAAAAGCTAAAAAAAGAGTATATATCAAAAGTAGATAAAGTAATATAATAAAAGGCATAAAATGGAAGAAATATTAAATTATATAAAAATAAATGAACTAATCTCAACATCAGGACAACCAAGCCCAGAGCAATTTGAAACTATTGCCCAAAATGATTTTGAAGTAGTTATAAATCTAGCACTTCATAACGCTTCAAATGCTATAGAAAATGAAGATAAAATAGTAACTGATTTAAAAATGGCATATTTTCATATCCCAGTAGATTTTGAAAATCCAAAACCCTCAGATGTAAAACTTTTTTTAAATACATTACAAGCTTTAGGAGCAAATAAAGTATGGGTTCATTGTGCTTTAAACTATAGAGTAACTGCATTTATGTATGTTTATCACAAATATATATTAAATACTCCGTTTAATGAAATTAATATTTCAATGTTTGATCAGTGGTCACCTGATAGTAAATGGCAAGAGATAATGAAAATAGACTTTGAAGAAATCAAAAAAGCTTAACATCTTTTATCTAAGATAAGCTGACAAAAGCAAGTCTTATCCAAACTTTTGATAATATGCAATTTATAAAATAATAATGGAACAAATTTGAAAATAGAAACAAAAACCCAGAAATTTGATGAACGCTTACATTTAGAAAGTGGAAGAATACTAGAATCTTATGAGCTTGTATATGAAACATATGGGGAATTAAACGAAGATAAATCAAATGTAATTGTTATATGTCACGCACTTGCAGGTTCACATCATGCAGCTGGTCGTTATGGTGATGAAGCAAAGCCAGGTTGGTGGGATAAATTTATTGGTGATGGAAAAGTAGTTGATACGACAAAATATTTTGTAATATGCTCAAATAACTTAGGAAGTACATTTGGTTCTACAAATGCTCTAAGTATTGACCCTTCAACAAAACAAGAGTATAGACTTAAGTTTCCTATTTTAACAATATCTGATATTGTTAAAGCTCAAATGGCCTTATATAAAAAATTAGGAATTGAGAAAGCAGTTGCTGTAATTGGTGGCTCAATGGGTGGTATGCAAGCTCTTTGTTATTCTATTGAATATCCAGAGTTTACAGACACCGTAATTGCAATGGCAACAACAGCATATACAAGACCATGGGCAATTGCAATAAATAAAATAGCAATTGAAGCTATAAGACACGACCCTGTTTTTAAAAATGGACTTTATAAAAAAGAAGATTTAGAAGCAAGTGGTTTACCAGGTCTTGCAATAGGAAGAATGGCTGGATTAATAGCCTATTTAAGTCCAAACTTATTTAATGATAAGTTTGGAAGGGAATATTCAAGTAAAGATGGATTATATGAACTATTTGGTAGATTTGAAGTTGAAAGATACTTAGAATACAACGCATATAGTTTTCCAAAAGTATTTGATCCTTTATCTTATTTATATATCTGTAAAACAATGAATATTTTTGATGCAGGAAGAAATAAAGATAAGTTAGAAGATTCTTTTGATAAGCTAAAGTGTAATTTACACTTAATCGCTTTTGAAGATGATATGTTATTTTTCCCTGAAGAAATGGAAGAGATAAGAGATATCATGATAAAACTAGGCAAAGAAGACCAAGTAACATACAAACTTATAAACAGTAAATCAGGACATGATTCTTTTTTAGTTGAAGTTGATAAGTTTGCAGATTATACAAGAAATATATTAGAAGGTAAATAATGAGTACAGAAACAGAAAAATTAGTATTTGAAGATAAAATAGTAGAGGCAAAACAACTTTTAGAAAAGTTATCAAACCCACAAATCACACTAAGTGATTCTATTGAAGTATATAAAACAGGTATTAAGCAACTAGAAGATGCACAAAAACTACTAGATGAAGCAAAGCTTATCTTTACAACACAAGAAAAAAACTAGAAGAAAACTAATAACAAAAGCTTACATATTGTTATATATTTTATAACAACTTAAAAAATCCGATAAACTTTTCATATATTGAAAAGCTAAGGATTTAAAATGAAAACTATTCAAGACTTAGAAGAGATAAATAAACCAAGAGAAAAACTATATAAAAAAGGTGCTCAAGCACTAAAAGATTATGAACTTCTAAGTGTACTTTTAGGCTCAGGTGTAAAAGGTAAAGACGTAATAACTTTATCAAAAGAAATAATCAAAATATTAGAAACAGATTTCACTTCAATCACTTTAGAAATGCTTACTAGTATCCATGGTTTAGGAAAAGCCAAAGCTTCTCAAGTTTTAGCTAGTATTGAACTTTGTAAAAGATATTTAAGTGATAAACAAAAAATAAGAATATCAAGCTCACGAGATGTATATGAAGAACTAATTCCCTATAAAGATAAACAACAAGAATACTTTTTATGCATTTACCTAGATGGAGCAAATCATCTTATAAATACAGAAGTAATAAGTATAGGTACACTAAACCAAAGCCTAGTTCATCCAAGAGAGGTGTTTTCTTATGCGATTGAAAAAAGATGTGCAAGTATTATCCTAGCTCATAACCATCCAAGTGGAACACTAGAGCCAAGTCTTTCTGATATAAATATAACAAAAAGATTACAAGAAGCTGGGAAGATTTTGGGTATTGATATCCTCGATCATGTGATATTTACTCAAAGTGGTTTTTATTCTTTTAAAGAAGAGGGGATATTGTGAAAGATTTTGATGAATGGAATAAAGTTAAGAAAGAAGTAGATAAAAGAACTAATACTATAAATGTAAAAAATAGAGAAATATATTGGGCAAGTATAGGAGAAAATATTGGCTCAGAACAAAATGGAAAAGGACAAAGTTTTTCAAGACCTATCTTAATAGTTCAAAAACTAAATAAAGAATTATTTTTGGGTGTTCCTCTATCTACAAAAACAAAAGATGGAAGCTTTTTTTATAATTTCAACTTAAACAATATACAAAGTAATGCTCTCTTAGTACAAGTAAAAGTCTATGATG
>NZ_WFKJ01000071.1 GCF_009208075.1 Poseidonibacter ostreae | reverse complement strand
GTCTTTATATGGTGATTTTTTTTCTTTTAACCTATCACCAATTAATTTATGAATCAAATCAGAATTATAACTTGAATTAACATTAGGTAAATGTATTACTAAATCAAGATCAAACTCTTCTTTTTTATGTGGTTTTACAACAGTACCTAACTTCATAGAACCTTGAGGATAGATAATTGCATCCCGTAATAGAGGGTTTGATGACTCTCCTAAGTATTTTGCAACTGCAAAATACTTAGTCTCTGCATCGTTATACATTGAGTCAGAAATATCTAACCCTTTCGTAAGCTCTTTAACTATTTTCATAGGTAAAGTATTTGTGTGAGGTTTACTCATATAATTTTCCTTTTTTATATGTTGGTGTTACAAAAAAGGATATATTCAATATAAAGATAGATTTATGATCTAGTTTATTTTAATTTAATGTACAAGAAACTATACTTTCTTTGAAACTTCTATAGATTAATTGTACTAATACATCCAATTTTGGTAACACTTAATTTATATAAAAGCGTAATAAATAACCTGATTGGCGTCAGGTTATACGCTTAAAACAATATTCTTCAATGTTTAAAATAATCAACTTGCTATTCTTTCTGTTCTACTCCTTTTCTAAGTTATATGTGGGAAGAATCCCCATTTTCTAATAGATTAATTTTGCAATATATCCTATAGTTGTTCAATTATTGAGGGCATCCTTTTCTATCTTCTTGGAAATGTTTATGCTCTTTTAAATGTTCTAATTCATCTACTAATAAATGCATTTTTGTAGAAGGATCATCTGTTCCTGCACTTTGTGCTGCTTTATATGTTGCTGCACTATTTTGTCTTGCATCTTCTAATTTTTCAGCTATTAATTTTTTTGCCAATGATCTATCAGCTTTTTCATATCCTTCAATATGAGTTCTTAATGCAGTACGTATTAGCTGCCCACAAGGACTATGTCCTGAAGTACCAAAACTTTGAGTACTTCGGGAATAATGCATTAAAATCCAGTATTCAAAACATGGTACTGAAGTTATTGGACAAATAATAGTGTCACATTTCTTACGAGTACTTTCATTAAAATCTTTAATAGCTTGTAATGCTGATGCATAAGTTGGATGTTGGTCTTTATCAATTACACAATAAACCTTACTATATGGGTTTCCTTTATTACAAGCCCCTTTAATTGCATCCTTAGCATGCTTAACTACAGAGTTTGGGGCAGAACCTTCAGATGGTACAATATGAATTGCTGCTTTATCTAAATAAAGAAAGTCTTTTAATTCTATTAGATAGTTAGGCTCAGTTTGTGTTCCTTCACAAATAATCAATACAATATCTCCACTATAACGGGTTTTAGTATTTCTTTCTGAAGCATTTTTCTTTCTACTTCCCATCGACATATTGAACTCCCATTGCTCGTTCTATATTACTAAAATAAGGTAATGCTCCATATCTACCACTAAAGTAACTTTTTTCTATGTCAGTTACACCTTTTCTCGGTTTAAACTCAATTAATGAGAAGAGTTCAGTTGCTTTATTTTTCTTTTCACAAAACCATATTTGATCTCTTCTAAAAATTTCTTGTGTCATTACAGAAGTTTCATGTGAAGTAAAAATTAGCTGTGCATTATTTGTATTCATTTCTTTACTATGGAATAGTTCTATCAAGAACTTAACCATTAAAGGATGAAAGTTATCATGTAGCTCATCAATAACTAGTACATTCCCTCTTTCAAGAGTATCAATCCAAGGACCAATAAATGCTATAAACTTTCTTGTCCCATCGGATTCTTCATTAAAATCAAAATATACATCTTCTCCTTGTATATTCTTATGTACAGAAGATACATCAAGAAGTTTTTTATCTTTCATATCTTCACAAAGTTTATCTTTTAAATCTTTAGGCATATCCGAAGGAAGCTTTGATGAGTCAAAATCTTCTTCTGTAATATTTAATTCTTCAATATCTAAATCTGCAATAGTTAAAAAATCATTAATTTTTGTTTTATATTTTTCTTTTTGATATAAATTATATGTAAATCCAGGGTCAAGTCTAGCAGTACTTTCTAATACATGAAGATTATCACTAAACCAATCATAAATAGGCTCTAATTGCTCACTGTTTAATTGAATAGCTGTTGATAAGAAAAGTGCATTTTCACGAGTTGACTCACTCCATATTTTTTTATTACCAGTAAACTTTGAACCAAAATACCAGTCTGTTTTATCTTCATCTTGATTATATTCTCTTTCAAACCAAGTTTGAGAGGCTCCTTCTGGAAAGGCATAAAGCCATTCTTCTAATATAATCTCATCGTTTAGCATAAATCCATATTGATATCTTACATTTTTAGATATAAAGATAATTTCAAATTCAGTTGGTTGTTCTTTTGTCTCACTATCTAATAAAAATGGTGTAACGGGTAGCTTTGTTCCTCTTTTTATCTTTGAGTCAGAATTTAAAACTATTTTTTGCATAGTTTGCATAGCTTTTAATAAATTACTCTTACCCGATGCATTAGGTCCGTAAATTGTTGCACTACTAAGTAATTTAATTGGCTTTTTCTTTTCTGGAGAAGGAAAGGTGTTCGTTTCTTCTAACTCTTTTCCTTTTGACTTTACCATAGATAATATTTGCTCTTCTTTTATAGAACGATAGTTTTTAACTTTAAATTGAATTAGCATAGTTTTAGCCTTTTTATTAATTAATTGGCATATTTTAACATATTTATGCAAAATTGTCAATTAGATTAGACTTGTATTCTATTTAGATGTAGTTATTTGATCTTCTCAGTTTGAATAGTGCATACTCTTTTAAGTTTTAAAAGTTTTTCATACTTTTAATATTTTAAGTAATTAGTAGTTCTTTTAAATAGGTAGTCTTACACAGGTCTGGAGAGGTAACTAAAATTCATACACATTTTTACTTATCCCTAAACCACCATTTCATTTTGTAACACAAAGTCTTTTTTTTCAAAATTATTAGGTGATAGATTTCCTAAATAACTATGACTTCTTGTTCTATTATAATAAAATTATATCTATTTAAATATCTTTTTTTTAGCTTGTTTTTTTGTATAAAAAAAATATTATAAACTAATTCTTATTTTAATGATTTAAAGAAACTCTATGCCGCTGCATTGTCCCAACAGTTTCTTTTCTGCTCATACTTTAAACTATTCAATGTTTTTGCAATAAATCTTTATGACTATATGAAGCGTATTGTGAACCTTTATCTGTATGCCAAATAAGCCTTTTCTCTGGACTTCTATCAAAGTATTACCATATATAGCGCTAATTTGAATGTAAATGCTAACATATACGAATACTCTGTCCTTTGCTTCTTCATATTTTTTTCAAGTAATTTTAATACATCTGACTCATTCTTTCATTAAAATCTATTTTTCTCTTCTTTGTGATTTACCAATATTAATCTTTTTCCATTTAATATTAAATTCAAAATTTTCATTATTTTCTTCTTCAATATATTAAAAAAAAGCTCTAATCTTCATATATCACATTCTATTGTAGAATGTGATATTACTCTACAAGTCATTTTATAAGCTAAAGATGTGTTTATATGTGTTAAATGAATTTTTGATATTTTACTTTTATGTAGATTTTTAAAGTCAAATTTGTACTAATAATACATCTTCCAATATTCATTAAACAAATAATCTTCACCCACAATCTCAAATTTACTTTTTTGCGTATAAAATTTTAAATCTGAAATATTTTTCTTAAAATCCTTTAATTCATCTTTATTAAAACCTATCTGTTCTAAATAAAATCCTGCACATTGAAAATATGGATAAATATAGTTCTGCATGTTAATGTACCTATATATTTTTTCAATATTTAATTTATCTTTTAAGGGTTTGAATATATCAATAATTGTAGTATATGTTTTAAAGTAATGTAAATTAATTATCATTTCAACAAATGCTCTATTAATTGATGATACTCTAACCCCATCTTTCTTTGTAATAACTTCATAATTGCTTGAATATTTAGGGCTTAAAAAAATGTAGTTTTTACCATCAAGTTTTCCAATGGTGTTTGAATATCTAGGACTTCCATTTATAAAAGCTTTATCAATTGCAGATTGTTCTAAAGTATTATTATAAATATATTCACTTTTATCTGACAATTCTTTAGAAACAAATATTACTTCATCCCTATAATCAGTTAACCCCTGTAGTCTTAAAGCAGTTGTCATAGATAGGAATGTTTGTTTTCCTGAAAGAATAGATGCAAATAAATCATGATCAATATTCTTTTTAAATGAATATCTTGTTTTATAAATGTCCTTTATATGAAGAGAAAAAGTGTTTAATCCCTCATCTATCAGTCTATTTAAGAATCTGTCATAACTCATGCTATTTGGTATTAAAGACTCTTCTTTCAATTCGTCTTTTATATTGCTAATATCTAGAGTGCTAAAGTAATATGGTTTTCTGCTAAATCTCTTTAAAATTTCTGATTTATTGGTTCTAAATAACTCTTTTCTTCCCACATTTCAACCTTTTAATACTTAATGTATTAAGTATATATACTTTATACTACAATTATTTAGTTTAAAAGTCAAGTTTTCAGTAAAGACTTGACATATCATTAATAAAATGTTATAGTTGAGTATATATACTCAACTAAATAGGGGATTTTATGCAGATTTATGTTATCAAAAATAATAAATTTTTAGGTATTCTTGAAGAAAAATATGAAAAATTTTATTTTAATTATGAAGATGATATCAAATCTTCTGGTTACTTACTAGGGTTAAAAAATAAACAAAATGAACTAAATGAGCTTTTCCCAATTTTCGAAAACCTAATTCCAGAAAGTGAAATAGTAAAGAGTATAATACATAAGCATGAAATAAAATATACTATTGGAATTTTGTTATATTTGGACAATAACAATGGTAGTTTTGAGTTCTATAATAAACAAGATTTTGAATCACTTACTCTAAATGAAGATACTCTTGTAGATTATGAATCAATTAAAAAAGATGTATTACAAAGTCATTATACCTATCCTAATATATTACAAAATTATAAGTTTACAAATATTGATAATAATAAGCTTCATCCAAAAGAATTAAACAAACTTGCAGAAGACAATACAATGGGTCTTAGTGGAGTTCAATATAAATTTGCAGTTCACTTAGACCATAATAATAAAGAAATTAAAATTACAAATGATAAAAATGATATGTATTTTATTAAGCCATATAATAAACAAAGATGTACTTATATAAGAAGAGGAAATAACAGTAATTATATCCCTTATTTATTAATCAACGAGCATTTATTTATGACTATGGCACGAGATTTTGGATTTGAAGTTCCATATAATGCAATAATTAAAGAGGGAGTTGATTATCACTATATAATCAAAAGATACGACAATAGTTCTGGAATAAAATTTGATCATATAGACTTTTTAACTATTATTGGAAAAGCATCAAAACACAAATACGAAATAAACTTTAAAGAGCTAGAAGAAAACATATTTAATTTGATTGATAATGCAAATATTATTGTTCTTTATAAGTTCTTTGTCTTCTCTATTATTATAGGTCATGGAGATTTACATGCAAAGAATTTATCTTTAATATATAAATCAAATAGCTTATATGAAAAGGAGTTAATACTATCTCCATTCTATGATATAGCAACTACAAAAATATATGGTAAAAATGTAGACTCAAGGGATATTGGACTTAATATAGCTTCAAAACCTAAAAAGTTTTTTAGTAGAAATGACTTAATGGAGGTAGCTTTAAAAATGAATATTACTAATTCTATAGCTAATTCTATTATAGATGATTTTTCTCTTAAGTTTCTAAATGATTTTAAAAAAGTATATATTAATAGTTTACCAGTAGAAATTAAAGCACTACCCTTTTATAAACTTAATGGATATGGTGGACCTGAAACATTAGAAGTTACTCTATTAAAATATTTACAAAAGAAAGAAAAAGATATAAAAAAATATTTAGGAGTTGAAATTAAAGATGAAGAAAAAACTACAGCTCAAAAATTATTTGAATAGATCCGGTAGTGTTTAAAATTTTGTGTCAGATCGATAAAATATTAAACTCTAAAGGAGTGGTAAATCTGATTTAAAAGGTCTATATATTTGTTCCATAATCCCTTAACGTTTATGGAACTTTTAAGTTTTTACTTTTTGAACACTTTGTGGAACACGGAAAACTAATATGAGTGATTCTTGTTCCAAATATAAGAGAGACTGTGAAAGAACTAACCTT
>NZ_WFKJ01000070.1 GCF_009208075.1 Poseidonibacter ostreae | reverse complement strand
TATTAAAACGCAATTATAATAAAAGCTTGGTTATTTCTTGATTAGGTATTGTCTAGATATTGCGAGTATTTTATTAAGGATTTGATACAATCACAAGAAAATATAATTAAGGTTAATATTATTAAAAAGTTTAGAAAAGTTCATATAGAAATTACAAATATATGTAACTTAAAATGTACATTTTGCCCTCCTAAGATAAAACCAAATGGTGTAATGTCTTTAGAAGATTTTGATGATATAAATAAGCAATTAAAACCATATACTAAAGAGTTAGCTTACCATATAGTTGGAGATCCGCTAGTTCTTAGAAATTTAAATGAATACTTAGATATTAGTTTAAAACATGATTTAAAAGTAAATATCACAACAACAGCAAATAAAATATCATCAAATGATTATAATGCTTTAATGAATAAAACAATAAAACAAATAAATTTTTCAATAAACTCGTACAACGCAAACTCTCATAAAAAATCTTTAGATGAGTATTTAAATCCTATTTTAGATTTTGTAAAATATGCTCAAGAAAAATCACATGAGTATTTTATAAATTTTAGAATATGGAATTTAGATGAAAGTAAAAGTGCAAGAGAGTTTAATACCCAAGTTTTTAAAAAAGTTAATGAGTATTTTAATACTGATATTAATATTGATGATGTTTATACTCAAAGACCTAAAAATATACGAATAGCAAAAAAATTGTTTTTTAATTTTGATGAGTACTTTAACTGGCCAAGTTTAGAAAATGATTTCGTTTCAGATAAAGGTTTTTGCTATGGCTTAGATTCACATTTTGGTATTTTAACATCAGGAGAAGTAGTTCCTTGTTGTTTAGATCAAAATGCATGTATAAATTTAGGAAATACAAATACTTCACAATTAAAAGATATTCTAAGTTCTACTAGAGTTAAAACTATTCAAGATGGTTTTAAAGTAGGGAAAGTAGTAGAAGAACTTTGCCAAAAATGTGAATATAGAACTAGATTTGATAAGTAATAAGAAGGAAGAAGTTTGAGTGAAACAGATATTTTTTTAAGAAGTTTAAAAGATTTTTTAACACCAAAGATGCTAAAGATTTCATTGATTCCTTTGATTGTTACAATGATTTTTTTATATATACTATTTTTTGCTGCTGCAGATTTTGGAATTACTGCATTACAAGAAACAGCACAAGCTTCTCAAAATGGAGAAGAGATTGTTATTGATGAAAGTGCACCTTTTTATTTTGTTTGGGCTACATATTTAATAGTATTTTTATTTAAATACTCATTTACTTCATATATTGCAGGATTTTTATTATATACAGTTGGTACTATTATTGTATTGAAGATATCTGTACTTTTAACTATTGTTGTAATTGGATTTTTAACACCAATTATTTTAAACAAAATACATAAAAGACACTATTCTCATTTAACTTTACATGGTCATGGGACTTTATTATCTCCTTTATGGGTATTATTGAAAAGTTCATTGATGATGATATTACTTTTTATACTATTTATTCCACTATATTTTATACCATTATTAAATATAATTGCTTTTTCTTTACCTTTTTACTATTTTTTCCATAAGCTATTAAATTATGATGTTTCATCAACAATATTAAGCCAAGAAGAGTTTAAAGTAATATATCAAGAGGAAGCTGGAAAAGTAAGACTTAGAACATTACTTCTATATTTTATATCTATGATTCCTTTTATAACACTATTTACAGCAGTTTTTTATATCATATATTTAGGACATGGGTATTTTATAAAGTTAGAACAGATGTATAAATTAGATATTCCAGATTCTAATATAGATGAAGATGTCGTAAAAGAAGAGATAAAAGAGTTAGAGCAAAGAAAGCAAATAAGTAATTCTTAAATTACTTATTTTAACCTCTAACAAGACGGTAGCCAGTTCCTTGAATATTTTTTAAAGATTTTTCAGGGAGCTTTTTTCTAAAGTTTTTTATAAATAATCTCATTGCATTTGGTGTCATAACTGAATCTTCATCCCAAATAAGATTTTCCATCTCTTCATAAGTTATTATTCTATCTTTTGTAAGCAATTGTTTTAAAAATAGGGCTTCTTTTTTTGTTAAATCAAACTGTTCTTCATCATTTGTAATTATTGATTTACTAAAATCAAATAGCCACTTTTCATTAAGATTATATATTTTATTATCATCATAACTTTTTATAAAGGCTTCTAAGGCATTTATTAATTTATCATGTGTAATTGGTTTAACAATGTATTTAATTAGATGTAATTCAGTAGCTTGAAGCATATAATCTAAATCTGTAAATGCAGAAGTAATAATAATTCTAGTTTTTGAATCTGATTCTCTGATTCTTCTTATTAAATCAAGACCATTTTCATTGCCCATTTGTATATCTGTAATTATTAAGTCAGGTTTGTTTTGTACGTATTTTAAATAAGCATCATTTGCATTTTTTGCAGTATAAGTTTCTTTAAAATAATGCTCTAAAATTTCATTGATATTCTCTCTTATTCCATCTTCATCTTCTGCATATAATACTCTAAATGCATTCAGTTTATTAATTAATATTTCTTGCATATACTAAAAACCCTTGTTAGAAAATTTATGCTATCATAGCATAATTAAGGTTACAAGGAAAAATTTGAGACTAATAACTGAAAAGAATCTATCTAAAATAATAATCTATATCTTTATAATAATTATGTCTTCAATGATTTTTATGATTACATATTTTTATGTAAAAAATACATATGAAAACTTTGAAACAGAGATGAAAATATTTAAAGAAGAGTATTATGAAATTAAGAAAAAAACACTAAAAAAAGAAGTAGATACGGTTTTAGATATCTTTAATTACAATATTACAAAAGAGTATATAGATAATCAAGAACAAAAAAATGAAGCAATAAGATTGCTTAATAATATTAGATTTGAGAAAAATAAAAGTAACTATTTTTTTGTATATGAAATAAAAAATATGAATGGTGGCGATGATTTTGCAAAACTTTTAGTAAATCCAAATAGACCAGATATTGTGGGAAGATTAATATCTACAAATTATACAGATGATAATGGAAAGAAATTTAGAGAAATATTTTTAAAAGATATTAGAGAAAAACAAGAATCTTACACACAATATACATATAAAAAACCAGGAACAAATGAAATAAAGCAAAAGTTATCATATTTTAAATACTATGAAAACTGGAATTGGGTTTTAGCAGTTGGAGTATATACAGATGATATTGAAAAAGAGATCTCTATAAAAAGAGAACATTTAGAATCTAGTATTAAAAAACAAGTAGGACAAAATGTTGTTTTATTTATTATGTTTTTATCATTAGCAATTTTAATATCAATTGTAGTTTCTCAAAAAATTGATGAGGTCTTAAAAACATATGAAGAGAAAGTAAAAGCTAAAACACAAGAGCTTGAAAATCTAAATAAAAGCTTAGAAGAAAAAGTAAAAGAAGAGCTTGAAAAAAATAGAGAAAAAGAACAGCTTCTAGTTCAAAAATCCAAATTTATTGCACTTGGGGAGATGATATCTAATATAGCACATCAATGGAGACAGCCTTTATCTGAGTTATCTTCGATACTTATGTATATGAAATTTAAACATAGTATTGGCAAACTTGATGATAAAACAATGCAAGTAAAAAGTGAAGAGGCTGATGATGTTTTAGATTATATGTCTCATACAATTGATGATTTTAGAAATTTTTTCATGCCAAAAAAAGAGAAAGAAGAGTTTTATTTATATAAAGTTTTAGACTCTGTTATGACAATTGTTTCAAGCTCTTTAAAGAGTGATAAAATTAATGTTGAGATTAATATTAATAAAAATATTAAACTTACTACATATTTAAATGAATATGAACAAGTGATATTAAATATATTAAAAAATGCAAAAGATGCATTAATTGAAAAAAATATCAAAAAACCTAGTATTAAAATTTCAGCTTATGAAGAGTCTGAGTATGTGGTACTATTTATTGAAGATAATGCAGGAGGTATTACTGTTGAGCCAATAGGAAAAATTTACGAGCCATACTTTACTACAAAAGATGATAGTAATGGAACAGGAATAGGTTTATATATGTCAAAAATTATTATAGATAAAAATATGAAAGGTAAATTAAGAGTAAGAAATACTAAATCTGGAGCGAAGTTTGGGATTCATGTACCAAAGTCTTTATAAAAAGACCTTGGCAGTTTAAAAAAAGTTTAGAAGCTTTCCCACTCGTCATTATCATTATTAGGAGTTATTGTTTTAGTAGTACTACTTGAAATATTTGAAGATGAAACTTCTTCTTTCTTTTCTACTTTAGCTTTAATAGCTTGATTAACTTCTGTTTTAGTTTCTTGAGGTTTAATTTTATTTTCTACAGGAGTAGGATTTGTATTAATACTTATATTTTTTGCTTTAACACTATCTTTTCCCTCAAACTCTTTTTCATTTGTATCTTGAACAATATCATCAGCAATTGCTTGAGTTTGATTTGCAATATCTTTAGTCTCATTTGCAACTACTGCATTTTGTTGAGTTTGTCTATCTAGCATATTTACTGCATCGTTTATCTGAATAATACCAGATTGCTGTTCTTTACTTGAATTTTCAATATCTTCAATTAGTTCTAAAGTTTTAGAAATATTATCGTTTAATTCAATATATCCAACTGTCATTTTATCTGAAATATTTTTACCATCATTTGCTTTTTGCGTTGCATTTCCAACAAGATTTTTTATCTCTTTTGCAGCTTCAGCAGATCTACTTGCAAGGTTTCTAACTTCTTGTGCAACAACAGCAAAACCTTTTCCAGCTTCTCCAGCAGTTGCAGCTTCAACAGCAGCGTTTAGTGAAAGAATATTTGTTTGGAAGGCAATTTGATCAATAACTGAAATAGCATCATTTATAGCTGTTACTTGGTCATTTATACTATCCATTGCAGATGTTGTTTGCGAAGCTAGATTTTCTCCTTCATTTGCAGATTTTTTAAGCTCATTTGCATTATTTGCCATTTTTATTACATTTTGTGTATTTAAAGATATATTCGAAGTAACTTCTTCTAAAGAAGCAGCAGTCTCTTCAATACTTGCAGCAGCTTCATTTGAAGACTTACTTAAAGTATCAACATTTGATAAAAGGCTATTTGCACTATTTTGTAATGTTAATCCATTAGATTTATTATCTACTAGCATTTGATTTATAATTTTTGCTAAGGTATTAAGACCATCAACTGTATCACCTTTTGAATTTTTTATTCTATGTGCAAAGTTTAATTTTTGGAATTGTTCTAAAGCTTTTTTTATTTCATTTAAATCATTAGAAATATTAGAAGAAATAGTTTCAAGCATTTCATTAAACATAGTTTTTAACTCTTCTAAACTTTTATTTTCTGTAGATAAATTGATTTTTTCATCAAGGTTTCCATCTTTTACTAACTCTACAACTCTTTTTACATCATTAATTAGTTTATTATCCTCTTCTATTAATGTTTGTGTTTTTGTAATATTTTCATTTACAATAGTAGCAATAGTAGCAATCTCGTCTTTTGAAGTGTCATCAAGTAATTGAACACTATTTGTTTCTTTATTTAAATATGAGAAGAATCCAAGAAGACCATCTTTAAAGTTTGAAATTGAGTTGTTAATTGTTCGTCCAAGAGCAAGTAAGAAGAATATTATTAGTGCAATGATTAAAACAGTTATTATTATAAAGGTTGTAAATGAATTTGTAATAGAGGCTTTTGTATCATTTTTATTATTTTCAATAACTTTATAAGTAGCTTCTGTAAAGAAATCAATTAAGTCTCTCATTGATTCATAATCAACTAAATATGAAGAAAAGTAATATTTACTTGCTTTTTCAAATTCATTTTTTTTAATAAGTAAAATTAATTGATTTGTATGTTTTGCTGTAAGTTTATAATATTTATCAAAGTCATCAAGTTTATTACTATGTTCTGACATTTCTTCTTTTAGAAAAATTCTAAACTTATCAAATCTTTGCCTAACTTGTGTCAGGTTATTACTAACTCCATCTTCAATAAGCTTTTCTGATTTTTCTTTATCTTTTAGATTAATTATTTGAGATAAAGCTACATTAGATTGATAAGAATCTCTATCAGCTTCTAAAAGTACAGCAATTCCAGCAAAATTTTTATCACTTAACTCTTTTACATTTGTATCAATATAATTAAGGTTATATGAAATATATACATTTGAAACAATTATTACTGAAAAAAGAACTAAAAACGCACCCGTTATTTTACTTTTTATAGTCATGATAGACTCCCCATATTTAGATTACATTAAGTATTATATTCTATAGGATTAATTCTTATTTAAATATTAAGCAGTTTAAAATTAAAATTATTTTTTATTTCTAAGGAAAACTCTTCTACTTTTTCAAATGGAATTGCCTTTGAAAAGTACCAACCTTGAATAATATATGCATTTTTATTTTCTAATGTTTTTAACTCCTCTTTTGTTTCAACTCCCTCAAGAATAATCTCAAAGTTTAAATCAGAACATAAATTACATATATTTTTATATAAAGATAAACCTTTCTTTGTATTTGTAAAACCTATGATTTTTTTATCAATCTTTACACTATCAAAAGGTAATTCATATAAAATAGAGAAGTTTGTATATCCAACTCCTAAATCATCAAGTGAAAGTTTAAAGCCATTTTGCTTTAAAAGATTAATATTTTTTAATATGTTGTTATTTAAAAAAGATCTTCTTTCAATTATTTCAAAGGTAATATCATAGCCTTTTAAAATATCTATTATTTTAAGTATATAATTATCATCAGATAAAGTATAAGGAAATATATTAATTGAGATACTTGGATAAAAGTCATTCTTCTTCCAAATATCCATATCTTTTCTTACTTCTTTACATACCCAAATATCTATGATTGAAGATAGTCCAGAGTTTTCAATATCAATAATAAAATCAGGACCTTTAACAGAACCATCTTCTTTTTTAACTCTTAATAAAGCTTCAAACTCTGTAGATGTTTTATTTTTAGTATTTACCTTTGGTTGGTAATATATTAGTAAGTTGTTTTGATTAATAGTATCAATTATTTTATTGATTTTTACGTGTGATTTAATAAGTGAACTTTGAGCTTCTTGAAATAAGATACTTTTTTTAGACTCCAAAGTATCTGATACATCTAATTTATTTGCAATTTTTTCTAAAGCTATTGTTGAACTTTGATTTTTTGAATATCTTTTAATAAAAGGAATATATATTAATACTCCTAAAACAACTAAAAAAAGTTGGAAAGCAACAGCTATTAAATCTCCATCTGTCCTTAAATATACATTTATAAAAGTAGGTGTAATCCATGGAATATATGAATCATTGAAGATAATTAAATCATAGTAAGGTAAAAAAACAATGAAAGAATACAATTAATTACCGGAACTAAAACAAAAGGTATAAGTAAAGAAAAGTTCATAAATATTGGAATACCAAATATTAGAATTTCATTGATATTAAAAAAAACAAAAGGTAAAGAAGCTTTTCCTACAAAACTAATATGCTTATCTTTTGAAGCAAAAAATATTGCAATTACTAATGATAAACCAGCACCAGAACCTCCAAAAATGACAAAAAGATTGAAAAGCTCTTTATATGTTAAGTTTGCATATGCAAAATTATCTAAAATATCTAT
>NZ_WFKJ01000007.1 GCF_009208075.1 Poseidonibacter ostreae | reverse complement strand
TAAGATTCAGGTTCTTCAATAAAATGAATCATATTTTCTGAAATATAAGTAACTTTATCAAATTTTACATCTTTAGATTCTAAAGTTGAGAAAATAAGTTTTTTATCACTATCAAAAATTGCAGAATTAAACTTTTCATCTCGTGGATAGTATTTATATTTATCAAAGTTTACATGTAGGTCTTTTAATTTAAAAATGAAATCATTTGAATACTCTTGAAGTATATGACGTTTTTCTTGTAGCATTAAATCTTTTTGAAACTTGTAATAAGTAAAAGAGATACCACCTATTATTACAAGAACTAAAAAAGAGTAAAGAAGACTAAATCCTAAAAGGGTTCTAGCTTCGCTCTTGGTTAAATCGATATCCAAGCTTTTTAAGACTAACAATTTTATCTTTTCCTAATACCTTACGAAGGTTTTTTATATAAGTTCTTAAAGAGTTATCACTATACTCCTCATCATATTCCCAAACATAGTCATAAATTCTATCATGAATTAAAAGTTCATTTGGATGTTGTAAGAAAAACTTTAAAAGTTTTAACTCTTTAAAATTAAGTTTAATAATTTCACCATTTGAAGTTAATTCATTTGAGATTGAATCAAAAGTAATGTTTTCATCAATGATAATTAAATCATTTTTTACAGAAAACTCTCTTTTTATTATAGTCTGAACTCGAATTAAAAGCTCTTTTAATGCAAAAGGTTTTCTAATATAATCATCACAACCACTATCATAACCCTCTTCTAAAGAATCTACTGAGTTTAATGAAGTAATAAATATAGCAGGAGTTTCATTACCTTCTTTTCTAATCTTTTTTAAAACTTCAAAACCATTCATTGAAGGAACATTTACATCTAAAAGCAATAAATCAAAACTATTTTCATAAATAGAGCAAAGTGCGTCATCTCCATCATAAACACTTACAATTTCATAACCTTTATCTTCAAAGTATTCAACAACTGTTTCGTTTAAAGTTAAATCATCTTCAAGTAATAATAATTTTGTTTTCATTATTTGTTTAACTTTGCTAAGTTATTATCATAAGCTTTTTTTTCATTTGCACTCATTGTTGCAACTCTTGATTTTAATTCTTGAATAAATTGTTTTTTATTTTCAGCTTTTACATAGCCCATTATTGCGATTAATTCTTGAGTACTCATTTCAGAATAATCAACTTTAGCAAAAACAAAACTAATTACAAGAAAAAATAGGATTAATGTCTTTTTCATTTTTTGCACTTTTTATTTTTATTATTATTATAGCATAACAACTGTGGAATAATTGTTAAAAGCTAAGTATAGCAAAAGTAGCATATTTATAGTTATAAAATAGCCCTTTCATAGCATTTTAGTAATATAAGATTTTTTTTGCTGTTTTTTACCATTTTTATCACTTTTTTAATGAAATAATAAGTAAAAGCTTTTAGTGATTATGTATAATATATGTAGAACCAAACTAAAGATTTAGGATAAATCATGACACAAGTAGGAAAATTATTCAATAAAACACCATATTTAGTAAGAGATGTAGATAATGTCTATAAAGATATTAATTATGTTGAAAACATCATAAATACCTTACTAACAAAATATTCTATTAAACCTGAAAATATTATAAATGTTTTCTCAAATAATAGAGATAATTTATTACACTTTCATATAGTAATAAAAACAAATATGCCAAAAGAAAATCTTTGTTTAAAATATGAAAATGAAGATATCGAATTTACATTTGAAGAGTACAAAGAATCTAAAACAAAAACTAAATACATAAACTCTTTTATGTTTTTAGAAACATTTAAACATTTAAACGAAAATAGTTTAGTTACTGTGTTTGATGATATTATTGGATGTGATGGCAAGAAACTATTTATTTCAGTTTTAAAAGAGAATTTAAAACTATTTCAACCAAGTTCTAAGCACTACTATTATAGAAATATATTAATTTTAAAAAAAGAGATTGTTTGTAATACCGCTGAATCATTTAATATTAATACAGAAGAGTTATATAAAGATTTACATCCAAATGTTATAAAACAAGTTTGTAAAGATTTAAATCTTACATATAAAAAATTGTCTTACGAATTAGGTTATAAACCAGATACAATTAATAAAGCAGCATCAACAGGAAAAGTTAGTGATCAATTAAGTAAAGCTATTGAACTTTATTTAGAAAACTTAAGATTAAAAGAAGAACTTAAAGATTTTGATGTAATCAAACAAACCCTACAAAATGTTATGGTTTAAGCTTTTCTAAACATAATTTTACTACAATCAAACCAAAAAAAAGAGTTTGAATGTATAAAAACCTATTAGCCCTAGCCGCAACTGCCCTACTTTTTACAGGATGTTGGGGAGAAAAGCCAGAAGAAAAATGGCATTCTTTTATCTATCCTGATAAAACAAATAGTAAAAGAAGTCTTAAAAGTCCAGTTTTCTTCAAAACCTTACAAGAGTGTCAAAAAGAATCAAAAAATCAATTAGCAATTTTAAAACTTTCAGATATTGGTACATATAAATGTGGGCTAAACTGTGAATTTCATGATGGAATGGAATTAGAAGTTTGTCAAAAAATGTTAGCTGCTCCTGTAAAATAGTAAATTTTTTACTATTTTACAAACTCCTTAATTATTAGTCTTTAAATAATTTTTTATATTTCTTATGTTATAAATAGCGTTATAAATAATAACAGGGAAATGAAATGAAAGAGTTAAAATATTTAAATGTTCTATATATATCAAATAATTTCACTCAAAATATTGCAATAGAATACCTTAATATCAATGCTAAAGAGTTTTTTCTAGTCCATGACTTACAAAATGCAGTAAATGTATTAAATACAGAAAAAATAGATATTATATTCTCAGAATACAATAATATTGAATATTTTAAAGAAATTAGAAAAGAAAATCCAAAATTACAAATCATAATTGCAACAGATTTAATTGAATCTTCAAATTTAATAGAAGCTATAAAAATAGAACTATTAATGTTTATTCAAACACCTGTAGAAAAAGAAGAATTAATTTCTTCATTAAGAACTTGCATTCAAACTTATGATGCTAATAAATCAAATATTATCAATTTAGAGAAAGATTATATTTATGATTATTATAATCAAGTTCTATTAAGAAATAAAAAAATTGTTTTATTATCAAAAAAAGAGAATGATTTTTTCAAATATATGACAAGTAAAGCAAATAATACAGTTTCATATAATGAGATAGACAAAAGTATTTGGAACGGTTCTATGACACAAGATGCACTTCGCTCTGTTGTAAAAGAATTAAGAAAAAAAACTTATAAAGATTTAATTAAAAATATTTCAGGAATTGGTTATAGATTTAATTTAATTTAAGTTATTTATAGTAAAACTTAACTTATTAAAATAAGAAAGATTACTATGAATACACATATCTCCTTTAAATACATATTTAAACTACTTTTAGACAATAAAAAACACCTTATTTTAGGTCAAATTATAACATTTATAGCTATTTTAATTAGTATTCCAATTCCTTTAATGCTTCCTGTTTTAGTTGATGAAGTATTATTAAACAAACCAGATTTTTTTGTAAATATAATAAATAATACTCTAGGAATTGGTAACGCATTTTACTATATAGCAATTGTAACTTTAGTAGTTATGCTATTAAGATTAATTCATTTTGTTTTTACCGTAGTAATCACAAAAACCTTTACATATATTTCAAAATATGTAACTTATAAATTAAGAGTAAAAGTACTAACACACTTAAAACTTGTAAATATGAATGAGTACGAAAGTCTAGGTTCAGGTGCAATATCATCAAACTTAGTAACTGATATAAATACACTAGATACTTTCATCATATCAATAGCAAGTAAGTTTATAGCCTCTGTTTTAACACTAATTGGTGTTGCTATTGTAATAATTGCAATTGATCCAATTTTAGGTTTAATGATTCTTTTTATTCAACCTCTTATTATGGTTTTATCAAAAAAAATATCTAAAAAAACAGGACTTCTAAAAAAAGAAGAGAATCAAGCAATTGAAGAGTTTCAGGATAATGTTGGAGAAACATTAGATTTATTTGGACAAATAAAAGCAAGCAATAAAGAAGAATACTTCTTTAATGAAGCTATAAAAAAAGCAAAGAATATTCAAATAACTTCAAATGAATACAACTATAAAAGTGTTGCTTATGAGAGATTATCTTTTACTGTATTTTTAATTGTATTTGAAATTTTTAGAGCAACTGGTCTTATATTAGTTGAATATAATAGCTTATCAATTGGTATGATGTTTGCCATGTTTGGTTATATTTGGTTTATTATGACTCCGGTTCAAGATATTTTATCTATTCAATACTCTTATGCAAGTGCAAATGCTGCAATACATAGAATTAATAAAATATTGGATTTAGATATAGAAAAAAGTGGAGTAGAAGAGCTTTGTGTTAAAAATAAAGAAGTTAATATCTCAATAAAAAACTTAGATTTTTCATATACAAAAGAGAAAAATATACTTGAAAATATCTCTTTAGATATTAAAAGTTCTGATAAAGTTGCATTAATAGGTGCAAGTGGAAGTGGTAAAACTACACTAGCACAAATAATTTCAGGCTTTTATTCAAAGAAAAGTGGTGATATTTTCTATAATGAAATGAGTATTGAAAAACTTGATAAAAAAAGTTTAAGACAAAATATATTTTTAGTACTTCAAATGCCAATACTTTTTAATAATACATTAAAGTTTAATATCACAATGGGTAATGAGAATATAAGCAATGAACAAATACATAAAGCTTTAAAAATAGCACAATTAGATGATGTAATAGCAAAAATGACTGATGGCTTAGAAACAATGGTAGGACGTCATGGTGTTCGATTAAGTGGTGGTCAAAGACAAAGACTTTCAATTGCTAGAATGATAATTGCTGATCCTGCTGTTGTTATATTTGATGAATCAACATCAGCACTAGATGTTCATACAGAAGCAAAACTTTTTATTGCTTTAGAAGAAGTTTTAAAAAATAAAACTGTAATTACAATTGCACATAGATTAAGTACAGTAAAAAATGCAAATATTATTTATGTATTAGATGAAGGCAAAATAGTTCAAAGAGGTAATCATAAAGAACTTGAAGAGGAAGAAGGTCATTATTTAGAGTTTGTTAAAAATCAATTGATTTAAGAAAAAGGTAAACTCATAAGCCGAGTTTTGTTTTAAAGACAATAATTTATCTAGCTACTAAATTACTTTAGTAGTCAAGCAAAGACCAAAAAATGTGAAGTAAATACCAGGTCTTTTTGCTGCAAGTTGGGTTTACAAAGCACTAATGATTACTCAAAAGTCTGGTGAGCTCTTACCTCACCGTTTCACCATCACCAAAAAATTGGCTGTCTACTCTCTGTTGCACTATCCCTTAGGTTACCCTAGCCATTAGTTAAATGGAACCATACTTCACTGCAGCCCGGACTTTCCTCTTGAATATTTAAGTTCAAGCTATTGTCAAGCTTACCTTTTGCGTATTATATCTAAGTTAGCTAAAAATTTACTTTCTTATAATATCGTAGTGTTCTGGTGCTGTAAACTTAAAAATACCATCATTTATCTCTTCATTTGATACTTGATTTTCAAATTTTATTTCTACACTATTATCTAGTTTATCTTTATATTTAATAATCTCAATTTGCTTTGTATCATTTGAAGATTCAATTAAATAATCTATATCATCAATATTTGCAATATATGAGTTTTCATTTATTTTTTTTGATGTATTTAGTAATTTTATTATATTTATTTCACTTTGTAATTGAGTATAAATTGCTTGTTCTAACTCTGGTTCATCAACTATTGCAAAATCATTTAAAATATATACATTTTTTTCAATTGGTGTTTTATATTTCCATAATATTTTTCCAGAATTTTTAATAAAAACTTCACCTTTATATTCAATAGTTTTATCATTAATTGACTTTATACTTTGCGTAAAATCGGCCGTAAAACTCTTTAAATTTTTAATATCTGCACTTGCATTAAACGCTGTAAAAAAAACAATAAATGAAAATATCATTTTATAAAACATATTTTAACCTTTATTTTTATATAATCTTAGCGATTATAACAAAAAGGAATTAATTTTATGTTAAATGTTTTTTCAAAATTATTTGGTACTAAAAATGATAAAGAAGTAAAAAGATATAGAAAAAGAGCTCAAGCTATAAATGAACTTGAGAGTAAATATGAATCTATGAGTGATGACGAATTACAAAATAGTTTCAATAAATTAAAAGAGCAAGTACAAAATGAAGAAAAATCATTAAACGATGTATTAAATGATTCTTTTGCAATTACTAGAGAAGCTAGTAAAAGAGCTTTAAATATGAGACCTTATGACGTTCAATTAGTTGGAGCTATGGTTTTACATGATGGAAGAATTGCTGAAATGAAAACAGGTGAAGGAAAAACACTTGTTGGGTCTTTAGCTGTTTCATTAAATGCATTAACAGGAAAAGGTGTACACGTTGTAACTGTTAATGATTATCTTGCATCAAGAGATGCACAAGAATTAGAACCTTTATATAATTTCTTAGGTTTTTCTGTTGGTGCAATTGTTGGAGATATCAAAGATGATGATTTAAGAAAAGAGCAATATGCTGCTGATATTACTTATGGAACAAATAATGAATTTGGATTTGATTTCTTAAGAGATAATATGAATTACGATATTGAAGAGAAAGTTCAAAGAGAACACTCTTTTGTAATCGTTGATGAAGTAGATTCAATCTTAATTGATGAAGCTAGAACTCCTTTAATTATAAGTGGACCTACAAATCAAAAAAGTGCAAATTATGTAAGAGCAAACGAAATTGCTATGACATTAGAAAAAGGTACTTTAACTGAACCTAAAAGAGCAGATGAAAAACCTATCACAACAGGTGACTTTATCGTTGATGAAAAAAACAAATCTGTAGTTTTAACAGAAGATGGAACTACAAGAGCTCAAGAATTATTTGAAGTTGATAACTTATACTCTTTAGAAAATGCATCATTATCACATAATCTTGATCAAGCTTTAAAAGCTAACTATATTTTTGAAAAAGATGTAGATTATGTTGTTAAAGATAATGAAGTAATTATTGTTGATGAGTTTACAGGAAGATTAAGTGAAGGAAGAAGATTCTCTGAGGGTCTTCATCAAGCACTTGAATCAAAAGAAGGAGTTTCTATTCAAGATGAATCTCAAACTCTAGCTGATATTACTTTCCAAAACTACTTTAGAATGTATGATAAACTTGCAGGAATGACAGGAACTGCACAAACAGAAGCTACTGAGTTTGCAGAAATTTATAGTTTAGATGTTGTATCAATTCCTACAAATGTACCAGTTACTAGACTTGATAAAAATGATTTAATTTACAAAAGTGAAGCAGAAAAATTTGAAGCAGTTTGTAATAGAATTAAAGTTTTAAATGAAAAGGGGCAACCAGTTCTTGTTGGTACTGCTTCTATTGAAAAGTCTGAAAAACTACACAAAATTTTAAAAGATAAAAAAATTCCTCACACAGTTTTAAATGCAAAACAGCATGAAAAAGAAGGTAAGATTATTGAAGATGCAGGTCAAAAAGGCGCAGTTACAATTGCAACTAATATGGCTGGACGGGGAGTTGATATTAAACTTTCAAAAGAGATTCTTGACCTTGGTGGATTAGTGATTTTAGGAACTGAAAGACATGAATCAAGAAGAATTGATAATCAGTTAAGAGGAAGAGCTGGAAGACAAGGTGATGTGGGTGAATCTCAATTTTATCTTTCACTTGAAGATAATCTTCTTAGAATTTTTGGAAGTGATAAAATCAAAGGTATCATGGAAAGACTTGGTATTGAAGATGGAGAGCATATTGAATCAAAAATGGTTACACGTGCTGTTGAAAATGCTCAGAAAAAAGTTGAGCAAATGCACTTTGAATCAAGAAAACACTTACTTGAATATGATGATGTTGCTAATGAGCAAAGAAAAGTTATCTACAAATTTAGAAATGATTTATTAAGACCTGATTATGATATTGATACAAAGCTTAATGAAAATAAATTAGAGTATGTTCAAACTACACTTTCAAATGCAGAGATAATTGATGGTATGCCTTCTGAAGATTATAACTATGATTATGTTATTGCAAAATTCAAAGAAGAGTTACATTTAATAATTACACTTGAAGATATTCAATCTGATTCATATGAAGATTTAGAAACTAAACTTACTGAGATAGTAAATAGTGTTTATGCTAAAAAAATGGAAATGGCAGCACCTGAGCAAAAGAGTGAAATTGAGAGAATTTTATACCTACAAATCTTAGATAATGCATGGAGAGAACATCTTTACTCTATGGATACACTTAAAACTGGTATTGGGCTTCGAGGTTATAACCAAAAAGATCCATTAGTTGAGTATAAAAAAGAGTCATATAATATGTTCATTGAATTAATTTCAAATATTAAACATGAAATTATCAAAGTTTTATTTACTATTCAACTTCAAAATCAAGATGATGCACAAAAAGAGCAAGAAGCCTTAGAAAAAATGAAAGAACAAATGGAAGAATCAACTGAAAACATCACAACAAATATTGCTCAAAATGAAGTAATGGCAGGAGAGAAAAAGATTGCTAGAAACGACAGCTGTCCATGTGGTTCTGGAAAAAAATATAAACAATGTTGTGGGAAAAGCGGACCTAAAAGAGGTTTAGCAGCAGGAAACTAATTTGAATAAAAAATTAGTTAACTTTATTGTAAAAAAATATTTACGATTTGATAAAAAAAACCCTTTTATATCTATAAGTGCTATTTTAGCATTTGTAGGTGTTGCTGTTGGCGTTATGGTTTTAATCCTTTCTATGTCAATTATGAATGGTACTGCAAAAGAGTTTGAAAAAAAACTTTTTACTATGAATTATCCTCTTACAATTTACTCTAAATTTGATAACTCTTTAGATAAATCTCTTTTAGATCAATTACAAAATAAATATCCCAATTTAAAATTTTCTCCTTATATTTCATCACAAGTAATTGCACAAAGTGGTGATGATATGAGTGGAGGTATGATTTTTGGGGTAATTCCACAAAAAGAAGCTTCAATAAATGATATTTATAAAAAGGCTCTTGGAGATTTAACTCTAAGTAAATATGACATAATTACAGGAGCTGGAATATCTTCTAAACTATTTTTAAATAAAGGGAGTAAAACTACACTATACTTTACATCTTTAAATCCTACTGGGTTTTCAATGATTCCAAAAATGAAAAGATTTACTTTCCAAAACTCATTTAAATCAGGTTTAAATGCTTATGATCAAGCTTATATGTATACTTCAATTGAAGCCTTACAAACTTTATTAAAAAAGCCAAAAGATACTTATGATGGTATTCATATTTATTCAGATGATGCTTTTGCTGATATTGAAAAATTAAGAGTTGATTTAAAGAATACTGGTGCAGGAATTTTAGGATGGTGGCAGCAAAATGGAAATTTCTTTGCTGCAATGAAAATGGAAAAAACAGCCTTATTTATTGTTTTAATGCTAATTATTCTAGTAGCTTCTTTAAATATCATCTCATCACTTTTAATGACTGTTATGAGTAGACGTAAAGAAATCGCCCTACTTTTATCAATGGGTGCTTCTAATAAAGAGATTAAATCCATTTTTTTAAGAGTTGGTATAATTATTGGATTTTCTGGAATTCTAAGTGGTATTGCTTTAGGATTTATTGGTTATTGGGCTTTAGATACTTTTGATATTGTTTCACTTCCTGCTGATGTTTATGGAACTGCTAAACTTCCACTTGATTTAGCATTAAGTGATTTTATATCTATTGTAATTGGTGCTGCTATTATTGTAACTTTATCATCTTATTACCCAGCATCAAAAGCTACTAAAATAGATGTTATTGATGTACTAAGAAACGAATAAAGCTAAATCTTTTAGCTTTATTTCTTTGGCTCTTCTTTCCCTAAACCTTTTAGAAAATCTACAAATTCAATAGGAGATGTTAAAACTCTCTTTGCAATATTTAAAGGAACTGAAAAAGCATCTTTTGTAAGATTCGTAGATATTTTTGGATTATCTAAAGGACCAAAAATATTAACTTTTGTTTCAACTCTTTTATCTTTCCCTAATAAAACATAATTTACTATAGGAATTGCTCCAACTATCTTTGAATAATCTTTTAAGAAAATAAGATTAATATTTGATTTTATTGTTCCATCATTTATATCAACAGTACCAGAACCATCAAAATCAATTCCATTTCCTACTGTTACTAACTTTGTAATATCTAAAAGTTTTTTATCCTGATGATAATCAAAGTTTAGTACACCATCAACTATTCTATATCCAGTTAAATTAAAACCTCCATTACTTGCCATTCCAACAACAGATGGAATGGCAAGTAATGGATTAATTAAAGCTGGTGAGGTATTTATAAATAACAGTAAATTATTTAAAATTGCTAAATCTTCAATTTTCACATCTTTTAAAATCATTTTTCCTTTAATAGATTCAGCTTTTCCTTTTGCTAAGAAAAGTATATTATTACCTTTTAAAATCTGTTTACTAAAAATTGTATTAATAAAAATATCACTTATATCATTTGCAAAAATATCTATTACTTTATCTTTAGATTCTTTAAAAGTAAAATCTGTTTTCTTATGATTTAAATGAAAATATTTAGTCTTATCACGTAATCTTAAAGAGAAATTGTCTGCTAAAAACTTAAACTTCTCATTTAATATAATATTAGAGTTTACCCCTTCAATATTTAAATCATTTATCTTACTTTCATCTTTTTTACTTGTATTAACTAAGACATCGTAACCATTAATATTCACATCAAGTTTACTATTTCCTGTATATTTTACTTTGATTTTTTTATCTATAGTTTCAATATTTGCAATATTGTTTGAATAATTACCCTTTATTTTAAGTGCTTTTACTAGTTTTGCATCTTTTTTTAAAGGTAAATCCAAATTTCTCACATCTGCTGTAAAACTAATAAGTGTGGGTGCTATTTTAACCTTTGCAGTTTTTACATCATATACATCATTATCTAGTTTAAACTTTGCATTTCTTGCACTAACATTTAATAAAGGGAGTTCTTTCGAACTTGATTCTTTTGTATTTATTACAACATCTGTATTATTTAAAGAGATATTAATTTGTTTATTTTTTACTTCAACTTTTATATTGTTATCAAGAGTATTAACTTTTATATAATCATTTTTAATTAAACCTTGTACTTTTAAAGCATCAATTTTTTTAGAGTTTTGCTCAAGTGGAAATTCTAATCCTTTAATATAGGAATTAAAAGTTATATTGTTTTCATCTTTTATATTTAATGATAAATTACCATTTTTAATACTTAATTCTTGTAAAAGATCAGAGTATTGATAAATAGAAGATAAGTTATTTATATCAACATAAATATTATCATTTATTTTAATATCCGTATTTATAGAATCCAATTTAATATTTACATCATCTTTATAAGAAAAGAATAGTGGAGATTTTTTATTTGTTATATGTACAATTTTATCTTTTTTATCTTCTATTAAAAAAGATTTGATTATTGCATTCCCTTTTGCACTTGATGTTTTTGTATCTATTACAAAATCTAAGTTTGCATGAATCATATCTTTATGTTTCATATCAGCATTTATAACTTTTACTTTTGTATTATCTAAGATAACTGTAGCTTTACTTGTATAAAAAGGAAAATCTTGTAATAAGATATTAGATTTTGAAAGAATAAACTTCCCTTTTGTATCCATACTTTTATTTATAGCATAAGGAATTGTTAACTTAACATTCGCATTTGTATTTCCTGTTTTTTGTACTAAGGGCAGATTTATATCATAAGCTTTTAATATATTTAATATTCTACTATCTAGTTTTGCCTTTTTTGCTTCTATATTTACTACTACATTTCCATTTTTAGAACTTGCAATATTATTTATATGAACATAAGATCCATCAATTTTAATATTTTCAAATACTGGTTTTATTAAATTTAAGCTAAGTTTATTATCTTCAAACTCAACATCGATTTGTTTTGTATCAATCTTCTTTATATTTTTATGAAATCTAATTTTTGCATCTTTTATAACAGCTTTCCCATATAAAGACTTTTCAATAATTTTATTTTTTACTAAATCAAAACTTCCATAAAATTCATTTAGCTGTAATTTACCCTCAACATTATCATACATCCAGCTTTCAGCAATTGGTGATAATCTAAAAAACTTCTTTAAAAACTTTAAACTTTCAAACTCTTGACTATCTAAATAAAAATGCGCAACATTTTCATTCATATTTAAAGTCACATCACCTAATAAATCTTTATAGTAATATTTACCTAATAAATCTAATTTTTCATTGAAATAATCAACTTTAACTTTACCTGTTAGCATTAAATCTACATCTTTTAAATATAAAGAGTATAAATCAAAAACAACTTGATTAGAAATAAAATCTAATTTTGATGAAACATTTATAAACTTATTATCTAAATATAAAGACTCTTCATTTAAAGCAATTGTAAATTCATTACCATCAATTTTTAATCTTCTAACATCAATCTTTTGAAATATTTTAAGAACTAAAGGAAGTTGTTTTATATTCTTTTTTAAATCCTCATAAGAGTTTTTTACATTAGATTTTTTTGATTTAATTTCTATGTTTTCAATATCTACAATAAGCTTTTTATCAATTTTTATATAGAATTGCGAGATTAAAACATTTCCAAAAGAAAAAGAGTTTATTTTTATGCCTAAAAACAATACCGAAAATATTAATGAAGTAATAATTAAAAAAAAGAAGAATAGAAGTTTAATAGCCTTTAGCATTATCGAAGTTTTCCTTGTAGCTTGTATTATAATTTTATTTTATTTAACAATTCCGATGAGTTCAACAAAAGTGTTATTTATCCCTAAAGGAAGTACAAATGATACTGTATCTTACCTAAATAAAACAGGTTATGAACTTAATATAATTGATAAAATTATGCTAAGATCTATTGGTTTTATTCAAAGTGGATGGATTAGTATTGATGAAAATAGATTAACAAAAATGGATTTTTTATATAAATTAACTACTTCAAAAGCTGCATTAAAAAACATAACTTTAATTCCAGGCGAAACTTCATATATATTTTTAAAACAATTAGCAAAAGATTTAAATTTATCAGAAAGTAAACTTCAAGCAGTTTATGAAAAGCATGCTTATAAATTAGATGGAAATATACTTGCAGATACTTACTCTTTACCTTATGGTATGAATGAAGATCATTTAATATTTTATTTACTATCTCAAAGTAATAAAAAGTATGAAGAGTTTTCTAAAAAAATATTTGGTTTATATGATAAGAAAAAATGGTATCACTACTTAAGTTTAGCTTCTGTAATTCAAAAAGAAGCAGCAAGTGTAGAAGAGATGCCAATTGTATCAAGTGTAATTCATAATAGATTACAACGTGGAATGAAATTGCAAATGGATGGAACTTTAAACTATGGAAAATATTCTCATGTTAGGGTAACTGCACAAAGAATTAAAGAAGATACCTCTTCATATAATACATATAAAAATAATGGCTTACCCAAAAATCCTGTTTCAGCAGTAAGTTTAAATGCAATTAAAGCTGCAATTTTTCCAGTTAAAAGTGACTACTTATATTTTGTAAAAAACAATAAAACTGGATTACATACTTTCTCCAAAACATATAGAAGCCATATAAATAATATTAGAGCAAATGTTGGTGTAAAGAAAAGTTACACTAAAGTCAAAGAAGAAGAGACTAAAATAGATAAAGAAGCAAAAATCATCATGAAGACCGATATAAAAGAGCAAAAGCCTACTTCAATTAAGTCACTTTGGGATAATGTAAAATAAGAATTGTGAAAATATGAAACATACATTTTTTTGACATAAAATTAAACATAGCTTTAAATAGGCCTAAATTGAATTAGTGCTATTATATCTTCAATATAAAAATTCAAAATTTAGGAACAAACATGTCAAAGATTATTTACACAAAAGTTGATGAAGCTCCAGCATTAGCTACATACTCTTTCTTACCAATGATTAAAGCTTTTACAAAAAGCTCAGGTATTGAAATGGTAACAAAAGATATCTCATTAGCAGGAAGAATTATTTCAAACTTCCCAGAGAACTTAACAGAAGACCAAAAAATCGCTGATCATTTAGCTGAATTAGGTGAATTAACTCAAGATCCAACAGTTAATATTATTAAATTACCAAACGTTTCAGCTTCCGTTCCACAGTTAAAAGCTTGTATTGCAGAATTACAATCAAAAGGTTACGATGTTCCTAATTATGATGCATCTGCAGAAATTACAGCAAGATACGGGAAAATTTCAGGTTCTGCTGTTAATCCAGTATTAAGAGAAGGAAATTCAGATAGAAGAGCACCAGGTGCAGTTAAAAACTACGCAAAAAACAACCCTCACAGAATGGGTAAATGGACTAGTGATTCAAAAACTGAAGTTATGCACATGGATGCAAATGATTTCTATGGTGCAGAATTATCAACTACGTTTGAAAAAGCTGATGATTTAAAAATCTCTTTTGTTGATGCAAATGGTTCTACAACTGTATTAAAAGAATCAACTCCAGTTGAAGCAAATGAGATTATTGATGCTACTTGTATGAGTGCAAAATCATTACAAGAATTCTACCAAAGAGCAATTAACAGAGCTAAAGAACAAGATGTATTATTATCATTACACTTAAAAGCTACTATGATGAAAGTTTCTGATCCAATTATGTTTGGATTTGCTGTTAAAGTATACTTCAAAGATTTAATTGCTAAACATGGTGAATTATTTGACTCTTTAGGTGTTAACTTCAACAATGGTTTAGGTGATTTATACTCTAAGTTAGACCAAGTAGATGCAGATAAAAAAGCTGAAATTGAAGCTGATATTGAAGCTGTTTATACTAAACAACCAAGACTTGCAATGGTAAATTCTGATAAAGGAATTACAAACTTACATGTACCATCTGATGTTATTATTGATGCATCTATGCCTGCTATGCTTAAAGGTGGTGGTAAAATGTGGAATGCAGATGACAAAGAAGAAGATACAGTTGCAGTAATTCCAGATAGATGTTATGCACAATCTTTCCAAGCAGTTATTGATGATTGTAAAGCAAACGGTACATTAGATGTAACAACAATTGGTACTGTTCCAAATGTTGGTTTAATGGCTAAAAAAGCTGAAGAGTATGGTTCACATGATAAAACTTTCCAAGCAGCAGCAAATGGAAAAATCGTAGTAACAAATAAAGCCGGTGAAACAGTATTTAGTTTTGATACAGAAGCTGGAGATATTTTCAGAATGTGTCAAGCAAAAGATGCACCTATTCAAGACTGGGTTAAATTAGCAGTTACGAGAGCTAGATTATCAAATACTCCTGCAATCTTCTGGTTAGATGAAAACAGAGCTCATGATGCAGAAATGATTAAAAAAGTTAATAAATACTTACCAGAACACGATACAGCTGGTTTAGATATTACAATTGCAGCACCTGTTGATGCTACAAAAACTTCACTGGAGAGAATGAGAAAAGGACTTGATACTATTTCTGTTACTGGAAATGTTTTAAGAGATTATAATACAGACCTTTTCCCAATTTTAGAATTAGGAACATCTGCAAAAATGTTATCAATCGTTCCATTAATGAAAGGTGGAGGATTATTTGAAACTGGTGCTGGTGGATCTGCTCCTAAGCACGTTCAACAATTTGCACAAGAAGATTACTTAAGATGGGATTCATTAGGTGAATTCATGGCATTAGCTGCATCTTTTGAGCACTTAGCAAATACACAAGGAAATGCAAAAGCACAAGTTTTAGCTGATACTTTAGATAAAGCAACTGGAACTTTCCTTTTAAATGATAAATCACCAGCTAGAAAATTAGGTTCAATTGATAATAGAGGTTCTCACTTCTACTTAACAATGTACTGGGCACAAGAATTAGCAGCTCAAGATGTTGATGCTGAACTTAAAGCTGAATTTACTCCAATTGCAAAAGCTATGAGTGAAAATGAAGATAAAATTGTATCTGAATTAGTAGCTGGTCATGGTAAAGAGATTGATATGGGTGGATACTACTTACCAAATGATGATTTAGTAAGTGCAGCAATGAGACCATCTGCAACTTTAAATTCAATTATTGGATAAGTTAAAAATAAACAAATAAATTTATTTTATTTAAAAAAGGCAAGACTTAAATGTTTTGCCTTTTTTTATTTAAAATTATATAATTAAGTTATATAAAAAAGGACCTATTTTGGTAAATAAAAAAGTTGGTATAGTTGGAGTTGGAAATGTTGGTTCTACTTTAGCTTATGCCCTGGCAAATAAAGGTATTTGTTCAACAATAGTATTAAAAGATATTAGAGAAAATATTGTACAAGCTATGGCTTTAGATATATCACAAGCTGCTAATGCTGCAAAATCGCATACTTTAGTAACTGCAGCAATTGATGGAAAAGACTTAAAAGGTTGTGATGTTATTGTTGTAACTGCAGGAATTCCAAGAAAACCAGGTATGAGTAGAGATGATTTACTTCTAACTAATGCAAAGATTATGAAAAGTGTAATTGAAGATATTAAGAACAATGCTCCTAATGCTATAATTATAGTAGTTTCAAATCCACTAGATGCTATGGTTTATTCTGCATTAAAAAGTTCAGGATTCAAAAGAAATCAAATAATTGGAATGGCTGGTATTTTAGATTCTGCTAGAATGTCTCACTTTATTTTAGAAAAACTAGGATATGGTGCAGGACAAATAGAATCATCAGTTATGGGTGGACATGGTGATGACATGGTTCCTCTTCCTAATTATTCTACAGTTGCTGGAGTTCCTTTAAGTGAATTATTAACAGATGAAGAGATTGAAGAAATTGTTACAAAAACAAAAAATGGTGGATTACAAATTGTAAAACTACTTGAAATTGGTTCTGCTTATTATGCGCCAGCACATGCAACATCACTAATGGTTGAAGCAATTTTGCATAACCAAAAGAAAATATACCCATGTGCAGTACTTTTAGATGGAGAATATGGATATAAAAATATTGTAGGTGGTGTTCCTGTTATGTTAGGAAGTAATGGTATTGAAAAAATCATTGAACTAAATTTAAACAAGAGTCAAGAAGCTCAATTTAAAAAATCTGTAGCTTCAGTACAAGAACTAGTAGATACATTAGAATCAAAATTTTTTAGTTAAATTAAAAGGTATAAAAATGAAACAAACTCTTGAAGTAGAAAACGTAAAATGTGGTGGATGTGCAAGTACATTAGTTTCATCACTTAAAGAAGAATTTGGTGAAATCATTGTGGATTTAAGTGCTCATCCACGAAAAATAACACTTGATATTGAAGATGAAAAGAAAGAATCTTTAAAACTTAAATTAAGAGACCTAGGATATCCTTTATCTACAGATGAACTATCAGGTTTACAAAAAGCTGCAACAACTGCAAAAAGTTTTGTATCATGCGCTATTGGAAAAGTTAATGTAGCTACAGGAAAAAATGAATAGTTTTTTCCTTTATTAAACACTTTTTATTAATATATCACTTGCATATAAAATATTCCATACAGATATATATTTTTTATACAATCTAGAATTGATATACTAGAATTTATACGATATACTAAATTATGTTACAAACAAAAACAAAAAATTATCTTATTTTTACAGATTTAGATGGAACATTACTTGATCATAATACGTATAGTACAGATGATGCAAAAGAGATGCTTGAATATCTTAAATTAAAAAATATTCCACTAATTATAGTTACGAGTAAAACAAAACAAGAAATTTTAAAACTTCGAAAACAACTTGATATAAATTACCCTTTTATTGTTGAAAATGGTGCAGGTATTTTCTTACCTGAGGATAAATATTTCAAACAAATAAATATGGGAAAAACTTACAGTGAAACATTATGCTTTCTTAATCAATATAGAGAAAAATTTAATATTAAAAGTTTTTTTGATATGAGTGATAAGCTAGTTTCAAGTCTAACTGGACTTGATATAGAAAGCTCAATACTTGCAAAAAAAAGAGATTTTTGTGAACCTTTTATAATTGAAGATGAATCAAAAATTGAAGAACTTAAAAAACTTAGTTTAAAAGAAGGCTTTGATATTGTTAAAGGTGGTAGGTTTTATCATCTAATTACACAAGGTCAAGATAAAGCAAATGCCTTAATAAAACTTAAAAATTTATATGAAGAAAAATATCATAAAAAATTTACAACTATTGCTTTAGGTGATGGTGAAAATGATAAATCAATGCTTGATATTTCAGATATTTCAGTACTAATTAAAAAGTTTGATGGATCCTTTATCGATTATGATAAAAAAGATTTAATAAAAACTCAAGCCATTGGACCTGCTGGTTGGAATGAAGCTTTAAAAGGAATTTTATGCAAGTAAAACAGATACTAAAAGATTCATTTTTTGAAGTTTTAAAAAATATTGAGCCAAAAAGACTTATTAATAATAAGTGCATATTTAAAGAAAATGAAATAATTATTAATGATGAAATAATATCTTTACCCAAAGATAAGAAAATACATCTTTTTGGTTCAGGGAAAGCAGTTTTGAGTATGGCTCTTGGTATTTATGAAAATATTGAAGACAAAATAGAAAAAGCTGTACTTGTAGGTCCTTATAAAAATAGTATAGATAAAAAGAATTTAACCTATTTAGAAAGTAGTCATCCAATCCCAAGTAATAAAAGCTTAATTGCAGCAGAATATTTAAAAGAATCAATGGAAAGTTTAGAAGAAGATGATTTTTTTATTTATTTACTTTCAGGTGGAACTTCAGCTTTAATTGAACTACCAGTTGAAGAGATATCAATGGAAGAGTTTCAAGAAACTACAGATTTGATGTTAAAAGGTTCTATGCCAATTGTTGCAATGAACTGTATAAGAAAACATCTTTCACAAGTAAAAGCGGGAAGATTAGTAGAGAATTGTAAAGCAAAAGGAATTGTTTTAGTATTAAGTGATGTTATTTCAAATGACTTAGAAGCAATTGGTTCAGCACCATTGTATTGTGACACTTCAAGTTTTCAAACAGCTGTAGAATATTTAGAAAAATATGACTTATTAGATGTAATTCCAAAAAAAGTAAAAGAATACTTGAGTTTAGGACAATTAGGAAAAATTCAAGACACTCCAAAAACACCAAAAGAAAATATTAAACACTTTTTAATAGCTTCTAATGAAATACTATTAAATGATATAAAAAAAGAACTACATTCAAAAAATATAACTGCTAGTATTATTGATAAAAAAATTGAAGAGGATGTAAATATAGTGGTAGAGGATTTACTCTCTTTTATTGAAACAAAAAAAGAAGGTTGTTTTATTTTTGGAGGAGAAGCTTTAGTAAAAGTTACTTCAAATGGTAAGGGTGGAAGAAATCAACACCTTATTTTATCTTTTTTAAATAAATTTCCAATAGATAAGACAATTACAATATTAAGTGCCGCAAGTGATGGAATAGATGGAAACTCAAATAGTGCAGGTGCAGTTATAAATAAAGAAAGTTTAGAAAAAACAAAAGTATTAAATCTTGATATTAAAAAGTATTTAAAAGAATTTAATTCAAATGAGTTCTTTGAAAAAACTAATGATTTAATAAACACAGGACCTAGCCACAACAATATGCTAGATGTACTAATAATAAATATAGAAAAACAAAAAGATTAAGGAGAATAATAAATGTCAGATTTTTTTCAAAACGGGGTAATTACAACTTTACAAAATCTAGGTGAAAGAAGCTTAGAAGATATAGAAGACGAGCTTGTAAGATTTAGTCGAAGAAGAAGAATGGTTCTTTTATTGCCTGCTTTATATTCAGAATTCCAAACACCAGCTATGCATACAATTATTGAAGAGCTTAAAAATGTTAGATATCTATATAAAATAGTATTAGGACTTGATCAAGCAACAAAAGAGCAGTTTGAAGAAGTAAAAAAACTTATGTCAGTACTTCCATGCAAAGTTGATGTTTTATGGAATGATGGACCAAGAATTAAAGAGTTATATTCTGAACTTACAAAAGAAGGTTTTCCAGGTCTTGATACACCAGGAAAAGGAAGAAATGTATGGACAATGTTAGGTTATGGATTAACAGATAAAGACGCATATGCTTTTGCTCTTCATGATTGTGATATTGTAAACTATACAAGAGAGGTTCCTGCAAGACTATTTTATCCAATAATCCACCCTGCTCTTGATTTTGAATTTAATAAAGGTTATTACTCAAGAGTAACTGATAAACTTCATGGAAGAGCTACAAGATTACTTTATAGTCCTTTAATTAACTCATTAAAAAAAGTACATGGACAAAGTAGATACTTAGAGTATATGGAAAGCTTTAGATATGCCTTATCAGGAGAATTTTCATTTATTAGGTCAATGGGTAGAGGTATTGCTATTTCTCCAACATGGGGACTTGAAGTATCAACATTAAGTGAGGTATATAAAAATACATCTAATAGAAGAATCTGTCAAACTCAAATTATGGATACGTATGAGCATAAACATCAAGAATTAGGATCAGTAGACTCTGGTGGTGGTATTTATAAAATGGCAAATGATATTGCAAAAACAATTTTTAGAGTAATGGCACAAGAAGGAGTTATTTTCTCAACTTCAACATTTAAAACACTACTAGCAACCTACTTCCAAGAGTCAAGATTTGAAATATCAAAATATAATGCACTTAGTAAAATAAATGGTTTAGATTTTATTCGAGAAAAAGAGATAAATGCAGTTGAGATTTTCCAAGAAGCTATTAAAGAGGCTTCAGATGAATATTATGAAGACCCAATGGGAGTACCATCTTTATCTCCTTGGATTACTGTAAGATCAGTATTACCTGACTTTTCTGATAAATTCAATCTTTATGTAAAGAAGGATAATGAATGAATGAAAAAATCAGTAATAGATTAGCTAAATTATATCCAGAAGAAACAGCACAAAAAGCTTTTAAAAGCATTGATAAGTTAGTTAACAAATACAAACTTACAATAAAATCAAAAGAGTATCACTTAAGTCAAAAAGATATTATTTTAATAACTTATGGAGATCAAGTTTCAAGAAATAGTGAGCCAACATTACAAACACTAAATGAGTTTATGGATAATCACTTAAAAGGCGTTATAAACTCAGTTCATATTCTTCCTTTTTATCCCTACTCTTCTGATGATGGTTTTTCTGTTGTTGATTATGTAGAAGTTGATCCTCATATGGGTTCATGGAGAGAAGTTGAGCATTTATCAGCTGATTATAGAATAATGGTAGATGGAGTTATAAATCATATTTCTCAATTCTCATCATGGTTTAAAGCTTATTTAGCAGGTGATAAGGAGTATGATGATTACTTTATTGAACTAGACCCTACAACTGATTTATCTAAAGTTGTAAGACCAAGAGCCAGCCCTTTATTACATGAGTATTTAGATGATGATGGAAAGATACATAATATTTGGACAACATTTAGTAAAGACCAAGTTGATTTAAATTATAAAAGTTACAAAGTTCTATGTTCTGTACTTGATGCAATGTTTTATTATATTGAAAAAGGTGCAACACTTATTAGACTTGATGCAATTGCATTTATTTGGAAAGAGATAGGAACACAATGTGTTCATTTACCACAAACTCATGAATTAATTCAATTAATGAGAGATGTTTTACATGAAGTTGCTCCTGAAGTAATCATAATAACAGAAACAAATGTTCCTCATCATGAAAATATTTCATATTTTGGAAGTGGAGAAGATGAAGCACAAATGGTTTACAACTTTGCGTTGCCTCCACTTTTATTAAACTCAATAATTCATGCAAATACTAATAAATTAACTTCATGGGCTAAAACATTGGAACTACCAAGTAATAAAGTGTGTTTCTTTAACTTTACAGCAAGTCATGATGGTATTGGTCTAAGACCAGTAAAAGGTTTATTAGATGATAGTGAGATAAATGATATTGTAAAAAATGTTGAAAATAATGGAGGTTTAGTTTCATATAGATCAGAAGAAGATGGAAGTAAAAGTCCTTATGAATTAAACTGTAGTTACATAGATGCTCTAACAAGTCCAAAAGAAGACCAACTTCTAAGAATAAAACGTATGCTTGTAACGCAAGCAACTGTTTTAGCAATGCCTGGGGTTCCTGGTATTTATTTCCACTCAATAGTAGGTTCTCAAAACTATAAAGACGGAGTTAAACACTCTGGAATAAATAGAACAATAAATAGAGAAAAACATAATATTGATTGGCTAGAAAAAGAGCTTTCAACTCTAGGAAGCTTAGCAAAAACTATTTTTGATTCATACAAAAGAATGATTTCAATTAGAATAAACGAAGAAGCTTTTAATCCTTTTGGAGAGTTTAACTTTTTAGACTTAGACCAAAGAGTTTTTGCAATAGATAAGTTTAATATTGAAAAAACAACACGAATACTTGCATTAAATAATTATAGTAATGAAAAAATCACTATTACTCTTCCAAAAGAGATAAAGTTACCATTATGCGATATTTTAAGTTCAAACTTTTGTGATGAAAGTACAGAAAAACAAGAAGCAACAATTACACTTGAGCCATACCAAATTATGTGGCTTAAGGGAAAAATATAAAAATATAAAATTTTAAGGAGAAAAAATGAGTGATATTACAAGGTGTTTATTCCCAGCAGCAGGATACGGTACAAGATTTTTACCAGCAACAAAGGCAATGCCAAAAGAGATGTTACCAGTTCTAACTAAACCATTAATTCAATATGGAGTTGAGGAAGCAATAGAAGCTGGATGTGACGTAATGTCAATTATTACAGGACGTGGGAAAAGAGCTATTACAGATCATTTTGATATTTCTTATGAACTTGAACACCAAATACAAGGTTCATCTAAAGAAAAGATGTTATCAGATATTAGAAATATAATTGATAAGTGTACATTTACTTATACAAGACAAAATGAGATGAAAGGTTTAGGAGATGCTATTTATAAAGGTAAAGTTCTTGTAGGTGAGCATAATCCTTTTGCAGTAATTCTAGCAGATGATTTATGTGTGAATCCAAAAGGTGATGGTGTTTTAACTCAAATGGTTAAACTTTATGAAAAATACAAGTGTTGTATCGTTGCTTGTATGGAAGTGCCAAAAGAAGATGTTCATAAATATGGTGTAATTGAAGGTAAAATTATGGAAAACAATGTTCATATAGTTTCAAATATGATTGAAAAACCTGATAATGATAAAGCACCTTCAAATCTTGCAGTAATTGGAAGATATATATTAACACCTGAAATTTTTGAAATTATTAAGAAAACAAAACCTGGGAAAAATGGAGAGTTACAAATTACTGATGCCCTTTGTGAACAAGCTAAAAATGGAATGGTTTTAGCTTATAAGTTTGAAGGTAAAAGATTTGATTGTGGTTCAGTTGATGGTTTTGTTGAAGCTACAAACTATTTTTATAACTTAGAAAAGAAAAAATAAACTAATATATAGATGATTTTGGTAAAATTACAAAAACTTTATAAACAAGCATTTAAAATAGTAAAAGGATAATATTTGATAAATGAATTAGCAGGTAAACAAGCACCTAAAGAGATTCTAGAAGAGATAGATGCATTATTAAAAAGCTATTATACTAATAAACCTGATGCAAAGGAACAAACTCAAAAAGTTACTTTTGGAACTTCTGGACATAGAGGAAGTTCTACAAAATCAAGTTTTAATGAAAATCATATTTTAGCAATCACTCAAGCTCTTTGTGAATATAGAAAAAATGCTGGAATAACTGGTGTGATGCATATAGGAATAGATACACATGCCTTATCCACTCCTGCGCAAATTACTGCTTTACAAGTATTTTTAGCAAATGAAGTAGCTTGTAAAATAGCAAAAAAAGAGGAGTATACACCAACTCCTGTATTGTCTTTTACAATTTTAGAATCAAATAAAAACACTGATATTTTAAATGATGGTGTAGTTATAACACCTTCACATAATCCTCCAAGTGATGGTGGATTTAAATACAATATGCCAAATGGTGGACCTGCTGATACAGATGTAACTTCACTAATTGAAAATAGAGCGAACCAAATACTTCAAAACGATCTTGTAGATGTAAAACTTATAAGTAAAGATGAGATATTTAACTCTTCATTTTTAGAAGTTTGTGATTTTATAACTCCTTATGTAAAAGCATTAGACACAATTATTGATATGGATATTATAAAAGAAGCAAATCTTAAAATTGGAGTTGACCCTTTAGGTGGTTCTGGATTAGAAGTTTATAAAAAAATACAAGAGATTTATGGAATCAAACTTGATATTGTAAATGAAAAAATTGACCCTACTTTCTCTTTTATGTCTTGTGACCATGATGGTAAAATTAGAATGGATTGTTCCTCAAAATATGCAATGGCTTCACTAATTAAATTAGCCAAGGAATATGATATTGCATTTGCTAATGACCCAGATTTTGATAGACATGGAATAGTTACAAAAAGTGTAGGACTTATGAATCCAAATCACTACTTATCAGTTGTTATTTGGTATCTATTCTCAAGCAGAAATTGGGGAGAAGATTTAGGTATTGGTAAAACTTTAGTTTCAAGTTCTATGATTGATAAAGTTGTTAATTCTTTAGATAAAAAGCTATATGAAGTACCTGTGGGATTTAAATGGTTTGTTGATGGTTTATATAAAGGAACACTAGCTTTTGGTGGAGAAGAGAGTGCTGGAGCATCTTTCTTAAGAAAAGATGGAAGTGTTTGGTCTACAGATAAAGATGGCATCATTTTAAATCTTTTAGCTGCTGAAATGACTTCTAAACTAAAAAGAGACCCAGGTGAAATTTACCAAGAGTTTGAAGAAGAGTTTGGGAAATCTTATTATAGAAGAGTTGATGCACCTGCTAGTTTTGAACAAAAAGCAAAATTAAAAAATCTAAGTGTAGAAGATATTACATCTAAAACATTAGCAAATGAAGAAATAGAAAATATATATACAAATGCAAGCGGAAATAATGCAAGTATTGGTGGACTAAAGGTTACAACTAAAAATGGTTGGTTTGCTGCACGTCCTTCAGGTACTGAAGACATCTATAAGATTTATGCAGAAAGCTTTATAAATGAAGAGCATTTAGAACTACTTATAAAAGAAGCACAGGCTTTAGTTAGTAAAAGTATAGAAAACTAATAAATACTCAATTACACAATTAATAAACTTTTATATTATAAAATATTTTTTAATATAAAGGATTATTAATGAAACTATTAACATTTATTATTGGTATTTCAATTCCACTTTTTGCACTTTTTATTGCCTTACAACTTTCTCCTACTATTGGAAATATTTTAATAAAACCAATCTCATATATATCAAATTTTTTAGAACAAAACTTTAATGAATTATCATATACGACTCATGCATTATTGATTTTTTCTATGGCTATTTTTTCAATATTATTATTCATATTTTCTTCAAAATTCTTTATGAAAAAAATACTAAATAAGATATAATTACTAAAATCTAATTTATATATTAATTTTGCAAAGCCTATGGAATAGTCATTGTCATATATTGTCGTGTATTTTCGTAACCGACAAGCTTAAAAAAACTGTACTATTCGTTTATTAATATAAAGGAAGACAATGAGTATAAAAAACTTAAGAATAAAAAAAGGTTTATCGCAAGAACAATTAGCTGAACTTTCTAATTTAAGTTCAAGAACTATTCAAAGAATTGAAAAAGATAATAAAGCAAGTTGCGAATCATTGACTGCAATTGCAAAAGTATTTGAAATAGAAGTAAATGAACTTGAAAATATTATGAATAAGAAAAATATAAATAGCGATGAAGTAAAAGCTAGTAAAAAAGAGGATAAGAGCTTCTTTTTATATCTAAAAAGCAGTACTAAGACATTTAAATTTCTTATTATAAATATATTTCTAATAGTATTAAATTTAAGTACAAATAGTGAGAATTTATGGTTTCCATATATTTTAATAGGATGGGGATTTTTTCATTTTTATAAAAGATTTATAGAGTATACAGAATATAAAAACCTTAAGTAACTATAATTAGTTACTTAAGAATTTTTACCATCAAAGTTGTTTTTATTTACATTTTCAACAACATCAAGTGCTATACGATTAGTCTCTTTAGCAATTGAATTTGCTCTATCAGCAACTGAAGCATTTTCTTGAGTAAAGCTATCTAATTGATTAATTGCATCTGAAACTTGTGTCATACCAATACTTTGCTCTTTAGCAGCATTTGTAACATCATCAATTAATTTATTAGTTGCAGTAATTTTTTCTTCTAAAGAAGTGAAGCCTTCAATCATTTCAGAACTAATTCTTTTACCTGTATTTGTTTTATCAGTTGCACTTTCAACTAACTCTTTTATCTCTTTAGCAGCTTCAGCAGATCTACTTGCAAGATTTCTTACTTCTTGTGCAACAACAGCAAAACCTTTTCCAGCCTCACCTGCAGTTGCTGCTTCTACAGCTGCATTTAATGAAAGAATATTTGTTTGGAAAGCAATTTGATCAATTACAGAAATAGATTCATTAATATAAATAACTGTATTATTAATATCTTCCATTGCTTTTACTGTGTCACTAGCAAGTTTTTGTCCTTCATTTGCAGAAGATTTTGTATCATTTGAAATATTTGACATTTCTTGAGCTTTTTGGCTTGTTTGCTCAATATTACTTGTTATTTCATCAATTGATGCAGCTGTCTCTTCTAAACTTGCAGCTTGTGATGTTGCATTGTTTGATAAGGTACTTACATTTCGTGTAAGCTCATCTGCGCTTGATTGAAGTAACATTCCATCTTTTTGATTTGTTTGTAAAATCTCTGTAATCATTTGATTCATTTCTATAATTTTATTACCAATATCACCAGATGTTTTAGGGTCTAAGTTAGCTGTAAAATCTCTTTGAGAGTATTTAGATAAAACATCTGTTATTTTTGTTAAATCTTTTCCTACTAAAGACTCAAGATTATCTAACATATCATTTAAAAGATTTTTTAGTAATTCAACACTTTCATTAGATGTTTTTCCCTTAATTCTACTTGCCATATTACCTTTGTTAACTTCTTTAACAATATCAATAGTTGAATTAATAATTACTTCACTCTCTTTTTGTTCTTGATTTATCTTATCCATAGAGTCTTCAGATTCTAACTGTAAACTTTGAGCTAAAATAAACTGTTCAATAGTTGAATAAACAATATAGGCTAATAAAATCACTTCAATTGCAAACATTACAATATGTACAAATGTGATTTCCCAACTACATCCATAACTAAAATATAAAAGGTCATAACCATTTATTTGAACTTGATTTAATTGAATAAAAGTAAATATAATATGTCCAAGTGCAGCTGTTAAGGTTGCTGTTAAAATTGCAGTTAAATCTTTATAAACAGTTAATGCAGCAGCTAAAATAAAGTAACCAAAGTGCATTTCAATCATTCCCATATTTTGAATAATCATTATTGATGGATAACTCATCATAACAATACCAGCAACTGCTCTTGAAACAACTGTTCCTCTAAAAAATCTATAAGAGATAAAAGAGATTAAAAGTAATGGCGCTCCACATACAATACCAATTAAATAAGTATCATAAGGTACTGCTGAAACTGTTGAAACAATAGCAAATAAAATAACAGAAAGTATTAATATATACTTGTCACTTTTTGCATAATCATTTATTAAAGCCTCTTTTATCTTTTTATCTAAATTCATTGTTATAGGAAAGAAAGCAAATAATTTTTTTAACATTAGTAATCCTTTAAAATTTCATTTATGTCATCTTTAATCATATTAAGTTCATAAGAACTACTAAGATACACATATTTTTGAATGTAATTGTCTTTTTCGTTTACAAGTAGATATAAAAAACTTGAGTGATTCATCTCTTTTTCATTAAATATAGATTTAGAAAAGTTTACTTTTAATTTACTAGTAACTAATGAAAGTTCTTTTTTATTAAGAGTTACAGGATTAAAATTTTTATTAAATGAATAGACATAATCTTCTGTATCTTTTTCAGATACATCATCAAGTAGATTTATAAAATAAATAGAAACTTTTTCTTTTTCTAATAGAGGATAGAGTTTATTTAGCCTATTTAAGGCCATTACACAAACATCTGAACAATGTGTATATCCAAAATATAAAAGAACAATAGGCTTTTGTTCTTTTTGTAAAAACTTAAAGTTTGTAGCTACTTTTTTTTCTAATTTTCCACTATCATTAAAAAACAATAAAATAGAATTAATAAAAAAAAACATAAAAAAAGTTATAAGTACTAAGAGTATTCCATATAACTTTTTTGATTTAAATATATTCATATTTTAAAGCCTTGTATTTTAATAAGACATAATTTATCTTTTATAACTAAACTTTATCATTATTTGTCTTTAAAAACAAGTTTATTTATAAGTTTTTTTAATAAATAATTTTTATTAAAAAGAAAATAATTTCATAAACTATTTTAATGATAAAAGTAATTCTGAAATATATTTATTTGATTCTTCTTTTGTGATACCAAATTCTAATGCACCTTCTTTTACTTCTAATTCTTTTATTTTTATTATTGAGCTATCATCTTGAATTTTAAATATAAAATACTTAGTTTGAGTATCATCATTAATATTTAATAACTTAGTGAATTTTCCACTAGTATCATTAATCATAGGGATATTTGAATTTGCATTTAATTCTTCTAATTTACCATTTACTGCAAGTTTTTTAATAAACCATGGAGTTTTTGAGATATTTGCAACTAAAACTATATCTTTTCTATTCTTTAGCTTTAAAGGCTCAACTAGTGATAAAGAGTCGTGATTTAAAACAATAATATATTTTCTATCAACTTTTTTAAATAAATCATATTTTTTTACATATCCTCCAACACCAACAACTTCAAAATGACTTGGAAATAAAGAGGTATTTAAATCAGTATTCTTTACTATTTCACTTTTATTTTCTTGTTCTGGTGCAGTTAAATATACCAATAATCCAAAACCTACTATTCCTAAAAAAACTATTTTCAAAGTATTTATCATTATCTATATTCCTATTATTTTAATTATTGATTTTTGTTCTTTTGTTTTTTTGTTTTTTTGCCCATCTTTTAAATAAACGATATGTAGATATGCTATCTTCAATCTCTTTATTATTTATTATATTTTCAACAAGCTCATTTGCTAAGTATGGGGATAAAACAAAGCCTCTACCACCTACTCCATTAAGGACATAAAGACTTTCAATTTTTTCTAACATCTCTTCTTTTATATGTGTTCCGTTTATTAAATGGGGAAACTTTAAAAAACTTTTTTCTGAGTCAATTAATTTTCCAAGCATTGGAAAATAATCAGTACTTGAAGCTCTAGCTCCAATTTTAACATCTATAACATTTACATCATCTAATTTTATAATATCATTAGCTAATTTTATTAATTTTAGTGAGTCTTTATCCACTATCTGTTTTGAATAACATTTAGCACAATCTTTATTAAGATTTGCAACTTCCACACAATAGTTACAAATATTTTTATCACAATCAAACCTATGATGTGTTGCACCAATAGAAACTTTAAATAATTTTTCATTATCAGATTTTATAGCTTTTGAAACTGAGCACTCTTTATGATAATTCATAAGAACATTAGTACTAGTTGTAATATCTATTTTTTGTCCCCAAACAGCTCTTATATAAAAATATTTTTCTTTTATCAGTTTTGTATTTGCACCTGTACAAAGGATAAGATTTTTTGTTTTAATCTCATTATTTAAAATCCATAAATTCTCTTTTTTCTCAATTAAAGAAATATCATAGGATAATCTTTTATTAATATCTTTTGTAAGTAAATCACATACTTCTAAAGGATTAATCCAAGAACCAATATCAAAAAAATAGCCATCATTTAAGTCTCTATATTCAAAATCCATATAAGGTTTATAAGAGTTGAACTTTTCTCTATCTTCCTCATTTTTAGGAATTCTACAGACACCATCATTTTTAAAAGATTTACTTTTGATTTCTTTATAGAAGCTAGTTGAAAAGTTTAAAGATTTACTAATTAAATCTTTAAACTTATTAGGTTTACCTAATAATGGTGATAAAAAAGCACCTGCAGCTCCACTTGCTCCAAAAGCAACTTTTTCATTTTTATCAATAAGCAAAATTGAATTGGAGTATTTAGATAAAAAATATGCAGTTGAACTTCCTGCAATTCCAGCACCAACAATTACATAGTCATACTCTTCTTGATTAGACATTTTTATCCATTTCATCAAGTAATTGATAATTAGGTCGCCAGTACCCTCTTCCACCTCGTAAACTTATACATTTATAATCAGGAAACTTCTTTTTATAATAAGATAATCTCTCTTTTGTAGTTTTTCCAGTATCACAATAAAAGACAAAAATAGAGCCTTTTGGCATTAAATTCATTTCATAAGGGTTGTAAGTAATAGTCTCAATTCTATCAAGTGGCTTTAAAATAGTATCAATAAGAATAACTTGTATATCCTCTTTTTCTAATTGCTTTGAATATTTGTATAACTCTTGTTGTGTCCACTCATCTTTTTCAAACATTTTAAATACCTATTACTATAAATTGCTAAAATCCTAACTAAATACTTAGAAAATAAGGCTTAAACACTAAAGTTTTTATAAAAAATTATCAATTAATAGATATAATTGCTAATATTAATTCTAAACTTGATTGACTTTGACTCAAGTATTAGATATAATAAAGAAAATTTTAAGAAAATATATTTAAATTTTATAGGAAAAAAAATGGCAAAAAGTTTATATGAGACACTTGAAGTTAGTGAAAATGCATCAAAAGATGAAATAAAAAAAGCATATAGAAAACTAGCAAGAAAATATCATCCAGATGTGAATAAAGATAAAGAAGCAGAAGAAAAATTTAAAGAGATAAATGCTGCTTATGAAGTATTAAGTGATGAGCAAAAGAAACTACAATATGATCAACATGGTGACTCAATGTTTGGAGATCAAAACTTCCATGACTTTGCACAAAGACAAGGTTCAAATGCAGATTTAGATGATATTTTAAGACAAATGTTTGGTCAAGGTGGAGGTGGCTTTGGAGGTGGTGGTTTCTCTCAAGGCGGTTTTGGTGGCTTTAATGAACCAGATTTAGATACAAGTGCACAACTTACTATTGCTTTTGATGTATCAGTTTTAGGTGGAAAGCAACATGTAACTTTAAATAACGACTCTTTTGATATTAAAATTCCAGAGGGGATTCAAGATGGTCAAAAAATAAGAGCAAAAGGAAAAGGGAAGTCTTATCAAGGACAAAGAGGAGATTTAATCTTAAAGATTGTTGTAGCACCCTCACCTGAATATGAAAGAGAAGATGATACTTTAATCAAAAAGTTTGATATTCCTTTAAAAGTTGCATTATTTGGTGGAAAAGTTGAAATCAAAACAATTCATAAAGATATCACTTTAAAAGTTCCACAAAATACTAAACAAAACCAAAAATTTAGAGTTAAAGAGCTTGGAGTTTTAAATAGAAAAGCTGGGGTTAAAGGTGATTTATACTTAAAAGCAAATATCATATTACCTAAAGTTGAAGACTTAGATGAAGATTTAATTGAAGTTCTAAAAGAGAAACTTCCAGAAAACTAAAAGGATTAATCAATGGAAACAAATAGTTATGTTGAACCTGTTTTTTTAATATCAGCAGTTGCTGAAATTTTAGATATTCATCCTCAAACTTTAAGACAATATGAAAGAGAGGGATTAATTACTCCCTCTAGGACAAATGGTAAAATAAGACTCTATTCTCAAAAAGACATAGACCATATAAAATATGTTTTAACACTAACAAGAAAGCTTGGAGTTAATCTAGCAGGTGTTGATGTGATTTTACAGTTAAATGAAAGAATAGCTTCTTTAGAAGAAGAGATACATGCATACAAAGTAAAAATAAAAAATATAAATAATTTAGCAGTAGTTCCAGATACAAAAGCCTTAGTTGTTCAACAAACTTCTTTTGATATTGTAATTGTAGAAAAAAATGAAGAAGATTAATTCTTCATTTTTATTTTTGTAGTCTTATAATTGATATTGTACTACGTAGTCTCTCATTAATGGTGGTACATCTAAATAATTATCATCAGCAGATGACATAGTATTTTGTGTTCCTTCTTCTGTATTTTCAGTACTCTCTTCATGTTCATCATTTTTAGATTCAAATCCAGTTGCCACTATTGTAATTTTAACTTCATCTGTTTCAAGTGTTGAATCAGAAGTAGTTCCAAAGATAATCTCAGCATTTGAATCCATTCTATCATTTATAGTTCCCATTACATCATTAATAGCAAATAGTGATACTTGAGGATGGATATTAAAGTGTATTAAAATACCTTTTGCACCATTTAATGATACTTTATCAAGTAAAGGAGAATCAATAGCATCTTCTAAAGCTCTTTGAGCTGCGTCTTCACCTTTTGCCTTACCAATTCCCATTAAAGCCATACCACGATGTTGCATTATTGTTTTAACATCAGCAAAATCTGTATTAATATCTGAATTTCCTGGATTTAAAATAACCTCAGACATTCCATTTACTGCTTGGAATAAAATATTATCAATAATTTTGAAAGCATCTTTCATACCAACATTTTCATCAATAATTTCTAGTAATCTATCATTAGGAACAACTATAATTGAATCAGATACTTTTTTAAGTTCTTCCAGACCTAAGTTTGCTAAGCCTGCTCTTTTCTTACCTTCCCAAGTAAATGGTTTAGTAACAACAGAAACAGTAAGTGCTCCTATTTCTTTTGCAGCTTTTGCAATAATAGCAGCAGCTCCAGTTCCAGTACCTCCACCAAGACCAGCAGCAATAAAGATAATATCAGCACCTTTTAGTGCAGTTTTAATATCTTCATATGATTCAACAGCAGAATCTCTACCAATTTCTGGTTTCATACCAGCACCTAAACCTTTAGTAAGTTTAAGTCCTAATTGGATTTTTTTAGGTGCTTTTGAAATATGTAAAACTTGTAAATCAGTATTAGCTGCGATTAAATCAATTTTATGAGAACCTTCTTTAATCATGTGGTTAATCATATTACAACCACCACCACCAACTCCAATAACAGCAATTTTTGCTACATTGTCTGATAAAACTTTATTTGGCATATCTTCTTTTATATCTTCTACTTTAAATAAGTTATCCATTAAAACCACTCCGATACTTTACTCCAGAATTTTGAAACACCTTTTTTCTTATCTTTTCTTAAAGGTGTTAAAACTGTGGGATCATCTTTTAAGTTTAAATCTTCTCTGTGATTGTTAGGAGTAGATTTAGTATTAATTGAATCATTGTTTATTACTTTTTCTTCAGCAATAGCCTGTTTTTTAACTGGTTTCATTAATTTTTTACTTGAGTCTAATTCGTAACTTCTGTTAATTCCTAAAGAGTATACAAGTAATCCTATAATTGTTGACATCTTTGGATCATCAAAACTCATATATCCATTTTCAATATTCTTTGGATTTGATAAAGAAATAGGTATTCCATCATAAATTTTTACAGCAAGAGATTTAATACCTTCAAGATTACTCATCCCACCAGTTATAACAATTCCTGAGCCTACATTATCTAGAATTCCACTTTTCTTTAATTGATTTTTCACAAGAATTAATATCTCTTCTATTCTTGCATGAATAATTGTTTGGATATGGTCTAATGCCACTTCAGAATGTGTATCTTCATCTCCGATTCTAGGTATTTTAACTTTTGTAACACCTAAATCATTTGATGAAGAGTAATCTTTTGTTAAAGAACCATATTCTGTTTTAATTTTTTCAGCTGCTGCTGGTGGTGTATGAAGCATTACAGATAAGTCATTTGTTATATGATTTGATCCAACTGGAATAAATCCATTATAAATTAATGAGTTACCTTTATAACATACAAATTCAGTTGTTGTTGAACCTATGTTAATAACAGTTGCTCCAAACTTTTTTTGTTGTTCATCTAAAATAGAGATTGCTGATGCATAACCATCTAAAACAAATCTAGTAATATCAACACCTGATATTTTAAGAGCAGATTTTATGTTAGTTAATGCTGTTCTTTTTGCAGTTACAATATATACAGAAACTTCAAGTCTTGAACCATTCATGTTAAGAGGATTATCAACATCAACAGAATCATCAACTTTAAAGAATATAGGTACAACGTGAACTACTTCATACTCAGGAACTATAGTTGCATTATATAATGCCATTTGCATTACTTGATTAATCTCAGTTTCAGTAATTAGACCATTTGGAACATTTACAGAACCAGAACTTCTAATACTTTTTGTGTAAGAACCTGAAATAGAAACAACAGAGGTATCAATAACTTCTGTAGAACTTCTTTTTGCTATATTAATGGCATCTTTTATAGCTTTAGAAGCCTCTTCTATATTTATGATTATACCTTTATTAACACCCTCACTCTTTTGTACGCCAGTACCAAGGATATTAATATTAGATTCTAAATCATGCTTTGCAATAACAGCTGTTATTGCAGATGAACCAATATCAATTGCTAAAAGAGTATTATTCAATTATTATTCCTTTATTTCTATAGATGATTGTATTTCGTATTTATTTTCTAATCTTTTTACAAGATTATTCATTAATTCTTCACTTTGTAATTGTACAATTGTGCTTTTAATAGACTCATCTCTTGCTTTATCATAAGTTCCAAATTTAGAATTATCAATTCTAAATAATACAACTTTATCATTAACTTTTATTGTTCCAGTTTTTTCTGTAGCTACAAATAATCTACTTAAGAAATCTGCTGCTTCTTGAGGCTCTAATCCTGCAATTTTTGCAATTGATTGTCTTGTAATACCTTTAACTTCTGTACCAACAAAATTTTCTAGTTCTTTTTGTGCTAATTCATCAAGTTTTTTAGCTTTTGCAACTTTTTCATATGAAACCTTTACATCTTCTAATGCTTTTTCGTAAGATAAAGGCTTTGATTCATTTTTAGCAAGTACTCTTACAATAACAAACTTATCATCTTCTAAAAATGGCTTAAGTAAATCACCTGGCTTAGAATCAATTATCTTTTGATTATTAAGAGTAGAGAATGGAAGCTTACTTTCATCAATTGTAGTTGAAGCAGTTAATGTTTCTTCAGCTTTTTTTACTTTTAGATATTTTTTCAATGCTTCTTTTTTTGTAAATTTATTATCTAATTCTTTTATAACTTCAGCTTTTGCTTCATCGAAAGATTTAATTTTTCCATCTTCTTTTTTATAATCAGTTTTAAATTTACTATGATGTTTTTCAATATCTTCAGCACTTGAATTCGAACTTACAACAGGAACATCTACTCTTTCAAAAACATAAGAAACTTCTGACATATAAGCATTTTTATTAGCTTCCCAATGTTTCTTTAAATCATCCTCTGTAGGATTTACAGTAATATCTTTGATATTTAAGATTTTGTAAGAGATATCATCTTCAATGAATAATAACTTACTTAAGTTTTCAACTTCTACACTATTTGGTTTAATATCAAATAATAATTGAACTTTTTGTAATAGAATATTTCTTTTTAATGAATCTTCAAATTTAACAGGAGTAGTTCTATTTTGAGATAAAACTTTTACATAAGTTGCTTTATCAAATTTTCCATCTACCATAAAGGCATTATATTTTAATAACTCTTTTGCAATATCTTGATCTGTTACATCTAAACCTAAAGAATCAGCATAAGATAAAATTAGATTTTTTTGAATTACTTGCTTATATGCAACATCTTTTAAATTTAATTTATCAGCCATATCTTTGTTAAATGTTTCACCAAATAATCTTGCATATTGATCATAAAGACTTGAGTACTCTTGTTGATATTCTTCAACAGAAACTTCTCTATCAGCTACAACGGCTACTGTTCCGCCATCTTTTCCATAATCATAAGAACCCCAGCCCACAAAGCCAGCTCCTACAAACGCTATAGTACTTATCCAAATTGTAATCACAAGCCATCTTTTATGTCTTTGCATCCACGTAATCATAAAATATAATCCTCTTAAAAATTTTAGTTATATTACTAAAGATTTGCTTGAATATTAGTTAAAGATCTATTAGTTTATTTTTAATTTGTGGCTTAGATAATAAATCATTAATAACAGATTCTCTAATTGTAATTTCTAATTTTTTACAAGCACTAATAAAAGCCTCTTCTTCCCCTACTATAAAACACATTCTTTTAGCTCTTGTAATTGCAGTATAAAGTAACTTTGTATTATGCATAATGTAATGTGAAAAGCTCATTGGAATTAAAGCATTTTCATACTCCATTCCTTGTGTTTTATGAATAGTTAAACAGTAAGCTAATGAAAGTAATGATGCAACAGTATCAAAGTCATAAAAGACTACCATATCATCATTTGGATATAACACAATACATTTATTTTCATCAAAATCTAACTTAATTATTAATCCTAATTGTCCATTAAATACTCTTTTTTCAATAAAATCACTTGAACCACTTTTATACATACTCATAGTTTGTGAACGCATATTTTCATTTTTGATATGTATTACTTTATCAGTAATTTTATACTCATAAAGCTTAGTAGAATATGCTTTTCCTTTTGTATGATTAAAAAGTTTTTGAAGTTGCATATTTAAGTTTTCAACTCCTAATAATCCACCTTTCATTGGTGTAATTACTTGAAATAAAGTTAAGGCTTTATTTATTTTTTTACCTTTTATTAAATCAAAATAGTTTTGAATATAAGTTGCAGAAATATTTAATATATTATTTAAAATATATTCTGAATTTTCACCTCTAATGTCAGCAAATTCATTTGAAGAATTAGAGTTTTTTTGTGAGTAATAATTTGCAATTGAAACATTTACAAACTTGAAATCTTCATAATCTTCATCATATTTAGGAACCTCACCTTTTCTTATATCATTTGCAATAACTGCTATTGCTTGATTTTCATTTTGACGATATATTTTTGTTAATTTACAAATAGGAGCTAAATCATATTTTATAGAATCAGCTAAAATATTTCCTGCTCCAATTGCAGGTAATTGTCCATCATCACCAACAATTATAAAGACAGTATCATCATCAATTTTTGAAATAATTTGATAAAAAGTTACTGAGTTAACCATTGAGGCTTCATCAAGTAAAATTACTTTATAAGGAAAAAAATCTTTTTCTTTGTGTTTTACTAATAAAGATTGAATTGTTGCAGATGCATAACCTGTAGTATCAGAAATTCTCTGAGAAGCTATTCCACTTAAGGCAATAGTAATAATATCATCATAAGAAACAACCTCTTCAAGTAACTGTAAAATTGCTTTACTTGATGTTGATTTACCAGTTCCTGCGTAACCTATTAAAAAAAGTGTATTATGCCCCTTATTTATTAGCTCAACTGCTTTCTTTTGCTCGCTACTTAATTCAAAGCCTAAGGTTAATTGCTTTTTAACTAAATAATCATCAAAAGAAGCAATAATTTTACGATTAAGTTCTCCTTCTCTTCTTTGAAAAAACTCTAAAATTCTTTTTTCTGCATAATATAATATTGAAGGTGCATAACGATTCTCTTTTGTTACAAAAATCTCTTCTTCAACTAGCATTTTTGTAAGTGATTCTTCATATAAATCATTTTTGTCACTAAATCTTAAAGAATCATCTAAAAGTTTATATAAATGAAATTTATCAATAGAAGAGTTACCATTGTTATCACAATATTCTCTTAAAGTATAATTTAAACAAGCCATTATTCTAAATTCTGAATATGGGTCAATTCCTAAAGCTTTTGCAATTTCATCTGCACGTTTAAAACCTATTCCTTTTATATTAATTAAAAGATATGGATTCTTTTTGATTTTTTCTATTAAGTTATCTACTTCACCTAAACTTGAGTATATTCGCGTGATTAAATTTGAAGTTACACCAAATTTTGCTAGAAAAGAGCCAAGTTCTCTTAAGTGTTTAAATTTTTGCCAAGAAGAAACAATCATATTAAGTTTCTTCTCTTTTATACCTTTAAATTTTAATAACTCTTCTGGCTTTTCATTTAGTATTTTTACTAACTCTTCTTCAGAATATTTATCAACTAATTCTTTTGCAAATTTTTTACCAACACCTTTTACAATTTTTGTTAAAAAAAAGAATATTTCTGCTTCTTTAAGCTCTAAAGTATCAAATTCAAATTGAACTCCATATTTTTTATGAGTAGTCCAGTTTCCTTTTAAAACAACTTCTTCTCCAACAATTTTTTCAATATCTGTATCAAAATATGCACCACAGATTTTTTGATTATTTTCTAAAACTGCAATTATATACTTAGTCTCTTCATTTGTATAAAGTACTTTTTTTATAACTCCTGAGAGTTTGAAGGTTTTATATTCTTCTTCTTTGGCCATTAGTATTCATCATTAAATTTATTGTTTTTATGTTTGTCTTTACTATAAGATTGATTGTTCTTTTGTTTTTGTAAAAGGTTTGCATCTTTTAATAAAATAGCTCTTTCATTCTCAAAAGTTTTTGAGTGTTCATTTACAAACATCATTGTTTTCTCAATAAAGTTTTTTATATCAGTCATGTAAGAAGAGTATAGTTCCATTTCTTCAGCTTTTTTAAAATCTTCATAGTTTTTTATTGTTCTAATTTTAAATTTTTCATGGTCAAAATTCTCTAATTTTAATAAAGACACTGTTCTAGTAAAGAATTTTTCTGAAACTCTTATATATCTGATTCTTAGCTGTTTTACATGTATTTCTTTAATAATAACTCCATATTTTCAATTGGTCTTGCAATTACTGCTTCATTAGCAATTATAATTATTGGTCTTTCAATTAACTTTGGGTTTTCATACATTGCAGTAATTAGTTCATCTTCATTATCAACATTTTTTAAATCTAATTCTTTATAAACTTTTTCTCCAGTTCTTAAAAGCTCTTTTGCGCTGATTTTTAACAATTTTAAAACATTTGTGATTTGTTCTTTTGAAGGATTTTCTTCTAAGTATTTAAATACTTTTTTATTTATCTTTTTTTCTTCTATTAAGTTTAAAGCATTTCTTGATTTTGAGCATCTAGGATTATGCCAAATTGTTATATCTTCCATATTTAAATAAACCTTTTTCTATAATTATTGTGATTATAGCTAAAAGTTTTTTATAGTATATAAAATTATTACACTTTGTAATGTTTAATATTAAAAGCTTGTGCTAATTCCTACAGTTGGGCCTTTAAATTCAAGTTTTGTATTATCATAATCAACTGTTCTATTTTTGTATCCAAGGTTAAAAATTAAATTATCATTATTAAATATTTTATATCCGAGATTTAAATAATATTCATATGCACTTTTGATTTCATCACTATTTTTTCCATAAAATCCACCATACTCAACAAGAAATCGATCTCGATTATTTTTCATATGAAATTCAAATGTGGGAAATTTTTCTGAATTTTTATCAGATATCCCTAATAAAGATAATTCTAATTTTAAAGAATTAAATCCTAAACCAACATTTAGGTTCTCTATTTTATGCAAATATATCAAACGATACCAATCAGTATCATAATTAAAGGAATTGAGTAATTTTCTATTTACATTAAAATAATCAGCCTTTAAAGTATGATTTTTATATGTAAAAGATATTTCAGGAATAATTTCATGCGTTTTATCAGTATCTTCATCTTCTATTGATGAGGATACATGCATATATGAAAGTTTTGGAGTTATTTTAATATCTTTAATAAAAGTATTATTTGTGATTTTTGTATTATCATTTAAAATATTTTCTTTTTTATATTCTTTTATAGCTTCACTGTTTTTAATATTTACAGTATTTTGAGATATTTGTTTTCTAATTTGACTTTTTTTAATTAGATTTGCTTCATTAGCTTTTTTATAATTTCTAATTTGTGTTTTCTTGATTTTTTTTACTTCTGGAATTTTTTCATTACTATTTTTTTCAATTTTAATAAAGTTATATTCAACTTGTTTTTCTTTTGAAAATTTGCTAAAAGGTACATAATCTGAGCTCGCAAATAAGCTTGCACCAATTGAAAGTAATAAAAATCCTCTAATCATATAAAACACTCCGTAATAAAAAATTTTAAGATTCTATCATAAAAATTATTAAATCATAATTTTGGAAGTAAAGCATCAAAGTTTTCTAAACCTAAATCATTTGCATCTAAGTGGATTTGTCCCATTTTTAAACTTTTATTATTTAAAATTATTGGAGAAAAAGTATTTAAAGAGTTTTCACTATTTGTTCCTTGCAGAACAAATACATAATAAATAGAGATATCATCCATATTTGTAATTTCTAATTTATTCATAAATTCATCAGGTAAGGTAAAAGATATATTCTTTAAAGCACCAAAGCTCATAAGTCTTATCTCTTTTTGCTCTTCTATTGTAGTGATTGTAGAAAAGAAGTCATCGACTTTTTTAAAAATAAACTCTTTTTCATCTTTAAAACCATCAAGAGGTACAGCAACTTCAAACTTCATCTATTTGCCTTAGAATAATTTTGTTATTACATTGTATAAAAATAATTCTTAATATTCTAATAATAAATTTATGAATTATTAATTTTATTAACTTAGTCTTTTATGATATACTTCTTCTATGTTAGTTGCCCAGAATCCATTATTAAATATACTTTTACCAAAAGAGAATAAAGCTCTTAAAACTGTACTTAAAGAAGCTGATGCAAAAACACTTCAACAAATGGTACAAAAAGAATCAGCCTCACCTGCTCAGGTATTAAAAAATCTATTTGACCAAGTAAAAGGTGACTCAAAAGCAAACTCAACAATTGAAAATATGCTTAAAAACTCTTCTTTATTTAAAGACTTAGGCTCTTTTTCTAAAGCTACAACTACACTTTTAAATCAAATTGATTCAAATAGTAGTCTTGCAAAATTCAAGCCATTATTAGAAAACTTTTTAAAAGATATTAAAAATTTAGATGCAAATAGTTTAAAAGAACAATTAGGAAAATCAGGAGTATTTCTTGAATCAAAAATTTCTCAAAATGCACAAAAAGGATTAGGTAGCGGTGTAGATAAAATATTAAGTCAAATACAAAATATTATAAAAGATATAAATTCACCACAAACAAAACAAATAAATGATTTAATTACAAAACTAACAACACCAAATAATCAAACAACAAATACAAATCAATTATCAAATATGAAAAGTTTAGTTTCATTATTACAAAACTTAAGTACTTCAATAGCAGATAAAGGAACACAAAATTTATCAAATTTAACAAATCAATTAAGCTCTTTGATTAACAAAGGTTCTTTAGTAGAATCTAAAATGCAAACATCTCAAAATAGCCAATTAATAGAGAATAAAAACACACTAAATAGTCAAACAAAAGAGCTATTATCACAAATTAAAAATGAAGTTCTAAGCAACAATCCTCAAAATCAAACTAAAAACCTTTTATCACAAATAGATTCTTTAATTAAAACAAATGATTTATTTACAAAAAGTGATAAATTAATTGAGCCAAAAGTACTATTAAATCAACTTATAAATTCAAATGAAATAAAAAATGCTTCTAATACAAACAGTAATATTTCATCTTTAGTTTTAAACCTAAAAAATATTTCTAGTGAAATAACAAACTTAGAACAAAAAGTATTAAATTCACAAACAATAGTAAATGATAAAGTATCACTAATAGATAATTTAAAGCAAAACTTAGGACAATTAAAAACAGAATTATCTAATATGAACAATATTGATAGTAAATCTTTAAATCAAATGATTTCAAAACTTGAAAATATCCAAACTCTTTTTTCAAAAATAGAAAATCCAATTTCTAATTTACAAACAAATATTTCAAGTAATTTAAATAATATAAGTACCTTTACAAATAATTTTGCATCAAATTTATCTACATTACTATTATCTTTAAAAGAAGATATAACAAATTTATCTACTAATCAAAACAACTCTAATACTCAAAATAGTTTACTAAAAGTTGTTGATAAAATCGAAAATATACTTAGAGAAAATATTACAAATACAAACTTAGGACAAAATCTTACAAGAAATGAGACAAACCCCATATCAAATGATATGAAATCAGTTCTATTACAAATGCAAGATGATTTAGCTTCTAAACTTGATCCAAAATCACAAGAGATGTTTAAGCAAGTAGATAAGATGTTAACACAAATAGATTATCATCAACTTCTATCTCATTCTGGAAATTCTAATAATGTTTATGTTCCTTTTTTATGGGATATGCTAGAAGATGGAACAATAAGCATGAAAAAAACTGAAGAAGAAAAGTTTTACTGTCAGATTGATTTAACACTAAAAGATTTTGGAAAAGTTGATTTAATGATGGCTTTATATGATAAAAATAAGATTGATTTAACTATTCATGCTCAAAGAGAACATTTTAAAGTAGCAGTAAGAGACAATCTTATAAATCTAAAAAAAGCTCTTAATGATGTAGATTTAATACCTGTAAATATAAAACTTCTTGATTTAAAAGAAGATAATGAAAAAACAAATATAGAGAAAAAAACTGATGCCTTTGTAAATCCTTACAATAATCAAAATAGTACAAGTGTTGATATAAGAGTTTAAAATGGAAGAAAAAAATATAAAACAAAACCAAAGTACTCCTGCTAAAGCTGTTGCTTTAAAATATGATATTGAAAAAGACAATGCACCTAGTATTCTTGCAAAAGGAAAAGGTGAAACTGCCTCAAATATTATTAAACTTGCAAATGAACATGATATTCCAATTAAAAAAGATGAAGATTTAGTTGAGCTTTTATCTCAAATTGATATAGATAAAGAAATACCTGGAAGTATGTATAAAGCAGTTGCTGAAGTATTCTCTTTTATTTATGATTTATCTAATAAAAATAAAAAGTAATTTGATATAGGTATAAGACTCTTTATAATATAATCGCGATAAATTAAAAAGAAGTATTATATTTTATGACTCGAAACAATTTAGATAATCCTATTTTTCTATTTACCTTATTACTAGTAATAATTACTATAAATACGATATCTTCAATACATTTTTTATTGATTATGATTGCTGGAGTTACTTTTATTTCATTTTATGTATGTCTTAAAAGAAAATATCTTTATTCACTTTTTTTTATAGTTTTAACATTTATTTTTATAGAAATAAACTCAGGGTTAAGACCTTTATCTTTAACCTTATTATCACTATTTATTTATATTTTTATTATTCCAAATATCGATAGAATGATGTCCTTTAGTAAATTAAATGAATATATTTATATTTTAATTTTTTACCTTGGTGTATTTTTTATTTGGGTTATGACAATTGGAATGTCTGATAGTTTTATTGCTATAATATTTGTAAATATTATTATTGATTTATTATTTTTTGGAGTATTTATTTGATAAACAGACTAAATATTATATTTTTATTTATTATTATTATTATGATTACTTTACTTTCAAGAGTATATTTTTTAAGTATAAAATCAAATACTTACTATGAAGAACTATCAAAAAGAAACTATATTAGTAGAGTACAAAAAATTCCTGTTAGAGGAGTTATTGAAGATAGACATGGAAAAAAATTAGCTGTAAATCAAATGGGATTTTCAATTCTTATCAAGCCACACTTAAACTCTAAAAAAAATAAACAAAAACTAGAAGATGCACTTGATTTAATAGTTGAACACTTTCCAGATATTGAAAAGAAAAAACTTCTAAAAACATATAACAGAAAAAACTCAGCTTATAATCACGATTTTGTAAAAGTTGTGGAGTATATTCCTTATCAAGATTTTTTTCCTAAATATACTCTATTTTCATCAAAAGATTCAATGAAAATTGAATCAGCTGTAAAAAGATTTTATCCATATAGAAAAGCAGCTTCACATGTTATTGGTTATGTAGGAAAAGCTTCAAGATTAGATATTTTGAAAAATGAACTTTCAGCTCATAATGGAATTATTGGTAAAAATGGTTTAGAAAAGTTTTATAATGACAAGCTTCAAGGGCAAATTGGATACAAAGATATTAAAGTAAATGCATTAAATAAAGAAATTGCAATAATTGATGAAAAAGAACCCTCAATTGACAATAGTATTAAAATATCATTAGATATCGAACTTCAAAAATATATTCAAAAGATTTTTGGGAAAAGAAGTGGTGCAATTATTGTAATGGATGCAAATAATGGTGAAATATTATCTGCAACTTCTATGCCTGAGTTTGATAATAATATTTTTGCTTCTGGAATCTCGGTTAAAGAGTGGAATATTATGAGAAATGACCTTAATCATCCTTTTACAAATAAACTAATTAATGGGTTATATCCTCCAGGTTCTATTATTAAAATGGGAGTTGCCTTATCCTTTTTAGAGAATGGAATAGAAGATAATTATACTATTAATTGTTCTGGTTCTATTAGAATAGGAAATAGAAACTTTAGATGTTGGAAAAGATTTGGACATGGAAAAGTAGATTTTAGAAAAGCTATTAGAGAAAGTTGTGATGATTTCTTTTATAAAGGTAGTCTTAGAATTGGAATTAATAAAATATCTCAAACATTAGATAAATTTGGCTTTGGTAGACAAACAGGTGTTGATCAAGTAAATGAGTTTTTTGGTGTAAATCCAAATAAATTATGGAAAGAAAAAAAGTTTAAACAACCTTGGTATGTAGGTGAGACAGTTATTACATCTATTGGACAAGGGAATATGCTAGTAACTCCTATGCAAATGGCAAGATATACTGCTTTTATTGCTACAGGAAAACTTCCTAAACCACATTTTTATAAAGCAAATTATGAAGAACCAGAAGATTTAAAAATGCCTGAAGCACAATTAAATACCTTAAGACGTGGAATGTATGATGTAATTCATCATCCTAAAGGAACAGCTACTAAATATGTTAAAACAAAAATAGCAATAGCAGGGAAAACAGGAACAGCACAAGTTGTTAGTATTCCTCAATCAGAAAAAGTAAGAATGAAAGAGAGTGAACTTAAATACTTTCAAAGATCACATGCATGGCTTACTACTTATGGACCTTATAAAAATCCTAAATATGTTGTAAATGTATTAGTAGAACATGGAGGACATGGTGGTTCAGCAGCAGGTGAAGTTGTAAGTAAAATATACGATAAGCTTTATGAGATGGGATATATAAAAAGTAGAAACTAACTATTTTTTTGATATTATGATTTTAATTATTACATAGGAATTTTTTTGAAACTTTTATTAACACTATTACTTTTTACTGTATACACTTTTGCTGCTGATACAGCTCCTATTGTAAACCTTTCTGTTGCAGCGCTTGATGACCCAGCACAGTTTGTAAAAACAATCAATATTGCAATTATTTTAACACTATTTGTACTAGCTCCAACGCTAATTTTAATGGTTACATCATTTACAAGAATTGTAATCGTTTTTTCACTTTTAAGACAAGCTATGGGACTACAGCAAACACCTCCAACACAAATAGTAATCTCTCTTGCATTAATATTAACTATTTTTATTATGGAACCTTATGCAAAAAAATCATGGGAAGATGGTATTGAACCATATATGGATAAAAAAATTGGTTATGAATTAGCATTTGAAAGGGGTATTAAACCTTTTAAAGAGTTTATGATAAAAAACACAAGAGAATCTGATATCGCCCTATTTTACCGTATAAAAAAAGAACCAAATCCTAAAAATATAGATGATGTTCCTTTAACATTATTAATGCCTGCATTTATAGTAAGTGAACTTAGAACAGCTTTTGAGATAGGGTTTTTAATTTTCTTACCATTTTTAGTTATTGATATTATTGTAGCCTCTATTCTTATGTCCTTAGGTATGATGATGTTACCTCCTGTAATGATATCCTTACCTATTAAAATCATCTTCTTTATTGTAATAGATGGTTGGCAATTAATTATTGGAAATCTCGCCCAGTCCTTTAAGTGATGGGCTAAAAAACACTCTTTTACTAAAGTAAAGAATCAATCTTAACTTTATAATCTAAATCTTTTCCAGCTAGAGGATGATTAAAATCAACAGTAACTTGTGTTTCATTTATCTCTTTTACAATAATTTGAGTAAGTTCACCATCATCATCTTCACCTTGAATTTGCATTCCAACTTTTAGATTTTCTATATTCGCGAACTCTTCTATAGGTAATACTTGAATGGCAGAAGGATCATACTCACCATAAGCTTCAGCAGCAGGAACTCTAATACTTGCAGCTTCACCTACGTTCATATTTATTATTCTTTTTTCAAGTCCAGCAATTACTTGCCCTACTCCAAATGAAAACTCAAAAGGTTTATTGCTTCTACTTCCATCTACTAATTCACCATCAACTCTAACTTCAAACATAATTTTAACTGTTTGATTTATTTCAATAGGCATTAATCGCCTCCTAATTTTAATTTACGAACTATATAATGTTTAAGATAAAATATCAACTAAAATAACTTTACTTCTTTTCTAAGGGTAAAACTATTCTAAACTCTGCTCCACTTAAGATTTTTCTATTGTTTTCAAACTCAATATTACTTACAAATATTTGTCCATTAAACTGTTTTGTTATAATTTGGTTTGTCATATAAAGACCTATACCTGTTCCAACTGATGAGTGTTTAGTTGTAAAGTATGGCTCAAATATCTTATCGATTATATTTAAAGGTATTCCATATCCTGTATCTTTTATTAAGATTTCTAATTTTTCATTAACTACTTTTGTTTCAACAAATAAAAATCTATCATCACTATTTTCTATATTATCAACCATTGCATCTTTTGCATTATTATAAATATTAATCAAAGCTTGAATAAAAAGATTTTCATTTAATACTAGAGTTAAGTCTTCAATTTCTGTTTCATATTTAATATAATTATTATGCAAACTATCTTTTGTTAGTTGCTCTAACTTACTAAAAGCATCTTTTAAAGTAAACTCTTGAATATCATTTGTATCACCTTTAAAAAAGTTTCTAAAATCATCTATAGTTTTTGATAAGTATTGTACTTGTTTATTGATATTTTCCATTGATTCACAAATTTCTTCTTTTTCTAAATTTGCTTCAAGTTCTAATTTTAATTTGATACCAGTAGCATGAGTACTAATAACAGATAAAGGTTGTCTCCATTGATGAGATATATTTCCAAGCATTTCTCCAACTGCGGCTACTTTTGATTGAGTCATAAGCATTTTTTCATCAGATTTTTGTTGTGTAATATCACTAAAAATTCCTATATAGCCATTTACTTCTTTGTTAATCCCATAAATTACATTTATAGTTAAAAACTCATAATAATTACTTCCATCTTTTTTCTTATTTATTATTTCACCACTCCAAACACCTTTAGTATTTAAATCACTCCACATTTTTTTATAAAAACTATCTTTATTTAAATCAGTTTTTAACATACTTGGTTTTTTATTTATAACTTCTTTTAAACTATAACCTGTTGTAATTTCGAAAGATTTATTTACATTAATAATATTAGTGTTTTTATCAGTTACTAGTATTCCATCATTTGTATTTTCAAATACCATCATAGCTTGAGTAAGTTCTTCTTCTGTCTTTTTTCTTTCATCTATATTTTGTATTGTTCCAAACATAGTTATAGGATTATGATTTTTATCCCTTGAAATCTCACCTAAAGCTACAACCCAAATGATTTCTTTTGTTTTTTGATTAATAAATCTATACTCTATTTTATAATCAACTCCTTTATTAAGACAAGAAGCCCAATAAAGTGCAACTCTTTGCTGATCATCAGGATGAATACACTTTATCCATAAATCAACATTTTTTACACTATTCTCTTCTATACCAATAATTTCATCAATTTGCTTAGAACATACAAAAAGGTCTTTATTAAAAGAGTAAGAGTAATGCCCTAATTTTGCAATTTCTTGAGCACTATTTAATTTTTTTTCTAGTTTTTTTTGTTTTTTATATTGTTCTTTTAACTTATTATTCCCATATATATAAATAAATAATATGATTAAAACTATTACTAATATTATTAGGATTTTATAAAAAGTACTTTGGGATATTGTATTGATATCTTTTTGTGAAAACCAATGTGAATATATTGTTTGAAAAGTACCCTCAACTTTTAAATCAGTAATTGCTTCATCTAAAAGTGGCAATAAATCAAAGTTTTCTTTTGTTAATCCTAATCCTCTTTTTACTTCAATTAAAGGCTTTTCAAAAGAGACTATTTTATTCTCTAAACTTAACTCTTTTAACTTCATATTTAAAGAAGAGTCTGGATAACAAAGAGCATCTAACTCACCAGAAGTTAAAGAAGAAATAGCTCTTGATAAATCAAATAAAACAATTTTATTATCAGTGATTTCTTTTGAAATAAGTACATTACAAATATTATTAAGTAATACCCCTAGTTTTTTTGTTTTTAAGTCTTCGATTTTTGTAATATCATAAGAGTCTTTTCTTTTAAAAAGTTTGATTTTTAAAGTATCTGTAGGTTGCGAAAAGTTAAATAATTCTTCTCTATTTTTTGTAATTCCAATATTTGGAACTATATCAATTTTATTATTTTTAGCTAACTCAAATATCTCTTGCCAAGTATTTACTATTTTATATTCAAATTTTAGATTTGTTTTTTTGATATTTCTTCAAATAATTCATATACATAACCATCAATCTCACCTTTATTGTTAGTTATATAATAAGGTTTCCAATCTTTTAAAAAAGCTACAGTATAAACTTTGTCAAAAGAAGAAGAAAATAAAGATATCAAGAAAAAATTTAGAATAAATAATATTTTTATCATAAGAAAGGCTTTCTAATAATTTACTTTTATTATAGCTAGAAATTACTTTATCCATAAAATATAAAAAATTAAATAAGTTAATTTTATAATAAAAATAAAGAAACTATATATAACTTTTATTTATAATATAAAAGCTAAAATGAAGTAATTTATTTACTTTTTTACTATATAATAAATAAAATATACATTTAGGAAAGCTATTATTATGCATAAGATATACTTATCATTACTACTAACATCATTTACTTATGCTCAAACAGTTAATTTTGAACAAGCTTTAAATTTTACCTTTAAAAATAATAAGGATTTAAAAAAACAAAAATTAGATATAGAAGTAGCAAATTTAAATATAGAAAAAGTAAATTCCATTTCTTATGGAAAACTATCCTTTGAAGAGCAAATAAACAGAACAAATCATGCTGGATATGTATTTAATTCAAAACTTTCATCAAGAGAAGCTAGTTTTAATGATTTTGGAGCAAGTGAATTTGATCCAAATAATTTAGGAGTTATAGCAGAAGATTTAAATAATCCAGAGGATAGAAATAACTTTAATACAAAATTAAATTATGATATTCCCTTATTTACAGGTTTTAAGTTATCAAATCAAAAGGAGATTTTAAAACTTCAAAAAAAAGCAAATGAAGTTAAATACAATTTAGATAAAAGACAACTATCTTATGAGGTATTAAAAGCTTACAACCAAGCTGTTCTTGCAAAAGAGTTTATAAAAACTACAAAAAAAGCAAAAGAATCAATTGCTTTTATAGTTAAATCTGCAAATGCTTTTTATAAAGAGGGTTTAGTTACAAAAATTGATGTTAAACAAGCACAAGTACATGAATTAAATATAAATACGAAGAACCTTGAATCTGAAAATAAATTTCAACTAGCTCTTGCATATCTTAAATTTTTAACATCAAAAAATGAAATAAATGATGTAGAAAAATTAAAATATATAAAAATAAAATATTCTAACTTTAATGTCTTATATGAAAATGCTTTAAAAAATGCAGATGAATTAAGAATGCAAGATATTAATATAAAAGCAAAAAAGAAAAACATAGAGATATCAAAAGCAGAATATTACCCTACAGTTTATTCACATTTAGAGTATGGATTTAATGACGATAAATTAACACTTGATTCAAAAAAAGATTATTACAATGCAGTTCTTGGATTAAAATACACTATTTTTGATAATACAAGAGATGTAGATATGCAAAAAAGTCAGATTCAATATAAAAAATCTCTTTTTGATTATGAAAAATTAAAAGATGCTATTAAACTACAATTACAAAAAGCACTTCTTGATTTAGAAATAAAAGAAAAAATCTTAAAAGAGAGAGAAGAAACACTAGTTTTGGCAAATGATATTTATAAACAATCACAACTTATGTATAAGAATCATTTAATAGCAATGACAGATTTACTACAACAAGAAGCAAATTTAAGAAATACAAAAACACAGTTAATAGCTGCAAAATATGAAAAATCTTTAGCACTTGCAAAAATAAATCTAATAAGTGGAAATAGTTTTCTAAGTAATAACACAATTTTAAAGGTAATAAAATGATAAAAAATATATTAATACTTTGTATTTCAACTATTTATATATTCGCAAATAATATAGAGTTATCAGGAACTGTAATATCTGATAATGAAAAAGTAATTACAAGCAGAAATATGGGCTTTATAAAAGATGTATATGTAAGTGAAGGTTCTTTTGTAAAAAAAGGCCAGTTACTTTATGAGATTGATTCTTCAAGTATTGATTCTTTAAAACAAGAGGCCTTACTAAATCTTAAGATGCAAGAGAACAAACTAGCAAATATAAAAGTAAATTACAATAGATACAAACGTTTATATAAGCAAGATTTAGTTCCAAAATATGATGTAGAACAATTAGAACTTAATCTTATAAATATGAAAAATATGATTTTAATTGCAAAAGCAAAACTAAAAGAAGTAAACTTTCAATATAATTATTTAAAAATTAAAGCACCAAATGATGGACTCATCATAAAAAAATCAATAAAAGCTGGTGAAATGTCAATGCCAAGTGCACCTGCATTAATTCTTTCAGACCTTTCAAGTTTAAAAATAAAAACAGATATTTCAGAAAATAACTTAGGAAAAATAAAAATTAATCAAGAAGTGAAAGTTTCTATTCCCTCAATTAATTTAGAAACAAGAGGTAAAATTGATGCAATAATTCCTAATATAAACACAGTTACTCACTCTTTTATTTTAAAAATTTCTTTTGATAAAAAAGAGTTAAAAGTTTATCCTGGTATGTATGCTAAACTACTTATAGAACCTTTAAGATAAGGTATTTGTATGGAAAATAAAGAGTTTAAAGATACTATTGATAAAGATTTAAATATTGCAGGAAAATTATCACTTTCGTTTATAAATCATCCTTTGACACTTATCTTTGGAATATTTATTTTAATTCTTGGTTATATCTCTTTAGTATTTATGCCAAGAGAAGAGAACCCTCAAATAAAAGTAAGTGGAGGTGCTGTTATAGTTGTACTTCCAGGGGCAAGTCCTAGTGAAATACAAAAAGTTATAATCGAGCCTTTAGAGAAAAAAATTAAAGAGATAAAAGGTGTTGAAAATATTTACTCTTTTGCTAAAGATTCAATGGGAATTGTTCAAGCACAATACTTTATAGGACAAGATAAAGAAGAATCAAATCTTAAACTTTATGACCAAGTTATGAGAAATATGGATTTAATGCCAAGCGGAGCAATGCAGCCAATTATAAAGACAATGGATATTGATACAGATATACCAATAGCAACTATGGCTTTTTATTCAATGAAAAAAGATGGTAAAGATTTAATAAGCCAAACTCAACTTTATAAAGAAGTAAATAAGATTACTAAAGAAGTAAATAAAATCACAAATGTAGCACTTGTTGATTTAAAGGGTGAAAAAAAAGAGCAATATAATATTTTAATTGATTCAAATAAAATTTCTGCATATAACTTATCAATTGCTCAAGTTATGAAACAAGTACAAGCATTATCATATAAAACTGCAAATATAAAAGGAAATACAAAAGCTGGAGATATTGTTGTTTTTGGGATAAAACAAGCTATTGAATCTAAAAAAGATATAGAAAATATAATTGTTTCATATCAAAATAGTGTTGCAATTTATTTAAAAGATATAGCAAGTGTTCAAAGATCTTATGATATTCAAAATAATAAAGAAGCACAGATTTATCAAAAAAACTCACAAGGAGTTTATGAAGAGATAGAGCAAGTTACAATGAGTATTTCAAAATTAAATGGTTCAAACTCAGTAGTTATAAATGAAAAAATATTTGAATATATGAATTTAATAAAAGAGGATTTAATTAAAAAAAATATTGCCTTTACAATTACAAGAGATGATGGATATACTGCAAATAATGCAGTAAATTCTCTTGTTCAAAACTTACTTATTTCTATTGTAATTATTGCTATTTTACTTATTTTTACTTTAGGATTTAAAGAAGCTATGATTGTTTCACTTGCAGTTCCTATGATTTTATCATTAACACTATTTGCAGGTTTTTTACTAGATGAAACAATCAATAGAATTACCTTATTTGCACTTTTAGTCTCTCTTGGAATGCTTGTTGATGCAGCAATTATTGTAATTGAAAACATTCATAGACATAGAAAAGAGAAGCCTGGTACTGATATATCAATACTTGCTATAAATGCCACAAATGAAATTGGTAATGCTACAAATATTGCAACTTTAGCAATAGTAATGACTTTTATACCTATGTTTTTTGTAGGTGGAATGATGGGACAATTTATGCACCCTCTTCCAATTTTTATATCTATCTCACTTGTTATGTCCTTATTTGTAGCTTATGCTTTTACTCCATATTTAATTAAAAAAATTTATAAGGTTAAAAAATGAAATTAGAAAACTTTATATTTAATATTTTAGAAAGTAAGGCAAAATCTTTTTTAGTCTATTTTATAACCTTTGTATTATTTGCTTTAAGTATTGCAACTTTCCCAAATGAAATTATAAAAGCAAAAATGTTACCAAGTAAAGACTCAGATACTTTTTCTATTTATGTAGATTTAAAAGATGGTTCAAGTAAGTTACAAACTAAAGAAGTTACAAGATGTATTTCTTCAAAGCTTCAAAAAAATGAATTTGTTACTAATATTTCTATTTTCATAGGAGAAGGCCAACCTTTAGATTTTGCAGCAATGGTTAAGCAAAGTGCTTTAAAAGATAAGCAATCTCAAGCTGAAATAATGGTAAACATTAAAAAAGCAGAAAATAGAGAAATTACAAGTTATAATTTAATTAGTAATATTAGAGAAAATATTCAAAAAAATTGTTCTTTATATGAGGCAAATATAAAGTTTATAGAACTTCCAGCTGGTCCTCCTGTACTTGCTTCCATAGTTGCAGAGATTTATGGGGGTAATAGCTTTGAAACAAGAAGAAATTTTTCTTTAAAAATAGCAAAGATTCTAAAAGAACAAGCTACATTAGTTGATATTGATGTAATGGCTGATAAAGATTATATAAAATATCAATTAGAACTTGATAATAATAAAATCATAAAAAGTGGTATTAGTCTAGAGCAGGTAAAGAATATCCTTTACTTAGCATATGAAGGTATGGAAATCTCTGTTGTAAATGAAGAAAAAGCAGAGAATCAAATACCAATATTTTTAAGATTAGATGACTCAAGACTTTTAGAAAACTCTACAAAGAAAAGTTTAGAAAGTAAACTACAAACTTTAAAACTAGTAAATAATCAAGGATTTATGATAAATTTAGCCTCTTTTATTACAATAAAAGAGATTATTAAAGAGCCAACACTTACATCAAAAAATCTAAATATGATGATAAATGTAATAGCTGAAACAAATAAAGATAGTCAAATTTATCCTCTTTTAGATTCAAGAAATCAGATGTTAAAAGAGTTAGAAAAAGAGTTTATAATTACAAAAACAAATATGTTAAATCTTTCATTTGAAGATAAAAATACAAAGGAAAAGTTTGATTTAGTTTTTGATGGAGAATTAAAAGTTACAATTGATACCTTTATAGATTTAGGTGGAGCTTTTATCATTGCTTTAGTTCTGATTTTTTTCTTAATGGTAATGTATTATAAAAGTTTTGCTCTTTCAGGTGGAATTGTTTTAGCAAGTTTTATATCAATAGTTGGAGTAATTTTTGCTCATGTTATTATGGATATAATCACAGAAGATACTTTTTATTTAACAGCAACATCTTTGATAGGATTTATTGGACTAATTGGAATTAACTCAAGAAACTCTACACTAATAATAGATTTTTCAAAACAATTAGTAAAAGAAGAAAACTTAAGTATTAACCAAGCAATTGCACGTGCAACAGCAACACGTTCTAAGCCTATAATATTAACAGTTCTTACAATGGTATTCGCAAGTTCTCTCTTAGCAACTGATGCTGTTTTTGGAGGATTAGGAGTTGCTTTAATTGGAGGAACATTAATATCATATATTGTATCAATGTTCTTTGTTCCTGTAATTATAAAAAATCAACTACATAAAATCATCTAAAAAAGTCTTAGAAGCCTTGGTCTTCTAAAGCTTTTGAGTAAGAACAAGCTTTTACATATCCAAGAGTACAAGCTTTTTTAAATAATATTTTTGCTTTTACTTTTGATTTTTCAATACTTCTTCCCTCATAATAAGAAACTCCTAAATTCATACAAGCATTTGAAATATTGTTATCACAGGCTCTTTTATAAAGTTTATTTGCTATATTATAGTTTTTACTAAGGCCCTTTCCTTTTGCATATAATAAAGCTAAATTATAACAACTTATATCAATTCCTGCATTACATGCTTTTTCATATAAATCATGTGCAATTTTATAGTCTTGCTTTACACCTAAACCTTGTTTGTATAAAACACCTAAATTCATACATGAGTAATTTACATCATTATCACAAGCTTTTTTAAAGTAAACACTTGCTTTTTTATAATCTTGATACTCTTTTTTTGTATATAAAGAAGCTAAGTTATGACAACTTCTATAAGCTCCCCCCTCACATGATTTTGTATATAATTTTATTGCTTTTAACTTATCTTCAAAAACACCCTTTCCTTTATCATACAACAATCCTAAGTTATAGCAAGCGTTATAAACATCGCCATCACATGCTTTTTTATAGTATTCTACTGCTTTACTATAATCTTTTTGTTTTGTATGTCCACTCTCATAAGCAAAGCCCAAATTATAACAAGCTACATATCTATTTTCAGCACAAGCATCTTCATAAAAAGAGTAAGCTTTTTCATAATCAGCTTTTAAATAAGCTTCATTACCCATTGTTAAGTTGCTTGAATTTAAATTCAAGATAAATAGAAGTATTAATATTATTATTTTCATATTTATTTCCTAGTAAAATCTTATTAAATAGTACTTAACTATTTTTCTTATTTTAACAAGTTATAAATAAATTATAAATATCTAAATATATTATTATATTATATAAAAAAGTTTAAATTTGAGTGATTATTGCTTATATAAAACTATTTACTTGTGATTATGGATTAATTACTTTTTTTGAGATTATAAAAAGTATAAAATTATTTTTTAAATTTATGAAATAAAAAGGCTATTAATCTATAATGTTTAATAGATTGTTAGCCTTTTTTTATAAATCAAAGACCATTGCAATTTCATCACAAACAGGAAAATGTTTACAACGAATACAATCAGCCCATATTTTATGTTCAGGAATGGCTTCTTTTTCAATTACTCGAAAGCCTGCTTTTTCGAAAAAACTTTGTGCATAAGTTAAGGATAATACTTGTTCTAACTTATATACTCTTCCTTCTTTAATACACTCTTCAACAAGTCTTAAGCCAAGGTCTAAGCCTCTAAACTTTTTAGATACAACTAAACTTCTAACTTCAGCAAGTCGTGCAGAGTGAATATGCAAAGCTGTAAAACCTGCCATAACACCATCAACTTCTACAATTGTATATGATCTAATTGTATTAGCCATTTCATCTTCAGTTCTTAAAAGAATATTCCCATTTTCAACTTCTGCTTTAACAAGCTCTTGCATTGAAGCTATTGAAGTTACATCAGGCTTATAAAACTTAACTTCCAAATAAGTACTCCGTAATTCTATTTTGAAGAGCTTCTACACCCTTTTTCTTTAAATTAGAGATAAATATCCCATCAGGATTTTCTCTTTTTAATTTTTGTAAATCATTTTGTTTTAATTTATCTATTTTTGTAAATGCATTAATAATAATTTGATCGCCTCTTTTATTAGCTTTTAAAAACTCATCAACATTTTTATCAATTGGTAAATCAGTATGTCTAGAATCAATTAAGTGTACAAAAATCTGTAAACATTGTCTTTGCTCTAAATAACCTGTTAAATTAGAATTCCAATCTTTTTTTAAACTTTTAGAAACTTTTGCATAACCAAATCCAGGTAAATCCACAAATCTTGCATAAAGAAAAGGAACTTCTTCTTTATCAGTTTTAAACTTAATATTAAAATAGTTAATTAGTTGAGTTTTACCAGGAGTTGATGATGACTTAGCTAAACCTTTTCTATGTGTTAATGTATTTAATAAAGAGGATTTTCCTACATTTGATCTACCTAAAAAAGCAACTTCTGCTTTATCTGGACTTGGTGAGTCCTGAATGCTTTGAGCTGATTCCATAAAATTTGCTTCAACTATTCTCATTTAATATTTTCCTTACTTTTGTGAGCCACGCTCAATATTTATAATAAATCTTACTGGTTTATTACCACTTCCATTTACTTTTGCTTCACCTGATAATTGATTTACATAAATCTTTTCACCATAAATCTTTTTATCATCATTTTTTTCTTGTAAAAAGCCATTTCCAAGTATTGTATACTCTTGCTTTATTGGAGAATATATAACTTTATCTCCTTTTCCCGCATAATGTTTTACATCTGTTACAATTTCAAAATCTACTTTTCCTGTTGCTATATATTTTGAAGGAACCTTTCCTGTACTTCCTTTCTTAGTAACAAAATATATATCTACTTTTTGGGCATTTAATCTATCTTTTCCCATTTGTATTTTAACATTTCCTGTAAAAGTTGAAATACCTTTTTTATCATTTGCTTCAAAATTTTGTGCATCAATTATAAGCTGTTGTGTTTGTGCTAATAAAAGTGTTGAACATACTAATAAACCTGCTAAAAACTTCATTGTTTACCTTTATTTTTTATTTTTTACTTCTACTTCAAAATGAACTTTATTAGATTTCATATAATTTTTTGTTCCATCTAAATATAAGTTTGTGCCTTTTATAGTATTGTTATAATAATACCCATCATAAGGCACACTATTTTTTGCTACTTTTGTTATTATATTATAATCTAAGGCGTCAGTATTTAGATTTATAAAATCATCTCTATTATATTTAACATCTTTTCGTAATGTTAAATCATCACCTTTTTTTATAATAACTTGAGCCTTTAAAGTTTCAACTTTATAATCTTTTTCTTCTAAATTATTTTTCAAAAGAATATTAGCATCATACATTTCATCTCTTGATTTATATCTTACTGCATGACTTGCATCAACTACTCTTGATAAGTTTTTATCATTTAATGTATACATTAATGGCTTTTCAAATATTACTAAGGGAATATCTTTAATATCACTATTCTTAGCTACATTATCAACTGGAATAAAATATGCTCCAACAGCTAAAAGCAATAATGAATAATTAAAAAACTTTATATCCATGCGTTTAAAAAATCCTCTTCAAGTCCATCTTCTTTACAAATATGCTCAATCATTTCTCTAACAGCTCCACTACCACCTTGATTTTTACAAACTACATGTACAAAATCTTTTAAGTATTGTGTTCCATTTAAAGGAGTAAATGAAAGTCCTGCTTTTTTGAGCATTTTATAGTCATTTAAATCATCACCAATTGCTGCAACTTGATTCCATGAAAGTCCCTCATCATCAAGAATTTTTTGTAAGACTTCATCTTTATTATGAATTCCTTGATGTAAGTGTTCTATTTTTAAATCTTTAGCACGACGTTCAACAATTAAAGAGTTTCTTCCTGTAATAATAGCAGCTTTTTTTCCAAGCTTTTTTGTCCAAGTTGCTACTGCTAAACCATCTGCTACATCAAAAGATTTTAACTCATCTCCTGAATTAGTATATGTTATTTGTCCATTTGTTAATGTACCATCAACATCTAATACAATAAGTTCAATCATAAAACACCCTTTGTACTAGGAATTCCTAATCTTTCATTTTTAACTAGTGCTCGACGTAAGGCCACAGCAAAGGCTTTAAAACTTGCTTCTAAAATATGGTGTTTATTTCTTCCTCTATCTTGAATAATATGAACAGTTAATCCAGCATTTCCACTTAAGGCGTGAAAAAACTCTTCAGCTAATTCAACATCAAAATCTCCAACTTTTCCACTTACATTTACTTCATAAACTAAATAAGGTCTATTTGATAAATCTAAGGCACAAGTAGTTGCTGCTTCATCCATTACAACGGTTGCATTTCCATATCTTTCAACTGCTTCAATAGGAAATATTTCTTGTTTTAAGGCTTTTCCTAAAACAATTCCACAATCTTCAACTGTGTGGTGTGCATCAATATGTAAATCCCCATCACAAGATAAATCGATATCAATTCCACTATGTTTTGATAAAGCTTCTAACATATGGTCAAAAAAACCTACACCAGTATTAATATTAGACTTTCCACTACCATTTACATCTAGTTTACATTTAATATCTGTTTCTTTTGTTTTTCTATTTTGTTCTACCATTCTTAACCCTATTTTCTTATTATAATTGCACTATTTAAGCCATTTGAATCTTTAAATATTTGTGCTTGATTTTGTGAATTAAAACCTCTAATTAAAACTTTATGTAAAAATCTATCATTAGAAACTACTTTTACAATATCAATTTTATATTGATTATTTAACATTGTTTCATATTTTCTTTTTGTTTGTAATGCACCCTCAAGTTTAGAAAAAGCACCAACTTGTAAATTATAATTATCATGAATTATAGTTTTCTCTTCTATTGCCATTGAAGAAACAGGAGTAATTGGATTAACTACTGGAACTACTTTCTTAGGAACAATAGGTGCTTTATATGCTTGCTTAATAGGAGCATTATAATTTTGTATTTCGCCATTATATCCTAAAACAGTTATTTTTACCCTTGCAGTACCTTTTCTTACCATATCAATTGCATGTGCAGCTGTATTTGATAAATCAATAATTCTTCCATCAACAAAAGGTCCTCTATCATTAATTCGTACAACTACATTCTTACCATTTTCAAGATTATCAACTCTTACAACTGTATTCATAGGCAGAGTCTTATGTGCAGCAGTTAATGCATACATATCATAAGTTTCACCATTTGAAGTCTTTTTAGCATGAAAATTTGGCCCATACCAAGATGCAATTCCTGTAAACTCATCATTTACGTTTGCTATAAAAGGATAATATCTCTCTCCAAATACTGTATAAGGACGAAGTGTTGCTCTATGCATTGCTTTTGAATTTCTAATTTTACTATTTGATGTATTTTTATATATCTTATTTATATCAGAAGAGCTTACTTTATATTTTTTTGATGAACAACCTGTTATTAAAAATGCTACTATTACTAAACTAGTTATTGTTCCGTATTTTAAAAATTTATTTATATATTGCAATTTTATCTCCAATTTTTATTTTATTTGATTTTAGACTATTGTCTTTTTTTATTTTTTTTACACTAATATTAAATTTATGTGCAATTGTACTTAAAGAATCGCCTTTTTTTACTTTATACAATCTCTTATTTGCTATTTTTCTTCTTGTGTTTTTTGACTTATTTTTAATAACAGGAATAACAAGTTTTTGTTTTAAAGATAAACGATTTGATTTCAATTCATTAAACTTTTTTATTAAACTATATTTTACTTTATATTTATATGCAATACTTGATAAAGTATCACCTTTTTTTACTCTATAAATTACAAAAGATTCATTTTTTATTTTATTTTTATTTTTACTATAAATACCTAATTTAGAATAAGGAATATTAACATCATAACTTTTTACATCAAAAGGCAAAATCTGCTGTTTTATATGCAAATTCATTTTTGATAAAGTACTATATTTCATATTTAATACTTTTGAAATACTTCTTAAGTGTAATCCACCTTTTAATTTTACAGTTGTAATTGTAGAGTTTATATCTCTATCAAAAATATAACCTTTTTTTAAAAAGTTTCTATTAGCTATCATTGCTAAAACTACAATTTTTCTTAAGTAAATACGACTTTCTCTTGGTAAGTATTGTCTATCTAATTTTTCTTGTATTTTTAAAAGATCTCGTGCAGTTACATGAATATTTAAATCTCCTAAATCTTTATAGATATTGTTGATTTTATAAAAATTTTTTTTAGTTCGTAAATACTCTTTGATAATATTTCTGTACTCTTTAATTTTTAAAGAGTTTTTTTTATCAGGATAACGTTCTATATATTTATCAATACTAGCTCTTGTAAGTGCTTCAATTACTCTACCCTCACCACAATTATATGCCAAAATTGCTAAATACCATTTACCAAATCTCTTATAATGTGCTCCTAAATATTTTGAAGCTGCATGTGTTGATTTAATAAAATCTAATCGCTCATCAACATATTCATCATTTCTCAAATTATATATTTTCGCAGTTTGAGGCATAAATTGCCATAAGCCAAGAGCATTTGTTGAAGATTTAGCATCAACTCTAAAATTTGATTCTGCCATTGATAAGTATAAAAAGCTTGAGGGTAAACCCTCTTGATTTAAAACTTCTTTTATTTTTGAAATATAGATTGATGATTTTTTTAAATTTCTTTTGTATATATATAAATGGTTTTTATTTGATAGTTCATTATATAAATCTTGAAGATGTTCATCATGTACAAAAGATTTTTCTATATCTAAATCTTTTAAAACCTGATAATCTTTTTTTGTAAATGCAACTGCACTTAAATTAAAAGAAAAGGAGCTAAGAGATAAAAATATAATTAATAATATCTTATTCAAATAACATCCTATTTTAGTATTACTAGATATCCTTTTTAAGATAGGCTAGAAAACTCTTTAAATAATTTAATAGCATTTTTTGTAGTAAGATTATCAATCTCTTCTCTAGTCATTTCTAATAATTCAGCCATTTTATCAGCTACAAAAACTGTATAGTAAGGTTCATTTCTTTTTCCTCTAAAAGGATGAGGAGTTAAATAAGGTCCATCTGTTTCTATAATTAGTTTATCTTTTGGGATTTTAGGTAAAACCTCTATTAGTTTTTTAGCATTTTTAAAAGTTAAAACACCACCTATTCCAAAGTAAAAATTATGCTCAGCTAGTGGTAGTAAATGCTCACTTGCATTATAACAGTGAAGTACTCCACCTACTTGCTTTGTATCATAATCAATTAATATCTGCTTTGAATCATTTGAAGCTTCTCGAACGTGAACAATTAAAGGTTTATTTACTTTTTTAGCAAACTCTATTTGAGCTATGAAAACTTCTTTTTGTTTTGCGATATTAGCTTTTTTTTCTTCTTCATCTTCAGGAAGTCTAAAATAATCTAAACCACACTCACCTACGGCAATACATTTAGGATGATTAATATACTCTTCTAAAACTTTTTCATCATACATATGAATATCATAAGGATGAATTCCAACAGCAAAAAATACTTCATCATATTTTTCAGCAAGCTTAATAGCTTGTGGAAGATCATTAAAATCAGCACCAGGAATTAAAAAGCCTTTTACATTATGATCTAAGGCATTTTTAATTACTGCATCAACATCTTCATAATATTGTTTGTTGTCTAAATGACAATGTGTATCTATAATTATACTAAAAACCTTTTTTCAAGTAAGTTTAATAATCCATTTATTTCAGATAAATCAGAATTTAAAATCCATGCATCAATACCAAAGTTTTTAAATGCATCATAATCTTCTTCATCATCAATAACGGCTACAGAAACAGACTTTACTTTACAAACTTCAGATTTATTTTCTTCAAATTCAAAAATTGAATCAATATTCAAAATTATAATATCTGCTTTTTCACTCACGCCACTATGAAAATGTTCAACTTTATGATCATCATTAAATAATGAATCATCAATTTCACAAAATGTAATTATATTCATATAAAATCTCCTAAATTTCTTTAATAGTTTATTCTATCTAAAAGATTATTAATTTCAAAACTACAGTATATATCTGGCTGTATCTTCGTTATCTACAATCTCATCTAGTTTATCTTCAACTAAAGTTTTTGTTATGATTACTTTCTCACCTTTTTTTTCATTCGCTTCAAAAGAGATATCTTCAATAACTTTTTCAATTACAGTATGTAATCTTCTAGCACCTATATCTTCAGTCATTTCATTTGCTGTTACAGAATACTTTCCAAAGGCTCTAATTGCACTATCATCAAACTCTAATTCTACTTCTTCAACAGCTAATAGTGCTTGATACTGTTTTAATAAAGAGTTTTTTGTATTAGTTAAAATTTTATATAAAGATTCTTCATCTAATGATTCAAGTTCAACTCTTAAAGGAAATCTTCCTTGTAATTCTGGTAATAAATCACTTGGTTTTGAAACATGGAATGCACCAGCTGCAATAAATAAGATATGGTCAGTTTTAACTTGACCAAATTTAGTCTGAACAGTACTACCTTCAACAATAGGTAATAAATCTCTTTGAACACCCTCTTTACTTGGATCTTGATTTTGATTAGTTTTACCAGATGCAATTTTATCAATTTCATCTAAAAATACAATTCCACCATTTTCAGCTCTTTTAACAGCTTCAATTTTAATAGCTTCTTGGTCAAGTAAAGATTCACTAGCTTCATCTCTTAATAAAACCTTTGCATCTTTTATACTAACTTCTTTTTTAATTTTATCTTTATTAAGTCCGCCAAGCATTTTATTTAAGCTTTCTTGCATTGAACTCATATCCATTGGCATATTAGAATCTAAAATTTCTACATGTGCTTTTTTAGAAACTTCTATTTCAATTTTTTTATCATCTAAAGAGCCATCAAGAAGTTTTTTCTCCATCACATTATATGTTTTGATAAATGACTCTTTTGCATTATCTGTAGCAGTTTGTGGAAGTGGAGGTACAAGTATTTCTATAATTTTTTTATGAACTTCATCTTCAATTTTATCTTTGATTTTGTCTTCATATTCTCTTGTTACAATATTTATTGATTCATATACTAAATCTCTAATCATTGACTCAACATCACGACCTACAAATCCAACTTCAGTATATTTACTAGCTTCAACTTTTACAAATGGTAATGACATCATTTTTGCTAATCTTCTTGCAATTTCAGTTTTACCAATACCAGTACTACCAATCATAAGAATATTTTTTGGCATTATCTCTTCTTGTAATTCTGGTTCTACTTTCATTCTTCTATATCTATTTCTTAAAGCTAATGCAATTGTTTTTTTAGCATTAGTTTGTCCAATAATATAATCATCTAAGTATGCAACAATTTGCTTTGGTGTTAAATCCATACTTTATTAGTCCTCTATTTTCAATAATTTAATATTTTGATTTGTGTAAATACATAGTTCACCTGCAATCATTAAAGACTCTTTTACAACATCTTCTTCATCTAAGTCAGAATGTTTTGCAAGAGCCCTAGCAGCAGAAATAGCAAAGTTTCCACCAGAACCAATTGAAGCAATAGCTCCATCTTCAGGTTCAACAACATCACCATTTCCAGATAAAATAAAAATATGATCTTTATTTAAAACTATCATCATAGCTTCTAATCGTCTTAAAACTTTATCCTTTCTCCACTCTTTAGAAAAAGCAATTACAGCTTTTAATAAATCACCTTTTGTACTTTCAAGATGAGTTTCGAACATATCATAAAGATTAAAAGCATCAGCAGTGCTTCCTGCAAAACCAGAAAGTATTTGATCTTTGTAAAGTTTTCTGATTTTTGTAGCATTACCTTTTAAAACTGTATTACCAAAAGTAACTTGACCGTCACCTCCAATTACAGCTTTATTTTTGCCCTTGTAAGCAAGTATTGTAGTAGCATCAAACATTCTGCTTATTCTCCAATAATTATAACTTCTAAATCAGCATGAATGCCATGACCTAATTTACAATCAACAGTAAAAGTACCCTCAGCTTTAATTTTTTTATCTAAAGATAAATTCTTTTTATCAACTTCAATTGAGAATTGAGTATTTAACTCTTCAGAAATCTCTTTATTTGTAACAGAACCAATTAAGTGACCATTTGCACCAATTTTATGTTTGATAGTAAGTTTTGTAGCATTTAATTTTTCAGCTAACTCTTTTGCAGCAGCTAATTCTTCCGCTTCTTTTGCATCTTTTCTTTTTTGCTCAGCTTTGTATTTTGCTAGTACATCGTTTGTTGCATGTAATGCTAAACCTTTTCCAATTAGAAAGTTTTTCCCATATCCATCTTTAACTTCTTTAACTTCACCAGCTTTTCCAGTACCTTGAACATCTTTAATTAATAAAACTTTCATATTTTCTCCATATATCTAAATTGGCAGTATTTTACTATAAGTTATATGAAGTAAGAATAAATCATACTACTCTTGCTATTTTAAATATAGTTTTACTAACTTGCAATATCAAGAGTATTAGGCAAATTTTGTCTAATATTCCTTTTTTTAACATAATTATTTAAACCAATATGATTGTTATATCCTAATAGCTTTGCAATTTTTCTAACAGATAAACCAACTGATAGTAACTCTTCAATTTTATCTCTTTGCTTATCAAATTTTGATTTTTGAATAGTTCCAACAGGTTTACCTAAAGCAACACCAGATAGTTTTTTTGCTGTTAATGCTTCTTTTGTTCGTAAACTCATTAAATCCTTTTCTAATCCAATAGTCATAGAAATCATTCCTAGAATCATTTGAGTTAGCATATCTTTATCATCAACTAAATCAAGATTTTGATTCACTACTAATATTCTTATTTTATTAGATAAAAGAAATTTTACAATCTCTAAAATTGTTTCAATTGTTCTCCCAAAAACATTTAAGTCATAAACTATAATTGTTGTATTTTTTTCACAATTTTTTAGTAATTCTAGAATGTTTTTTTCATCACTTGGAGTACTTATATCTATCTCAATATTTTTATAAATATCTATATTATGTTTTTTAACATAACTATCTAATATAACTTTTTGTTGCTCAGTATATTTTTCATTATTTTTGTTTATTCGAGTATACGTGAAAACATTTGACATGATTTAATCCTTTAACATTAAGTATATTATTTAAATACATAAAAACATAATGTTTAATTATATATATTTAAAGTTTATACAAAATGTTAACAAATAACTTATTAAATTAAGCTTAATTTAATCAATATAAATGCCCAATATTCCCCATTTATCAAATATGTCTTTACACATATAATTATACAGTTTGAATTAAAAGCCTTTTTTTGATATTATCTTTTTAAATATATACGATGAGAAAGGTATCTTTTGAAAATCACTGTCGCAATCTCAGGGGCAAGTGGAGCTAACTTAGGGCTTACATTTGTTAAAAATATTCCTAAGGATATTGAAGTATTTTTAGTACTTTCAAAAAGTGCAAAAATTGCATTGAAGTTAGAAAATGGGATGTCTGTTAAGAAGAGTTTTGAAGATTATAAAAATGTTAAAATATTTTTAGATACAAATATTGCAGCACCTATTGCTTCTGGTTCTTTCAAAGTAGATAAGATGATTATCCTTCCATGCTCAATGAACACACTTGCAAAATGTGCAGTTGGAATCTCAGATTCCCTTATTACAAGAGCTTTTACCGTTATGTTAAAAGAAAAAAGAGATATAATTCTAGCACCTAGAGAAATGCCTCTTAATTCAATTGCCTTAGAAAACATGTTGAAATTATCTAACTTAGGAGTTACTATAGCACCCCCTATTCTTGGGTATTATTCAACACAGCAAACATTAGAAGAGATGGAAAACTTTTTAATTGGTAAATGGTTTGATTTACTAAAAATTGACAATAATTTATATAAAAGATGGAAATAAACATGCCTAGAAATATAATAGATAGAGAATCTTATAGAAAAGCCATATACAGTGGTACTTTTGACCCTATTACAAATGGACATTTAGACATTATCGCTCGAGCTGCAAATATATTTGATGAAGTTATAATTGCTGTTGCACAAAGTGAATTAAAAGGTCCTATGTTTTCTCATGAAAAAAGAGTAGAGTTTGTTAATGCAGCAACTCATCACCTTCCAAATGTTAGAGTAGAAGGTTTTGATACATTACTTGTTGACCTTGCAACACAATTAAATGTAAACACTATTATAAGGGGTTTACGAGCTGTTTCAGATTTTGAGTTTGAACTACAAATGGGTTATGCAAATGCTTCAATCAATGATAAAATTGAAACTCTTTATTTAATGCCAACACTTGAAAATGCCTTTGTATCTTCTACAATAGTAAGAGAAATTATTAGATTTGATGGAAAATTTCAGCATCTAGTTCCCAAAGAAGTTTTAAAATGTATGTAGTTGTTGAGGGTATTGATACAGCTGGAAAATCAACACAATTAGATTTATTACAAAAAAAATATACAGATGCAATCTTTACAAAAGAGCCAGGTGGTACGGATATAGGTCTAAAACTACGGTCAATGGCTTTAAATGGTGAAGCAAAATCACCAATTGCTGAAATGTTTTTATTTTTAGCAGATCGTGCTGAGCATATTGAAGAAGTAATACTTACTAATAAACAAAAACTTGTAATTTCTGATAGATCTATGATTTCAGGAATTGCTTATGCATCAACTTTTCCATTAGAAAAGATGATTGAACTTAATTTATTAGCTACAAATAATATATTACCAAGTCATGTAATTTTATTAGAATTATCACCTAAAGAGCTTGAATATAGACTTTCTCAAAAAGAAAATGATGCAATTGAGTTAAGAGGAATTGAGTACTTAATTAATATTCAAAATAGAATGAAAGAAACAATAATTAAGCTTGGAGTGAATCATCTTTTTATAGATGCAGGAAAAAAAATAGAAGATATAGAAAAACAAATAGAGGATTTTTTAAATGAGTAAGGTTGAAAAAAAGGCAATTATACAAAGTCTTAGAGGTATGAAAGATATTGTAAATGATGAGAGTACATTATTTACATATTTTGTTGATAATGCATCAGCAATTGCTAAAAGATATGGATTTTCTTATATGGAAACACCAATTTTAGAAGAGACTGCTTTATTTAAAAGATCAGTTGGTGAGAGTTCAGATATTGTAAACAAAGAGATGTATAACTTTACAGATAAAGGTGAACATGAAGTTTGTTTAAGACCTGAAGGAACTGCAGGAGTTGTAAGACACTTTGTACAAAAGAAACTAGATCGTGCTGGTGGAACTCAAAGATGGTATTATTATGGACCTATGTTTAGATATGAAAGACCACAAAAAGGTAGGTTAAGAGAGTTTCATCAATTTGGTTGTGAAGTATTTGGAGTAGCTTCTGTTATTGAAGATGCAAATATTATTATGATGATAAAAGAGATTTTAGACTTCTTTGATATTGGATTTAAATTACAATTAAACTCATTAGGTGATGAAAATTGTATGCCTCAATATAAAGAAAATCTTGTAAAACATTTAACTTCTTTTAGAGAAGAATTATGTGAAGACTGTCAGGTAAGAATTGACAAGAATCCTATTAGAGTATTAGATTGTAAAAATGAAAACTGTCAATTAAAGTTATCCAATGCACCAAAAATCACTGATAATCTATGTGAAGCATGTAATACTGACTTTGAAAAACTAAAAGAGATTTTAGACTTTAATAATATTGAATATGAAATTGATACAAATTTAGTTCGAGGATTAGACTATTATTCAAAAACTGCATTTGAGTTTGTTTCAGATGAAATTGGAGCACAAAGCGCAATTGCTGGTGGTGGAAGATATGATAAACTTGTAGAATTCCTAGGAGGTCGTCCAACTCCTGGTATTGGTTTTGCTATAGGAATAGAGAGATTACTTGAACTAGTTATTATGAAAGAAGTAAAAGAAGACATCATTTACATGGGTGCTTTAGATGAAACTTCACTTAATACAGTTTTAAAAACAGCAAACTCGAAAAGAAAAACAACTACTACAATAGTAGAATATACACCAAGAGCTTTTTCAAAACACTTTAAACTAGCAGAAAAAGCGAATGCTAATATATTTGCAGTAATTGGAGAGAAAGAGCTTGAAGAAGGAACTATCTATCTTAAAAACCTAGATACAAAAGAAGAAAAAACTATTAAACTAGAGGAATTTTAATATTGAATAATTATGGAATTGATATATGGAGTGATGATAACTTTGTAATAGAAAAAGGACTTGCAAAAGTAAATTTTAAAAGTAAACCATCATTGATATCTATAGTTAAAGAAGTAAGAGAACAAGACTTTAAAGGTCCTTTACTTTTAAGATTTCCACATATAACAAAAAAACAAATAACTACACTTTATGATACTTTTAATACAAGTATTGACGAATATAATTATAATGGAACATTTAATGCAGTCTTTCCTTTAAAGGTAAATCAACTGCCTACTTTCATACATCCACTTATACAAAATGGTAAAGAATATAATTATGGTTTAGAAGCTGGAAGTAAGGCTGAACTTGTAATTGCAATGACATATAACAACCTTAATTCCCCTATAACAGTTAATGGATTTAAAGACAAAGAAATGATTCATTTAGCTTTTATTGCAAGAAGTAAGGGCCATAATATAACACTTATTATTGAAGGTATTAATGAACTGGAAACAATAATAGGGATACAAGAAGAAACACATCTTCCTTGTCCTAATATTGGATTAAGAGTTAGACTTCATAGTGGTGGAAGTGGTATTTGGGCTAAAAGTGGTGGGATTAATTCTAAGTTTGGATTAACATCAACTGAGATACTTGAAGCTTATGAAATGATAAAAGAAAATGAAATGATTGAGTATTTAACAATGATTCATTTTCATATTGGTTCAGCTATGAATTCAATTAAACCATTAAAAAAAGCATTAAGAGAATCTGGTCATATATATGCAGAACTTAAGAATCTTGGAGCAGAGAATTTAAACGCTATTAATATTGGTGGTGGATTAGCTGTTGAATATAGTGCTTATGAAAGAAATAGATTCTATTCATTAAGAGAGTTTGCAAGTGATGTAATTTTTACATTAAGAGATATTGCTAAGCAAAAAGGTGTTGATGAGCCTAATATTTTTACAGAATCAGGAAGATTTATTTCAGCTGCATCTACAGTTTTAGTAACTCCTGTATTAGAACTTTTTTCTTCAGAATATGATTTAGAGCATCTAAAACTAAAAGAAAGCAACCCTCCTTTAATTGAAGAGTTAAATTTACTTTTTAAAGATATGGTAAAGAAAACATCTTATGAGTATATGCATGATGCAATTGATCATATGGAATCATTATTAACTTTATTTGATTTAGGTTATATTGATTTACAAGATAGATCAAATGCTGAAATTTTAACTCATCAAATTATTAAAAAGGCAATTTCTCAACTTGAAGTTGAAGATTATGAAGAGTTAAAAAGATTAGATGAAAATATACAAGAAAAATATTTACTTAATTTTTCTATGTTCCAATCTCTTCCTGATTATTGGGGAATAGACCAAGAGTTTCCAATTATGCCATTAACACATCTTAATAAGAAACCAACAAGATCTGCATCTTTATGGGATATTACTTGTGATAGTGATGGAGAGTTACCTTTTGATTCAAAAAAAGCTTTATATTTACATGATATAGATTTAAATAAAGAAGAATACTTTTTAGGTTTCTTTAATGTTGGTGCTTATCAAGATACCTTAGGAATGAAGCATAATCTATTTTCTCATCCAACTGAAGTAAATGTTGTATTTAAAGATGAAGAAGTTGTACTTGAAAAAGTTATTGAATCACAAACTATTATTGATATTCTTGAAGATATTGATTATGATACAAGTGATATTAAAAATAGACTTAAAGAAAATTTAGATATAAACACATACAAAATATTAGAAAAGTATCTAAACGAAAACAATTATTTAAAAACAATTTGGAGTTATAATGACTAAAGAGAATGAGAAACAAGAAGAAAAAGATAATAGTATTTCTTTTTGGGCTCAAATAAAAGAAGACTTTCTTGTCCCTAAATTAAATGATCCAGCACTAGATTCAAGTATAGAGCTATTTTTTAACTATCCAGGTGTTTGGGCTATTATTAATCATAGAGTTACAAACAAGTTATATACAAACGGATGGAAAAGAACAGCAAGAGTATTAGGAGGAATATCTTCATTACTTACAAAAACAGATATTCATCCAGCAGCAACAATTGGAAGACGTGTATTTATAGATCATGCAATTGGAGTTGTAATAGGAGCTACTACTATTATTGAAGATGATGTACTAATTTATCAAGGTGTAACTCTAGGTGGAGTAAGTTTAGATAAAGGGAAACGACATCCAACTGTAAAATCAAATGCAGTTATTGGAAGTGGTGCAAAAGTTTTAGGAAATATAACAATTGGGAAAAACTCAAAAGTTGGAGCTAATTCAGTTGTAGTTTGTGATGTTCCAAAAAACTCAACAGCGGTAGGAGTTCCTGCAAAAATTCTTAAAAGAGATAATAAAGATTGTAGATTTACTCATGATGACTTACCTGATATTAATAAAGAGATGTTTAAATATCTAATTGAAAGAATTCATGTCTTAGAAACTGCTGTTAAAGAAGAAGATGGAATTGATGTAAGTAAAAAAGATAAAAAACTTGAAGAAGATTATAATAAATTCATTAATGCAATGAATTCTATAAAGAAAAAATAACCTAGATGTATGATTTAGCTGCTTTTGGAATTATTACAGGTTTTATATCAGGCTTTTTTGGAGTTGGCGGAGGTATGATACTTGTACCAATGCTTTTACTTTCAGGCTTTGTAATGAAAGAAGCAGTTGCCATTTCTATTATGCAAATGGTATTTTCATCAATTTACGGTTCTTTTTTAAACTCTAAAAAATTTACTTATGTCATAAAAGACGGAATTATTATAGGAATTGGTGGTTTTGTTGGAGGTTTACAAAGTGGATATATTGTAACAAATGTATCTAATGAGACTTTACAATATCTTTTTATTCTTATTTTACTTTACTCAATAATAAAAATATTTATAACTCCAGCAGAGCATGATTGCGATAAAAAATCAAAAAATAAACTTACACTTTTTATTATTGGTTTTTTTACAGGAATAGTTGCTATGAGTATTGGAGTTGGTGGTTCTGTAATTTTAACTCCTATTTTAATTGGTTTTTTAAAATATGATTTAAAAGCAGCAACCGCACTTGCTTTATTCTTTGTAATATTTTCATCTGTTGCTGGATTTACATCTTTATCATTAAGTGGACATATGCTTTATACTCAAGGTGCTATTATTGGAGTTTGTTCTTTAATAGGTGTTTACTTTGGAATTATGCTTAAAAATAAAGTTCATTCAAATTCATATAAAAAATATATTCTAGTTTTAAATAGTATTATTTTAGTGACTATGATTTATAAAACATTTTAATTATAGTTTAATTGTTTTGTAATCATCTTGTAATTAAAATTATGTATAATTCTCTTACAGACATTAATTTAAATAAAAAAGATTACGCGAACAATCTTTTTTATCTTCTTTTTAAATACAACTGCAATTGTATTTAAAACTTGTCTTTAATCTATTAAAGTATCTTTTAATAAGTATTCTAAAACCCCACCATTTTTATAATATTCTAATTCCCTATCATTTTGTATTTTTGATAAAACAGTAATGACTTTACATTGTTCACTTCTACAAATCTCTAACTCTATTTTATCATTTGCTTTTAATCTTTTTGATTGAATATTGATAATCTCATCTCCTTTTAACTTTAAAGATTCAATATCATCATCAATAAACTCTAAGGGTAAAATTCCAAGCTTAAGAAGATCATTTTTATAACTTTTTGAAAAAGATTTAGCGACAATAACATCAACACCTAATAATTTTAATCCTTTTACAGTCCAGTCATTTTTATCTTCAATACAAAAACTACTTCCAGAAAATATTATTAAAGGGGTATTATTATTTTTTATTTTAGTACAAAAATCATATATTGACATAATTTCACTAGTTTCAAAATCTTTTGTATATCCACCCTCTTTTGGTTTTACTATTTTATTTTGTAGTTTACTATCTGATAAAATTGATGTTGTCATTACAAGAGAGTTTGCATATCTATTTTCAAAAGTATCAAATTCATCAGGAAGTAAGCCTTTTAATTTTAAAAATAATGCTGTTGAAGAGTATGAAGATATTTTACCTTTTGGAGAAATTTGTTCAGATGAGATATCTTCATCAAAAAGTGCTAATATTCTTAAGTTTTTTATATCAATAACATTTCTATCTTTTTTATCAAAAAGTTCAGTTTTACAAAGATATGTAGAGTTCTTATCCCATGTATAAGTATCAGATTTATCAAAAGTTAATGATTGCCAATACTCATTACCTACAAAAATATATTCATATAAATCTTTATAAATAGAGTAATCAAGTTTTTCTAAATACTCATTCACTTCAGTCATACTTGGCCAAATATCACTTAAGTAAATATCTTGTGAAATATTTTCTTTAGTTATATCAAAGTCCATATTTCCTTTTAAACAATATGCAATTACTAAAGCAGGCGAAAATATCCATTTAGATTTTACAAATTTATTATCTAAAATCTTTTCCATATTATTTGAATATGAGATATATGACACATCTAAGTTAAATTTTTCTACATCTAAAGAGATACTTTCACTTATAGATATTTCTTCTTTTTTAACAATAAGAAAACCTAATTGTTCTAAGTATTTTAGTAAATCAAGTTTTTCTAAAAACTGTTTTTGCACTTGCGAATGAAAAGTTATAAACTTAGAAATATTTTTATTTATACTAATACCTAAACCACATGCTTTTTTTGCAATTAAAGAAGCTTGAATTAATAAAGAAGGATTTGTTGTATTTGAGCAAATATCAATAAGTGCTAAAACGATATCATTATCTTTTACAAAATTTCCTTTTTTAAAAGTCTTTAATTTTTTAGATACATCACTTACAAAAAACTCTTCGTAAGAGTTTTTTACAAGAACTCCTATTGGTAGAACACTTGATAAATCAAGTTCTAAAAACTCTTCATACTCCATTGAATTATTTAATAAATCCTTTGATAAAAACAAACCTTGTTTTTCATAATATGTTTTGATTAAAGATGCATCAACACCTCTTGTTTGTTCTATAAAAAAGATTGTATTATTATCAACAGGAAAATATCCTCCAATTCCACTATATTCTAAAATTAAATTAGATAAGATAGTTCTATCTTCTAAAGATATATTTTTTAAGCCCTCACCATAAAACTCTACAATCTTTCCATCTATTTTATTGTGTATAACAAGATTTTTCAATGTTAATAAAACATCATTAAAACTCGTTCCTTGAGCTAAAGAACCTTTGATTTGAATTCCTATAGTTTTAGGTAATTCTAAAAAAACTGAAGACTCTAGCATAACTGATTGTATATCAATTCGACTAACACATAAAGAGAGTACTCCAAGTGAATTTAGCATTGAACTGTGTAAATCAGTTCCTACTATTGATTCTGGGAAAAGAACAACTTTGTCTTCTTCTCTTTTTAAAGAAAGCATAGTTGATAAATATTCTAAATTCACTTGCTTTAAAGGATTATCATTTGGAGGAATAATAGATATATTTTCAAAAGTATTTCCAATATATTTTAAGAAGCTATATCTTTCTTTATTTTTTTCTTCTTTATTATTAATACTATCAACATTATCAATAACTACATCAATCATTACTTTTAGTTTTTTAGATATATTTTCACTAATTGAAATAAAATCTACTAAAGTAGGAACAGCATTAAATTCATTCATTATAATTCTATTTGCATTAAAGCTAATTTGTTTTAAATGATTTCTTGTTATAAAAACATCTATAATATCATTAACATCATTTTCATCTGCATTTCTAATATTTGCTTCAAGCAAAACTTTTAAACAATAAGGTAGTTTTTTTAATTTTGGAAAATATTCATATACTTTTTCTAAATCACAGTAATAATATTTTTTTTCATTGAATTCAAAACTATTTAAAAATCTATTCAAAGCTCTTTATCCTCTACATTTTATTAAGTAAAAAGTATCTAAATTTTCTTTAATAATTTATTATAAATAATTTAAACTTTAGAATTAGAACATAAGTTTATAATTTATATAAAAGCATAGAATATTTAATCAGTAATTAGTTAAGAGTATAATATAATATTAGCTTCAAAAATTTAAAGGCTAATATAATTATGACAGATACTATAAAAATTTTTAACGCTAAAGAAAACAACTTAAAAAATATTAATTTAGAAATACCAAAAAATAAACTAATCGTATTTACAGGACTATCAGGAAGTGGGAAATCTACTCTTGCTTTTGATACACTTTATGCAGAAGGACAAAGAAGATATATAGAGTCTTTATCTGCTTATGCTAGACAATTCTTAGATAAAGTAGGAAAACCTGATGTTGAAAGAATTGAGGGATTAACACCTGCAATTGCAATTGATCAAAAAACTACTTCAAAAAATCCACGTTCTACTGTTGGAACTATTACTGAAGTTTACGATTACCTAAGACTTTTATATGCAAGAATTGGAAAACAACATTGTCATAAATGTGGAGAACCAATTTCACAAATGAGTGCATCTGATGTAATTTCACAAGTTTTAACACTTCCTCAAAATTCAAAAATTGTAATACTAGCTCCACTTATCAATAGAAAAAAAGGAACATTTGCAGACTTACTTGAATCTTTAAGAGGAAAAGGTTATGTTAGAGCCATGATTGATGGAGTAATGGTTAGACTTGATGAAGAGATAGAACTTGGAAAATCAAAAATGCATACTATTAAAGTTGTAATTGATAGAGTTGTAGTAAAAGAAGAAAACAAAGAAAGAATTGCTCAAGATGTTGAAAAAGGACTAAAAGAGAGTTTTGGTGAGCTAGAAATTGAAGTACTAAATCATGAAGATGTTGGAGTTGAAAAACACATCCACTACAGCGAGCATATGGCATGTTTTGATTGTAAAATCTCTTTTGAACCCTTAGAGCCTTTATCATTTTCTTTTAACTCACCAAAAGGTGCATGTTCGTCTTGTGATGGCTTAGGTATTAGATATGCTTTAGATATGAAAAAAGTAATCAATGAAGAACTTCCAATTGAAGAGGGAGCTGTTAGAGTAATATATGGTTTCAACAAAGGTTTTTACTTTAAAATGCTTACTGCTTTTTGTGAAGCATCTGATATTGATATGACGATTCCTTTTAAAGATTTAGAAGAGTATCAAAGAAAAGCTATTTTACATGGTGGTATTGAAGAAGCAAAATTTGTATGGAAAAAACATACTTTAAAAAGAAAATGGGAAGGTGTTGTAAAAATAGCCTATGACATGATAAAAGATGAAAAAGAAATGGCTGAGTACATGACTGAAAAAGCATGTGATGATTGTAATGGAAATAGATTAAAACCATCATCTCAAAGCGTTTATGTCGCAGGTAAAACAATAGGAGATATTTTAAATGTTCCTATTGAAGACTCTCATAAGTTTTTCCAAGATAGTGAAAACTTCAAATACTTATCAGATCAAAGTAAATTAATTGCAAAACCAATATTAAAAGAAGTACAAGAAAGAGTCTATTTCTTATATGATGTTGGACTTGGATATATAACACTTGGACGTGATGCTAGAACAATTTCAGGAGGAGAAGCTCAAAGAATTAGAGTTGCTTCACAAATTGGTTCAGGATTAACAGGAGTTATGTATGTTTTAGATGAGCCATCAATTGGTCTTCATGAAAGAGATACAAATAAACTTATTAAAACACTTCGTGCTCTACAAGAAAAAGGAAATACTGTAATTGTAGTTGAACATGATAAAGAGACTATTGAAGCTGCAGATTATATTGTAGATATTGGTCCACATGCAGGAAAATTTGGTGGTGAAATTGTATTTGATGGAACACTAGATCAGATGTATAAAGCAAAGACTTTAACTGCAAAATACTTAACAGGTGAAAAAAAAATAAGTTATTTACATAATAGACCACAAGAAGAGTTTATTGAGATAAAAAATGTATCAATCAATAATATTAAGGATTTAAGTTTACAAATACCTTTAAAAAACTTATGTGCAATTACAGGAGTTTCAGGAAGTGGAAAATCTTCACTAATCTTGCAAACACTTTTACCTGTAGCAAAAGAGTTACTAAACCATGCTAGAAAAGTTAAAAAAGTTGATGGTGTAGAGATTGAAGGACTAGAAAAACTTGATAAAGTAATTTATCTAGACCAAAGTCCAATAGGAAGAACTCCAAGAAGTAATCCTGCAACATATACAGGATTAATGGATGAATTAAGACTTCTATTTTCTAAAACAAAAGAAGCAGAAATTAGAGGCTATAAAATAGGACGTTTCTCTTTTAATGTTAAAGGTGGTCGTTGTGAAAAATGTCAAGGTGAAGGTGAAATTAAAATAGAAATGCACTTCTTACCAGATATTATGGTTAAGTGTGATGATTGTCAAGGTCAAAGATATAATGCTCAAACTTTAGAAATATTATATAAGGGTAAAAGTATTTCTGATGTTTTAAATATGAGTGTTGATGAAGCTCTTGAATTCTTTATAAAAATTCCAAAAATCCATGCAAAACTTCAGACACTTAGTGATGTGGGACTTGGATATATTACTTTAGGACAAAATGCTGTAACTCTTAGTGGTGGAGAAGCACAAAGAATTAAACTAAGTAAAGAATTAAGTAAAAAAGATACAGGAAATACTCTATATATTTTAGATGAACCAACAACTGGACTTCATTTTGCAGATGTTGATAGACTTACAAAAGTATTACACCATTTGGTTGATTTAGGAAACTCTGTAATTGTAATTGAGCATAATTTAGATGTAGTTAAAAACTCTGATTGGGTTATTGATATGGGACCTGAGGGTGGAAATAAAGGTGGCTTACTTGTTGATGAAGGAACACCAGAACATCTTGCCGCAAATCATAAAAAATCTGGTTCACATACAGGTTATTATTTAGCAAAAGAGATTAAATAAATGTATGACAAAACAAAATTTACACAAGATTTAGCAATTGATAGATTTATTTATGCAGTTGAAAATAATTTTTACGTTGAAGCACATGAACTATTAGAAGATGATTGGAATGAATACAAAAAAATTGGCGAAAAAAATAAAGCTTTAGTACTAAAAGGCTTAATAAATGGGGCTACTGCCCTAGCCTTGTATTTTGAAAAGAAAAGACCAAGTGGCTATGAAAAAGTTTGGCCTGTTTTTAATAAATATATGCCTTTATTAGATGAAGTTTCATTAGATAATAAGGACAGATTTTATTATGCAAAAGAGTTATTGATTAAAAAGAATAGTTTAATTAATAATTAACTATAGTAAAGTCAAAGGTTTACATGTATGAATAAAGTCAAATTTTTATTGTTTTTTTTAATATTTACAAACTGCTTATTTGCAAATGAAATAATTGATTATGTAAAACTAACTCCTAAAGAAGAAGCTTTCTTAAGAAACACAAAAATCAAAGTTATTACATCAAATACCTGGGCACCAATAAATATGTATAATGATAAAGATGAATTAAGTGGGATTGCTATTGATTTTTGGAATAAGATTAAAGAGCGTGCACATATTAACTCAGAAATAGTAACTGCAAAAGATTGGAATCATGTTTTAAATTCCATAAAAAATAAAGAAGCTGATATTACAATTGGTACATCTTATGACAAAAACAAACTAGATTATGCAAATTTCACAAGCTCTTATATATCTTTTCCTATAGCCTTTGCCACACTGTTTGATAAAAGATTTATTCCAAATGCTTCATTTTTAGAAGGCAAAAAAGTTGCAGTTGGAGAAAACTACAGTTCTCATAATATTTTAAAAGAGCATTTTCCTAATATTGATTTTGTAACAGTAAAAAATACAAAAGAAGCTTTAGAGCTTTTAAGTGCAGGAAAAGTTGAAGCTGCAGTTGATATTTTACCAACAATTGCTCATTTAATTTCTGTAAATGGCTATTATAATCTTAAGATATCAGGAACAAGTGAACATAAAGTTCATGTTTCTTTTATGATTAGAAAAGATTATAAACAACTACAAACAATTATAAATAAACATATTGCTATGTTAAGTCCTGAAGATAAAAACAGTATTATTAGGCAATGGCTTATTGTTAAGTTTGATAAAACATTTGTTGGATATGAATATTTAGTTCAAATTTTGATTTTGATTTTACTTGCAATTTTATTTTATTCATTTAAACAAAAAGACTTAAGAGAATATAATAAAAAATTAAAAAAGCTATCAACTACAGACTCTTTAATAAATCTTCATAATAGAAGAAAACTAGATGAACTATTAAATGATTCTAAAAACAAAAAATATTCATTAATTCTTTTAGATATTGATCACTTTAAAGAAATAAACGATATCCATGGACATTTAGAAGGAGATAAAGTTTTAGTTGAATTATCACGTCTATTAAAAAATAGTCTAAATAAAAATGATGAAATTGGAAGATGGGGTGGCGAAGAATTTTTAATTATTTGTAAAAACACTACAGAAAAAGATGCCTCAGTAATTGCTTTAAGACTTAAAAAACTAATTGAAGAGTATGATTTTAAAATAAGAAAAGTTACTGCTTCATTTGGTGTTTCTGAAGCAAAGAAAGAGTTGACGCTAAAAGATATTCTAGCAAATGCAGATAATGCTTTATATAAAGCAAAACAGCAGGGAAGAAATCAAGTAGTATTAGCTTCTAGTTTATAAATCTCAAGGGATTATTCTAATCCCATTAAATAAGATTTTAATCGCATCATATCTTCTGTTGGATATTGATTTTCACTATTTCCTCTAACTGCTTTTACAAAAAAATCTTTTGATGAATCATTAAAACCAAAATTAGTGTTTGTAAGTACAATCTCATGATGAACTTTTGTTGTTTCACTACTTGTTTTTTCAACATTTGAAACAGCTTGTGTATTTGTAAATTGTTCTTTTTGAACCTCTTTTAATTTAGATTGTTGATCTAAATTAGAACTTGTATTAATTGATTGAATTTGCTGTGCTTGTACAAGTTTATTATCACTAAACTGATTAATATTTGACATTAAACCATATTCCAAAATAAGCTCCTTTCTTTAAATCAATTTATCTCTTTTAATAATTATACATCAATTTCAAATATTTTGTCAAAAAAAATTTAATTATTAAGTTTTTTTTGATATTATTAGCTATAAACTTTCAAAAATAAAGGAGTCCTTATTGGAAGATAATTCCCGAAGGCGTGATTTAATTAAGAGTGAGAAAAAATGGATATTTTAATCTTACTATTTATTGCTGTTGTAGGAGTGTCATTTTTATGTTCTATTTTAGAATCTATTCTACTTTCTACAAATCTATCGTATGTATCTGTTCTTGAAAAGAAAAATAAAAAAGCAGGACAATTACTCAAAAAATTAAAAACTGACATAGATGTTTCAATTGCTTCAATTCTAATTTTAAATACAATTGCTAATACTTTAGGTGCTACTGCTATTGGAGTTCAAGCACAAAATGTATTTGATGGTGATAAAACTATTGTAATGGTAGTTTCTATTATTTTGACATTTATGATTTTATTTTTTGCAGAAATAATACCTAAAACAATTGGAGCTGTTTATTGGAAAGAACTAGCACCTTATGCAGCAAGAATTATTAATATATTCATATTTATTACCTACCCTATTATTTTAATTACACAATTTGTAACTAAAAAAATTGGTTCAAATATGAGTGATACAATTTCAAGAGAAGAGCTAATTCACTCTACACTATTAAGTGAAGAAGAAGGGGTTATTGGAGATTTAGAATCTGATATTATTGAAAATACTCTAACTTTAAATAATATGAAAGTTAGAGAAATATTAACTCCTAGATCAGTTATGTATGCAATAGATAAAAACACACCTATTAAAGATATTATTGAAGATAAGAGAACTTTTAAGTTTTCGAGAGTTCCTATTTATGAAGATACTATTGATAATATCATTGGTATCGTATTAACAAAAAAACTATTTAAACAAGCTCTTATTGATAAAGGTGTTGCAGTAGAGACTATTATGAAACCAGCTATACCTATAAATGAAAACATACCTGTTTCAAAAGCTTTAAATATGTTTATTCAAAAGAAAGAGCATATGTTTGTAGTTTATGATTCTTATGATCAAACTGAGGGTATTGTTACACTTGAAGATTGTATAGAAACATTATTAGGTTTAGAAATCATGGATGAATCAGATACAACTGCTGATATGAGAAGACTTGCTTTAAATAAAATGAAAGCAAAAAGAAAAGAAAAAGAAAAGGAATATAAATGAGTTTAAAGAACACTATAATTAGTATTTTTATTGTTTTTGTTGTTGCACTTATGTTAAGTGGGACTTCTGAAGAAAAAGGCGCACATTGGGATTATACTGAAGATTTAGGACCAAAAGAATGGGCTAATCTTGATGAAAAATATAGTATGTGTGAAAATGGTTTAAATCAATCACCAATCAATATTACCAATGTAATACCTGCAAAGTTAAATCCTTTAGAGTTTGAAGGTAGTGCAAAAGCAACAACATTTGAAAATAATGGTCATTCACTTCAAGTAAACTTTACAAGTGCTAACTCTTTAGCAATTGACAATGAAAAATATTACTTAAAACAAATTCATTTTCATACACCAAGTGAAAATCAAATTAATGGAACTTCATACCCTATGGAAGCTCACTTAGTTCATGCAAATAGCGCAGGAAACTTAGCTGTTGTTGCTGTAATGTTTGAGATTATAGAAGACAATTTAGTTTTAAATAAACTATTAAGAAACTTACCTGAAAATAAAGGTGATAAAAATAGATTAAAATCTGAAGTTTTAGGATATGATATTTTACCATCAAATAAAGATTATTATAGATTTAATGGTTCTTTAACAACTCCTCCTTGTAGTGAGGGTGTTAAATGGTTCGTATTAAAAACACCTGTTGGAATTTCAAAAAGTCAATTAGCTGACTTTGATGCAGTAATGCCAACAAACAATAGACCTCTTCAAAAAATAAACGCTAGAACTATTCTAGACTAATTAAAAAAATATATACAGAATTTTTTCTGTATATATGCCTACTTTAAAAATTTAATAAACAACTATATTACTATTTTTATGTTATACTTTAATTCATTTAAAAAAGAATTAAAAATATGACTAAAGGTAAAA
>NZ_WFKJ01000069.1 GCF_009208075.1 Poseidonibacter ostreae | reverse complement strand
TTAAAAAAGGTATTTTATGAATTCTAAAAAAGAAATTGGAAAGATAATAAGAGAAAGAAGAAAAAGTTTAAAATTAGAAATCGAAGATCTTAAAGATTATAGTGATATTACATGCTCAACAATTTCTAATATAGAAAATGGAAAAGCTAACCCTACGATAAAAACATTACAAAAGATTCTTGATCCTTTAGGCTTAGAAATTAATATAAATATAAAAGAGAAATAAGGAATCTTATGCAAAAAGGAAGAGTATATAGAAATAATATTTATGCTGGATTGTTAGGTAAAATATCTGATAAAGAGTACATCTTTCAATATGATAAAGAATATTTAGATAAAGATGATGCCAAAGCAATAAGTTTAAACTTCCCTTTGCAAGAGAAAGAATTTAAATCAAATCATATGCTTGCATTTTTCTTCAATTTATATTAAAAGTTATAAAGAGAGATTAAAAATGTTTTTTTATGGCTATTCAGAAGAAATTTAATATACTACTAAAAATAAGAAAATCAGTTTTATATTTTTTGACATCAAGTAAAAAGCATACTTCTAGTTTTCGTATATATCTTAAAATTGATAAATCATTTAACTTTTCTATCTGCCTGAAAACAGATTATTATCAAAAAAAATTTAAATGATGATAGATGATAGATATTTTGAAGACGATGAAACTTTTCTTGAACTTCCATATGAATTAAAACATCTTCTTAAAATTAAAGTATTAACTTATTCAAATTCAACAACTATTGGCTCAGTAGCCTCTTTTTCAACAAACCTTACATATTTACCTTCAAAGCCAACATGAGCAGTTCCTGTTTTACCATCTCTATTTTTTAAAATTATGATTTCAGCTGCTTCTTGTGCTTTTTCATACATAGATACATTGTTTTCTTTATTCTGTTTATAATAAGATTCTCTATATAAACCAAGAACAATATCTGCATCTTCTTCGATATTTCCAGAGTTCTTTAAATCACTTAATTTAGGTCTTTTATTTTCTCTAGTTTCAAGAGCTCTATTTAATTGTTGAAGTAAAAAGACTCTTATATTATAATCTCTAGCAATTTTCTTTAACATTGCCGAAATCTGCCCTATTTCTATATCTTCTCTTGTTTTACCTAGTAATTGAATTTTACCTGTATGATCAACAAAGATATTCTTTATATTTGGATTTTTTCGTAATACTGCTTTTATTCTACTTTGTAATTCTGTAAGAGTTGGATATGATTTATCATGAATAATTAAATCATCTGTTCCAAAAAATCCTGTTGCTTCTTCAAATCTATTTCTATTTTTAACTAAACCTTTTTTTAAATCGTTTAAACTTTCTTCAGCTCTAGTTGCTATTAATCTTGTCATAATCTTTTTAGCTGGCATCTCTAATGATTCAATTAGTACGCCTTTTTTATCTTCTATAGATTGTATTGCTAATGTAGTGTCAAGTGCAAAGGTAAAATACACCAGTAGTGCAAAGTAAAAGTGCACCACTTTATTAATAGAAATAAATACAATAAACTCTAAATAAAATATTTGGAGTTGGTATGATTGATAAAGAGGAATTTACCGTGATACATACTTTACATAAAAGAGGATATAGTATAAGAGCTATATCAAAAATAGTTGGATTGAATAGAAGAACAGTTTCAAAACGATTAAAAGAAAATGAATTAAAATCTTATAAAAATATTCAGTATAAATCAAAATTAGATCCATATAAAGAATATATAATTTCCAGAGTACAACAAGCTTTACCAGATAATATTCCATCAAGTGTAATATATGAAGAGATAAAGAAATATGGATATGATGGAAAAGTGAGAATATTACAAACATTTTTAAGTTCATTAAAAATAGATTCAGCTCCAGAAGAAGTAATAAGATTTGAGACAAAGCCATCTTATCAAGCACAAGTTGATTGGACATTTATAAGAACAGGGAAAAATCCTGTATATGGCTTTGTTATGGTATTAGGATTTAGTAGAATGGCATTTGTATATTTTACAGATAATATGAGACAAGAGACTTGGCAAGATTGCCATGTTAAAGCATTTGAATACTTTGGTGGAGTTCCACAAACACTTCTCTATGATAATTTAAAATCAGTAGTAATACAAAGAGATAAATATGGGAAAAATCAACATGGATTTAATAATGATTTTTTAGAGTTTGCAAAAGATAATTTTATTCCAAAATTATGTAAAGTTTATCGTGCACAAACTAAAGGAAAAGTGGAAAGATTTAATCTATATTTAAAACGTAACTTCTATGTACCACTAAAAGCTGCTTTAAAAGGTAGTCAAATACAAATAGATTGTGATTTACTAAATAATAAAATATTTAGTTGGTTAGAAATGGCAAACTCAAGAATCCATGATACAACAAAGAAAAAGCCAATTGATCTGTTTAAAGAAGAGAAACATTTGTTACAGCCATTTTACTCAAGTGTAAAAGAAGTAAAAAATAAACAAGAAGATAATCATATAACTAACAGTATAAATTTAGAGAAACTAAATATAGATATAAAATATCATACAACAATTTCAGATTATGAAAAAGTGTTAGGAGTCTCGTATGCTACTGCATGAATCAATTAATGAATATTGTTCAAAGTTTAAACTTCCTGGTATTTTAGAACAGTATCAACACTTAGCAGATACAGCTTCAAAAGAGAAAATGTCTTATAGTGAATATCTACATAAATTATTAGAGTTTGAAAATATAGGAAGAGAACAAAGAAGTAAAGATATGCTTTTAAAAATAGCAGGGTTGCCTAAAATAAAAACAATTGATAGCTTTGATTATAAATCTTCATCAGTTGACAAAACACTAATAAATGAGCTTTTAACTTTTAGATTTATAGATGAATTTAAAAATATTTTACTATTTGGTCCAAGCGGAGTTGGAAAAACACATTTGGCAAGTGCAATAGCATATGCAGCAACACAGAAGAGAATAAAAACAAAGTTTATATCTGCGAGTGATTTAATCATACAACTTGAAAGTGCCCATTCTCAAAATAAACTTGATAACTATTTTAAAAGAGTTATAGGTACTCCAAAACTTTTAGTTATTGATGAATTTGGATATGTAAAATTTAATGAAGAGCAAGCTAATTTATTTTTCCAAATAATTAATAAGAAATATGAATTAGGATCAATAATAATTACATCAAATTTATCATTTACAAAATGGAAGGAGGTACTCAATAATGATGAAGCATTAACAACAGCAATTTTAGATAGATTAATTCATCACTCACATTTAATAAATGTAACTGGTGAAAGCTATAGATTAAAGCAAAAAAGAGAAGCAGGATTATTAAATATTTCTGTTAAATAGTGTTACAAAGTGGTGCACTTTTGCACTGCATATTGGTGCATTTTTGGATTGCACTTGACATGTAGAAATTATACTTGATTTACCCATTGATGGTCTTGCTGCAATTACAATTAAATCCCCATCTTCAAAGGCTCCAATAACTTTATCTAATGCTTTTAATCCTGATGATTGTCCTAAAACTTTCGAACCATTTTCAGCAGCTAATTCCATATCTTTTAAAACAACTGAGATTAAATCTTTTGAAGTTAATGAATCATTAGTATTATGGTTCTCTATATTCTCAATTTCTTGTTGTAAAGTATATAAAACATCATCACTTTTACTATTTTGTTCTATATATCTAGGAATTCTCTTTGATAAATTCTGAATTTTTCTTATTTTAGAATCTTCTTTTATTTCAAAACAATATGCTTCAACATTTGTAATAGGATTTACACTTAAAAGATCAATTAAATCTGTATCAGTAAAAGAGTACCCTACTCCTCTTTTTCTTATAAACTCTTCATCTATTGGCATATCTTCACTATGAAGTTCAATCATGATTTTATATATATCTTGATGTACTTTTGAATAGAAATCTTCTACTTCTAGTATCTTAGATACTGTATATATTTCCTCATATCTAAATATAATAGAGCTTAAAACTGTTTTCTCAATACTTAATGAATGTACTATATCCAATGTTTCACCTTTATATAAAAAGTATTCGCTTTAGAACGAATACTTTATTAACTATCTTCTTTACTATTTTCTTCTATATAAATTTTTAATTGTTCAAATGTTAGAAGAGACTTCGACTTTTCTATTTCAGCAAGAGGATCATTCAAGTTTTGAATGAAAAGCCTATATTTTGAATTTCCACTTTCATCTTCTTCTTTAATATCAGTGATCATATATTTAAATACTTCTCTATCTCCAAATTCATTTTTCTTTTTAATAGTAAATATTTTATTTATATACTCTTTTGTAGGATCATCTTTAACTATTTTTCCAACAAGATCTCTATTTTTATATAAATGTCTCCAAATTATTAAACTATCTTCTTTTTTAAGTGCTGCTCCACTTGTAGTATTTATAAGATAACCAGTTTCATCTTGAACAGAAATAATATCTTCTTTATCATATCCTGGTAAATTATTCACTAATTGCTTTCCAAGATATTGTTTAATTACTTGTTCTTTAAATTTCTTAAAGTCTTTTACAGTTAAAAGCCTTTGAACTTCATCTACTTCAACATCTATAGAAGATGATTCAATAAATTCTTTTTTAAATAATGCTTTCAATGTCTCAGCAAGACCTATATCATTATCTTTAACAATATTAGTAAAGTTATTAGTTAAAGCTTCTTTTAGTGATATTATATATTTCTCTGTATCAACACTATCTAAAATATAAAACTTATCTAAATACTCACACTCTTTTCCTATTAAATATCCATACTTATTTTTATTAGAATTGTTTTCTAAAATTAAATCACTCTTTATTCTTTTTACGTGGAATATTATATATTCCACTTTAGGCCCTACTCTCTCCTCTGTATAGGAGATATATAAAGTATTTGAACTTTCATTTATTTCTTCTAAGATAACTTCTAAAACATCTGTTCTAAAGTTTGTGTATCTTGAATATTTATTCTTTAAATCTAAAATATCTTTTATCGTTTCAATTTTTAGTTTGATTACATTTAGTGATTGAGATTTGATATATTCATAAAATTTTATTGTATGTTTGAATTTAAAGTTAACAATATCAATTAAATCATACATAAAAAAGTTTTTCTTAAGATTTATCAGATATTCATCCATATCTTTATTAAAATTTATAAGTACTTTCTTTGTATATTTCTCAAATTTGAAGTCATTTCTAATTAGCCCTACTTCTCTAATAGATTCACCTTCATCAAATGTTATATATATGTTTGCAAGTCTTCTGAGTGTCTTACGTGTTTCACTATACAAGTGTTTCTCATTTATATTTAATGCTTTAATTTCATCAGTAGTAATTTCATAGAAATCTTTGAATAATGATTCCTTACTATCAACTTTCGAAATTATAAGTTTAAAGATTTTAAGATCATTAACACTAAAGGCCGAAACATCACCTTTAATGAATTTATTTAACTGAACAACTTTTCTATTTTTTAGTAATTTTTTTTGTTCTTCGTTGAATAATTGTTTTTTTGTAGGCCTGATTGTTTTATCCACTAGTTTTCCATTAAATATAATTTAATTAATATTAACTATTTAATCCTTAAATTTCTCATATATTATGTCATTTAACGGATTAGTTCTCAAATTTTATGTCATTACTAATGATTTCTTACCTTTTATTCTAAGCTCAATACAACTTATACTTTTTTACCTATTAAGAAAATATATACAAATCTCTTAAAGTTCTCAATTTATATGTTAATTGATTTAATCAATCTTATTGTGTTGGTTTTACTAAATAAACCTGTTAGTTCTCATTTTATATGTTATAACATCCATTTTGAGAAATTTAATTCCCTCTGTCAGTTTTTTTTCTAATTTTATATGCTCAATAATCATAATAATATAGAAAGCCTAGTTAATACTAATGTATAAATACTTTTTTCTCATTTTATATGTTATGGCATGTATTCTGAGAAAGTTTACTTCTATATATAATATTTTTTCTTGTTTTATATGTTCTATAATACAAAACGTTTATATAATCATGTATACACTAATAAAAGTTCTCATCTTATATGTTATGACATGTTTTTTGAGAAAGTTTGCTTCTTTCTGTAGTATTTTTTCTCGTTTTATATGTTCTATAATACAAAACGCTTAATTAAGGATATATATCTTGATCTATCTGTTATAAGTTCTCATCTTATATGTTATGACATGTTTTTTGAGAAAGTTTGCTTCTTTCTGTAGTATTTTTTCTCGTTTTATATGTTCTATAATACAAAACGCTTAATTAAGCATATATATATCTTGATCTATTTGTTAAAAGTTCTCATCTTATATGTTATGACACGTATTTTGAGAAAGTTTGCTTCTTTCTATAGTATTTTTTCTCGTTTTATATGTTCTATAATACAAAATGCTTATTTAGAAGTTTATATCTTATACTATTTATTGATAGTTCTCATTATAGATGTTATAGCATATGATATGCGATGTAGTGTTTCTCGTATTATAAGTTATGACATCTATATTGAGATTCAATCTTTCTCAATACTTAAGTAAGCAATGATCTTCAAGAGTCGAGTATATAAGGTCTAGAGAGTTTCATATAAAGCTTTATAAAAAGCTTTATAAAAATATAATAAACTCTCTAAAGAGAGAGTTTATTTTTTTAGTTTATTTTCTATTTGAGAATAAATTTTCTCTATTTCTTTTAATTTTTGATCTACAAATAGTTTATCATCATTTTTTAAAGTTAAATATTTTTGTTTTGTAATAGATTTAACTTTCTTATTAACTGAATTAAATAAAACAGTTGAAGAATCTATATCTTTAGTACTTGAAGAACTTTTTAATTTATCTAATATTTTGCGTAAATCGTTTGCTGAAACTTTTTTATGTTTTAACATTTCTAAAATTTTAATAATTTCATCATCAGTTGTTAATTTAGATTTAATCACTTTTGCTTGAGTATAACTAATAAGATCATCAACTAATGCCTGTTTAATTAAAGGATTTAGTTTTAATACAGATAATCTATCTACAAAAGTAATGATATCAAATCGCCCTATTTTCTCAAATACTTTGCTTACTTGTGTAAGAAGATTTTTTTCAATGTCATTTAATGTAGTTTTTCCAGCTTGAAAGTTTTTAATTTTATTTATAAACACTTTAACTTTTTCAATACTTTCAAAACCGCAAGCAAGTTGGATATGCTCTAAAATAGATAGAGTTTCATCATATACATTTAAATCTTCTCTATTTAAGTTCTCACTTGATCTCATAAATCTAGCAAGTTCATCAGAGACATTTTCTAAGATAATAGCAGGAACTGTAGTAATATCATTTAACTTAATAGCTTTTATTCTATTTTCTCCATGAATTCTCTCTAATACACCATTCTTATTTCGAAGCATTACAGGATTTAATAGTCCAGTGCCTAAAATACCAGTGTTCTCTTTTGCTAAATTGGAAATATTTTCTGCAAGTTCAAGTAGTTTTGTTTTAGAATAGGAAATTCTATTATGCATTAAAATATCATTTTCTAATGTTAATTCTTTAATTCTTGAGATTTGTACTAGTGTTATTTCTGTTGAGTTCTTTAAAATGCTTTCTTGTTCATTTTTTAATTGTTCAATAGTATTATCAATTGTAGTAGTTCTTTGTGGTTTCTTCTTTGCCATCTTTATAATCCTTTTTAGAAACTAACTAATTAGTTAATTCTTTTGCAATATTATCAATCTTTAAAATCAGGTCTTGATTTTGTGACCTATGAAAATCCATTATGTAAGGAGCTAAAAATAGTTTAAAACTAGGTGCTTCTTGAATACATGCTTTTTGAGGAAAAGGATCCATAACTTTACATGATAAGTTTCTTAAATTTTTAGTTTCATGAAGTAAATTTGGGATTCTTTTTATTTCTGTAAGAGTTTCTTTTGCATCTGTAACTCTTTTATCAAACATATTAGGAATTAAAACTATTTTAGAAAGATCTTTTAAATTTTCAGTTATATAAATTTTATCTAATGTTCTAAAAAAACCTACCATACCATCTGTATCAACATTTTTAGTTGGAATAGGGATTAGAATAGCTTTTGCAGCTTTAAGTATTGATGTTGTAATAATTCCGAATGAAGGAGGGGAGTCTATTACAATTCTATCATATTTAGTTTTTAATGAATCTATAAATTTATATAAAAGTTGAATCTTATTCTCTCTTGTAAAGTCATCAGATTCAGTTGCAGATAATAATTGATAATTAGAAGGATAAAAATCGATTTCCAACTCTTCTTCTAAATAATGAGGTTGTAACATTTTCCCTTTATTAGGATTTACTAAATGTTTTGTAGTTTTTACTACAATTGGTTCAACATCAGTATCTCTAAAAATATTTGTAATATTACTAACATCATATTCTATTGAACCATTATCTTCAGTTTGTGAAAATGCTCCATAAGAGTATCCGAAAAATGCTCCAGTTAACGTAGATTGAGGATCTAAATCTACTAGAACAGTTTTATAACCTTGATTTGCAAATGAATATGCAAGAGCTTGAGAGAAGGTTGATTTACCAACTCCTCCTTTTTGAACTGTAACTCCATATACTTCACCTAATACATCTTTGCTCATAGTTTTCCTTTATTCGTTCTAGAACGAGTAATTCTTATTATGCATTTTAGCATAATAACAAAATCATATCAAGTATTATATGACTATTGTAAAAAGTATTTGAATAAAAGTATTCGTTCTGGAACGAATACTTTTATATTA
>NZ_WFKJ01000068.1 GCF_009208075.1 Poseidonibacter ostreae | reverse complement strand
GATGATTGCAAGTGAAAACTTTACATCTCCAGCAGTAATGCAAGCAATGGGTTCAGTATTTACTAATAAGTATGCTGAAGGTTATCCTTATAAAAGATATTATGGTGGATGTGAGCAAGCTGATAAAGTTGAGCAATTAGCAATTGATAGAGCTTGTGAAATCTTTGGATGTAATTATGCAAATGTACAACCACATTCAGGTTCTCAAGCTAATGGTGCAGTTTATGCAGCATTATTAAAAGCTGGTGATAAAATCTTAGGTATGGATTTATCTCATGGTGGACATTTAACTCATGGTTCTAAACCATCATTCTCTGGTAAAAACTATACTCCTTTTTATTATGGTGTAGAATTAGATGGTAGAATTAATTATGAAAGAGTAATGGATATAGCTAAAATTGTTCAACCAAAAATTATAGTTTGTGGAGCATCAGCTTATGCTAGAGAAATTGACTTCTCAAAATTTAGAGAAATTGCTGATGCAGTTGGAGCTATTTTATTTGCTGATATTGCACATATTGCTGGACTAGTAGCAGCAGGTGAGCATATGAGTCCATTCCCTTACGCAGATGTAGTAACTACAACAACTCATAAGACTTTAAGAGGTCCAAGAGGTGGAATGATTATGGCTAATGATGAAGATATTGCAAAGAAAATAAACTCTGCAATCTTCCCAGGATTACAAGGTGGACCACTTGTTCATGTAATTGCTGGTAAAGCAGTAGCATTTAAAGAAATCCTAAGCCCAGAATGGAAAGATTACGCAAAACAAGTAAAAGCAAATGCAAAAGTATTAGGAGAAGTACTTGTATCTCGTGGTTATGATATTGTTTCAGGTGGAACAGATAATCACTTAGTATTAGTATCATTTCTTAATAAAGAATTCTCAGGAAAAGATGCAGATGCAGCTTTAGGAAATGCTGGAATTACTGTAAATAAAAATACAGTACCAGGTGAAACTAGATCACCATTTGTAACTTCAGGAATTAGAGTAGGAAGTCCTGCATTAACTGCTAGAGGAATGAAAGAAAAAGAGTTTGAAATAATTGCAAATAAGATGTGTGATGTATTAGATGATATTGAAAATACTGAGCTTCAAGCAAAAATCAAGCAAGAGCTAAAAGAACTTGCTTCGGATTTTGTTATTTACAATCAATCTACTTACTAAAATTACAAGTTATTAAAATTTTATTCAATAAGGATCAGTTATGGAAATAAAAGGTGATGAGTTTATAAAAAAAGTTCAACTTCAACAAGAACGTGAAGAGTTAGAACAAAAATTAAGTGAATTAGAAGAAGTTCAAACTTCAATAGGTGAAAATACTACAATTCGAAATGAAAGTGTAAATGAACCTATTGATACAGAACTAGGTAATATCATGCTTGATACTCCAAGTTCTAATGAAGAGAGTAATAAGAAAAAGTACCTAATTTTAGGTCTTATTCTTGTAATCTTATTTTTACTTACTATTATAGTTATTCGCCTTTTAACTGATGATTCTAAAGAAGATACATTTACTACAAATAAAACTGATCCAATTGAAACAAAAACTACTACTGAAGATAGTAATATAGAAGAAAACTTTCAAAAAATTATGAATGAAAGAATTCAAAAAAATTCTCAAAAAGAGAAAGAAGATTCTCAAGAAGCAAATTCTGAAGAAAAAATTGACGCAATTAATGCTCAAAATGAACCTGAAAAAGTAGAAGAACAACAAGCATCAAATGATATTTTAGATGAAACAATCAAAAAAATTGAAGCTGAAATAAAACCTAAAAAGCAAGAAGTTAAAAAAGTTGCACCTAAAAAAGAAGTTGTAAAAAAAGCTCCTAAAAAATCTGTAAAAGAGTTAGTTAAAGATATTTCAAGTAGTGCACCTAAAGGTTACTTTGTGCAAATTGGAGCATTTTCAAAAAAACCTTCAAACTCATATATTGCAAAAATTCAAAATGCAAACTTAAAATATAAAATTCATCAAGTTGATGTAAAAGGAAAACTTTTCAATAAAGTTTTAATAGGCCCATATTCATCAAGAGCAAGTGCTGCTGATAATATAGAAAACATTAAGAAAAAGCTTAACTTATCAAGTGCTTATATTCTTAAATTTTAAAGTTGAGAATATATGAATTTTTATAGTAAAGAACTTTTTTTAGACCAATTTACACCTGTTTCAATTTATGAGAAAATAAAAGAATCTTATAAAGATGAAATAACTTTTCTTTTTGAAAGTACGATCAATTCAAGTGATGGAAATTATTCCTTTATAATCATTGGCGCACGTGAACGAGTTTGGTATGAAAATGGTGTATGTTTTCATAAAGACGAATTTGGAACAGTTAAAGAAGTAAACTCTAATCCTTTAAAGTTTTTGCAAGAATATTATAAAAAATTTGATAAAAAAGTTTATAAAGAAAAAGCAAAAGAGTTAGGTATTGGTTTAGTTGATGGATTTATTGGAAATATTGGATATGACATAGGAAAAGAGTTTGAGCCAAAACTAAAAGAACCTATGAATAATTTAATAGACCAATTAAATATTCCTGATTTAGATTTAATTAGACCTAATATTATTTTAGGATTTGCACATAAAACTTCAAAGCTTGTAATGCTAACATCTGTTGAATCACAAAAAGACGAGTTGGATAAAATTGAAAAATCTTTATATACTCCTTACTCTTATAAAGCACCTCAAAAAGCTATACTTTTAGATGAAGGAAAGTTTAACTTTTCAAAAGAAAAATTCTTTGAAATGGTTGCAAAATCAAAAGAAATGATTAAATCTGGAGATGTTTTTCAAATACTTATGTCAAATAGATTTATTCAAAAAGCAAAAGTTGATCACTTTAGTTTTTACAGATCTCTAAGAAGTAAAAATCCAAGTCCGTATCTTTTCTTTTTAGAGTTTGAAAACTTTTCAATTGCAGGGTCTTCACCAGAAGTTATGATAAAACTTGAAGATGGACATTTACTTTTAAGACCCATTGCAGGTACAAGAAAAAGAGGTTCAACTTTATCTAAAGATATAGAAATGGAAATTGAACTTATCAATGATGCAAAAGAAAGAGCTGAACACTTAATGCTTGTTGATTTAGGACGTAATGATGTAGGACGTGTTGCAAAACCAGGAACTGTAAAAGTTACAGATTTAATGAGAATAGAAAGATATTCACATGTAATGCATATAGTATCTGATGTTGAAGCAATGATTGATGATAAATATGACATGTTTGATTTATTTGCAGCAACATTTACAGCAGGAACAATGACAGGAGCTCCAAAAATAAGAGCCATGGAATTAATAGCACAATTTGAAGGAATAAAAAGAAACTTCTATTCTGGAAGTATTGCTTACTTTGGATTTGATGGAAATATGGATTCAGCAATTACAATTAGAACAACAATGCTTACGAAAGATACAGTTATTTTCCAAGCAGGAGCTGGAGTTGTTGCTGATTCTAAACCTGAAGATGAGTACTTAGAAGTACATAATAAACTAGCTGCAAATATTGCTACTTTAAAAGAGCTAGCTTAATATAATATTTTTTAATTTTAAATACTAAAGGATTTAATTTGTTACTAGGCGTAAATATAGACCATATTGCTGTTTTAAGAGAAGCTAGAAAGATAAATGATCCTAATCCAGTTGATGCTTTAGGTATTTGTAAACTTTCAGGTGCTGATCAAATTACAATTCATTTAAGAGAAGATAGAAGACATATCCATGATAATGATGCAAAAATAATTTGTAAACAATCTGCACTTCCTGTAAATCTAGAGTGTTCAATCAATAATGATATTGTAGATATAGTTTGTAAAATGAAACCCTCACGTGTTACTTTAGTGCCTGAGAATAGAGAAGAAGTTACAACAGAGGGTGGATTAGATGTTAAAAGTAACTTTGAAAAATTACAAAACGTAATTACAAAGCTTCATGAAAATGAAATTGAAGTTTCACTATTTATTGATCCAAATGAAGAAGTAATTGAACTATCAGCACATTTAAATGTTGAGTGGATTGAACTTCATACAGGTTCTTTTGCAAATATTTATGCCATGTTAAATTCAAATTTAAATAATTCTCATCATATAATTAAAGAGTTAGAACTTCCAAGAGATGAATTAAAAAAGAAGCTAAAAAAATCAATAAGTGAAATTAAAAAAGCTTCAAAATATGCTAATAAACAAAAACTAAAAGTAGCAGCAGGACATGGACTAAATTATCAAAATGTTACATTAATCTCATCAATAAAATATATAGACGAGTTAAATATTGGACAAAGTATAATTGCAAGATCTGTATTTACAGGCTTAGAAAAAGCAATTATTGATATGAAAGAATTAATCTAAAAGGTTCAAAATGAAACCAAAAATAGCAGTTAGTATTGGTGACTTAAATGGTATTGGAATTGAAATAGCTTTAAAAGCTCATGCTCAAATATCTAAAATATGTAAACCAATATATTGTATAAATAAACAAATGCTAGAAGCATCTTGTAAGGAATTAAAAGTAGATATTCCAAAAGACTTTAAAACTTTTAATACTAAAGGTGAGTTTAATATAAAGCCAGGACTTGTAAGTAAAAAGTCTGGTAAATACTCATATGATTCATTTATGGATGCAATTAAACTTGCAGATAAAAAAGAAGTTGATGCTATTTGTACACTTCCAATAAATAAAGAAGCTTGGAACAAAGCAAAAATATCATATAAAGGTCATACCGAAGTTTTAAGAGACTATTTTGGTAAAAATGCAATTATGATGCTTGGCTGTAAAAAAATGTTTGTAGGCCTGTTTACTGAGCATATTCCTTTAAAAAAAGTTCCTAAAAAAATCACAGAAGATGATTTAACAATTTTTTTAGTTGATTTCCAAAAAAGTGTAAAATCAAATAAAATTGGTGTTTTAGGTTTAAATCCTCATGCTAGTGATAATGGCGTTTTAGGAGATGAAGAAATTCAAATATTTAAAGCTATTAAAAATGCAAATAAAATACTTGATAAGAAAATATTTATAGGACCTTTAGTTCCTGATATTGCATTTTCTCCAATGTCAAGAAAAAACTATACATATTTTGTAGCAATGTATCATGACCAAGGGTTAGGACCTTTAAAGGCATTATATTTTGATGAAAGTATAAATGTAAGTTTAAATTTACCAATTATTAGAACATCTGTTGATCATGGAACTGCTTTTAATATTGCATATAAAAATGAAAAAGTTAACCTAAAAAGTTATATAAATGCTATTAAAGAAGCCATATCTTTATCAAACTCTAAATAGTAGATAATGAAAACACTTGAAAACTGCTATGAACTAAACTTTTCTAAAATTAATTTTATGGAAAGAAAAATAAGAATAACTCATCCAAAAACTATAATAACAGGCGCTAGTAAAACTGGAAAGAGTTATCTTATTTACGATTTTTTATCAAATTTTAAAACAAAAGATTATATTTATATTGATTTTAAAGATTCAAGAAATGATATTGAAGAAGTATCAAATAATCTTGATGTTTTTCTAAGGCAAAATGAGATTAAAGTTTTAGTCTTAGAAAACTTTTCTTTTGAATTTAACTTGCCTTATTGTGACAATATTATCATCTCTACAAATATCCCAAAAGTTCTAAGAGGTTTTAAAAATGTTACAGTTAGTGCTTTGGATTTTGAAGAGTATTTATTACAAGATATTAGACATCAAAATATTACACAAAGTTTTAATAACTTTTTTAAATATGGAAACTTACCAGAAGTAATAAACATAGATGAACATAAAAAAGTTCAAAGACTGCAAGAAATAATAAAACTTCAAGCCTTAAATGATACACAATTTGAAATATTAAAACTTTTATTTGAAAATATTGATGAAAAGAAATCTCTTTATCAGTTGTTTTCAAGCTTGAAAAGTAAAATAAAAATATCAAAAGATAAATTTTATGAAACTTGTAAACAACTTGAAAATAATAAAACTATCTATTTTTTACAAAAATATAATCAAGAAAAAGCTACAAAAAAAATATACTCATATAACCACTCTTTTTTAAATGCCATATCACATAATAAAAAATTTAAAAATGAGTTTGCAAATATGATTTTTTTGGAATTAGTTGATAAATACAAAGAGATTTATTATCTAGATAATATTGATTTTTATATTAAATCAAAGAAGTTAGCAATTGTAGGAATACCATTTTTTAATACTTTTTTAGTAAAAGCTACACTAAAAAAGATTTATAAAATAATGGAAGAGCATGAAATAAAAGAGCTAAATATTATTACTGTTTCAAATGATGAGAAGATAAATCATCCAAATTTAAGAATAAATGTTATCCCATTTTACGAATGGGCTCTTAGTTAATTTTATATTAATTAGAAATTAAACAAAAATAAGATAAAATCGCAAAACTATAAAGGACACACAAATGGATAAAAGAGTACTTGTAAAATTTTCTGGAGAAGCATTAGCTGGTGACGAGGGTTATGGTATTGATACAAAAATACTAGATTATATTGCTGAAGAGATTAAAGAACTTGTAGATAATGGTGTCCAAGTTGGTATCGTGATTGGTGGGGGAAACATTATTAGAGGTGTTACTGCAGCAGCTGATGGTATTATAAAAAGAACTAGTGGTGACTATATGGGAATGCTTGGAACTGTTATTAACGGTATTGCAATGCAAGAAGTATTAGAACACAAAGGTTTAAAAGCAAGATTACAAACAGCTATTAAAATGGAACAAATTGCTGAGCCTTTTATTGTAAGAAAAGCAGCTAGACATTTAGAAAAAAATAGAGTTGTAATTTTTTCTGCGGGAACTGGTAATCCATACTTTACTACAGATACAGCAGCAACACTAAGAGCTACTGAAATTGGAGCTTCATTATTAATTAAAGCTACAAAAGTTGATGGAATTTATGATAAAGATCCAATGAAATTTGATGATGCAGTTAAACTTGATACAATTACTTATGATCAAGCTTTAGAAGACCATATCAAAGTTATGGATGATACGGCAATTGCCTTAGCAAAAGATAATAAATTACCAATCGTTGTAGCAAATATGAATGAAAAAGGAAATTTACTTAAAATCATCAATGGTGATACAAGTAAGTGTTCAATCGTAAAATAGAACTTATAAAAAGGAAATAATATGAGATTAGAAGAAAGAATGTCACAAGCTTTAAAAAAAGTTGATAATGATAGATATATTTTAGCTATTGCTGTTGGTCAAAGAGCTGATGAATTAAGTAAAGGTGCTAAACCTTTATTAGAGCAAAACACTCAAAAAATGAAATATACTGATATTGCAATTGATGAAATTGCAAGTGGTTTATTAGTAATTGAAGGTTTAGTAGACAGAGATTAGTTATAAAAGCTTAGCTTTTATAACCTGTTGAAAAACTATGGATCCATTTATTAATAAAATTCAACATGTAAATACTGTTGAAGATGCTATCAAAGAGCTTGAAGCTCAAACTACACTAACTCCAAAACTTAAAGACTTAATTGATTTTATTATTGAAGCACATCAAGGCCAATATAGAAAAAGTGGCGAGCCATATTGTGTTCATCCAATATTAGTTGCAAGTATTACTGCTCACTTTTCTAATGAAGAATCAATTATTGCAACAGCCCTACTTCATGATGTTGTAGAAGATACAAATTTTTCTCTTGATTATGTAAAAGATAGATGGGGAAATGATATTGCCCATATGGTGGATGGTCTTACTAAAATTGTTGAAATAAGAGAAACAGAATTTGTTGCATCTGATAATACAAGTGATTCAAAACTAATTTCATCAGCACTTACATTTAGAAAAATGCTAATTGCATCAATTGATGATGTAAGAGTATTAATAGTGAAACTATGTGATAGATTACATAATATGCTAACTTTAGATGCACTTCCAGCTAATAAACAAAGAAGAATAGCAGAAGAAACACTTGTTGTTTATGTACCAATTGCAAATAGATTAGGTATTTCTACTTTAAAAAATGCTCTAGAAGATTTAGCTTTTTATTATATTTATCCAAAAGAGTATAAAAAAATTGATGATTTCTTAAAAGAAGAACAGCATACCATGCAGCTTACTTTTAATAGTTTTATATCTACAACAAAAAAGCTATTAGAGAAAAATGGGTTTGATTTAAATAAAATTAAAATCTATAGTAGAATTAAGCATCATTATTCTATTTACTTAAAAATGCAAAGGAAAGGTATTTCTATTGATGAAGTGCTTGATCTTTTTGCTATTAGAATTTTAGTTGATGATGATATAGATTGTTATAAAATTTTAGGCTCTATTCATATAGAATATAAACCTTTAATTTCTAGATTTAAAGATTATATTGCAACTCCTAAAGAGAATGGTTACCAAACAATACATACAACTGTATTTTATAATTCTAAAATTTATGAGATTCAAATACGTTCATTTGAAATGAATGAAGTAGCAGAATTTGGTATTGCTGCACACTGGAAATATAAATCAGGTGCAAAACAAACTACAAACTTAAACTGGCTAAAATCTTTAGAATTTTCAAATGAAAATGTTGAAGAATTTTACCAAGAAACAAAAGATAACTTATATACAGAAGAGATAGTAGTTTATTCTCCAAAAGGTGCTATATATAATCTTCCTTTAGGTTCAACGGCTTATGATTTTGCATTTGCAGTTCATAGTGATGTTGGTAAACATGCAACTTCTTGTTTTATTAATAAAATAAGAAAACCTTTGTTAACAGAGCTTAAAAGTACTGACATTGTAAATATTGAAACAGGGGATTTAGCAATAGCTAGATGTTCTTGGGTTGATATGGTACAAACATCAAGAGCAAAAAAACAAATCAAACTTTTATGTGCACATAGACAAAAAGAGATTGATGAAATGTATGGAAGAAATATAATTGATACTGTTTTTTCAAGATATAATGTTGAAGTATCAAAAAAATATGAAATTGATATGCCACATAAGATCTCTGAAGTTCTAGATTATTTTAAAAATGCAAAGCAAACTATAGAGAAAAAAATCATAAAAGACAGAGGAATTATGACAAGATTTAAAATCTTAACTTCTAAAGTTAAAGAATTTAAATTTGATAACATCCTAATATATTCAAATTTTAGTATAAATTCTGTATCATTTGACCACTGTTGTCATCCTAAATTTGGTGATGATATGGTGGCATTTAGAAATGGAAATGAAGCGATTGTTCATCATAAAATGTGTGATAAAGCTTATGACAAGATAAAAACAAAACACCAGATGCTATTTTGTAAATGGACAAAAGATACCTTGTATCAATACAAAATGGTAGTTAGTATGCCTAATACAAAAGGTGAATTAGCAAGAGTTCTTACTTATAT
>NZ_WFKJ01000067.1 GCF_009208075.1 Poseidonibacter ostreae | reverse complement strand
AACCTGTAGATTTTGGAGAATATTCTAAAAGGTAAAGGTTTTAATTAATATATTTTAAGTGCTTTAAATCTCAATAAACAAGACATTTCCTAATTCTTTTTGTTTACCTTCTATACATTATAAAAAAGCATATATATTATTTTTTTTGGTAAAATGCTTCAATGGAATCAATATTAGTAATTATTTTTATATCTTTATCACTGGCAACTATTTTAAATATCTTTTTAAAAAAATGGGGTATTTCACATATCATAGGTTATATAATAACAGGTACTATTTTAAGTAATATCTTTAACTTTAATAATCAAAATAATCTACACGCCCTTGAATTAATAGCAGAGTTTGGAATCGTTTTTTTAATGTTTACAATTGGTCTTGAAATGTCAATATCTAAGTTAAAAAAAATGAAAGAGATTCTATTTTTAAATGGCTCTTTGCAAGTAGGTCTTAGTACAATTATTATCTTTATGCTTTCACATTATGTATTTTTAATTGATATTACATCCTCTATTATTATTTCACTTGCTTTTTCACTCTCTTCAACTGCTGTAGTATTAACTTATTTAAAGCAGTCAAAAGATATTTATACGCCTTATGGAGAAAAGTCAACTGCTATTTTAATTTTTCAAGATTTAGCAGTAATACCAATACTGTTACTTATTGGTTTTTTATCTAATTCTACCCTTTCAATTCCTGAGATTTTACTTCAAACATCAGTTGCTGCAGCTGGAATCATATTATTTATGTTTACAATAGGTAAAAAAATTGTAAATTGGCTTTTATATTTTGCCACAAAAGCTAAATTAGAAGAACTTTTTTTAGGTTCGGTTTTCTCTATTGTTATAGGTACCTCTTTATTAGCACATGAAATTGGTTTTACTTACTCTTTAGGTGCTTTTATTGCAGGAATGATTATTGCAGAAACTAATTATCATGTAAAAGTCGAATCAGATATTTCATCTTACAAAGATTTACTTTTAGGTACTTTTTTCTTTTCTGTTGGAACAAAGATTGACATTACATATTTTATTTATAATCTTCATTATATTTTTGCAATATTGTTATCAGTAATGATAATAAAAGCACTAGTAATATATTTTATAATTAAAAGAAAAGCTAATAAAAGTGATTCAATTAAAGCTGCATTTGCCTTATCTCAAGTTGGTGAATTCTCTTTTGCTGTATTTGCTTTAGCTTCAAGTAATACTCTTTTATCAGATGAATTAAGTAAGTTTCTTATTTTAGTTACAGTGCTTTCAATGATTATTACACCTTTTATTGTGAATAATATATATAAACTTGCTTCATTTTTTGTTGTAGAGTTCTTTGAGTCGGATAAAATCACACCTATTAATGCTAAAAATCATATCATTCTTTGTGGATATTCTACTCTTGGAAGAATAGTAGCAAAACAGTTAGAAGAGAAAAAAGAAGAGTTTGTAATCATATCTGATGATTTAAGACATGTGTTATTAGCACAAAAAAGAGGGTATAAAGCCTATTTTGGACATTTAAATAAATCTCCTGTTTTAGAGTCTCTAAAAGTAGATGAAGCATCAAGTATTATAGTTACTGTTCGTAATCTTACTCGTAAACGACTTATTTGTGAATCACTTTTATCATTTAAAGAAGATATCAATATTATTGTGAATGTAGATACTGTAGCAGAAAAAAAGAGCTTAAGGGATTTAGCTATAAAGTCTTTTGTTCTAGCTCAGCATGAAGTTGCAGATTTATTAGTTCAAAAAGCTTTAGACAATGATTTGAATATAAAACTTTAGTTACTTCTTCTTCCCATAACTGATTTTTTCTCCATTTTCATCTAGCAGAGGGTATTTAAGTTCATTTATTTTCATTTTTTCTTTTATAGCATCTTCTAAGTTTATATTTAAACTCATGCACATTCTTATTAAATAAACTGCAATATCAGCTATTTCTTCTTTTGCGTGTTGATGTTTGTCTTTATTTAAGTTTGCTGCTTGTTCAAAATCTAGCCACTGAAATATTTCTAAAAGTTCTGAAGCTTCAACATTTAATGCCATAGAAATATTTTTTGGATTGTGAAACTTATCCCAATCTCTTTGTTTCGAAAAATCTTTTATGATTTTTTCTATATTTTGCATATCCATAAAAATCCTTATATTTTATTTTTCCATATATCTTTTAATTTTTCTAAAAATAGAAGAACCTCGTTATTTTTAGTTTTATACTTATTTATTTCTTCTTTAGTTTTATCTATTGCATTTATACAGTCACTAATTATTTCAAGATATTCTTTACTATTTATCATACAAGAATTCTTTGCAAAAGATTTATAAGTTTTTTCTTTCCACCAAAGTTTCCCATCTGATATTCTTAGTGCTGGAATATCATTTTTGATGTAAATAGTTGTTGTAATTACATCATATATTGGAGTAAATTTTGCATCTTCAAAATCTTTATCATAAATGATTCCGTAGTTTTTAAGATGCCCATCCCCATTTTGTAAAAGGTGATTCATTACTATTGCTTTGAAGAAATCTTTTAGAGTTTTTTTTCTATTTTGTATTGGAATAATTTCTTTTATAACTCTTACTATCTCTTCATAAGAACCATTGTATTTATCATCTGTCCCTCGTCCTGTTAATACGCACATATCTTCAAAACCTAAATAAGTGTTATCTTCTTTTACATCAAATCTTTTCATTATAAACATTGATAAATCATCTGAAAGATAAAAGTCTTCTGTTTCTAATCCTGCGTTTTTAATAGCTCTCATACAAAAGTATTCATTTAGGCTAATTGTGGATATTCACTTGTTCATAATCTTCAACTATTTCTTTATATTTAACTCTACCTAAAACATAAGGGCCTATTAGTTCTAAAAAACCTAAATCATCCATTTTTTTGATTTTTGCAAAATGATTTTTGATTACTTCTTTTAGTGCACCTTCTGGAAGATTCATTTGGAAAATAGGGTGAAGTTTTTTTGAAGTCCAAGAGTTTGCACGAATTGGCATAGTAAGAGATACTAAATCTTTTGTATTTTCATTGTAGTTAAATATATAAGTATCATTTTCTTTGTAAAGATTACCTGCTAGTATTTTATTTGTAAATACTTTTAATTTATTGTTATTCATTTTCTAACTCCTCTTGGAGTTCTTCTAGTGTTCTAGGACGATTTTTTAATCGTATGCTAAACTCATAACCTAATAAATCAAGAATAGTTTCTACTTTTTTTATTCCAACTTCATCATTAAAACCATTTTCCATTTTAGATATTGTTTTTTTAGTGATACTAGAATATTCTTCTAATTGTTCTTGAGTTAAATTTTTTTCTTTTCTTAATTCTTTTAGTTTCGAACCTAAGTCTTCTAGTTTCAAAAAATATCCTTTTTTTAAGAAGTATAGTTCTTATTATAAGTATTTAATGCTTAGATAAGTATTATACTTCTCTTTTAAAAAGGTAATTATTTCTCTTTCTTATTTGCTAATACCCATAACTCAACTTTTTCATTTGCTCTTTCATCTGTTCTTTTTGTTCTTCTAGATGATGCTCTTACATCTCGTCTTAAATGTAAGTCTTTTCTAAATCGATTATTGTTTCTAAGCTCATCTATTATTGGATGAGAACTTTGCTCATCTACAACTTCTGAAAGGTTTGAGAAGATTAATACTATTTTCCCATCTTCTTTCAAGTGCTGTTTTGCTTGTTCGAAGAATCTTGGAAAAAGTTCATCTTCATAATACATAGCTTTATCAATTCCCTCTTCAAGTTTATGCTTTGCTTTTAACCATGGTGGATTAAAAACTATTACATCAGCTTTTTCTTCACAATTTTCAAATAAATCTCCATGATTTAAACTTATTTTATCTTCAAAGCCTAATCTTTGACACTCTTCTTTTACACCAATAATTGCATTTTTATTTGTATCCGTTGCTGTAATATTATTAAAACCATTTTGGATTAATTGAAAAGATAAAACTCCACTTCCCACTCCAATTTCAATTGCTTTTTCTTTTGAGCCATCATATTTTTTTAACCATTTATCAAATAGTTTTAAATGATCAAATCTTGTAGGGAAATATGTACCATAGTAAGGATAGATATTTAAATCTAATGTCTTAATCTCAATACCTTTTTTATACCATTGCCATGAGCTATTCATTCCTTGAACATCTGGATAAGAGATATAAAAATCTTTTACTTCTGGATATAAAATTTCTAACCAGCCAATATTTGGAGCTTTTTTTAAAGGTAATTTATTATCTATTACTTTTATTAGTAATCTATGTGAAGCTTCTCTAAAAGCAGAACGATATTCTCTTTGACCTTTAAAACTTTTATCTGTATATGTCTTTAGAAGATTTTTTTTAAGTTCTGCAAGAACTTCTAAACCATTGCTATAGTACTCTTCAACAATTACATATTTACCTGCAATTATATCAATAACAGTTGCAGCTGTATCCATTTTACGGTAGAAACTTATTGCTTCAATATCTGTTGTTATTATTTCTGGTCTATTAGCTTTGATTGCTTCTGTATTGTTATTCATATATTTATTCCCTTTATATTATGCGCCATTTTATTGTATAAGCGCTTATTTTAAGATTGGTATGAATTTTTAGATTTAAGGCTAAGTATTTAAAGCAATGAAAAGTAAATAAAACTTAGACTATAATTGCAAAAAATAAATACAAAGATATAACTTATGATTAAAAGAGAGTTCCTACAAAAGCACGAAAAATTAGATTTTAAATTCTATCAAAACGTTGATGATTTTATTGTTGAAGAAGTTCCAATTAAGTTTAAAGGTCGTGGTAATTTTATAATTGCAAAGATTAAAAAAACAAAATTAGGAACTTGGGATTTATTAGAGAGTTTAGCAAAAGGTCTTAGAATTTATGAAAATGAATTAGGTTATGCAGGACTTAAAGATAAAAATGCAACAACAACTCAATATATATCAATTCCAAAAAAATATTCAAAAGATTTAAAACAATTTAGACACAATAAAATTAAAATACTTGAAACTACACTTCATGGAACAAAGCTAAATATTGGAGATTTAATTGGAAACTCTTTTGAAATAAATCTTCATGAAGTTAAGATGGAAGATGTTGGAAAAATTGAAAAACTTTTAAAAGAGATTTCAATCGTTGGTATGCCAAACTATTTTGGTTACCAAAGATTCGGTCGTGATGGAAAAGAAAACTTAGAAAAAGCAAGAAAATATATTTATGAAGATTATCAAATCAAAGATAGAAAAATATCTAAGATGTTAGTATCTGCTTATCAAAGTGATTTTTTTAATAAGTGGTTAGTTGAAAGATTAAGTTTAAGCGAAGATACATTTGTTCCAATGGATGGTGATGTATTTAGAGAATATAGAAGTGATGAATTTTTTACTCCAAAAAATTTAACACCTCAAATGTTAAATGATTTTAATAATAAAAAAATAGTTCCTACTGGATTATTACCTGGAAATAAAGCTTTTAGAAGTATTAAAAATGCAAGAGAAATTGAAGAAAAATATGATGATACATATATTCAAGAAAAAGGTTATAGAAGGGATGCGATTGTTTATCCTACAAATATAAGTCTAAACTATGATAAAAACAGTAGTAAGTGTAAAGTAAAATTTACTTTGCCAAAAGGCTCTTATGCTACAGTTTTAATTGAAAATATTGCCAATAGAAACCTAAGAGCTTAGGTTTCTATTTAACAGAAGAGTTTGAAAAATACTCTTTTTCATAATTTTTTAATTGTTCTACACTTCGAACTCCAAGTTGCTTACCAACAATTTTTCCATTTTCTAAGTAAATTAAAGTTGGAACACCTTTAATTTGGTATTGAGCTGTTAAAAGTTCTTGCTCTTGAATATTTAGTTTATAAATCTCTACGTTATCTTGTTTGCTTGTATTATATTTTGTCAAGTTTTTACCTAAAACCTTACAAGACCCTCACCAAGTAGCATAAAAATCAATAATTACATTTTTATTTTTAAGTTTATCTTCAATGTTTTCAAGAGTTAAATGCTCAAAAGCAAATAATGATGAAAAACCAAGAGATAAAAATAGAAGTAATTTTTTCATTTTATCAATCCTTTTTATTTGACAAATTATAGTTTTTCTATGTGTAGTCTTTGTTTAGAATATAGATAAAAGTCTAAATAAGACAATTTTTATCTTATTTTATAAATAGTTTTGATATCTTGATTTTACAATTAAATATTTTATTAAAAGAGAAAAGATTATGAAATTAAATGACTTAAAAGTTGATATGGATTATTTCCATATGGATACAAAATTATATGAAAAATTAAAAGCAACACCTTTAAAAAATCCAAAGCTTGTATCTTTCAATAAGCAAGCTTGTGATTTAATAGATTTAGATTATACTGAGTGCGAATCGAAAGAGTTTTTAGAGTTTATGAATGGTGTTAAATCCTTAGAAAATCAAGATAGTTTCTCTATGGTTTACGCAGGTCACCAGTTTGGATATTTTGTACCACAATTAGGAGATGGACGGGCTATAAATTTAGGAAAAATTAACTCTTGGCAGCTGCAAACAAAAGGTTCAGGTCCAACTAAGTATTCAAGACAAGGTGATGGTAGAGCAGTTTTACGATCTTCCATTAGAGAATATATTATGAGTGAAGCAATGCACGCTTTAAATATTCCAACTACAAGAGCTTTAGCTATTATTGATTCAGATACATTTGCTCACAGAGAATGGGAAAAAGAGTCTTGCTCAATTGTAATGAGAATGTCGCCTTCTTGGATAAGAATAGGTACCTTTGAATTTTTTGCAAATACTCAAAACTCAAAAGAAAATTTAATAAAACTTGCAGATTATGTAATAGAGCAAAACTATCCACACTTAAAAGATGTAGATAAAAAATATGAGAAAATGTTTTATTCACTTGTTGATAAAACAGCTTCAATGTTAGCAAAGTGGCAAGCATATGGATTTATGCATGGAGTTATGAATACAGATAACTTCTCAATGGCAGGTCTTACCATTGATTATGGCCCATTTGCATTTATGGATTATTTTGATAAAAACTCTATTTGTAATCATACAGATGCAGAAGGACGATACTCTTATAATAACCAGCCATATGTTGCAAGATGGAATTTAATAGTTTTAGCAAATGCATTAAAAGAGATTTGTGATGAAGAGAAATTACTTGAGTATATGAAAACATTTTTACCACAACATGAAAACGTATATTTAGAACTAATGAATCAAAAATTAGGTTTAAATGCAGCTAAAAGTGGTAGTAGTAATTTAGATTTAATACTTGAACTTTTAGGTGCATTAGAGAGTTCTAAAATAGATTATAATGTATTTTTTCATAGACTAAGTTCTATAAACTCTTTTGATGATTTATCTTCAATTTTAGATATTTCAGTTTTTCAAGAGCCACTTAAAGATTGGTTTGATTCTTATAAAGTAGTTTGTGAAAAACAAGAAAATAATTTTGAGCAAAGAATTGAAATTATGAAAGAAGTTAATCCTAAATATATAATCAAAAATTATATGCTTCAAGAAGCTATAGAATTAGCTCATGAAGGTGATTATTCTTTAGTAAATGATTTATTAAAAATTGCTCAAAATCCATTTGATGAACATGAAGAATTTGATAGATATTCAAAGCCTACGCCAATGGAGTTTGCAAACATAAAACTTTCTTGTTCTTCTTAAACATAAAAACTTAATAGCTCTTTGGAGCTATTTATAATTTTACTAAAATTGTTACTTTCTGTTTAATCTGTTTAGATACTATTTACTTATTATAAATATAGGATAAGTAATGCTAGATAGCTTCTTTAAAATAATCATATTTTTACTATTTTCTTTCATTTTTTTAAAGGCAGAACAGCTTAGTGATTCTTTTAGATTAGATGGATATGGAAATATTAGTATGAACAAATCTAAGCTTAAAAATAAAGATAAATTGGATTTTTCAGGAGGACTTCAAGGTCGATATCAAATAAGTGATAATATATCTATAACAGGACAAATACACCTAAAGGAAGGATTGAATTCACAAGGAAGAGAATCAAACTCTTTAAGTGATTATGATAGCGAATTAAAATGGTTGTATATAGATTACTATTTTAAAAATGACATTACACTAAGAGCTGGGGCTCTTCAATTTCCTGTTTTCAAATCTTCTGAAACAGGTGATATTGGATATACATATACTTGGACAAAAACTCCTCTTAGTTTTTATGGAGTATTTGGTTGTGATGACTTTAAAGGTATAGAGCTTTTAAAGAATTTTTCATATAAAGATTTTGATTTTTTAGCACAAGTATCTTATGGAAAATCTGAAAATGAACTTAGTGATGGAAGAGGAAATACTAGAGAGGGCGATGTAGATAATTTAGTTGGACTTACATTAAAAACTACACACAATAATTTTTTATTAAATATTGGTTATTTACAAGCAGATTCAACTATTGTTACAAGAAACAATAGTGATATTATTGATTCAAATGTTGATTTTAGTATGTATGCTTTAGAATCAGAAATTTATCTTGATAATTATACTTTAAAGTCAGGTTTAATAAAAACAAATTTAACAAATGTATTTCCAGAAGATATAAAGTATTATACTTCTCTTGAATATAGTTTTGAGGATTTTACTCCATATATTTTATACTCAAATGAAATTCTAAATTTTAAAAATAATTCAAATACTTCGCCTGATCTAAGAAGAGTTATAACAGATAAAATGAATATTGAAAAATACTCTTTAGGATTAAAATATGATTATAGTGAAAATATAGTTTTTAAAACTAGTTTTACCCATGAAAAAGAGTTTTTAAAATATATAGATTCAGAGGATAAAAGAAACTCAAATGACACTTTTATAGGAAGTATAAACTTTGTATTTTAAATTTTTCATGTTCCTTTTTTTTAGTATAAATCTTAATGCAAGTAGTTTAGCTGTAATTGTTTCAAAAGATTCAAGTATAGAAAATATAAGTAAAAAAGAGTTATCAAAGATATTTTTATCAAAAACAAAAAAACTTCCAAATGGTGATAAATCATTAACTCTTGAATATATAAATAAAAAATATCAATCAGAATTTTATAAAATAGTATGTAATAAAAATGAAAAACAGCTAAAGAAGTATTGGGCGAAAATGATATTTACAGGAAGAGGGCAACCTCCAAAAAAACTTAAATCTATAGAAGAGTTAATATCTTTTGTACAAAATAATAAAAATGCAATATCTTATATCCCAACTTCACATATGAATGATAATTTAAAAATAATTATGGAGATAAGATAATGCCTTTTAAAATCTCAATTTTTTATAAGATGCTTATAGCTCCCCTTTTAGCTGTCGCTTTATTTGCTTTATTTATCATAAATATTTATTTTCAACAAATAGAGGGAAAAGAGTATATTGAGTCTATATATCAAAAGCATTTTCCTATTTTAAATATTGCAAATGAAAATAGAATATTGTTAGATAATATTATAAAACTAACAGAAGATGCAGTAGTTGCAAATGAACAAACATGGCTAAATAATACTAAAGAATATAAAGAAAAAATAGAAAAAAACTTTAAAGATTTAAGCAAGTTAGATATAGATGAAAAAACTATATTTAAAATGCAGACTATTTTTATTAAGTATTTTAGCAAAACTATAGAACTTTCAACTCTCATGATAAATAATAGTGAGGATTGGAATAAAATTGAAATATTAACAAAAGAGATGACAAGTTATTTAGAAGATACAAGAA
>NZ_WFKJ01000066.1 GCF_009208075.1 Poseidonibacter ostreae | reverse complement strand
ATATAATGATATAGAGTTAAAAGAGTTTGTTATAATAGGAAAAGTAAAAGGTATATTAATAAAGGTATAAAATGGAAGCAACAACGTTACAAATTGTGGATGTAGTAGGAACATGGATAGCAAGTATAGGAACAGTAGGAGCAGTAATTACTTCATTATGGATTGCTAATAACTCAAATAAAGTAAAGCTTAATGTAAGTGCTAGCGCTAGAGTACTTATTGATTCAACAAGAAATGGTAATCCATCATTATGCTATATATCAATAGTTAATATAGGAAATAAAATTGCAAAAATAAATAGTATTGGTTGGAAGATAAAAAGAGGTAAGAATAAACAAGAATTTTTTCAAAATACAAATGGATCAATTGCTGATAAAGTACCTTTAACCTTACAAGAAGGTGATGATGCAACTATTACAATAGAATTTAACGGTGAAGCTAATTGGTTAGAGTCAATTACCAAAGCTATACAAGGATATAGTATAAAAGATTTAAAGCTAGTAGTTGTTACAAATACTGAAAACTTTGAAGTATTTATTGATGAGAGTTTAGTTAAAGAAATTATGAAGGAAAGAAAAAGATTATCAGAGTTATAGTAATATATTTGCTAATAAAAGGTGAGTGAATAAGAGTATTAAAGTATAAAAATTCTAAGTATTAACATTTCATAAGCAAATATATAACATTTCTAAAGCGTTTCTACAGTAAACATTAAAAAAAGTATGCAAAATACAAAAGCTAAAAGAGAAGAATAATAAAGCATTTTCTTAAACATTTTTTCTTGTTTGATTCTTTCTTATTCGAAGAAGTCTTTTATATGCTTTAAACTGGAATATAAACCTATACTGTCTGTTCTTCTTAAAGCTCTTTTTTATTTTAGAGATAAAAAGTTTTAGTTTATGAAAAAGTTCTTTAGCTTTCTTAAAACTTGAAGTACTTTCAAACCATAATAAAGCAGATACAAAAAGTTCTTTTCTTCTATTAAACCAAGTGATTTTTACAAGTTTATCATGTCCTTCTTGGTATAAAATCTTTACAGGAAATACCATTAAAAACTTTGCTATATAAAATAAAATTGCAAGTAACACTTCACCTTGAACAGCTAATATTCCTGAGTAGATTCCAAAATATTCCATAATTAAAAATAGACTAATAAAGATAAATAGTACAAAGTATTTATTTGCTTTTTGGTTTATATATATTTTAAACTTTTCATATATTTTTAAAGCTCTTAAAAACTCAAAAAGTCTTTTAAATAGTAAATGCCAAAATATGTCCCAAAAAACAATAACTATAAAAGCTAATGATAAAAATATAGCTCTAAAAAACCAATTTGAAATCTTTTTGATTTTAGTAGTTTTTATTTTTTGTTTTGGTATTTTTGAAAAGTCTATATTTTCTAGTTGTATTTTAGAATCAAGCTTTTCATAAAAAGAGCCAAGTTTCTTGATAGTCTTTAAAGCAAAATCAAGTATGTTTTTTGGTAGTAGCTCGTAGGTACAAAAAAGTATTATTAGAAATATTATAAGATAGTTAAGCATCTATGCTTCCTTAATAAATAGTATCCATATCAATAGAAGCCATAGGTGAAGTAATTGAATGAAGTGAAGTAAGTAGTGCTTTTACATTTGAAGAACGTAAAATAATTTCATATCTAAACTTATTTGCCATTTTAAAAATTGGTGATTGTCCAAATCCTACTACTTCAATATCTTTATTTTCTTTTAATTTTTTTACATAAAAATCAAGTTCATCTTTTACTTTTAGACCATTTGTATGTGCAAATATAACTTTTGCCATTTTTAAATATGGTGGATAAAGTCCTTCTCTAAACTTTAGTTCTGTTTCTAAAAACTCTTCATAATTCGATTCATTTAAATAAAAGTCAAAAAAATCTTCATTCTTAGTTTGGATGATTACTTCACCCTCACCTTTTCTTCCACTTCTTCCTGATATTTGAATAAGTAAAGATAAGGCTCGCTCTCTTGCTTTATATGAATTCATATTTAAGAGTGAATCAATTCCAAGTACAACAGCTAATTTTACATTATGATAATCATGTCCTTTTGAAAGCATTTGTGTTCCAACTAAGATATCAATATCGCCTTTATTAAACTCATTTAATATAGTTTTTAACTGCGTATTTGTTTTTACCTTATCTCTATCAAATCGCTTAATTACTTTGTCTTTAAAAATTTCATTTAATTCTTCTTCAATTTGAGCAGTTCCAACTCGCAAGTTATGAATAACTCCTGTTTTACAGCTAGGACAAAATTCAGGGATTTTTTCTGCATACCCACAATAATGGCATTTTAAAGCTAAATCATTTTTATGTAAACTCATAGAAACAGAACAATATGGACACTCAACTGATTTACCACAAGATGTACATATTTGATATTTAAAATTTGCACGTGTTGGTAAAAAAATAATAACTTGATTTTTTGATTCTAAAGTTTTTGATATTTGATTTAATATTGGAATTGATAAACTTGCATCACTATCATCAAATTTGTATTTTTTACTTGTATCATGATAAGTTTGAGTAAGCCTTATAAATGGCACCTTATGAAAAGAAGATGTTGATACTGTTGCACTTCCAAGTACAAGTTGAATATCAAACTTTTTAGCCATATATATACTTAAATCTTTTGTATGAAATCTTGGCTTTGAATCACTTTTATAAGACTCATCATGCTCTTCATCTACAACTATTACGCCTAAGTTAGAATATGGCAAGAATAAAGCAGACCTAGCACCTGCTATTAACTTTATACTTCCTTCTTGTAAACCTTGAAGTATTTCTGTTTTTTTCTTTTTTGTGATTTTTGAGTGCCAAATAGCAACGCTTTTATCAAAAACTTTTTCAAGTCTTTTTTGCATTTGAGGAGTTAGTGAAATTTCAGGCATTAATAAAATTGCTTGTTTATTTTCATTTAAATGTTTTTCTATTATTTTAATATAAATCTCAGTTTTTCCAGAACCTGTATTTGCAAAAAGTAGTGCTTGTTTTTTTTCGTTTAAAAAATCATAAGCTTTAGTTTGCTCACGAGATAAAAATATTTGACAATCAAAAGTCTGCTTTTCATCTAATATCTTTATATCTTTATTAAAAGGTATATAAACACTTAATGCTTCACCTAAAGAACAAACATAGTATTGAGATACAAACTTTGCAGTTTCAAGCATTTGAGTATCATAGTATTCACATGACACTTCATCAATACTTACACATTTAAACTCTGGTTTTTCTACAACTTTTACAACAACAGCATCACTTAAAGCTTTTCTATTACGTAGTTTTACAGCAACTTTTGTACCTACTTGAATCTCTTTTTCACTTTGGTATGTAAGAGGATTAAGAGGGGATTTTAATAAGGCTACTTCATAATAAAACACTATTCTATTTCCTTACATATTTCAAAACTACTTTTACACTTAAATGAGTTATCTTCTAAGGTAAACACTACTTTTTTACTAGAGCTAATTATATATTCATAAGTAGTTAATGAAGTCTTTATCCATTTACCAAGTTCATTTAAACTACTTGTTGTTGAAAGAAGAGAAAAATCTATTACTTTTGTAAATAAAGGCTCATTTTTTTTATCAACTAAAGCAGAGTCTAAACTAAGAATATTAGAATCTTCTGCTAATAATATTTGATTTGTTTTAAACTTATTTATACCATTTCTTATAATTGCAAGATTTGATTTAAGTTCAGTGATTTTAGAAGTACTTGTAATATTACTAAACTTTGGAATTGCAAATGTTAAAACTATTAAAATTGTTGCAATAACAATTAATAATTCTAATAAGCTAAAAGCTTTTGTCATTAAAATCTTGCTAATTTTGTTGAAATCTGATCTACATCATTTTTAAATGTTGAGTATTCTTGAGTTATTCTAATATATGCAGCTAATAAATCTTTTGTATCATTGTTTTTATTTAAATCTAAATATTTTGTAAGTTCTTTTTCCATATCAGGAGTTACATTTATAGTATAAGCCATATTGTTAATATGAAAAGTAATATCTTTATTCACCTTTTTGAGCCTTTATTAATGTAAGAGTACTATCTATTCGTAGAAACATATCTTGATTATTTCTAGATAATTCATCATTATCATTTTGTAAAGACTCAAGCTCCTGCTTTAAAGACTGATTCTCTAGCTTTAATCTTTCATAATCATGTAATAGTTTATCAATTTTAGTATTTAATGTTTCTATTATTTCCATAATCGCATTCTACCTAAATTTTCCTAGTAAAAAAATTTAAATAATAGTTATTTTACTAATTCTCTTCATTTATGAAAATATTTGCTACTTGATAAAGCATTGCAACAGATTTTCCCCACTGCGAATAATCATCAATATCTTTTAAATCAAAACCAAATTTTTCTGTTATTTTTTTTATTAAATCTTTTTCATTAACATGAAAATCATTATCAATGTGAATTAATATCATCAATTCTAAAAGAATAATTCTTTGACTTCTTTGTGATTTATAATTATTTAAATTTTCTTCTAAACAAAAATTATCAATATCAAAAGAATCAATATTTTCAATTCCCATTTCAGTACAATAAGATGAAATCACTTCATCTTCTCTTTCTCCATAACTATTATCAATTCTTGCTAAATAGTGAGCTAATTGTAAAAATGAAAATTTTTCTCTTGCTTCTAATTGCATTAATAACATATATTAACTCCTATTTTTTTATTCTTATTATTAAGCACCTAAATATTTAGCTCTAATTTCATCTGATTTTGCAAGTTCACTTCCAAGTCCTTCAAGTGCGATTACACCATTTTCAAGAACATAAGCATAGTCAGATATTTCTAAAGCTGCAAAAGCATTTTGTTCTACTAATAAAATAGTAATACCTTCTTCTTTTAATCTAACTATTGTTTCAAATAACTCTCCAATAATTTTTGGAGCCAAACCAAGTGATGGTTCATCTAGCATAAGAAGTTTTGGACTTGACATCAAAGCTCTTGCGATTGCAAGCATTTGTTGCTCACCTCCACTCATAGTTCCTGCTAATTGACCTTTTTTTGCAACTAGTCTTGGAAATAGTCTAAACATCTCTTCTTGTAATTCTTCATATTTATCATCATTATTAAAAGCACCCATTCTAAGGTTCTCTTCAATAGTAAGATTTTGAAAACATCGTCGTCCTTCAGGAACTAATGCAATATCATTTTGAATAATTGTATGAGTTTTCATTGAAGAGATATCTTCATCTCTAAATGTAATTTCACCATTTTTCTTAACATCATTTACAATAGATTGTAAAGTGGAAGTTTTTCCTGCACCATTTGAACCAATCAGTGAAACAATTTGTCCTTCTTTAACTTCAAAATTTACGTTTTTAACACCTTTTATAAGTCCGTAAAATACTTCTAAATTTTTAACTTTAAGCATGTTTGAAATCTCCAAGGTAAGCTTTAATTACTTCTTCATCTTTAATTGCATCTTTGATATCACCCTCAAAGATTGTTTTTCCATAATCAAGAACCATAACTCTATCACATAATTTATTTACAAACTTCATATCATGTTCAATTAATAAAATTGTAATATCAAACTCATCTCTAATCTTAAAGAAAAGCTCTGCTAATTCATGTGTTTCTTGTGGGTTCATACCAGCTGCTGGTTCATCTAAAAGTAGTAGCTGAGGACTAGCAGCTAATGCTCTTGCTATTTCTACTTTTCTTTGTTGACCATAAGAAAGTGAAGTTGCAAGTTCATCTGCATATTGGGCAATATCTAAAACTTCCATAATCTCTATTGCTCTTTTTCTAACTCTTCTTTCTTCTTTAAAGAATCTAGGAAGTCTAAAGATAGCTTCAAAATATGTATAAGTTGCTTGATAATCAAATCCAATTAAAACATTATCCATTACAGTCATTGAAGTAAATAATCTAATATTTTGAAAAGTTCTTGCTATTCCTCTATGAACAATTTTATATGGTTTAATACCATTTATTTTTTGTCCATGAAATTTAATATCACCCTCTGTTGGTTCATAGTTCCCAGTGATGATATTAAACATTGTTGTTTTACCTGCACCATTTGGACCAATTAATCCGTAAATCTCTTTTGCTTGAACGCTAAAAGAAGTATCTTTGATGGCTGTAACACCACCAAATTTTTTAGTTACATTACAAACTTCTAAAATCATTTACCAGCCTTTTTCTTTTTGAAGAAATCTTTTAGTTCTTTTTTACCAACTAAACCTTCTCTTGCAAAAAGCATTACTAAAATTAAAATAAGTGAGAATACAACCATTCTCATACCAGGAGTTCCATCAGTTTCTATTCCCATAAAACTCATTGGTTCATCTAAGAATCTCATATATTCTAATCCTGCCATTACAAAAATAGTTCCTAAAATAGCACCCGTTGTACTTCCTAAACCACCTAATACGATGATAATTAATAATTGGAATGTTAAGAAGAATGTAAATAAATCTGGACTAATACTTGTTAATAAAGAAGCTAATAATCCTCCACCAACACCTTCAAAGAATGCTGAAGTTGTAAATGCATAAGTTTTAATCTTAAATGTATTAACACCCATAGCAGTCGCTGCATCTTCATCATCACGTACTGCTTTCATCGCACGACCATATTTAGAATAAATAATATTTAAAATAGCAAGAACTGTAAATATAGCAATACCACCAGTCCAATAAAGATTTGAATATTCAGGAATATCATTAATTCCAAGAGAACCATTTGTAATTTGAGGATTATTAATAGCTAAAATTTTAATAATAAAACCAAACCCTAAAGTTACAATTGCAAGATAATCTCCACGTACTCTAAATACAGGGAAAGATAAAGATAAGGCAACTAGTGCAGAAATAATTCCTGCAAATAATAAGGCCCAAGCAAACTCTGCTTGCATTGCTAAAACCCAAGCAGATGGATCTTCAATATCATATTGATAAAGCATAGTATCAGCATCAACAATTAAAATTGCAGTAACGTAAGCACCAATAGCAACAAATCCATTTGGTTCAAGTGAGAATTGACCAGTAATACCATTAATAAGATTATATGAAACAGCTAAGATTATAAAAATAGCAACGTTATTAATAATTCTAATTGTATATTCATCAAATGTATTTTGTGCAAACCATGTAAACCAAATAGCAGTTACAATAATAGCAAGGTTTATTAACCTTTGATTAGTAAATATTTTATCTTCAAGCATATTAGAACCTACTCTTTTCAAGATCTTCACCCATTATTCCAGTTGGTTTAAAAAGTAATACGAAAATTAATAATATAAATGCAAAAGCATCTTTATAACCACCAAGTTCAGGCCAAAAAGCAATAAACACAACTTCAGTAAATCCAATAATAAATCCACCAATAACAGCACCTGTTACTGAACCAATACCACCAACAACTGCAGCAGCAAAGGCTTTAAGCCCAACAAGTACACCCATCATAGGTTCTACACTTGGATAATTAATAGCCCAAAACAATCCACCAACAGCAGCTAAGGCAGAACCTAAACCAAATACAATTGCAATGATTTTATTTCCATCAATACCCATTAGGTTTACTGTTTTAATATCAAAAGAAAGTGCACGAATTGCCATACCATACTTTGTTCTATATAATACATATAAAATTCCAAGTAATAAAACTAAAGTTACAATTGGTACTGTGATTGAAGCTACAGAGAATACAACTCCTGATACATCAAATATTTTTTCCATATACTCTGGAACTGGAAAAGCTCTTGGAGTTCCACCTGCAAATACTGTAAATGCATTTTCTAAGAAAAATGAAATACCAATTGCAGTAATTAGTAGTGAGATTTTTGGAGCTTCTCTTAAAGGTTTATAGGCAATTTTGTCCATTAAAACACCAAGTAATGCTGCTATTGTTACTGATAACATCATTGTAACAGGGAAACTAAGTTCAAATACTGCCATAAATGTATAACCTAAAAAGGCACCAACCATCATAATATCACCATGGGCAAAATTAATAAGCCTAAGTACTCCATATACCATTGTGTATCCGATTGCAATAAGGGCATACATACTACCCAAACTAAAACCGTTTACTAACTGTTGCATAAACGTTAATATATCCATTAAATCTCCTGATTTTATTAAAAAGCTGTCACTATTTACACTAATAAAAGTAGTTTTTATACTTTTATTAATACAAAAAAAAAGCCTAGTAATCTCTTACTAGACTTTTTAAATTTATTTATTTATTACGGGTTAACTGTTGCTTTAAATCCAGCTTTACCATTTCTAATTTCTTTAATAACTGCAGATCTAGTTGCGTTACCTTCAGAGTCAATAGAAATTTTTCCTGAAACACCATCAAAATCAGTTGTTTTTTTGATTTGTTCATTAATACAAATTGAGTTTGTAGGGTCTTCACATCTATTCATAGCATCAATTAAGATATTATATGTATCTGCACCTAATGCTGTAAATGAATTTACTTCTTCTTTTCCAGTATCTTTTTTATGGAAAGCTACAAAATCAGATGAAGTTTGAGATGGTGGGTTTGTATAGTCAAAGAAATCAGTAAACATATACCCCTCAACAGAATCTCCACCTAAATCAATGAATGTTTGGTTAGCAACACCATCACCTGAGAACATTGGTTTATTTAAACCTAATTGTTTAGATTGTCTAGTAATCATTGAAGCTTCTGGGTGATATAAAGGCATAAACATAAAGTCTGGATTAATTTGTTTAATCTGAGAAACTACAGCTTTAAAGTCTTTATCTCCTGAAGTTACTTTGATTTTCTTAACAATTTTTCCACCTTTAGCTTTGAAAGCTTTTTGGAATGCTTTTGCAAGTCCTAAAGAGTAAACTTGTGCTTGGTCAATAACTACAACTGCTGTTTTGTATCCAGATTCAAGTGCATAGTTTGCAACAACTTCACCTTGGAAACTATCTGTAAAACAAACTCTGTTTGCAAAAGTTCTTCTTGCTGTTAACTTATCATTTGTAGCAACAGATGCAATAACAGGAACCTTTTTCTTATCAGCAATAGCAATTGCTTGAGCTGTATTTGTAGAGGTTAATGCACCTAAAATAGCAACTACTTTGTCAGAAGAGATAAGTCTAGTTGTAGCATTTGCTGTTTCAACTTTATCACCTTTGTTATCTAATAATACAATTTTAATTGTATCACCATTTTTAAGTGTAGGTTGTTGCTTATGTGCTAATTCTAAACCTAAGTTAGTAACTTGACCATAAGCTGCTAATGGACCAGACATTGGCATAACTGCCCCTACTTTAATCTCTTTTGCCATTACTACACCACAAGTAAGTGATGATGCAAGAGCTATACTTAACAATTTTTTCATTAATTCTCCTTTGTTATAATTACAATATCATTATATTATGTAAAAATTATATAAAGATAGCTTATTTCTACATATAAAATGCATAAAAGTTATAAATATTATTACAGTAAATAACAAACACTCATGATTTTTGTCTATTTAATATACATTTACTCACTAATAATAAGCTCTATTTAATTCATTTCCAAAGACATCAAATACATATCTTCACCATCAATTACTTTTATCTTTACACTTTCACAAATAGGACAACAAAAGTCATTTTTTTCTAGAGTTGATGTTGTATTACAATCAAAACACTCTATCACTACTTTTTGATGATTTATTATAAATTGAGCATCATTACAAACGGTATGTTCTTTAAAAGTATCAAAAGCTGTTTGAAGTAAATCAGGTTCTACTCCAGATAAAACTCCAATTTTTACAATTACTTTTGTTACTTCTTTTGCATCATTATCTTTTACATGCTCTTCACAACTCTCTAGAAGTGATTGAACTATTGAATATTCATGCATTTATA
>NZ_WFKJ01000065.1 GCF_009208075.1 Poseidonibacter ostreae | reverse complement strand
GAATCTTACTATTTAGGTACAAAATATATTATTCTTGAAATTCCTGATGATAATGTATGGTTTAGAAGTGTTAAGGGTGAAATTATTACGTACTCTTTTATAGCTTTTATTTTCATGCTAATACTTGGATATTTTATATCAAAACTATTTTTAAAACCAATGAGAGATGCTTTACATTTATTAGATAGATTTATTAAAGATACCACTCATGAATTAAATACTCCTATTTCTGCAATTATTACTAATATTGAAATGATTGATAAAGATATATTAGATGCAAAATTAGCAAAAAAAATAAACCGTATTGATATTGGGGCTAAAACAATTTCAAATATTTATGAAGATTTAACTTTTTTAACATTAAATAATAAAATCATATCTCAAAATGAAAATTTAAATTTATCAAATGTTTTAGAACAAAGAGTTGAATACTTTAAAAGTTTAGCAACTATTAAAAAAATAAATTTTGTACTTAATATAGAAAAAGATATTTATTTAAATAGTGATTTAAAAAAGATTTCTAAACTAATAGATAATTTAATTTCTAATGCGATTAAATATAATAAAATTGCAGGAACAATCAAAGTTACATTAAAAGAGAATTTTTTGAGTATAGAAGATACAGGAAAAGGTATGAGCAAGGAGAATTTATCAAATCTTTTTGAAAGATATTCAAGATTTGATAAAAGTGTGGGAGGCTTTGGAATAGGTCTTAATATTGTCTCATTAATAGCAAAAGAGTATAACTTAGATATAAAAGTAGAATCCGAACTTAATAAGGGTACAAAAATAGAGGTAATATGGCAAAATTAATAATAAGCATCTTTCTTTTATTTTCTTTTTTAGATGCTGCTAAAACAAAAAGTGTATATGATAAAAATTGTATAAAATGTCATAGAAAACTTCCTGTTTCTATTGATAAATATTTTTATAGATATTTATTAAAATATAGTAGTGAATCAAAGGTCAAAGAATCAATGTTTGCTTATTTAAAAAAACCAAATAAAGATATGACGATTATGCCAGAAGCTTTTATTAAAAGATTTGGTATAAAGAAAAAGAGTAAATTAAGTGATAAAAAACTAAATGAAGCTTTAGATATTTACTGGGAAAAATATAAAGTTTTTGGTAAATTAAAGTAATAAATCTTCACAATAAGTACACTATTTAAAAATATACTTCTTTAAGTTTAATTACTAAAGGAGTCAAAGATGAATAAAGTTTTATTATCAGTTTTAATATGTAGTACTTTTGCTTTTGCAAAACAACACACAACAACTTTTCATGCTTATGTAACGCATAGTGAACCTGTATATGAATATAGATATAATCAACATGATAACTATTATGATGAACCTAGACACTATAAAAGCAGTTATTCCAATAACAACAACATTGGTCTTGATACAATTGTAGGTGGAACAATAGGTGTTATTATTGGAAACCAAATTGGTAAAGGAAATGGCCGTACAGCTGCAAAAATTGTAGGTGGTTTATTAGGTGCTTCAATTGCTAATAATACAAGATATGAAAGCAATAATTATGTACAAAATACTGGATATAGAGATTATGATGATAATCGTAATAGATATAAAAAGCATAAAAAAAGAAGAGAACAAAAAGTTCTAGTAGGTTATAAAAATTATTTTGTTTATAAAAATAAAGAGTTTTATAAATTTTCTAATCATAGAAAAAATAGAATTAGAGTAAGTGAAACAATCAACTTTTAACTCAAGTTTTAACTTGAGTTAAAAAATATCACTTAAACTATTTTAGCTTAATAATCTTCCAACCGTTTGTTGGTTTATATTATTAGCTTGTGCTAAAGAAAAAGCTCCAATTTGTGCTAAAACATTTTGTTTAGAAAAGTTAGCAGACTCTTTTGCATAATCTGTATCAAATACAGAATTTGCTTCAAGGGTTTGGTTTTGCTGAGTTATTAAGTTTCTAGTAGAACTTTCTAATTGATTAGAAACTGAACCAAACTCACTTCTAATATCACTTAATCCACTAATAGCACCATCTACATCTTCTAAGAATGCTCTAGCATCACTTGAACTAAAACTACTTGCATCTTGATTTAAAAGTGCAGATAGGCCTAATCCTTCCGTATTTGATTGAATACCTGCTGACTCAATTATATCAGCATTTTCATTTCCTGCTTGAAATTGTAAATCATTACTTGCACTATTATCTGTTTGGCTATTTTGTAACAATGTATTACCATTATAATTTGTACTACTAGCAATATTATCAAACTGTTCTAATAAGCTTTTAACATCTTTTAAAATAGCATCACGACCTTCTTGGCTTGTTGTATCTGTTGAGGCTTGTAAAAGTTTTTCTTTTACACTATCTAAGATATTTGATTGTTCTTTTGTTGCACCATCTGCTATTTGATTTAAGGCTATTGCTGAATTAGTATTTTCAATTGCTTGTGTATAACCATTAGCTTCAACTTTTAGATTATTTGATATTGCTAAACTTGAAGCGTCATTACTTGCTTGATTTAAAGTAACGCCTGTTGCAATTTTATTTAAAGATTGATTTGCATTTAAATATACATCTGTATTAATTTGAGAGTTATTTCCTACTTGCATAGTGACTCCTTTTGTACCTTTACATATTGTATAACTAGTAATATTAAAATATTATTAACTATTGAAATTAGTTTAAAACTACTTTGATATAATGTTTAAACTAGATAACATAGGCAATAAATGAAGATAATAGATGAACTAAGTGAAATTATACTTTTGATTGATAAAAATTATTTTTTAAATGCACATAATAAAACTGAAGATTTATGGCGAAAATATAAAAATGATAAAGAGACTAGAGATGAGTCTTTTATATTAAAAGCCTTTGTAAATGCTTTCGCTTTCTTTGAGTTATATAAAATGCAAAGATATGAACATGCAAATACAATTTGGAAGCTTTTTAAAAAGTATGAGTATTTAATTGATGATTTAGACTCTATAAATAAAATAGAATATAAGAAAATACAAGAATTAATTTATAAAAAAAGAGATGAAATATAGAAATGATAATATTAGATTTTGAAACAAACTCACAAAACATCGGAGATGTAATAGAAGTAGCAGCTGTAAAGCTTAAAAAGATTGATGGAGTATATAAAATAATAGATAAGTTTCATAGATATTATTTATCAAGATATAGTGTAAATCCTTACTCTTATGAAGTTCATAAACTTACACCTGAGCTTATCTTAGAGCATAGAAAAGATAAAGAGTATGCTTCATATTTTACTGAAGATTTAGATTTTGTAGATTTTTGTGATGATTGTGAAACTTTGGTTGCTCATAATATCTCTTTTGAGTTAAGACATCTTGATAGAATGGTTAAGTTTGAAAATCATTTTTGTACTATGAAAGAGAATAAAAAAATAGTAAAAGCAGTAAATAAAAATGGAAATATTAAAAATCCTAAATTAGATGAGACATGTGTTTTTTATAAGATTGATTTTGACACTGTAAAATATCATAGCGCAACATATGATGTATCTAAAACTTATGAAATACTAAAAAGAATGCAAGTTATTTAATCTTCTTAATATCACTTATAAAATATCAACAATATTTTTCTATTAAATAAGCTTTAATTAAAGTTTATTTGATTAAGATTCTAATCTTTGCAACTTAGTTGCATAAAAATATAAGGTATAAAATATGAATAGTGAAACAATAATTCAATCAAAAATAGCAAATCTACCAAGTAAATATGGAAAATTTAAAGTAAAAGCTTATAAAGATGGATGTCAAGAACATCTTGCAATTATGAGTTGTGATTTATTTTCTTTAGAACAACCACTTGTACGAATACATTCTGAGTGTTTAACAGGAGATTCAATAGGAAGTTTAAAATGTGATTGTAGTAATCAGCTTGATTTAGCCCTTGAACTTATTTCTAAAGAGGGTGGACTTGTAATTTATCATAGGCAAGAAGGAAGAAATATAGGTCTTGTTAATAAAATAAATGCATATAATCTTCAAGATAATGGATATAACACAATAGAAGCAAATTTAAAACTTGGATTTAAAGAAGATGAAAGAGATTACTCTATTATTGAATTTATTCTAAAAGATTTAAATCTTAATGAAATAAAATTAATTACAAATAATCCGAAAAAAATTGATTTTGTTAGAAGTACTGGTGTAAAAATAGCTAGTATTGTTCCCTCAATTACAAAAATAAATAAATATAATAAAGATTATTTACAGACAAAAAAAGAATATATGGGACATATTCTATAATAAAAATAAAATATCTTTACGATATTTTATTTTCTAAAACTTCTATTTTCATCTCTTTTAGTAGTTTTCTTTGATGCTTTTTGCTTAGCTTTTTGTGTAGTCTTCTTAGTAGTTTTTGGTTTACCATATTTATCTTTTAAGCCTTTTTTCTGACTTAAAGGTCTTCTTTTATGTACAAAGATTCTAGGTTTTTTTTCATTTGGTTCAAAATCATCAACAATTTCTCTTCCTAAATCAAGAATAAGCTCTTTTTCAATCTCTTTCATCATCTTATAGTCTTTTACACTTAATAGTGTAATTGCAAAACCTGATTGACCAGCACGACCTGTTCTTCCAATTCTATGAGTATAATCACTTACAGTTTCTGGTAACTCAAAGTTTACTACAAGTGGAAGCATTTGAATATCAATACCACGTGCTGCTATATCAGTTGCAACTAAAACTCTATTATCACCTGATCTAAACTTTCTTAAAGCTTTAGCACGTGCAGTTTGTCTAATATCTCCATGGATACATGAAGCTGGTAATCCATCAAGATTTAAGTGCTCAACTAATCCATCTGCTTCTTTTTTTGTATTTACAAAAACTAAAACTTGCGAATAGTTTTCAGAACCAATAATATAAGATAGTAGCTCAGCTTTTTTATCTGGATCTACTTCAATAACTCTTTGAACAATTTTTTTAACGCTTGATCTTTGAGGAGAGACTTCTATAACAACTGGATCTTTTAAAAACTCTTTTGCAAGTTTTTTTACATTTTGATTCATTGTTGCTGAGTACATTAAAATTTGTCTAGTTTGATTAGCTTCTTGAAAAATTACTTCAATATCTTCTAAAAATCCCATTGCAAGCATAGTATCAACTTCATCAACAACAAGTGTTGTAACAGAGCTTAAATCAACAGTTTTATTTCTAATATGCTCTTGTAGTCTTCCTGGTGTTGCTACTAAAATATCTAAACCACGCTCAATTTTTTTAGCTTGAGTTGTTGAAGAAACACCACCATATACAACTGTTTTTTCAATTCTAATATATTTTGAAAAATCTTCAATAACTTTTGATATTTGATTTGCTAGTTCTCTTGTTGGAACTATGATTAATGCTCTTAAAGTCTTTTCTTTAAAGCCTTGCTCATTTTCATGTATTTCATTTAAAATAGGTAATAAAAATGCTGCTGTTTTTCCAGTACCACTTTGAGCAGCTGCTAGAATATCTTTTTTCTTTAGTGCTATTGGTATAGTCTTTTGTTGTATTTCCGTTGCTTTTTCAAACTCTAAATCTTTTAACGCATCGATTAATAGAGGATTTAAGTTCATAGAAGTAAATGTTTTGATAACAATTCCTTTGTTTTATATATTTTGCGATTATATCTAAATTTTTAAGTTTTTGAGCAAAAAGGGATTTACTAATAAGTTTTTAATGATTTTCTTTAATAAAGTTTAAATTATATTAAGCTATAAATATAGTATATATATCTATATTTTAATACATTATTTTACTACTAGAAGGCTTTTAATGTTAAGAAATTTTTTCTATTTTTTACTTTTTATTTCTTTAGCATATTTACTTTTCATAAATGAAGATGCCAAAATTATAATAACTGGAATTGCTATATTTTTAATTGGAATGATATTTATGGAAGATGGTTTTAAACTATTTAGTGGAGGGCTTCTTGAAAAAATATTAGCAAAAGCTACTAATAATACTCCCAAAGCTATTTTCACAGGTTTTTTATCAACATCAGTAGTTCAAAGTTCTTCTTTGATTTCTGTAATTGTAATATCTTTTTTAAGTGCAGGTCTTATTTCTTTAAGTGGAGCAATAGGTGTAGTTTTTGGTTCAAATATTGGAACTACAACAACTGCATGGATTGTTTCTAGCTTTGGAGTTAAGATAAATATTGCAGTTTATGCATTTCCTATGATTATTTTTGGAGTAATTCTTCGTTTTTCAAAGAATAAAGCTTATACAGGTTTAGGAAATGTTTTATTAGGTTTAGGCTTTGTTTTCTTAGGAATAAGTTATATGAAAGATGGCTTTGAAACTTTAAAAGCAGGACTTGACTTATCACAATTTGCAATGCAAGGATATTTGGGAGTTTTTGTTTATGTTGGAATTGGAGCACTTGCTACAATTATAATTCAATCAAGTAGTGCAACAATGGCACTAATTATCACAGCATTAGTTACAAATCAAATTTTATATATTAATGCTTTAGAGTTATCAATTGGTGCAAATATAGGTACAACAGTCACAGCTGTAATGGCTGCAATTTCTTCTAATTCAAATGGAAAAAGATTAGCAATTGCACATTTGATTTTTAATATAGTTACAGGAATTATTGCAATACTTTTCCTCTATCAATTAGCAGATTTAGTAACATTAATAGCAGCAAAAATTGGAATATCAGAAGATAATTATGCAATGAAATTAGCACTATTTCATACAATATTTAATATTTTAGGTGTATTAGTTGTTTCTCCTTTTACTAATAAATTAGAGAAGTTTTTAAAAACACTTTTTAAAGATGAGAAAACTTCTATTTTAAAAGCAAAATATCTTGATGATGTTGTAATTGCCGTGCCAGATGCTGCTATTAAAGCTATAAAAGATGAAACTATACATTTATATGAAAACTCTATAGAAGTGATATCTCATGCTTTATATTTACATAGACATAAGTATTTAGGAAGTAATGATATATCTTTAGTTGTTAAAAACTCTAATGCAAAAATAAATGTTGATATAAATGAGTTTTATTCACAAAAAATCAAATCTTTATATGGCGAAATTATTCATTTTTCTGTTTTAGCACAAGAGAATATGGATGAAGATTTTAAGAATAAAATATATAATTATAAGCTAGCATCTAGAGATATTGTAGAGGCTATTAAGTATATTACACAGTTACATAAAAACTTATCTTTTTACTTAAAATCAGATAATCCATATATAAAAGAAGAGTATAATAATCTTAGAATAAATATTGCAAAAACAATAAATATAATAAATGATTTAAGAAATAATCAAAACGATATTACAGTTTTATCTACTTTAAATCTATTAAAAGAAGATATTTTAAGAGAAGATGATTTACGAAATAGTGATATTGATACTTTAATTAGAGATAATAATATTACAAGTAAAATGGCAACTTCCTTAATAAATGATTTAACCTATACACACAACATATCAAAAAAACTAATTGAAGTTGCTACAATATTATGGATTGAAGATAAGAAAAATGAAGAAATAGAGGATGATTTATAAAAAAATTACCTATAAATGATGTCTTAGCTGAAATAAAAGATGTATTAAATAAAAACAGAAGATTAATATTACAAGCTCCTGCAGGAGCTGGGAAAAGTACTCTTGTACCAATCTCTTTACTTAATGAAGCCTGGCTTGAAGATAAAATTATAATTATGCTAGAACCTAGAAGAATGGCTGCACGAACTCTTGCTTCTCAAATGTCAAAACTGCTAAAAGAAGAAGTAGGGCAAAGTGTTGGTTATCAAGTTAAAATGGAAAGTTGTTTTTCTAAAAAAACAAAGATTTTAGTTGTAACTGAGGGTATATTAGTACGAAAAATACAAAATGACCAAGCTTTAGAAGATGTAGCTTTGATTATTTTTGATGAATTTCATGAAAGAAGTATTTATAGTGATTTATCATTGGCTTTATCTTTACAGTTGCAAGAAATACTAAGAGATGATTTGAAAATTATGCTTATGTCAGCAACACTAAATTCAAAGGAATTATCTGTATTATTAGATAATGCACCTGTAATTACAAGTAAAGGTAAAATGTTTGATGTTGAGAATATATATTTAGAAGCAAATATAAAGCATCCTGATATTAATAGTTTAAATACAATTGTTTTGAATACGATTTTAAAAGCTATAAAAGAAGATGAGGGAGATATTCTTGTTTTTCTAGCTGGGGTTAAAGAGATAAAAGAGCTTGAAGAAAAACTAAAGCTTGAAAAAATTGATATCTTTCCTTTATACTCAAATCTTTCCAAAGAAAAACAAGATAAAGCAATATATAGCAAAAATAATAGAAAAGTAATTCTTTCTACAAATATAGCACAAACATCTCTTACAATTGAGGGTATAAAAATAGTAATTGATAGTGGGATGGAAAAACAAATAAGGTTTAATCCATCAAATGATATGAATCATTTAGAATATTGTTTTATATCAAATGATTCTGCTATTCAAAGAGCAGGGAGAGCGGGAAGATTAAGTAGTGGGAAATGCTATAGGTTGTGGCATAAAAATAGAATACTCGAAGAATCAAGTAAACCTGAAATATTAAGAGCAGACTTATCAAGTTTACTTTTAGATTTATCTTTTTTTGGAGTTAAAAAGATACAAGAGCTTAATTTTTTAGATATTCCATCTTCTGATATTATAAAAGCATCTTCTAAACTATTGCAAAATATTGATATGTTAGATTCTAAAGCTAATATTTCAAGATTTGGAGAAGAAGCAAGCTCTTTAGGTGTTCATCCAAGATTTGCAAATATGATATTAAAAGCAAATGACTTAGGTTTTGCTTATGATGCATGTTTATTAGCTTCTTTATTAATTGAAAAAGATATATTTTCAAAACAATCTTTTTCTTGTGATATTTATGAAAGGTATATAGTTTTAAAAGAAAAAGATTTTTTTACTCAAGATTTAAATACATATACAGCAAAGCAAGTTTTAAAGCAAGCAATGTATTTTTATAAAAAGTTAAAGAGTTTAAAAACTATTAAAGAAGAGAAAAAGTCCTTAACAAAGTCTATGTTAGGTATTTTACTTCTTTTCGCATATCCAAATAGATTAGCAAAAATAAGAGTAAAAGATGAAAATAAATATAAATTAAGTAATGCCAAAGGTGCTATTATAAATGCCAAAGATTCACTTTTTAATAGTGAATATTTAGTAGTTCCTAATATAAATGCTAAAGAAAAAGATTCTATAATTCATTTAGCTTCAAGTATTAATCTTGAAGATATAAAGAAATATTTTTCTTCATATCTTTATGAAAAAGATGTGATTTCTTATAAAAAAAATTTAAATAAATTAGATATAAGAACAAGTACTTATTTTCTAGAACTTGAAGTTTCATCAAAAGTAAATACAAATATTTCAAAAGATAAGTATCCTAAACTATTTATTGATTTAATAAGAAAAGAGGGTTTAGATTTATTAACTTGGAGTAAAAAAGCAAAAGATTTAATACAAAGAGTAAACTTTATTAATGAAAATAAAAATGAGTTTGATCTAGATATAAATTTACCTCACTTAGATAATAAAAGTATTTTAGAAAATATAGAAGAGTTTTTAGAACCTTACTTACAAAATGTTAAAACAATAAAACAATTAGAAGCTATTGATACTTTTTCTATGCTACAAGGTTTAATTGCTTGGGATAGTATGCAAAGCCTAGATATTCTAGCTCCTTTTAGTATAAAAGTTCCTAGTGGCTCAAATATAAAAATAGATTATTCAAATACTAAAACGCCAATTTTAGCAGTTAAAATACAAGAAATATTTGGAATGAAAAGTACCCCAAAAATTTTAAATAATCAACTTTCACTACAAGTACATCTTTTAACACCAGCTTTAAGACCAATACAAATTACATATGACTTAGAAAGTTTTTGGGAAAATTCTTATATAGAAGTTGCAAAAGAGTTAAGAGGAAAGTATAAAAAACATTATTGGCCTAAGAATCCATTAGAAGCAATAGCAACACGAAAAAC
>NZ_WFKJ01000064.1 GCF_009208075.1 Poseidonibacter ostreae | reverse complement strand
CGAAAAACTAAAAAGTTTATGTAGTTGCTATTTTAAATTTTTTCTTATTTAAAAACTCTATAGTATTATCATAATCAAGCGGTTTAGAGAAGAAATATCCTTGCCCTATATTACAGTTTAAACTAAGAAGTATCTCTTCTTGTTCTTTTGTTTCAATACCTTCAGCAACTGTTCTATAACCTAAACTTTTAGATAATGCAATAATTGCTTTTGATATTTGCATATTGTTATTATCTTTTGGAATACCATCAACAAAAGACTTATCAACTTTTATAATATCAATTGGTAGTTTAGTTAAATAGTTCATAGATGAATATCCTGTACCAAAGTCATCAATAGACATCCTAAATCCTAATGCTCTTAACTCATCTAAAATAAGCATATTTGTTTCATTAAACTCCATTATATATCTCTCTGTAATTTCTAATTCAATTTGAGAGGGAAGAATATCAATTTTCTTTATAATTTCTTTGATTTTACTAACAAAATGCTTATCTCTAAATTGTATAGTTGAAATATTTATTGCTATATATTGAAGTTTTTTATTAATTTGCTTAAACTTTTTAAAATCACTACAAGCTTTTTCAAAAATAAAATCTCCAATTTCTACAATCATTCCTGTATCTTCAGCAACTGGAATAAAAATATTAGGAGGTGTAAAGCCAATTTTCTTACTATCCCATCTTACAAGAGCTTCAAAAGATATAACTTCTTTAGTTCTTAAGTCATATTGTGCTTGATAGTTTAAATATAATTCATCACCAGAAATTGCTTGTTTTAAAGCTTGTTCTATTTTTAATTGGTCATGAATATTAATTGATAACTCTTCATTATAGTATTGATAGTTATTTTTACCAAGACTTTTTGCATGATACATTGCTGTATCAGCATTTTTAATTAAAGTTGTTATTGTTTTTCCATTATCAGGGAACATAGCAACACCAATACTTGCACTAGTGTTTAGAGTATGTTCTCCAATTTTAATACTCTCTTTAAGAGTATCAAGTATTTTTTGACATACATAAGCAGCAGCTTTTTTATTTCGTGCTGTTTCTAGAACTACAATAAATTCATCTCCACCCATTCTTGCAACCATGTCTGTATCTCTTAAAACTTTTCTTATACGTTTTGAAACATTTTGTAAAAGTCTATCACCTACTTGGTGTCCTAATGTATCATTAATGATTTTGAATCTATCTAAATCAATAAAAAGTATACTCATAGTAAGATGATCCCTAGAGGCAACAGCTATTACATGTGAAAGATGATCTTCTAATTTAATTCTATTTGGAAGGTTTGTTAAACTATCATGATATGCAAGATAATCAGCTTTTTCTTGACTATCTATAATCTCTTGTAAATTTGTATGCATTGATATATATTTTATTACTTTTCCATTTTCATCTTTAACTGCTGTAATATTTAACCATGTTGGAATAATAGAACCATCTTTAATTAAATCGTAAATCTTACCTTTCCAATAACCTTTTTCTTGAATACTCAACCACATTTTTTTATAGAAGAATCTATCATGTTTAAAAGATTTTAATAGTGAAGGTTTTTCTCCAATTAACTCTTCTTTTGTATATCCTGAAATTTTTTCAAATGCTTTATTAACAGATATAATTCTTTGATTAGCATCAGTAATTAAAATACCTTCTTCTGTATTTTCAAAAACAATTGATGACTCTTTTAGCTCTTCTCTTTGTTTGATATACTTTGTAATATCAAGTTTAATTGCAAGATAATTTTCGATTTTTTCATTAACAAAAATAGGAACAATTGAAACTTTTTCATAAAATAAACTTCCATCTTTTCTTTTATTTATAAGCTCACCTTCCCATTTTTTTCCAGAAAGAAGTTTTTCATTTAATTCATCATATGTAGCTCTTAAATTTAGTCCTGAAGATAATACTTTAGGGTCTTTTCCTAAAATATCATCTTTTAGATAACCTGTATTTGTCTCAAAGTTTTCATTTACATATAATATCTTTTTATTTGCATCTGTTAATACTACTGAGTTATCACTATGCTCCACTGCGTATTTATAAGCTAAAAGCTCATTTTTTAATTTGGTTGTAGTAAATGATATTTTTACAAGAGTAATCATAATTGTTATAGATGATATAAAAAATAAAAGTGAGATTATTAATTTCTTTTGTAGATAATCATTATAAACTTCATCAAGAAGTAAAGATGCACTTACTATTGATTCTTCAAGTAATATTTCTTCAGAACTTTTTGTTAGCTTCATTGAGTCAATAATTAAGTCTATTAGCTTTTTAGAGTGAAGAGTGAAGTATATTATTCTTTTATCATTATTTTCATAATTTGTTTCTTTAAGAGAATCAATTTTATTTAAAATAGAATCAATATTTACATCTATTTCAATAAGATTATATAACATTATGAACATAATGTCATTAATTTTTGTTTTTAATGAAAGGTCATAGTTTTCGTCAAGTTGTAAGGATTTATTTAAATCTAATATATAATACATTGAGTTTAAAATAGTAACTTGTGAAGATTTATACTCCTCAATAAGCTGTAGTTTTTTTGTATAATTAGAGTTTATTATCTGAAGTTTTTTAAGAAAATCATCCCCAAAATCTTTATGTAAATCACTAGTATTTAAAATGCTTAATGTTTGTTCAAAGTTTTTTGTTTCATTTACTATTTTATCAAAATTAATAAACTTATTTTTTTGTAAAAAAAAGTTTTTAAACTCTTTTTCTGAAAGTATTAAATTTAAAAAATGTGTTTTATATATACTATAATCTTTTATATTATTTTCAATTTTAAATAAATATGCAAATAAAGTTAATAAAAAAATAAATACAATACTTAGTATATAAATGAAAAATATTTTTTTTGTAAGTTTCATATTTATTTTCTCTCTTCTTTAATTTTTCCATTAAGAGATTCTAGAAATTTTACAATTTTATAGATTTCATCATCTTTTAGTTCTCTTCCAAGTTGATATAAAGATATTGTTTTAACAGTTTCATTTAATGTTTTAATACTTCCATTATGCAAATATGGTGCAGTTTTTGCTACATTTCTAAGACTTGGAACTTTAAACTTCTCTTCTTTATCTTTATTTGTCATTCCTAGATGAGATATACTTGGGTCAATTATTACACCTAATTTACTATATAAATTAGCACCTATATTAATTCCATGATGACATGAAATACAACCTTTTTCTTTAAAAATAGCATATCCTTCTTTTTGAACTTGAGTTATTGCATTTGTATCACCTTTTAAATACATATCAAAATCAGAGTTTGGTGTAATTAATGTCTTTTCATATTCGCTAATAGCATCTACAATATTATCTTGTGTAATACCATCTAAATAAATATTATTAAAAATATTTAAATACTCAGTTTTTTCAAGTTTTACGATTAAAGTATCAAAATTATTTCCCATTTCTATTGGATTTAAAATTGGACCTAAGGCTTGCTCTTTTAAATTATCAGCTCTTCCATCCCAAAACTGCTTAAAATTAAATACAGAATTAAAAACAGTTGGAGAGTTTAACTCGCCTTTTAATCCATTTACTCCTGTAGAAACACTTTTATTATCATCTCCTCCTTCATTTAAGAGGTGACATGAAGCACAAGAGATTGTGTTATCAACTGATAGTCTTGTATCATTGAATAATAGTTTACCTAATGCTACTTTTTTTTCATCTGTTGGCATACTTTGAGGAATAGGGCTTATTATATTTGCATGCATATTGAAACATATAAAAATTATTAAAATAAAAAAATTAGGCATTTCTACTCTTTTTCAGGTTTATTTTATTATATAGTTTTTTTTATTTTTTTTAGTTAAAGCGAGTTTGAAATAAGAAATAAAAAAAGGGTCTGTTAAAAAACAGACCCTTTTAAAGTTAAATTATTTGTATAAATTATTTTTTAGCAATTGCTTCTTTTAAAGCTTTACCAACTTTGAATTTTCCAACAGTTGTAGCTGGAACATCTACTGTTCTATCAGTTCCTGGAACTTTAGCAGTTCTTGCAGCTCTATCAGCAGTTGTGAATGTACCAAATCCGATAAAACTTACAGATTCTTTTTTTACTAATGTTTCAGTAATTGTTTCTAATACAGAATCAACTGCACCTTTTGCGTCTTTTTTAGATAAACCAGCTTTTGCAGCTACTGCGTCAATAAATTCAGCTTTGTTCATGGATGAACTCCTTAATTAAAATAAATTTGAATAAACTTTATACTATTTAAGCTTTAAAATAGCTAAAACTAGGTCTTTATATTGATAAATAATAAAAATAATAATCAATAAAGAGATTTTTTTAACAAAATGATGTTTTTATACTTAATAATCTACAAGAGTTTTCTAAAATAGCTATCTTTTTTACAAGCTCGTTTAAGTCTCTATGGTATACATATGCCCCTACACCTTTTATAACCATTACATTATTTGGTGACTCTTTTAAATACTTTGTAATTTCTAATGCGTTTCTGTTATACCAAGTCTCATAATCTCCTGGATCATAAATTGGAATTTCTCCAAATGTAGTTCTTCCAAAATAATCTTCAAAAACAATTGAATCATGTTCAAAAGTATAAGCAGTTGTATAAATTGGCATTCCAAAAGCTATATATTTTGCTTCATGAATATTTGTATAAATTGTAGCATGAATATGTGATTCCATACTTGCAATTTTCCATCTATAATCTTGTTTATTTATATTTAAAGAACAAAATGAACTTGAGCTCATTTCATCAAAAATTGCATCATTTGTGTTGATTAGAAAATTTTCCTGGTCAAGTTTTGCAGAAATAGCACCATGATAAATACCAAAAAAATTCTTTCTAAACATAGTAAGAGATAATTCACTTAATTGTTTAACTGTAGCCTTGTCAAGCATTTTAAAAAGCCTTAAATATATTTTTGGGTATTATATACTAATTTTAATAAGGACTGTTTGAATGCAAATACCTCACGTTCCCGTTTTATTTAATGAAACACTAAATGCTTTTTCTGATATTAAAGAGGGCTATATAATTGATTGTACTACTGGTTTTGGTGGTCATACTCAAGGCTTACTTGAACAAAATGAAACTGTAAATTTAATATGTAATGACCAAGATGATGAGGCTTTAGCTTTTTGTGCTAAAAGACTTGAATCTTTTTCTTCACGAGTTACATTTAATAAAGGTAATTTTGAACATGTTCTTGATAACTTTAAAGAGTATGACATAAGAGGTATTTTAGCTGATATTGGAGTTTCATCTTTACAATTAGATAAGTTAGAGCGTGGTTTTGGTTTTGAGAGTGAGACTTTAGATATGAGAATGAACCAAAATCAAAGTTTAGATGCTTCAATAGTAGTAAATACATACTCTCAAAGTGAGTTAGAACGAGTTTTTAAAGAGTGTGGAGAAGTACGAGAGTATAAAAAAGTAGCTTCATTAATAGTAAATAATAGACCTTTTACCTCTGCTAAAGAGATTGCAACACTTTTATCAAAAAAGATGTCAAAAGGTAAAATACATCCAGCAACTCTTCCTTTTCAAGGAATAAGAATTGAAGTAAATGATGAGTTAGGAGTTTTAACAAGGCTTTTTGATTCTTTAGAATCAGCAAAATTAAAAAACTGCATTGTTGCTATTATTTCATTTCACTCCCTAGAAGATAGAATTGTTAAAAACTATTTTAAAAAATGGACAAAATCATGTATCTGTCCTCCTGAAGCTTTTAGATGTGAATGTGGGAATGACCATGCTTTAGGAAAAGTTATTACTAGAAAACCAATTATTCCAACAAAAGAAGAGATTAAACAAAATCCAAGAAGTAGAAGTTCAAAATTAAGGATTTTTAAGTTTGATTAGATTAAATGCTTTTAATACTTTAGTGATTGTATTTACAATTCTGTTTTTTGCGATTGTTTTATATTTTCCAAAAATATATTTTAGAAATAATATTTATTATATTAGTAAAGATATTAATAAACTTTATGCACACTATATTTCACTGCAAGAAGAGAATAAATTTTTAGCTCAACAACTAGAAGATATGAAATTTAAAAATCAAATTATTGACTCACTTTTATTTAATCCTCTTATAAAAGAGGTTAAATGATACAAGGTATAATCGAATTTGCACTAAGAAAACCTATTTTAAATCATTTATTACTTCTTTTTATCTTTTTACTTGCAATTTTTTCATATTTTAAAATTCCAAAAGAGATATTTCCTCCCTCATCACTTGATGCTATTTCTATTTCTGGTTCATACACAGGCGCAAGTTCTGAGCTTTTAGACAAAATTGCTGTTTCTGATATTGAAGATGAGTTATTAGGTTTAAGTGCTGCAAATAAAATATCATCGACTATTAAAAATGGTTTTTTTAATATAAAAGTTGATTTAAAAGATGGGTATAAAGTTGAAGAAGAGATATCTGATGTAAAAGATATTATCTCAAAAATTAAAGTAAATCTTCCTTCTGATATGGATGAGCCAGTTGTAAAAAGTATAGAACAAGCTTTTCCTTTAATTACAGTTGCAGTTTATTCAAAAGGTGATGATATAAACTCAAGAGAGTATTTAATTGAAGTTGCAAAAAAAGTAAAATCAAAAGTTATGCAATTAAAAGATTTATCTCAAGTATCTGTTTTTGGAAAAAGTGATAAAGAACTATTAATAAGTTTTAATGATGAAAAGATAAATGCTTATGGTTTAGAGAAAAGTAGGGTTATTCAAGCTATACAATCATTAAGTTCAATTTTCCCAATAGGAATGATAAAAGATAGCTCAAAGCACTATTATTTGTCAACTTTTAATGGTGAGAAAAATATTGATAAAATAAAAAATACATTAATAAAAGTTGATGGGAAAAAGTTTTATTTAAAAGATATTGCAGATGTTAAATATACTCTTGGAGATGTTGCAGATCTTTCTCATTATAATGCTAAACCTAATATTGCAGTTAGTATTAATAAAGGTGTTAATGGTGATGCTATTGAGCTTGTTAAGCAAATAAAAGAGATTACAAAAGAGTTTGAAAAGAGTTATGAAAACTTAGAGTTTAGTACATATATTGATACTTCTATTTGGATTAAAAATAGGCTAAACACAGTTGTTTCAAATATACTATTTGGTTTATGTTTACTTTTTATTGCTTTATTAGTATTTATAAATATTAGAATTGCAATTGTAATAGCAATTGGAATACCAACATCTTTTATGATAGGGTTAATTACAGCTGATTTCTTAGGTTATAGTTTAAATATGCTTTCACTTTTAGGAGCATTAATAGCACTTGGAATGTTAGTTGATGAAGCAATTGTAGTTGGTGAGAATATTTACCGACATATGGAAATGGGAAAAGATAAATTTACAGCTGCACGAGATGGTGCAATGGAAATGTATCCAGCAGTTTTAACAGCAACAGCTACAACTATTTTTGCATTCTTACCAATTTTATTAATGACAGGCGAGACTGGAAAGTTTATGCAAATTCTTCCTATTATGATTTCTGTACTTCTTTTAAGTTCACTACTTGAAGCTTTTTTCTTTTTACCTCTTCATGCAAAAGAGATTTTAAAAGTAAGTAAAGGTGATAGAAAATCCCATAAAATATGGGACTTTAATTATAGGCTTTATGGAAGAATATTAGATTTTTTACTAAAAGGTAAATATTTTGCAATTCTTATAATGGTTAGTGCAATTCTAGGTACAAGCGTTATGATTTTTAAATCTCAAAAATTTGAATTTATGCCAGCTTTTGATTCTACACAAGTATATATTACAGGTTCTGTTGGAGTTGGAAAAAAGATTGAACAAACTGAAGCTTTAGTTTATGATATAGAAAAAAAGATATTAAATAATGTAGATTTCAAAAGTGTAGTTAGTTCAGTTACTTCAGTAACTGGTTTAAAATTAGATGGTAAAAACCAAGCTCATTATGAAGAGTTTTATTTTCAATTATTTATAAATTTAAATGAAAGAGCACCTGTTAATGTTTTTGAAAAATATATAAATCCTTATTTGTCTCCTAAATATGATGATACAAATATGATAAGAAAATCAAGTGCTCAGGATATGGAAAAACAATTAAAAGAGATTTTAAAAGATGATGTAAATTCTGGTATTTATGATGAACTAAAAATCTTTGTACCACAAGCTGGAATTGTAAAAAATGATGTTGAGATTGCAGTATCAGGGGATAAGCAAAAAGTAACACAAGCAGTTACCGCTCTTAAAAAACATTTAGGAACAATTAATGGAGTATCAAATATAGCTGATGATGCACTTATTGGAAACTATGAATTGAAGTTTAAAGTAAACTCTTATGGAAGTGATTTAGGAATAAGTGAACAAACAATTCTAAATGAATTAAGACCATATTATTTTAAAGCAACTTATTCAAAAATGTTTGATGATGAGGGTATTGTTGATATTGTTTTTAAGAGTAAATCAAAAGATATGTTAAGTAGTTTAGATAGTTTTGAAATTACAACAAGTTCAAATCAAAAAGTTTTACTTAGAGAAGTTGTTGATTTTATAAAAGTACCAGCATATTCACAAATATTTAAAGAAAACAATGAACAAATTATTAGTGTTACTGCTTCATTAAGTGATATTACTTCAGCAGAAGTTTTTGAAAAACTTGACAGTGAGTTAATTGAACTAAATAAAAAAGTAACTTTAGATATTAAAGGTGAACAAAAAGAGAATAAACAAGTACAAAAAGAGATGGGACAAGCTGCATTAATAGCAGTTATTCTGATTTTTATTGCATTAGTTTGGATGTTTGATTCTTTAATTAAACCTATTATTATAATTAGTACAGTTCCTTTATCTATTTTAGGTGTTTTATTAGGACATTTAGTTATGGATATAAATATAACAATGCCTAGTATGATTGGAATGGTAGGACTTGCAGGTGTTATTGTAAATGATGGAATTATTATGATGGACTTTATTAAAAAAGCTAAAAATCTTGAAGAGTTAGAAAAATATGCAAAAATGAGACTAAGACCTATTTTGTTAACCTCTGTTACAACTGTATTAGGTCTTAGCAGCTTAATCTTCTTTGCTTCTGGCCAAGCCTTGATTTTACAACCAATGGCTATATCTTTAGGCTTTGGAATATTATGGGCAACTGTACTTAATTTGTATTATGTTCCTATGATTTATCGAATTATTTATTTAAGAAAATTCTAATCGTATGATAAGTCTTGAATATTAAAGTTACTATTTATAGTATACTTTTTTATTTCAAAACTTATATCTGTATTTTTTAATAAATCTTTTATTAAAGAGTTAATTCTTTTTTCATCAAGCTGTTTTTTTGATAAAATTATAAAATCATCTCCATGAAATCTGAATATATACTCTGTTGGGATTTCTTTTAAAAGTAGTTGGGCAAACTCTTTTATAAGCTCACTTCCTTTTTCCCAACCATATTTTTCATTATAAGAAGAGAAATTATGCTCTTGGATATTATATAAATATTTTAAATTCTCTTTTTCTTTAGCTAACATTGGCTCTAAATAGTTTTCATTATATAAAGTAGTTAAAGTATCATGAAAAAAGTATGCAAATCTTTTCTCTTCTAATTCAGTTGTAGGAAGTTGCGTTGTATCTTCAATTTTTATATTTGCTAAGCTTTTTAAAGCAGCTTTTGCAATACCAGGATGAAATTGTGTTCCAGCACCTTTTCTTATATCTTCAAGAGCTTCTTTTACAGCTTTTCTTGGCTTATAAATTCTATTAGTTGTCATTGCATCAAAAGCATCTGCAACTATCATAATATGTGATAATAAAGGTATTTCATCAGGATGTGAAGTTAAGGGATAACCTTTTCCATCATATCTTGAATGATGATATTTTATTATTGAAGCTAAATCTTTATACATATCGATTTTTAAAAGCATTTTATAACCTGCTTCTGAGTGATATTTAATTAATTCATACTCTAAGGGTGATAGTTTTCCAGGTTTTAATAAAACTGCATCAGGAATAGCAACTTTTCCAATATCATGTAAGATTGCTGCTTGTTCAAGTTT
>NZ_WFKJ01000063.1 GCF_009208075.1 Poseidonibacter ostreae | reverse complement strand
AAAGAATAAGAAAAAAATAATACTTTTATAATACCTTCTAATATTATACTGACCGTAGAGAACGAGACAAGAGGAGTAAATTATGAAAAGAATATTTTTGTTAATAGTTGCATTATGCGCTATTCTATTTGCAGACGTAAGTGACAAAGCCATTGAAGCCTACAATAATGGAGACTATACAGAAGCGATAGAATATTTCGAAGAGGCTGCAAGTAAAGATATTATGGCACAACATTGGCTTGCAATTATGTATGAAAAAGGTCAAGGAACCAATGTTGATTATCAAAAAGCATTGTATTGGCATAAAAAAGCAGCCAACAATGGTCATGCCATATCACAATTTATACTTGCGGAAAATATTCTATTCGCGAACAATCGGTATATTGGTATCAAAAATCAGCAGCACAAGGTTATTCCTTGGCACAATATAAACTTGCACTCATATACATAAATGGAATAGAGGTACTCAAAGATTATTCCAAAGCAAAATTTTGGATAAACAAATCATATGACAGTGGTAACTATCTGGCAAAAAACGCTTGGAATGAGTATGAACTGTGGAAGTACTAAAAACATCCCATTTATGGGATGGCTTCAAGAGTTAAGGTACTTTTACAATAAGTACATCATCTTTATTTTGAACAGACGAATACGATAGAATATTCTTCATATAGTTTTCACTTATACTGCTATAAAATTCATCAAAAGATACAATTGATTTTCCATTATTAGCCAATAAAATCAAACTGTTATTGTTTCTAAAAACTTTTACATCCCTCTTGCATAAACCATAAATGGAAATCTCATCACCTTGTTTAACTTTAAACTTATTTATTATTTCTTTGACAACAATAAATTGTTCATTAAAATCTTGCGAATTTATTTTCATAAAAAATTTTATTTTATTCTCATCTTTATTATTGTTTATCATATTTTCTAATATGTGATTATTTAAATTATCTATACTTTCAATATTATTCATACTGGTTCCTCGTTTGTTTGATTTAAGATTGACTTACTTCGTATAATATCTTCAAATTAGGTCTTTTGCTAATAGGCAGTATGCGATAATTAGTATTATCCAACGCATAACTCACATTATTCTTTTTATATAAAATCACCAAATGAAATTTCTTTTTGTATCTTGAGAAATAAAGAGATATATTCTTTTTATCTATACCCAACTCAAGTAACGTTGTATATATAGCAATAGCATAGTCCTCGCAGTCTCCAGCCCCTTTGAATATAAATTCTTTTCTTGTCGCCCAATAATCATTTTTTGCATAATTTTCGATGTCTGTTTTATATTTAAATTTATTAAAATAGCTGTTTACTCTGTTTAATTTTTTTATTTCAGAGCCACTTGCAAATTCAAGAATATTAAAATAGCTGATTTTTTTAATTAAGTCACATTTCATATAATTCTCCTCTATTTGTGAATTTTATCTACAAATAGTATTTCAACTGTATCATTTTTATAATTGGGATTGATTTTTTGATACTTTTGTAGTATTCTATAAATATATACTATCCTCATGAATATAAAAGAAGAACTTATGATTACTGCCAACGATTTAGAAAATATCACGATACTCTATGCAGAAGATGATTTTCAAATACAAGAAGGTACCGTCCAAACACTGAACCTATTTGGGATAAAGGTAATCTCTGCAAACAATGGATTAGAAGGATTGGAGCTGTTTAACAACTCCAAACAAAACATTGACATGATACTTACTGTTATAAAAATGCCAAAACTTGATGGGTTAAGTATGATAAGAGAGATACGAAAAACGGATAAATTTATTCCCGTGGTTATAACAACAGCCCATCAAGAAACAGATTTTTTAAAAACATCTATAGATTTAAATGTCAGTGCTTATGTACTCAAACCCATTGATATTTATCAGTTAAGAGATAGCCTTATCAAAGCGATTGAACCAAAAATACTTAAAGACAGACTCATAGAAAAACATCAACTTATGTTGACACAATCCAGATTTGCTACTATGGGTGAAATGATTAATATGATAGCACATCAGTGGAGACAACCCTTAGCTGCTATTGGAACAGCTTCTTTCAATCTAAAATACAAACTTCAAACACATAAATTTGATCTTAATACCAAAGAAGGACAAAAAGAACAAGCATCATTTTTCGAAAAAAAACTCGATGAAATAGAATACTATGTGCAAAATCTCACTGCAACGGTTGACGATTTTAGAAATTTTTTTAAAAGTGATAAAAAAATAGTAAAAAAAACAATCAATGAACCCATAGAAAATTCACTTAAAATCATGCAAAAATCTCTGGATTCAAATAATATAACAGTTATAACACAATTACAAAGCACAAATATTATCAATATCTATGAAAATGAAATCATGCATGTCATCCTAAATATATTAAATAATGCCCAAGACAATTTTCTCGAAAATTCTAAAGAAAGTATGATGATAAATATCAATACAAAAGATTTACAAGACACTACTCAAATTGATATATTTGATAATGGTGGGGGAATAAATGATACTATCATAGACAAAATCTTCAAACCCTACTTTTCAACAAAAAAAGAAAAAAATGGTACAGGAATAGGTTTATACATGTCAAAAACCATAATAGAACAAAATCATCAAGGAAAATTAAATGTTTACAATGAAAAAGATGGTGTAACTTTTACAATAACCCTTCCGACAATATAATGATAATATGATAAAATAACTTATACTAAATTAATATTAGGAGGTTTCCTTGAAATATTTTATTGCATTTTTACTCTTTTTTAATATACTATTTGCAAATCAATCAGATTTAACACCAGAAGAAAAAGAATGGCTAAAAAACAATGAAATTATTATCAGTGCTGACCAAGCATATCCTCTCACCTTTACCAATAAAGATAATGAAATAGATGGTATTTTTGCTGAAATTTTTAACATTATCAAGAAAAAATACAATTTAAAAACAAAAGTTGTCACAGATACCTGGAGTCAAATTTTTCAAAAATTTAATAAAGGTCACATTGACCTTATAGTCGCTGCAGCTTTTACCCAAGAGCGTGCGAAATTTGCAAACTACAGTTCAGTAGTTCATCAATTTAAAATTTTTTTTATGTAAAAGAAGACAATACTACTATTAACGGTTTTGCCTCTTTAAAAAATAAAAAACTTGCGTTTATAAAAGGTTATGGAACAATTCCTAAAATTAAACAAATGTTTCCAACTATTCAAATAGTTGAAACTAAAGATATACAAGAAGCAATCGAAATGGTACTAAATGGTAAAGTTGACGCATACTACAATGCCCAAATTATTGTAGAACAATATTTAATAAACAATCTAATTACTGGATTAAAATCTGTTTCACAACAGACATTCCCAGCTATTGGTATTCATATTCTCACCAATAAAAATAAACCCGTGTTACACTCTGTTATTGAAAAGGGTCTTAAATCCATCACCAAAGAAGAGAAAATCGCAATAATACAAAAATGGTTAAACGTAAACATCAAAAAACACTCAATAATTTTCACCAATGAAGAAGTGATTTATTTAAATAAAAAAAACAATATAGCTATGTGTATCGACCCAAATTGGATGCCCTTTGAAAAAATTAAAAACAACAAACATATAGGAATAGCTGCTGATTATATGAAAATCTTTGAAGAGAAAATTGGTATTCCTATCGAGTTGGTACAAACAAAAACCTGGTCCCAATCTTTAGAATATGCAAAAAATAGGAAATGTGATATCTTATCTTTAGCCATGGCAACGCCAAACAGAAAAGAATATATGAATTTCAGAACACCCTATTTAGTTGTACCCGTAGTTTTAATTACAAAAGCAAATGTACCTTATGTAACGGATTTAAGATATCTAAATAATAAAAAAATTGGTATTCAAAAAGATTATGCACTGTATGAACTCATAAGAGGAAAATACCCAAAAATAAATATAGTAGAAGTAAAAGATTTAGAAGAGGGTTTCAATAAAGTTAAAAAAGGTGAACTTTTTGGTCAAATATCCAGTAATATCAGTGCATCACATCTGTTTCAAACAAAATTTATAGGAAGCCTACAAATAACGGGTGCCATTGATGAAAAATGGGAATTGGCAGTTGCCGTTAGAAACGATGATTTAATTCTTTTAAATATTTTTCAAAAAGCGATTTCAACACTTAAGGAAGATAGCAAACAAAATATATTAAATAAATGGATTTCAATCAAATATGAAAAAGGTTTTGATTATGATTTGTTATGGAAAATAATTTTTATTTTTGTTGTGATTATACTTTTGTTCATATATAAACATATTTTATTAAACAGACACAACAAAGAACTGCAAATAGCACAAGAAAGAATAAAAGAGTTAAACACTACTTTGGAGAGAAGAGTTAAAAAAAGAACAAAATCCTTAGAATTAAAAACTCTTGAACTTGAAGAGCTTAACAATACCCTTGATATAAAGAGTAAAGAAGAGACAAGTAAAAGAAAACAACAAGAACAATTACTCATACAACAGTCAAGACTGGCAGATATGGGCGAAATGATAAGCATGATAGCCCATCAATGGAGACAGCCTTTAAGTGCAGTGAGCCTTATCATTCAAAACATTCATTTAACATATACATTCGGGAAATTGGATGAGAAGTATCTGTTCGTACAAACACAAAAAGCTAAAACACTAACAGAACAAATGTCAAAAACCATTAATGACTTTAGAGATTTTTTCAAACCAAATAAGAAAAAATCCAATTTTTCACTTCATGCCGCAATACAACAGACAATTACTCTCATAGATGATAGCTTTAGACACAATGAAATTGAAATAATAAGAAATTTAAAAGATGATGTTATGGTATACGGTTTTTCAAATGAGCTTTCTCAAGTAATTTTAAACATACTTGTTAATTCAAAAGATGCTTTGGTAGAAAATAAAACAAAAAATCCCTACATAAATATTCGACTGGAAAAAGATACAAAATATGGGAAAATTTCCATATCCGATAACGCTGGTGGAATAGAGCATAAAATCTTAGATAAAATTTTTGAACCCTATTTTACAACAAAAGAGAGTCATAATGGAACAGGTTTGGGACTGTATATGAGCAAAATGATTGTGGAACAAAATATGCATGGAAAACTCAGTGTGGAAAATACTCCAGATGGTGCAAAATTTTGTATCAGTATTCCTATTCATCAAACAAATACAGACAAGTAAAATAAATTTATCATCAAGGTTATAAGAATCTTGATGATAAATTTTTGTCATCTCTCTGTCATAGCATTGTTGACAGTTTTCGTAATAGGTTTAAGCAAATAGTTCAAAATCGTTTTCTTTCCTGTTTTTATATCCACTTCAGATACCATACCTGGTATTATTAAAAGTGGTTTTTCTTTGGTACCTAAATAGTTTTTATCCGTTCGAACTAATATCTGATAATAATATTTCTTTGTCGCCTGATCAAAAATTGAGTCAGCTCCAATTTGTTCAATTTTACCTTTCAAACCGCCATAAATAGAAAAATCATAAGCGGTAACTTTAATAGTTATGTCATTCTTAACACTGATAAAACCAATATCTTTTGGATCAATTTTTGCTTCAACCAATAAAGAATCATCAAGAGGAACAATATCCATTAACGTATCTGCTGGTTTTATAACCCCACCAATGGTATTAAAATAAACATGGTTTACCACCCCATCAACAGGAGAATAAATAATAGACTTGTCTACTCTGTCCTTACTTGACATCAGTTTGGCTTCAATTTTTTTAATCTCAGACCCAAGTTTACTTAACTCTTTTGAGGCGTTTGATTTAAAGATATCAATTTGTTGTTGTCTGCTTTCATTTGACTCTTTTATAGCATTAAGCGATCTCTTTAACGCCAGTTCTGCGATTTCTAATTCTCCGATATTATCGCTGTTCTCCTTTTTTAATTTCAATTCTTCAATTTTTGACATAAATCCATCTTTTACACCTTTTACAACAATTTCCAATTGTTTTTTTATGTAGTGTTGGCTCTCTCTTAATTTTTTAATCTTTCGATTGATTTCATTGTATTCTTGCTTCTTTTGTTCGTATTTTAAGTTCTCTACTTCTATGAGACTTTTAAGTTCATTTATTTTATTTTTATAATATATCTCTTCGTTTTTTATATATAAAGAAGCCTTTTCACTCCATTTATTGGGGAAAATTAATTTTGGAATATTATTAATATCTTTAATATTACTTTGTGCCAAGAGTCTGATTAATTGTGTTCTGAAACTGTATAAATCTTCTTTAAGTTCATCAACAGTAGCACTAAATCTTACATCATCAATCAGCAGTAGTTCTTGCCCTGCTTTTACAAATGATCCCTCTTTGACTAAAAGCTTTTCAATCGTACCCCCATCTGAACTTTGAATATTTTGAATTCTAGAAGATGGAATAACTTTACCATGACCTTTTACGATTTCATCAATAGGAGACAGAGCTATCCAGACTATAATAGAAGCCAAAAAAATCAACACTGCAAAAAACAGTAAGTTTCCTTTTAAGCTTGAATCTTCATAGGCAGAGAAACCAATTTTGTCTACAAATTTTATATTTTTATTATGCATTTACTCTTACCTTCCCTTTGTGTAATTTTTCTAAGATGACATTTTTTGGTCCATCATCTACGACTCGTCCATTGTCAACAATGATAATTCTATCCACCAAAGGAAGCAGCGAAAACTTATGGGTGATAAGTATCAACGTTCTATTTTGACAAAACTCTTGAAGTCTGGAAATAATACCTGCTTCTGTCATATTATCCATCTGACTGGTTGGTTCATCCAGTACCAATATGTTGGGTTCATGTACAACAGCACGTGCCAGAGCTACAGCTTGTTTCTCTCCACCTGAAAGTCCATCGCCTCTCTCGCCCACTTCAAGGTCAAAGCCCATTTCATGATTAACCGTAAAGTTGTCCACCCCTGAAAGTTTAGCGGCAGCTATGAGTTTCTCATCATCAATAAAATTGGTTCCCGAAGTGATATTGTCTTTAATTGTACCCATAAATAAAAAGTTATCTTGAGGCATATAACCTATAGATTTTCTCAAATCAGCAGGCTCTATTTGTGAAGCACTCGTACCATCAATAAGTACTGAACCATCTGTTGGGTCATATAGGTTCATCGCCAGTTTTGCTAAGGTACTTTTACCACTTCCAATTCGACCGATGATGGCTACTTTTTCATTGGGATTTATTTTTAAATTTAAGTCATTTAATACTGAAATACTCTCTTCATTGTATCTGAACTGTACATTCTTAAAAAGTAATTCACCCTTTAAGTCGGGTCGGCTCAAATAGGTTTTAAATTCATCTTTTTCAACAGGCATTTTCATAAAATTGTTCAATACACTCAAGGATAACATTGAGCGTTCCAATCGAACCATAAGAGAAACAATTTGCGTTACAGGAGCACTGATACGTCCATTTAATAGTGATGCGGCGATAATAGCACCCATTGTTATTTCACCATTACTTACTCCCAAAACTCCAATAGAGATAATAGCCACACTTGAAATTCCATTTAAAAATGCCAAGATATAATTAATACTGCTGTTTAAAAAATGACTTTTTTCGTTGACATGAGCCAGCACATCAATACTTTCTTCCCACATACTTCGCATTCTAGCATGAAGTCCCGTACTTTTTACTGTTTCAAGTCCTGTAATCGTTTCTAATAATAACCCTTGCTTAAACTGATCATGTAAAAATGCCTCTTGGATATATCTTCTTTGAGGAGCTTGTGATAAAAATGCTATAGCAAGCCCCACTATAAGCGTAACCACAGGTACTATTGCCATAGCCCCACCAATAAAATATATCACCCAGATAAAAAGAAAAGTAAAAGGTAAGTCAACGATGAGTGCCACTGTTGATGAAGTGAAAAACTCTCGTAAAGACTCAAAACCAGACAGATTATTGGCAAAAGTACCACTATACGCAGGTTTTGACGTTAGTTTTAGATTTAAAAGTTTATTAAAGATTATCGTACCAATTTTTGCATCTGCTTTACGTCCGGCGAAACCAATTAACCAAGAACGTATGATTTTAAGTATCATATCAAAGAAATAAACGATACAAACACCTACTGCCATTACAATAAGTGTATCCACTGCATTATTAGGAACAACTCGGTCATAAACATTCATCGTAAATAAAGGAGAAGCCAGTACAAAAAGATTGATAAAAACAGCAGATAACAATACTTGAATATATATTCCAAAATTATCTTTGAGTATACTATAAAACCAAGCCTTTGGTTTGGCATTGTCAAGTGATTTGTATACTCCAGATTTGCTTTTGAGATCTTTTTTTAACAGTATGACTTCACCGTTGTGTCTTTGATTTAACTCTTCAAGTGATATTTCCATCTCTTCAACACTCTCTTCGACAAAACAAACACTTGCCCTATCCTCATATATCTCTTTTACGATGCAGACTTTCCCCTCATTTAAAATAAGTATCAAAGGAAGAAACTTATCTTCAAACTTTTTGAGGTGTGATTTTCGTGTTTTGATTCCAGCTTTGTTGGCTGCTTTTTCAAAAGTTATGATATCAATATCGTTGTCTTTTATGGTTAAACCGTCAATCAAGGCTTCTTTTGAAATAGTGATTCCAAATAAAGTACACGTATGCTGTAAGGTATTTAGTAGTGACATTTATGTTCCTAATAATTTTATATTTTGTATTATTTCTGAACATAGTATTGCAAAAGTATCATAATTTGTGTTTATTATCATTTTTAACACAAAGATACTCAAATAGTATTATTTTTGATTGTTTTAGTATTCAGACTATAAATAAAAGGGCATAGAAACGTATATCTACACCCTTTTATTTTTTTTATTGATAGAAATTATTTTACTCAACTTTCGCACATAAAACCCAGCTCTTTTTGAGTGTAAGCACTGAGCACAGCTATAATCTGTAGCAAATCTTTATTCTCCTTGACAACATTTTGGATTTCAGAGATTTTTGTAAGTATTTGAATAAAGAGTTGCATTGAGATAGCAAGAGTTTCAAGTTTACATTCTAAATCTCTAAATAGTTCTCCTAATGTTTGTGGCTCATGTTTTATCCGATTGATGTAACTTACAATATTGTATGCGAACATTGAAAGTGTTATTTTTGCAATAAGGGATTCATAGATTCTATTTTCTTCTTTTCCTAAGCCAAACAGGCTTCTTAGGTCTTTGTCTCCTTGCTCAATATTCCATCTTTTCTTGTAAGTTGCTAAAACCTTTTTTCCTGAAATGGCTATATCAGTAGAGATAAAGACAAGTAAGTCTTTGCCAGTGTGAAGAAACACTAATTTTACTTTTCCAAGAGTAGCATGTTCTATTATCGCATCGAAATATTTGTAAGATATTTTGCCATGCTTACCACTATTTTTATGACGAATATTTTTTAAACTGTTGTAGATTGCATTTAGAGTTTTATGCTTACCTTTAAAATTCCAAATAAGTTTATTGTTTGGAAGTCTCGCAATAATTGGCATCCCTAAATCATTAGCTTGTTTGATGAAATTTGGTTTAGCATACCAGCTGTCTACAAGGAGATAATCGGCTTCAATACCATTATCTAGAGATCTCTCAAGCATTTCAATAGCTAGAACATTTTTACCTTTGGTTATCTCATTCTTTCTCTGATGAGCATTACTTCTATGATGTAGCTTATTTGTGAATTCAGATGTAGACTTTCTTTTACTATCATTCATTTTTATTGAGAAATCAAGTTGAAAAGTTGAATGTGAATCTGCATAATTCAGAGATACAATATTAAGTGCATTTATACTTCTATGCTCTTTATTACTCCAGATATATTTACAGCTTCCCTCAATATACTTACCTCTTTTAGCTTCGACTGTGTCATCGATAATGAGTAACTTGTATTCACCATTTTTATGCAATGGCTTTATCTTTTGTAAAAGTGCATTGGCACTCAACAATAAAAGCTTTCGCCAGTTGTAACGACTCTCTTTTATAAATCTGTAATATGTATCTTTACCAAATGCACTGTCGCTCTTTTTTATAAAAGTTGACTGTCTTTTTTGCATCACTAGCATATAAAGAAAATGCAGGATTATTTGCAATGGCGGATAGCCTACTTCTCTTTTTACAAAGTTACTCTGCTTGAGTATCTTTAAAATATTTATATCTGTTAAAACTTCAAGGATTGGATTCTTTAATACACTCTTCATAGCATAGTTGATATAATTTGCAAGTTCCATAAAATAAGCCTTGTATATTGATGTTGTGGTAACAAAATTATACTATAAAGTGCCTATTTATGGGCTTTAATACTCAATTTAAGTTGATGGATTTATTGAAATCTATGTGCGAAATTTGAGTATTTTAGT
>NZ_WFKJ01000062.1 GCF_009208075.1 Poseidonibacter ostreae | reverse complement strand
GGTATAAAATGGAAATGATTTTAAATGAAAATGATTTAGTTGTTGGTGCGCAATTTGAAAATGGAACAATACAAGATTATATTGATGAGAGAAAAACTTATGGCTTAGTTAGAATTGAAGAAGATACTGCTAATTGGTTCTTATTTAATAAGCAAGAAAGTGATGATGAGTTACAAGAATTATATAAAAAGATTTTAAAAGAAGAGCACTTTATTCAAGATGATTTTGGTGAAGAAATTGTTGTTTTTAATAAACAAGGAAGCAGAAACTTTGATGAGTTTATAAAAAAAATAGATGCTTATTTAAATGATGAAATGGGAAGTATTTTTTAAATTCCCATTTTATCAAAAATATTTAGATATTAATCAATAAATAGCTTCTTATAAACAATATCAAAGTTTTGAATACTACTTAAATTAAACTCTAACTCTTTTTCTTTTGTCCAATATAAAAATCTATTTCTTAATTTACTTGTAGTAATTGGAAAACTAACTATATAAGCTCTTGCTAAAATATTATTTGTCGAAGTATCAATAAATTTATATTCAAATTCATTATAAAAATCAGGATATAAACTCTTCTTTTTGTTTTTTCTAATTGAATACTTTGCTTTTTGGTTTAAATCTTCCAAAAAAGAATTATCATATTTATATACATTTAGAAAAATTCTTTTGTCATTATAAAAATATTTGTTATATCTATATCTTACTGTTGAAATATCAATAAATTTACTTATATAAGATTCATGTAGTTTTATTATTTCATTTTCTTCACTTTTTGATAAAGATGATTTTGTTAAAGGAAAATTATAAACTCGAACAGTTGATAAGCTATCAATCTTTCCATCTTCATTTTTTACAGGATATGAAACAATAGTTTTATTTGCTACTATTATTTCATAATAGCTTTTTATAGCATACTTAAATATCAAGTCAGAATACATTAGACTTAAAAAACCTAGAAGTGCAATTAAAAAAACTATTATACTTTTTGATAATCTGTAAATTAGAAAACTAATAAAAAAACAAAAAGAAATATAAGATAAGTTCGCTGGTATAAATAAAAAACTTTCAGGAATAACTAACTCAAAAGGAGGCATTTACTAACCTAATAAATATGGTAAATCACGCTTTAAACTCTCTAATAAATCTTCATTTAAAAAAAGTTTTGAGTAGCATTTATCATCATTTTTATAACAATGAGCACAAACATACCTATTTCTTTTTATAAGCTCTACAGCCTCTTCTAAATCTACTTGTAATGACTCATTTTGAGTGTAATATAAATACATTTCATTTAATTCATCTTCTAATTCAGTATCTTTTAAAAATACAACTGACTCTTCCATAAACTCAATAACATTCTCGCCACTTGTTTTAATATTTAAAAATGCATTTTTTATATCAGAAAATCTCATATCAAATTTAGCACCAACTAAAAGCATCTCTTTTAAGTTATTTAAATCATTTTCTTGAAAATAATATTGTAATAATAAGTTTAAATAATGCTCTTTAACATCACTATCAAAATCTTCAATATAATCAAATACTTCATTTGCATCTTCTATTTTTTTATTTTCTATTAACTCTTTATGTAATACACCAATTTCGGCAATTACTTCATGTAATCTATCGCTCATATAATACCTTATTAAAATTTTTATATTATATCAAAAAATTATTTTTACTTTGATTCTATACTAATATTACTTTTTTAAAATATAAGAAAAACAAAAGTAAATATTATAATTTTTTATTATATAATTAACAAAATTCAAAGGACTAAGAAATGAAATCAATCGCTAAAATATTGTTTTTTATAACTACAATAGTTTTATTTAACACTAGCATAAGTGCACAAGAGATAAATGACAAAGCATCACTAAATGGTATCAAAGAAGCTAAAGGAGTATTTTTAATAGACTTTACAGATGTTAAAACAACTGCCTTTTATCTAAAAATTATAGAAGGAACACACGCAGGTTTTATAAAACAAGATGTTAATCCAGATTTAGTTTTAGTATTTATTGGAAAAACAGTAAAATATTTAAGTACACAACAAGATGAAGCTTTTGAGATGGAAAATGAAGAAGACTTAAACTCTATTCAAAACTCTATTAAAAACTTAGCCAAATTAGGTGTTAAACTTGAAGTATGTGCAGTTGCTACAAAAGTTTTCAATATTGATAATAAAACTATTCCAAAAGAAATGAGTATTGTAGCAGATGGTTTTATTTCATTGATTGGCTGGCAAACACAAGGATATAAATTAGTACCAATTTTTTAACTTATATTTCTCTTGCAGTAATTTAAGTAAGTAACAGAAGTTAATCCATTTTTAGTTATACTATATATTCTAAAGGAATTTTAAATGTATATAATAAATGATAAAGAGTATGAGTGTTCTGTAGCAGTAACACTTGATATATTCAATGATAAATGGAAACTATCAATAATCTGGAATCTTTTAGCTGAGCCTAAGAGATTCAAAGATTTACATAAAAGTATTTCACAAATAACTCAAAAAACTTTAACTATTAAACTAAAAGAGTTAGAAGAAAAAAATATTATAAATAGAGAAGTTTTTGCACAAGTTCCTCCTAAAGTAGTATATTCACTTACTCCTGCAGGAGAAAGATTAAGAGATGTATTCAAAGATATGTTTGAATGGGGAGTTTCTTATGTAAAAGAGCATGGAGAAATAAGTCAAGATCATGTTACATGTGAAGCTACAATTTCTAAAAAAATTGGAGTAAGAAAATAATTTAAACAACTCTAATTGGTACATAAAATTCTAGTTTAAAAGTATCATTCTCTTCTAAATAGTGATTTTTATGATATATGGCAAAAGCTGGTAAAGTTTTTGCTTCATAGCCACTTTTTGGCATCCAATAGTGATAAATATATGTCATTAGCTTTGCAATATCTCCATAAACACCTTTATATTCAAATACTGCACATAAAGATTCTAATACTTCAAATTTACTAATTGAATTTGTTGGTATAAAATCTTTTTCTACTTCAATAGCTGCTATGTAATTACACTCTTTTTTATCTGTAATTATGGGATTATCATGATAAATACCAATTTGGATATTTTTAAGTATATTATTTTCATAGGCAAAACCTAATAGTCTTTCCCAAATTTGAGATAATTGAGCCTTACCATATCCTTTTTGTCTAATATAAACACAAGTTTTTTTAGGAACTACTTTTATACTTACTTTAATATTTTCAAACTCTTTATAAAAATCATCTTTTAGATTTAAAGACTCCTTAGAAAAATTTTTATAAGAACCTTTTCTCCATTGCGAGGGAGTATAAATAAAACGTTTTTTAAAAGCTTTTATAAAAGAAGTATGAGAGGAGTATCCACATAATTGGCTTATTTCACTAATTGTTGAGTAAGTATTTGTAAGAAGTAAAGAAGCAGCTTTTTGTAATCTAATTGCTGTAATTCTTTCAAATAAATTTTCACCAACTTCTTCTTTAAATATTCTAAGAAAATGGTATTTGCTAATGCTATTTAACTTTGCCAGCTCATCTAAAGTGATATTTGTATCAATATACTTATATATATAGTTAAGAGATTTATTTACAATATCAGCACGAATATGCTTAGTATCTTTTTTCATTACAAACTACAACTTAGCTAAAATTTAATTTGATACTAAACTTTGCACCATAGTATTCATTATCTTCATAAGTATAAGCTTCATTTTCAACAAATATATCGCCATCTAAAAGTTTTGTAACAATATCTTTACTCATATATAAACCTATTCCTGTTCCTTTAGATTCATCTTTAGTTGTAAAATATGCATCAAATATTTTCTTTTTCATATCTAAAGGAACACCATTTGCATTATCTTTTATTTCTATAAATAAAGAGTTCTCTTTTTTATAAATAGTAATAAAAATAAGTTTTCTATAATCACATTTTAAAAGTTCATCTCTTGCATTATTTAGAATATTCATTAATACTTGGATTAACTCATTTTCTGAAGATCTTATATTTATATCTTCAATATCTTTTATAATCTCAATTTCTTGTGCTTTAAATTTTGCATCTAGGAGTTTTAATGTTTTTTCAATAGTAGAAGAGATATTAAACTCTTCTACTCTATTTTTATTTGGCTTAAAAAAGTTCTTAAAGTCATCAATCGTTTGGGCTAAATATTGTGCTGAGTTATTTATAGTTTCAACATCAGATATAAGTTGATCATCGCTTAAAGAATTCATCTCTTTTTGTAATTTTATGCCTGTTGATGCAGTTGATATTGTAGATAAAGGTTGTTTCCATTGATGTGCAATATTTGAAAGCATTTCACCCATTGTTGCTAGTTTACTTTGTTGATAAAGAATTTTGTCTTTATTTTGAGCTTCTATTTCTTTTTGTTTTACTTCCGTTATATCTTGAATTGTACCCAAAATAGTGTTGTCATTAATTATTTCTCCTCTACATTCAACCCAAATAGTTTTTCCATCAATTGGCCTTTTTATTCTATATGTGCAGTGATGCTCTTTTTTTGTTTCGATACATTTTTCAATAGAAGATTCAAAACAAGACCAATCAGCATCATACATAAGTGTTTTCAAAAATTTAGGTCCATGCTCTTGTTTACAGTTTTTAATACCAAAAATATCTACTATTTTATTAGACCAATATGCTTTTCTAGTTTGAATGTCTAATTCCCACTCTCCTAATCTTGCTATTTCTTGAGCTTTTAAAAGTACTCTATTCTTATGTTTTAAATTATCCTGATATCCAGTAAATTTACTTTTTATGTAATTAGAAACATAATATGAAATAACTAAAAGAATAATTGTTAAACAAATAGATACAATAAGAAATATATTTAAATGTTCTTTATAGCTTTTTTCTAATACTTTTTGTTTTTCTTTAATTAAAGAGTTAACATTATCTAAATTAAAACCAGTTCCAACTACCCAATTTAACTCTTCAATCTTTGTTACATAAGAAATTTTTATATAATCTTTTTCATCATCGCTTTTCATTTTATACTCTATAAATTTTCTTTTTTCATTTGAACTTATAAAGTCTTTATATTTAATTTTTGCATCCATAACTCTATTTGAGTTAAAAATATTAATATCGCTAAATTTTTTATTTTTATTGATTAATATGTTTCCATTATAATCTAGAACAAAAACATATTCATTATATTTATATTTAATTACACTTAAATGCTCTAATATCTTTTTATTAACTTTTTTTTGAAAGTCATCTAAATATTCACCTGTACCTATAAACCAATTATATGGTTCAAACTTCTTTATAAACCCTAATTTTTCATACTCTTTATTTTCATCATTTGGCTTATGAAAAAAGTATGTTTGAAAGCCTTCTTTACTTTTACTTTTTGCAATATTAATGGAATCTTGAACTATTAATCTTCCATTTGTATCTTTTGCATCATAAAAATTTGTGCCTTCTCTTTGTGGTTTGGTAGGATGAAATATATTCACACCATTTAAATCATAAATAAAGAAATAACCTTTTTCTTCATCTAAAGAAACACTTTTTAAAGTTAATTTTATTAGTTTTATTATTTCTTCTTTTGTTTTCTCTTCTTTATACTCATTGTATAAAGAAGTCATAATACTATGAATAGAATTAACTTGTTTTTTTAGTTTTGTTTCTAGTTTTTCTTGAGAGTCTTTTAATTCATATTTTATAAACTCAACTACTGTGTTATCAATACTTGTTTTTATATTTGTTTTATTTAATTGAATAAACTCATTTTTTGTATTTTCTTTTTCATTTTTAAGATTTTGTGAATGAATAGTTGAGATATATGTAATTACTAATAAGAATAGTAAGATAATAAATACTAAGGGAACATATCTAATTAATTGTAAAAGTAGTAGTTCTTTTTCTCTTTCTTTCATCCCTAGGCCTTTAGTAACTATCATCTTCAATAATAGGAATAGTAATTATAAATTCTACACCATTATAACTTTTATTTTTATATTTTAATTTTATATTATGAACTGATATTTTTCCATGTATTTGTTTTGTAATAATTTGATTTGTCATATATAAACCAATTCCTGTACCTACTGATTCATGTTTTGTGGTAAAATATGGCTCGAAAATTTTCTCTATAAGCTCTTCTTTTATTCCACCACCATTATCTTTAACTCTAAGAACAATTACCTTTTTATCTTTTTTAATACTAATGTTAAAATATCTATCATAGCTTTTTTCACATAATGCATCTTTAGAATTATTAAATAGATTTAAAAGTGCTTGAATCAAGATATTTTCATTGTAAGAGTGTTCTATATCTTCAATATCTTCAGTGTATTCAATAAAATTACTATTAAAACTATCAATAGTTAGCTCCCTAACTCTTTTTATAGTATTTTTTAAATTTGTTTTTTCAACTGTATTTAGATTATCTTTAAAAAAACTTCTAAAATCATCAATTGTAGTAGATAGATGTTGAGTATGTTTATTTATTTTTTCAAGGCTAGTTGACATACTTTTTCTATCTAAACTATCATCAAGATCCAAATTTAATTTTAATCCAGTAGCAACCGTTGATATTACACTAAGAGGTTGTCTCCATTGATGCGCAATATTTCCAATCATTTCTCCAACTGCTGAAGTTCGTGATTGTTGATAAATCATTCTTTGTTGTAAAATATGTTCTGTAATATCTGTAATATAGGCTAAAAAATGTTTTATTTCCCCATCACTATCAGGTAAACTTACAGTATGGTCTAAAACCCATTTTTCAACACCATCTTTTGTTACTATTCTATAAGGGTCATTTTTAATATAATCTGAGGTATTTCCTTTTTCATCAATATAAGATAAAGATATCTTTTTTAAATCTTCTTTATTAATTAAAGAAATATAATTTATATCACCACTTATAAACTCTTCACTTTTATATCCAGTTAATTTATAAATACTTTCAGATACATATTCAATACTTTTTTTATCATCATTCTTCCATTTAAAAAGAACTGCACCACCTTTATCAAATAAGGAAAGTAAACTTTTTTGATATTGTGTAAGTTCTTCTAATACATTTTTATCAGTAATATCTTCTGAAATAGACCTATAACCTATTTTTTTATTATTAAGATACAAAGGTTCTATATATACATTAAAATATTTACTTTTTTTATCTTTTGTATAGTTTTGTATTTTACCAATCCAAGTTTTATCAGAAGTTATTGTATTCCATATATCTTCAATTAATTCGCTTGAAGTATTTGGATGCCTCATAATTTTATGAGTAGAATCAATTAAGTCTTGTTTTTTGAAACCTAAGGCATTACAATAAGCTTCATTCGCATCTGTAATTGTCCCTTTTAAATCTGTTGATAAAATTAAGACATATTTATCAACCATTTTATGCTGCTCAAAAACTTCTTTATTTGCTAAAGTTAGTTTTTTATTAATTTTATGAATTGATCTATTTTTATAAAGAACTAAAAGTAAAATAAGTATAAAAAACACTATTAAATAGAATATTTCTGTATAATCAATTCTTTCTTCAACTTTTATTTCAACCCATCTTTTTACAATCGTACGTAACTGTTCTTCACTAATTTCATCTAAAGATTTTTGCATTATAGAGTTTAATAAAGGTTCATCATTTCTAGAAGCAATACTTAATTTAGCTTCAATATCTAATTTACCAGCAATTTTTAAATCAACCATTCCATGTTTTTGAATGTTATATCCAATTGCTGCCATAATATCTACATAAGCAAATAATTTACCCTCTTGAACTTTTTCAAGTCCATCTTCAGCATTTTGTACAGAAATAATTTGAATTTGTGGATTTTGTTTTCTTAAAACATCAATAATTGCATAATTTTTAACAATACCAACTTTTTTATTACCAATACTTTGACTATCTTTTATAAATAATTGATTTATTTTTGTTGCAATTACAAAAGGCTCAGAAGTATATGCCCGAGTAAAGTTCATACTTGTTCTACGGTTTGGAATATCCATAGCAACAGGTAAAATATCACATTTTCTATCTTTTATATTCTGAAGAGATTCAGCCCATTCCTTAGTGGGTATAAGAGTAATTGACGTATTGATTTTTTTTGAAATTAACTTCATAATATCATTACCAATTCCTTTATGATTACCATCTTTATCTATTTGTTCAAAAGGTAACCAGTTTGGCAAAACGCACATTTTTATTTCTTTTTTTTCTTCTAGATACTCTTTTTCTTCAGCAGATAAAGGAATAAGTATATCTTTTACCTGTGTACTCTGAGAAATAATAGTTTTATTTGATGCTACAGCATCTAAAAAAACTAAAATAATGAAAAATATAAACTTAAACTTCATAAAAACCCTATTTTTAATTATAAATTTATTATATGATAATTTTGTTTTAAATAACTTTGTATTTAAATATATAAAGTGAATATGATAAAATAATAATTATTATAAATATAATTTACTATTCTATTACTATTTTATTCCGTCCAGATTGTTTTGCAATATATAATCTATCATCAGCAATTTTTAGAATAGAATCAATACTATCTTCTTGAGAGGGTATTAAAGAAATTAATCCTCCTGAAATTGATAGATAATCTGAAATATCACTATTAATATTTGGAATTTTTAAATCACGTATACTTTTTTGTAAAATACTTATTAAAGAGATTGCACAATTAGTGTCTTCATTAGTAAGTAAAAGAATAAACTCTTCTCCACCAATTCTAAAAACAAAATCATTAGGTCTTTTACAAACTTTTTTCAAACAAGTAGCAATATTTTTTAAAACAACATCTCCAAAAGCATGTCCATAGGTGTCATTTATTCTTTTAAAATAATCTATATCAATTATTATTAAACTAATTATTGTTTTATTTCTTTTAGACTTTTTTAGTTCTCTATCAAAAATTTCATCAAAATATCTTCTATTATACAAGTTTGTTAATTGATCAGTAATTGATAGTTTTTCAAGTTTTTTATTTGTTTCTAACAATTCATTTTCAGCTATGATTCTAGCTTTTCTTTCTCTTATTAAACTAATTGCTTTTAGCGATAAATTATCATACATTGCTAAAATAGTATCAATTAAATTATCTGTAGAATTACTTCTAAAATCAGAAGCATCACTTATTGCTTCATCTATATGCTTACCTTGATTTAAAGAGTTTAAAATAAGTGCAAGTCTTTTATCTTCATCAACTATATGAAAAGCTAACCATCTAATTAAAAAAAGAAGGATTTCTTCTGTCATTTGAGTAAATGTTTTATCTTTATGATGTTCTTTTAGTTTTATAATTTCTGGTAAAAAAGAATCGTGACTTTTTTTATGTAATAATACTAGTTCATTTCCACTTAAATATTTTTCCCAAATTTTTTCTTCATTCTTAAAATGAAACTCTGCATACAAAGCCAATTCATTAAAAGTATCTTCTACTTCAAACTCTTTATCTTGTGTTAGATCGTTAGCTAATTTATTTATTAAGTTAACAATTATTTTATGTTCATCATCAATTTGTGAAATACCTGTCATTAAATTTTCATTCCAAGGAAAAATCTCAAACTCTTCTGTAACAATCTTATTCATTTGTTCAAATTCCTCTTAGCAAATTTAATTAATAAGTACTTTAACTTATATTAGATTTTATTATAACTCTTTTATATTTATTTTAGATTCAATTTAAATAAATTATTATATGTTACTTTAATTAAGAACACTTGTCTTATATTAAGATATACTAAGGTTATATTAAAAAAAGGAGATCTTATGGCAAAAGGTAAAGACGTTCAAAAATCTGTTAAAACAGCATCAACTAAATCATTAAAAGAAAAAAGAGCAGAAAAGAAAGCAAAAAAAGCAGGGAAATAGATTTTATAATTAAATCATGGTGTCATAAGTGACACCATGATTTATTTAATCTTCAGTGGCAGTTTCAGAACTGCTAGATTCTTCACTATTTTTAGCTAGTTTCTTTTTTCTTTTTTCTTCTTTTTTCTTCTCTTTTTCTATCTCACGAGCACGTTTTTCATAATTGTAGTTTATTTTAGCCATTTTAAGTCCTATTGTTTATATTTTTATAAATTGATTTTTAATCAAAGTTTCTAGATAATCAATTCAGTATAACAAACTTCTAAAACATTTAAGGTTAAGTATTTAGAATCTACTTAAACCTCTTTGGTATTTTTCTAATTGGCTCAGAAGATGGTCTTGCAAAATAATATCCTTGCACATAATCAACACCTATACTTTTAATGATCTCCAGCTCTTCTTTAGTTTCAACACCCTCAGCTAATACTTCAATACCATGCTCTTTAGCTATATTTGATAAAGCTTTAAAAACAGATTGTTTTAAATGATTCTTTTCAATTCCATCTATTATATTTCTATCTATTTTTATAATATCTGGTTTTAATTCAATTAGCATATTTAAACTAGAATATCCCTCACCCACATCATCTAATGCAATTTTATAACCTTCTTTCCTATAATAGTTTAAAATTTTTTTAAGATGTTCTTGGTCTTTTACTAATTCAGTCTCAACTACTTCAAATATAATTTGAGAAGGGTCGAAATTAAGTTCTTTAGCCCATTTTTCTGTAGTAGCTAAACAAAATTCAGGATCATAAATAGCAGTTGGTATAAAATTTATAAATATTTTCTGACTTACTTTTTTTACAGCTGCAGTTTTTAGGGCAGTTTCTCTACATAATCTATCTAATCTAAAATCAAGATCATTTGCCTTAGATTTTTTTAAATAATACATCTGGATACATTAGTTTTCCATCAGCTCTTATCCCTCTAGTTAGAAGTTCATATGCATAGATTGTATTGTCCTTCATATTAATAATAGGTTGAAAATGTGATGTTAAGGCCTCATTATTTAAAATATCAAAAAATTCTTTATCTTCAATAATATTTATAAATCTTTGTAAAGGCTTTGCTAAAAACATTGATTGATAATTGAATTTAGAACCATCAAGATATTCAATAAATACTTTTATATCATTTCTTTCTAGTTCATTAAAAGATGAATTAAAAGTATTTATATTTTCATAGAAGAAAGCTTTTGTATTTTTTGCAGAAACTGTAATTAAACCTTGTTCAGAAGTAATATCAATATTTAGTTTATTAAATAGAATTGTACTTTTATCAATAAGCTCATCAAATTCACTTAAAATATATATTTTTGATTCTATTTCTTCTAATAAGATTATTTCACTACATTTATTACAGGGCATTTAAAATCCTTAACACTTGTTATACTTTTTTGGTATTATATCATATTTTTTAAAAATAATTTTTTAAAGTCCTATTAAATAGACAAAAGAAGCTATTATAAAATAATCATAATTTAATTTATATTTTTATAATATTAATAT
>NZ_WFKJ01000061.1 GCF_009208075.1 Poseidonibacter ostreae | reverse complement strand
AAATCCTATGATTTGATTTTATTAATTTCTACGCCTTTACCTAAATAATATATAACTCCAAGATTATATTGTACACCTCCATCTCCTTGATTATCTATTGGTTCCAAAATTGAGTATTCTTTTTTATAATCTCTACTCTCATATGTTTTTAGTCTGTCAGTATAAGGACTATAAAACATACACTTATAAACAATAATATAAATAGAATAAACTTCTACATTCATCTCTATTCTTATTTATTACTACTCTTATAGAATAATAAATCTTGGCAACTGACAAATTATATGTAAACTTTCTTGTAAACTATTTGTAAATTATTATGTAAACTTAGAAATATGGTTTTGTAAAGTTTACTACAATTAAGTCCTATACCGTAGGTGTTTTGAAGAATTATTAAAAAAAAGGAAACGGAAGAGTATTTTTTTTCTTGTAATGTCTTTTTTTAATTGCCATTCCAGTTTACAAAAAATATGTTATAATTTGTTTTTATTTTATTACTTTATTTAATCATAAAGCGTTGTACCATCATCGTAACTAAGTGGGTTAGTATTGAAAAGTTTACCTGTAACTTTTATATTAGACTATTTAAAAACAGTGCAGCTCAATATGAGTAAAGTTATCAGACTTTTAAAAACTGTAGAGCCTTTAAAGGTAAGGATGTAACCTTATTTAAATTACAATAGCTTCAAGTTTAAATACTTGATATTTTGTTGATGCTTCAAAAGAGAACTAAAAAGTAGATTGACTTAACACGTACCTTATATATTGAGATAAGGAATAAATTTATTATGATTAACTAACGAAAGTAGCTTTTATGTGATTTTTTTAATTGCATTTATATCACTATAAGATATATACTCTCTTAATGTTGATATCTTTATACTACTCTTTTAAACAAAAGTTTCTAACTTATCTTTTCTCTTTTTCCAATCAGGCATATAAGTATCTAAGTAGTTATAAAATTCTCTACTATGATTAGGATGAACTAAATGAGCCAACTCATGAAAAATCACATATTCTATTGATTCTCTTCTCTTTTTAATTAACTCACTATTTAAATTTATATAGCCTTTTGAAGTATTACAAGACCCCCATCTTGTTTTCATTTGTCGAATTTTTATATTTTTTACTTCTTTTTTAACTATTGACAAATATTCATTAACTACCTTTTGGAAGTATTTTTCTGCTTTTAATATATACCATTCATTAAGCAGTTTTTGCTTTTTATTTAAGTTAGTTTTATCTTTGACAAATACTTGAATATAACCTCTTAAAAGCTTTACTTGCTCTATCTTAGATTCAATAACTTTAAGTCTGTAATTTTTACCTAAATATTTAAAACTTTCGCCACTAACATACTCTTTTTCTTCTACTTTATTATTGGCTTCAAAAAAATCTACTTTTTTAGATATCCAATTTTTTCTTTTTTCTAAAATATAAGATATATGTTTATCATCTGTTTTTAAAGGAACAGTCAATATCACATCACAAGTTGGTTTTACTTTTAGTGTGATATTTTTTATATCTTTTCTTATAATTTTTACATTATGAATAGTTATTGATTCCAAGATTTCTTATCCTACCTATAATTTCATCTGTATTTTCAAACTGTATTTTATATTCATCTTCTAAATCCCATAGTATATCTTCAATTTGACCTTCTATTTGATTTGTCACATCACTATTATTTGTCCAGTCTGGTTTTTTAGAAACTTCATTAAATATGTTATTTACTTTAATTACTATCTCTTCTAAGACATCATCTTCTTTTATTAGACCAGATATAAATTCTCCAAGATTATCATAAAATGCAATTGCACACTTATTATTTCTAATGCTTTCAGGATAGTTGTTTTTTTCAGTGGTATTTTTAGACATAAGTAAACTTCTTATATCTTTTGCATGTTTTAATTTTTCTTCTTCTGATAATCTACTATCTTTGTACTCTTCAAGGATTTCTTGAATTCTAGCTGCCAATTTTTCATAGTATGCAGGATTTGATTCCATTTTTTCATTAATTGTTGCAGTTGATGCACTTAATATTGCATCTGCTCTTGCATTATCTCCAACAATTCTTTCAATTTCACTATCAAAATCTTCATCAAAAATATTAACTAATTTTGTTAATTGATTAACATCGTCAGCACTTATAAAGGTATCAAGTAGTTTTTGCATTTGCTTTTCATACTTACCAAAATCAACCGTCTCATGGTATCTAATTTTTATACTTACTCTTAAATTAGAATAAAATTTCATTTTAGTTCTAAAAGCTGATATTTCTTCTTCTGAAAATATTTCATTTATTTTATCAGAAGACAATGAAAGTTTTAATGCTCTTCCATAATTTGATAAGTACTCATAAAACTCTTTTCTTTTTTCTTCATCTGCTAAAAACACCTCATAACTTTCTTGGTCATTTTTATTTTCTACATTTTTAAATAACTCTTCTAAATGAGAATAAAAAGTTTTTAATTTTGCTATTTCATTTTTGATATCAACAACAGCTCCAACTAAATCTTCCTCTTCAAAACCATCAAGTGAAGAATATGAAGTTAATGCACTATCAAGATTACCTAACAATCCTCTATAATCAATAATAAATCCAAAGTCTTTACCATCATAAAGTCTATTAACTCTGGCTATTGCTTGTAAAAGGTTATGCTCTTTTAGCTCTTTATCTATATAAAGTACCGTTGCTCTTGGTGCATCAAAACCCGTCAGAAGCTTATCAACAACAATAAGAAGTTCTAACTCATCACCTTCAATAAACTCATCTTTTATTTTTTCTAAATATCTATCTTCATCACCATATTTTTTGATAATCTTTCGCCACTCTTCATTGATAAAAGTTTTATTATCATCGTCAATGTTTTCATGTCCTTCTCTACTATCTGGTGCAGATATGACAAAGGCACTTTTTACATTTCCTAACTCTTCAAAAAGTTTATGATACTTGATAGCTTCAAATTTACTACTTGTTGCTAACATAGCTTTAAAACCAGTATTTTTTATATTTTTTACAAAATGACTATCAATATCTAACATAATGATTTCAAGTCTTTGTTCACTAGAGGCTAGTCTTTGAAATTTAACCCATTTTCTGGCTAAATCTCTTTTTTGTTCTTCACTTAAATCTCTAGAAATAATATCAAATCGTCTTTGTAGTCCTCTTTCATCACTTACCCATTGTTCTACTAATCTTCCCTCATAAAGTAAAGGTAAAACAGCTCCGTCTTTTACTGCTTGGTCAATAGTATATTTATGAAGTAGTCCACCAAATTTTGAGATAGTACTTTTTTCTTTTTTCATAAGAGGAGTACCTGTAAATCCTAAATAACAAGAACTAGGAAATACTTTTTTCATAGCTCTATTTAGATTCCCACCTTGTGTTCTATGAGATTCGTCAACAAGTATAAAAATATTAGGGTCATTTAGTACTACTTTTTCTTTTGCAACTGTTTCAAACTTATGTATAAGTGTAGTGATAACACTCTTACCACTTTGTAGTAAACTAACTAAATGTCTACCATTTTTTGCTCTTTGAGCTTCTATCTCACTATTTTTAAAAGTTGAGTGTATCTGTCTATCTAAATCTTTTCTATCAGTTACTACAATAATTTTTGAATTTAATATTTCTCTTTTTATTACTCTTGTTAGCATCACCATTGTTAGAGATTTACCACTACCTTGAGTATGCCAGATAAGACCTCCTCCTCTTTTTCCCGTATTATCTAACTTTTCTATTTTTCTAACTATTTCTTTAATAGCAAAAAACTGTTGGTATCTTGCTATTTTTTTTATTTTATTATCAAATATAATAAATGAGTGTAAAAGTTGAATTACTCTATTTTTATTAAAAAGTGAATATATAGTACTATCTAATTTACTTGCTGTTCTATTAATAACTAATTTTTCTAGTTGTTTATTTGTATCTTCTTCCCAAGTTGCATAAAACTTTTTGGGTGTTCCTGTTGTCGCATATTTAGGAGAGTGATTATTTCCTGCAAGTGTTATTTGAACATATTTAAATAGTTGTCCTATCTCACCTTTTAACTGATTTCTAATCATTTGAGAAATTCCCTGTTCCGTATCTACACTCGATTTTTTAAGTTCAATTACACCAAAAGGAATACCATTTATAAATAAAACTATATCAGGTCTTCTTGTTTTTTCTGTCTCATTTTGAATCGTTCTTGATACTGTAAATTCTTCAGTAAAATGAAATACATTATTTTCAGGGTTCATAAAATCAATATACTTAAATGAAAAACTTTTTGTAGCTCCATCAATGAGCTCTTCTTGATAAGAGTTACCAAGTATTAATTGGTCTGATACTCTTCCATTAGCAGTCATCAAACCTTCGTTTAATGACTCATCTAAAGAAGCTATTGCATTTGCTATATTTTTAGAAGAAAAAGGATAAGTATTATTTTTATATTCAAAGTTATTTAACTCTTGAAGTTGCTTTACAAGGATATCTTTTAATACAACTTCTCCTAGCTTTCCATTTCTAAGGTTTACATTATCTACTTGTGATATAAACTTATAACCCATGGACTTTAATAAATTTATTGTGTTATTTTGTAATTGTTTTTCTGCTGATATATCTGGAATCATTAGTCTTCCTTTTTATCCTGTAAGTTTTTAGGTAGAAAAGTATTCATCTCATCATCATCTGCTTTTGGTTTTTCATTTCCATTTAATGCAATAGAAGCTTTTGTATAATCATTATTATTAGTTTTAAGTGCATTTGAATATACTTGACTTAATTCATTAGTAAGAGCATCTCTTTTTTTTGAAATAGCTTTTTTATCAAAAATCTCATTTTTTATATCTGTTAGTAAATTTAAATGTTTTTCTCTCATTAACCATAATTGACTAGCTGTATTTTGATGTTCTAACATTTCTTTTTCTGGACTAAAACTTAATTGAAATATTAAAAAAAGAGATTCTAATACAGTTAAAAATATACCTACATATAGATATTTCTTCTCATCAGGATTAAATATTTGTAAAAATAGACTTAGAAATACTAAGCCTATTATTATTATATTACCCCATTTAATACCTGTAGAGTATCCTCTTTTTCTTATGACAGCCATTTCTTGTGTTTTTTGAGAATATACTACATTCCCTAGTGATTGTTTTATGATTTCAAAATTATTACTATCCATTATTCATCCTCTTTTACTGGAATATCTATTCTTTCTCTAGCTACACATTTGTTATCTTTAATAATATAACACTCAACATAATGTTCACCTCTATATCTTGTATTTTCAGTCTTATTATTAAAACCTTTGTCTATCGTAATCTCACCTCGTAAATCATCTTTAGCTTCAATACCAAAGTTTCTTACCTTCCAATAAACACTATAAGGTTTAGGTACAGTATTATTTTGGATATAAAATTCTAGTTTTTTCTGAGGTTTTAATATAAATCTTTTCAATAGTTCAATAAGTGGTGTTTTTTGTTGAAATCCAGATTGAGTTACATTACAACCAATTTTTAATTTGAATCTACTATTTAAGTCTTGTGTAAATAAATCTTCAATATATTCTTCACTTCTTGAATAATCCTCGTCAATAGACTTAACTCTAACACTTTTTTTCCATTTTGGAAACTTATCTCCAAATATCTTTCGCCATTGCTCAGAGGATTTGTAGTATTTGCCTTTAGACTCAAAAGTCATTGCTTTTTTAGAACGACTTATAGCTGTCTCTACATATGTTTTATTATCCCATATAACTTTATTTGAGATATATTCAAAAAATAGTTTTGACAATTCAGAATCAGATAAAGATTCATCATATTTATCTCTTAAAAAATCAATTACATAATTTTCAATTTCAAAAGATTTCATTTTTAACGAAGGTGCATTTCTTTTCCAACTTTTCATCATTCTAGACATTTTTGCAGTTTGACCATCAGTTAAACTATTTGAACTTCTAAACAGTTTAATATCTTTTCTCGGGTCAAAGTTTTCCCAATTTCCACCATTTTCAGTATTTGGTATCTTAAAACTACCATCTGCATTTTCCTATGCAGGTAATACTTCCACATTGTGCTTATTTTCTGCAAATTTAACAAGTACAACTTTACCCCATCCCTTGATTGTATTAGTTGTGGAATATGTAGTACTTAATACATCTTTCACTTTTTGTAATAATGCAGATTGACCATTACTTTCATAATTATCGTATTTTCCAAATTCACTATCTGGCATAATAAAAATAACATCAACATCTTGTTGTGCTGTAATAGGTCTAATATTAGTCTTTTTTTTGTATGAACCAAAAAGAAATTTACTATTCCCATTATAAACACTATTAAAGTAATAATTATGTAATGTCTTACAAACTCCATCAAATTTTGTTTTTGCATCTGCTTCTTGAATATCGGTTAACCTAATATTTGAGTTAAAAATTTCAAATTGTTTTTTCATATTTTCACTCTCACTTCACCAGTAAGAAGTTTTTGCATTAAACCTCTTTTTTGCTCATTTAAATGAGCAAACTCATCTTCCAATAAACTTATTTCCTTATTAGATAATTCCAATATTGTCATAATTCTTTCTTCCTCTTCTTTTGGAGGAACTTTTACTTCTAATTCTTGGTATTCTGAAATCCAATATCTTTTATGGTCATCGGAAACAAAATTAATCATTTGCATTAACTCATAGACTAACTTAATATTTATAGAACTATCTTTTGCTTTTAATATTTTCATTGCAGACGATTTAGCTTTAAAAGCAAAATCAACAAATTTATTTGCTGTTGTAAAATCATCAAATATTATTACAGGTAAGTTTTCTTCTCGTATTCCTATCGTTTCATTTGTATACCCTAATATAAATGTTTTTCCTGCCGTTAATACTGGTGTTTTATATGAATCATTATAATTAGTATTAGATACTAAATATTTAGTTGGTTGCTCATAGTCAAGAAGTTCTCCTAATTTTTTAAATTTCCATTCTTTTTTTCCTACACCACTTAGTAAGCGTTGAACAAGTTCTTTTCTTTGAGATTTTTTAATAGCTATTAATTCTTTTTGTTTTTTTATACCACTATTCCATACATTTAGTATTTTAGATATTTTATTTTGTTCTTTTAAAGGAGGAAGGGGGAATATAAATTTTTTAAATTCCTTAAAATGAACTCTTTTTTTCTCTTCTAAACTACCTGTAGCCATACGATTGTAATGAAACATTATTCTCTCAGACTTTAAATATGCATAAAAGTAATCTTTGTTTACAATCTTTTCATCAACATTAAAAATATTATAATAAGAAGATACTCTAAGTGCTTTTTCATTTTTATACAAAGCTAATGCACCAAACCTTAAATTCATTGGGTTATAAGCGAAATCTCCTTCCTCTATCATTTTATAAGCATCCGTAGTATCTTTAACTAAATGTTCTCTTTCATATTGCGCTGGTTTGGGGATGACTCCATTGGCAATTGTTAAACTACCCATCCCAACGGTTACGTCATTACAATATATTATTTTCTCTTTAATAAAAGATGATAATAATTTTTCAGACCAATCAATAGGTACTGCTCCTACCTTTGTCTGTTTATAGTTCTGTTGTATAGTTTCCATTTTACAGACCTAATTCTTTTAGGTATTTATTCATTTCAGATTTTACTTCTATCAATTCAGATTCAATTATCTTAATATTATTTTTAATTGTTTTCATATCAATTTTCTTTTCTTCTTCAAAAGTATCAACATATCTTGGTATATTTAGATTATATTCATTTTCTTTTATTTCATCTAATGTTGAAATATATGAATATTTTTTATGTTCAACTTTGTTTCTATAAGTATCAAGTATTTTTTCAATATGTTCATCATCTATACTATTTTGACTCTTGTCCTTATTGAAATTATTACTTGCATCAATAAATAATACATCAGTATTATCTTTTTGTTTTTTAAATATAAGTATTACAGCAGGAATATTTGTACCAAAGAATAGGTTTGCAGGTAATCCAATAACTGTATCCAGTAAGTTTTCATCTATAAGTTGCTTTCTTATTTTCCCCTCACTTGCACTTCTAAAAAGAACACCATGAGGTAAAACTACTCCCATTCTTCCATGTTCATTTAAACTTGCTACCATATGTTGAATAAAGGCATAATCACCTTTACTCTTTGGTGGGATTCCTCTTTCGAATCTTTTATATTTATCATCTGTAGCTTCTTCTGCACCCCACTTGTCAAGTGAAAAAGGAGGATTAGCAACTACAATATCAAACTTCATTAAATGGTCATTTTCTAAGTGAAGTGGATTGTTTATAGTATCTCCCCACTCAATAACTGCATCATTTATATCATGTAAGAACATATTCATTTTACATAAAGCAACAGTAGCATTTTTACTTTCTTGACCGTAAATTCTAAAGTTGTTATTACCTACCTCTTTACTTGCTTTAATAAGTAATGAACCTGAACCACAAGTTGGGTCATAAATTCTATCTCCCTCATTCGCTTCAACAAGTTTTGAAAGTAATGTAGATACTGCACTAGGAGTAAAAAATTCTCCTCCTTTTTTACCTGCATCCCCTGCAAAATTAGATATAAGATATTCATAACTATCACCTATTACATCATTGCCTTCTAACATTGAAGGTCTTAAATCAAGTCTTGTATCATCAAAATCTTCAAGTAAATTTCGTAAGATTTTATTTTTTTCTTTAGTTCTTCCAAATATTGTCTCACTATTAAAACTAATCTCTCTAAATACACCATCAAGTTTTTCTTTATTATCTTCTTCAATTCTTTCTAGTACTTTATCAATAACTTCACCTAAATTTTCAGCTTCTTTATGTTGTAAAATGTATTCAAATGTACACTTTTCATCAAGCTTAAACTTTTCTCGATTTAAACTCTTTTGAATTCTATCTTGGTTATCACCATATTTAACAGTTAAATCTTCAAGTTTTTCTTTGTAAAAATCAGATAAATATTTAACAAATAACATTGTAAGAACATAATCTTTATACTGGCTACTATCCATTGTTGTTCTAAATGTATCACACGCTTTCCATACTATTCCATTGATTGTTTCTTGAGTTGTTTTAGTCATTTGTTATCTCCTGATTTATTATTGTTTCAAATACTTTACTTGTATATTTTTGTTTTTCTTCTATTAACTGATTTAAAAGTTTTATCTCTTTATATGATAGAGCTTGAATCTCAGCAACTTTATCTTGTGTTTCTTTTTTAGGTAGTGTTATTTCTAATTCACCAATAAATTTAACATTTAACATAGATACAGCAGAGCCTTGACTATATAATTGTTTTTTTACATATGATGAGTTTAAATAATTAACTAAAAATAGAGGATTAACATCACTCTTTTTAGTTCTTATTATTGCAGCCAATGATGAGATTATAGTATCAGTATAGTCCTCATCTATATATACTGCAATGTTAGGTTCTCTAAGCCTAATAAGTATGTCACCTTTTTGTAAAAGGTTTTCTTCTTTTATTTCTTCATTTGCAGTAAATTCTTCTGCAAATGAATGGTCATAATAACCATTCTCACTAAATGATTTAAGAGAGATTACATTATAATCTTTCTTAAATTCAGATTGCTGTGAGGCTTTCTTTCTTGATAAAACTAAGCCAGTCTTAATTGTCGTTAGGTGGTTCATTTTTATTTTCAAAGCTTCTCCTTTTTGGATTTTTTATTGTCAAATATGTAGTTCTCTTTGAATTATTTAGATATTAAAAGTATAGATATCTTGTATCTTTTGACTTTAGTCACCTTTTTTTATATCTCTTGTTATTTAATTTTTTAGGGAGAGGTTGTTTACTTAGTTGTTTTGATATAAAATCTTTTTCTTGACTAATTAATTGAAATTCATCAAACATAACTGAAAGTTGTTGTAAATCTTTATTAATCCAACCTAACACTTTTATAATATCATCATGAAACTGTGTTAATTGTGTCTGATTAAAAATTGGTTCATAATGAAAAACTCTATTTCTTAAATCTCTTATATTATTAATTATATTTCCTATTAATATTTTATCACTATCTATAGAATTAATAATAGTATAGTTAGGAAAGACTAAAGGAAATATCTTCCTCCACATATTAGTATATTTGCTATCTGTAGATGATAAAATTTTGGTCCAAAATCCGAAGTTAAGTTCAGCAATTATTTTGCCGTCATTTAACATTATTCCTCTTCTTGTTAAATTATGTTTTGCCCCACATATCATTTTCCAACATTCGAAAGAGTGCTTTTCTCTTCTTTTTTGATATCGTTCTCTTGAATCAGGTTGATTTAAAAAAAAGAAATTATTATGAGGGTATATTATTTTAAAACTATCGAAAATCGCATTTCTTAATGCAACTTCAAGATTTTGTAAGAGAAAATAAAAATTCTCTGCAATTTTTGCATTTAATACATAATTAATAAGAGTAGACTTATTTGAATTAGAATGATTATGATAAGTAGATAGTCTATTTACTGAAATTGTTTTCTCTATATTATGAAAAAATGTATTGGTCATGGAGAAGTCCTTTAATCTTAAATTTAGTATTGATATATTATAATTCTTGTAATAAGCCCCATGCATCACCCGAAGTTTAAGTAGGTTTTGCCTCTCATTATGACGCTGGCTGGGGTACTGACTATTCTAATGATAAATAATCACATCAAATTTCTCAACCTATACAACTTAAGAAATATTTTATTTCAAGTCTCTTTAAATTAATATCATGAAGATTTTTAATTGTCAAAACACTCGTAAACAATTGAATATTAACACTTAGTATCTTAAATTAAACTTAATATGTTAATATTTATAGTGTCAAATTTAAAGTAAACAAGTATAAAACTGCTTTTATGTATATAAATTCAATATAGATTCTCGTCCACTTTCTGGCGATAGTTTTGCATATCTCATTGTCATTTTTATATCCTTGTGATTTAGTAGTTTTTGAATAGTATAAATAGGTGTTCCATTTATAGCTAAATGAGATGCAAAAGTATGTCTAAGTGTATGAAAAACTACTTTGTTCTTTCTATCTTGCGTATCAATTTCATCATTAAAAAGAGAATTTAAGATTTTACGCAATCTTTTTTCAGGATTTGATTTAAATATATTTTCATTTAGTTTTAATAGTCTAACCCTATCTTGTAAAAGTGCTGAAACCTCTTCTGTCAAAAAACCTTTATATGATGAATTGTTTTTTGTATCTTTTAAGGTTATAAGTTTATGTGTAAAATCAATATCTTGTTTCTTTATAAGAAGTAGAGTTGATAGCCTTGAGCCAATATTAAGCGCTAGTTTAAATATTAATCGTGCATCCTTATCATTTTCTACTGATTTAAAAAGTACGCGTATTTCATTTATTGTTAAGAATCTTTCTCTGTTATTATCAATTTTATTCTTATTAATATAAACTGTAAAATCATTCTTTAATAATTCTTCTTTTATCGAAAATTTAATTATGCTGATAAGTATAGAAAGAATGTTATTTACAGTCTTGCTGGATAATATGATATTTCTACTTGTTGTGGTTATTGATAGCCTTTTTATAAGTTTTTTAATATGTTCTTTGGTAACCATTTCTAAATCTACATCTTTAAAAAAAGTTTGAAGATGTTTATTACATGTTGCAATATCACTATTTTTACTTTTGCCTTCTTTTCTAGTCTCAAAATATTTATCGGCAAGATCATTTAATAGTAGTTTGATTTTTCTTTTTTTTACAGCTATAGCTGGAGGTTCTTCTCCAAGTCTTATCTTTGTAATTATTTCATTTCTTTTTTGATTAGAATAAGATTCCCTAACTCCTTCACTATATTTACCAATCTTTAATTCTTTAGTTTTATTATTGATATCTTTGTATGTGATATAATATGTTTTGTCTGGTTTATTATTTGTTTGTGAATTACGAAAATAAACACCTGTAAATTTTGTTTTTATTCTTAACATCTTTCCAACCTATTTCCAACCTAAAATTGTTTTTTATTATAATTATTAGTGATTATAGCAAATTGTTAAATTCAGTATAAGTACTATGGCATAGGGGCTTAGGGATGATTGTGGAACTTTGGGGATTATTGGAAATATACTATAATCAGGTTTCGGCCCCGGCGGTTGGGGGTTCGAATCCCTCCAGGCGTACCACTCTTCAAGTTTGATACTATCGGACTTATAGAACTTTTAAACTTCTTGTTTAAGGTTCAAAAAAAATCACTTTGCTAACCTATTGCTAACCATTATTTAAGTTTGACTTGATTAAGTCCTTTTTCATTAGGTTCAAAATTTATTGAATATCCCAAATTAGAACGACTTTTTATCAATTTAAAATAGGTTTTATCCCTTATTTTCTTGATAAGATTTCTGAATGTGTAAATTGAAACATCATCTTTTTTCCAAGACCTTTTTGTAATTATATCAACAGGAACAAGCTCTCCTCTATATTCAATAAGAGTAATCACAATCTCCCTTTCTATTTTAGTTAAGACTATTACCTTATTCTCTTGATTATATAATCTATCTAAGTACTTATTATAATAAAAACCTTCGCCTAAATCTATTCTTGAATCCAAATCATTTTCTATTAATCTTGATATATATTCTGAATCTGTTAAATCTTCTTTCTTGAGTTTAGAAGTGAATTTATCTTCTATTTGTTCTGATAATTTCAATTGAATAGTTAGCATATGTTCTCCTAAAATAATAAAAAATATTATACATTAAGTAGA
>NZ_WFKJ01000060.1 GCF_009208075.1 Poseidonibacter ostreae | reverse complement strand
ATAAATTTTGAAGACGGTGTAAAAACAACTATTAATATTCCCCAATAAAATATTTATTTTTTAGTAACTAATTTATAACCTAATCCTGAGATATTTTGAATATACTCTTTAGAAGTTTTCTTTCGTAGATTTTTCACAAGTGTTCTTAGGGCCATACTTGTCATAACCTCTTCTTCACTTTCCCATAATTCTCTTTCAATCTTTTCATAGCTTACAATTTTATCTTGATTTAAAATTAATAAATCTAAAAACATTTTCTCTTTTTTACTTAAGAAAATTTCTTCTTCATTTTTTAAAATAAACGAATTATTTGGATCATAATTAATATCACCAAGTATAAAAGTTTTTATATTTTCAGATAATTAAGTAAGAATATTTTCAAATATCGTTTTTAATTTTTGACTTGTAATTGGTTTTTCTAAATAACCTTGAATATTAAAATTTGCACAAGGCATTAAGTGTTTTTTATCTGTATATGCTGTAAATACAATTATAGGAAGATGGTAGTTTTCAGTTCTAATTTTTGATATTAAATCTAAACCACCTAGTTTTGGCATTTCTAAATCTGTAATGATTAAATCAATTTTCTCTTTTTTATATATATTATAAGCACATTCTCCATTTGATACAGAGATTAAATTTGGAAAGAAATTTTGCAGTAATTCAGATACTATATCTTTTGTTATCTTATCATCTTCTACATATAAAGTATTTAGATTTTCTAATACACTCAAATTATTTAACATTTTTTGCCTTTGTGAAATAGAAATTATTATATCACTTCAATACAAAATAATTTATTAATATTCGTTTATATAATAGATATTAATAAAAATAATTTTTAAAACTAAATTACAAAAAATCAAACTATCAAAAAGTAAGCCTAATAATCCTATAATACCAAATACTTATTATGGAGTTACAATGAATTCAAAACTATTTTTTAAAATATTATTATTACTAATACTTCCTATATTTTTATATTCAGAAAATATTGAAAAAGAGCCTGTAAAACTAATAAAAGTTGAGACAATAGAACAAACAAAAGATGTACAAATTGAAGAAAATACTAATACTACAGAAGTAAAAACTCAAGAAGAGATAGCTAAAAGTCCAATTGAAAAACAAATAGAAGAGCAAAATAAACTTCTAGAAGATGTCATAAAAAATATAAATACTGAAAAGTATTTAACTTCTTCAATAGATATAAAAACTTATAAAAAAGAGATGAGTTTACTTACAAATAAAATCAATATAAATAGAATAGAAAAAAACACTCTTGCTGTAAAAAGAGATGAGATAAAAAGAGCTTATTTAAAACAAGAGTATAACTATGAACAAACTTTAAAAAGTATAGTATTAGCAAAACAAGAGTATAAAGACAAAAAGTATTTTGAAAACCTAATAAAAAACAATCTTAAAAGTTTAGAAAAAGATCAAGAGATTGTTGATAAAAACACTAAGCTTTATGATGAAGAATCAAAAAATAAAAATACTATATCAAATGCCTTTAGTGAAAACTATATTGAACTTCATAACCAAACTCATATTCAAACTTTTGTCTTAGAATATTTACTTGATAATATGTCAAGCTTTAGGAAAACAAACTTTTTTATTGATGAGTTTAACTTACAATACTTAGTTAATAAAATTGATTCTATCTACGGGATATCATTTATCTCAGGACTTACATCTTATCATCTAAAGTTTTCAATTGGTCAGATTGTTGTTGTTATTTTTATCATGGGAATACTAAGACTTTTAAATCTAAAAATCATCTCTTTAATTGCTAATTTAATAGCAAGATTCTTTGTAAGAAGTAAAGACGCAGATAGTGAATCTATTAGACAATACTTAAGAATGTCTATTGATACTCCACTAAAATATAGTTTATATTTACTTGGTATTCAAATATCAGTATTTATTCTTGTTGATGATCCAATATTAATAGAAACGATAATGCCATGGATAAATACAACATATATGGCTTTATTAACATGGGGATTATATGCAATTTTAAATAATAGTATAAATATTTATGCTCATACTTTATTAGAAAAATATCCAAATGTTAGAAAAGAGATGATTGTTTTTATTCTAAGAATTATAAAAATCATTTTAATTTTATTAGTTATTCTATTTTTATTTACACAGTTAGGAATTGATATAAAAGCAATTGCAGCATCACTTGGAGTTGGTGGTATTGCTATTGCATTAGCTTCAAAAGACACATTAGCAAACTTCTTTTCTTCTTTAAATATTATGACTGATAACTCTTTTTCTCAAGGAGATTGGATTAAAACAAGTAATGTTGAGGGAACTGTTGTTGATATTAGAATGAGAACTACAAGAATTAGAACTTTTGACAATGCAATGATTACAGTACCTAATACACAGCTTGCAAATACACCTATTATAAACTGGTCTAAAAGAAAAATAGGTAGAAGAATAAAAATGACTTTAGGTATTACTTATGATAGTCAAATGAAAGATATAGTTCAATTAAAAAAAGATATTTTTGAAATGCTTGATAATCATCCTAATATCGCATCAAATAAAAATATTCAAGAGAGTCACTCAAGAAGATTTGAAGCAATAAAAAAAGAAGACCTACAAGGTATTAAAAGAACACTTTTAGTGTATATTGATTCTTATGGAGCTTCATCTATTGATATCTTAATATACTGTTTCTCAAGAAGTCCAGATTGGGAAGAGTGGCTTATTACAAAAGAAGATGTTTTAGTTAAACTTGAAGCCTTAGTTAAAAAGAATAATTGTGATTTTGCTTACCCTACTCAAACTATTATGCTAAAAAAAGAAGAAGAGTTAATAGACCCTATATCTGAAAAACTATCTTCAATGAGTTAAGATAAATAGAAGTAATCTTCTATTTATCTACTAATATATCTGCTTGATTTTTTAGTTTTTTCTTATATAAAAACTGTTTCTCTCTATGGGAAAACTTTTCATTTGAGCTTTCTGGTTTTATTGTTTCATCAATAGGATTCTTTTTTTCTTTCTTCTTTAATACTTCTTTCTCTTCTTCATTTTTAAACATAGTTAAAAGTAAATATATAGAAAAAACTATATTAAAAATAATAATAAACCACTTTGATAATAATACAATTTCTAAAAATTCTAGTTTTTCTTTTAGAGTTAAATACTCTACAACATCAGAATAAATTGCATTTGCAAATAAAGCAATAATGAGAAGTAAAACAATTAAAATTATTCTTCTTCTAAATTTGATTAAATAGTACCAAAAAAGTGCAGATTTTACTTGTTTAAACATATTTTATCTTTACACAAAAAAGTTTAAACCTAAAGCAGCAAGTGCAACTACTAAAGATTTTGTCTTTAAATCATCTATTATTTTTCTCTCTTCATCTGCAATTATAACTTCAAGTTGTTCATCAGTATAATCATTAAATGTTTTATGATTTTCTGCAAGTCTAGCCTTTGTAGCAAGAACAGCTTTTTCTCTTATTTTAAAACTTACAGCTTCTTTTAATTTATTACTTTTTAATTTTGGATAATCAAATGCTTTATTTGCATTATCTTTTATAATTTGTTTTAAGCTCATTAACTTTCCCATTAATTTTTTATCATTATATCATTTAACAATTAATGAAAAAATATCTTAAGTTTTTTTATCACTCTTTTCATCTTTAATTTCAAAAGCAGTTTTAATAATATCAATTCCATATTTATCTCTTAACTTTTGCATTTGATTAGTTAAAGCACTTTTTTTACTATCTTCTTCATACTCAAAAAGATTATAAGTAAACTCATTTGCTCTAGCAAAGTTTGAAACAGTAATGCTTAACTGAACAACGCCATGACTTGGATGAGTATCATTATTTGAAAATAAACTTGTCATATGATTTTTAAAATCAAGCTCATTGAAAATAGTATTAACATTTATATAGTTTTTTGATTTTAGCTTTGATTCATACTTAATCTTTATAGCATAAGTTAAAGGATTAACTTTTGATTTTTTCACTAAAAAACAAAGATATCGTGAAAGTATTGCCACTCTTCTTCTAAGTTCATTTCTATCGTAAATACAATCAAAAGTTCGACCAATTCCAATAGATTTTTTTTCTCTAAAGGTTGTAAGTTTATTATCTCTAATTCCACAAACACGGTTATATAAATCAATTCCAGGCTTTTTCCAAGAGTAAAAAAGCTCTCTTTTATTTTTAATATCTCCTAAGGTTTTTATTCCATAACCTTTTAATCTTTCTTGAAAACCTTTTCCAATTCCAGGAAATTGGGCTATTGGAATATTTCTTATAAAATTTCCAATATTATCTTTACTGACATATTTGACACCATCAGGTTTTGCATATTCTGTTATTAGTTTTGAAAGATATTTAGTATTAGCAATACCAATTGAAATAGGAAGTCCAAGCTCTTTTTGTATTTTATTTTTTATATTATATGCAAATTCTATAACTTCATCTTCTTCAATATATCCACTTAAATCTCCGAAAAATTCATCAATTGAAAACTGTTCAACTAAAGGAATTTCTTTTACTAATAACTCTTTTAGTTTTTGTGATAAATCATGATATAAAGGATAGTTTGGAGGAAGCATTTTTAAATGTGGACATAAAGTCAAGGCTTCATTTACACTCATTGCAGTCTTAACTCCATAAGACCTTGCTTCATACGAAGAAGTTGTTATTATTCCTCTTATTTTCCCTTTTTCATCTACAAAATACTCTTTAAAAGTTTTTTGTCCTTCATTTGTAAGAATTGAAGATACAAAAGCACCCTCATTTGATGAGATTTTTCTTATCTCTTTTTTTGTTGAAAAAATATTTAAATTACTTCTTCCTCCAACAGCTACGGGAATATGAAGTAAACTATCATCAATAGTTCTATGAGCAGATACAAAAAAGCAATCAAGGTCTAGATGAATAAACAATACAGTCTCCTATTTTATAAACTGTATTATATTAAATATTTTTAATATCTTCGGATTTTATTGCAGATTGTAATAAAAAGAGTAGAAGTGCTATTAAGTGAAGATATAGCACTTAAAAGATACTATTTTAGACTTTCTTTAAAAAGGATATAAAATAGCAACTTGTAAAAACTGCAAAAGAGAAATCGAAGCAAAAAAGAGACAATGCCCTTACTGTGGAATTTTAAATCCAACAGTAACTTTAAAAGATATCTTTATAAGCCTAGCTTTTGTCTTAGGTGTAATGAGCATAGTAACTTATTTTATGAAGTAAAACCTAAACTATTTATTTTCTAATTAATGCGTAAATAAAACCTAAGGCTAAACCTATAAAATGAGCATACCAAGCAATTGGAAGTCCAATTAGTAATGGTGCCACAGAGATAAGTAAAACCCAAGTAATTATTCCACTTCTTTGAGCTTTATCATAGTAAGCTACATATCCTAAAAGAGCAGAAATTGCTCCTGAAGCCCCTACAATATTCACAGTTTGATCTAAATAATAAACATAAGCAAAAGAACCTAATGAAGTTAAAATACCACAGATAAAATATACATAAATTAACTCTTTAGCCCCACGTCCTCTCTCAATTAGTGAGCCAAATTGATATAGTACAAACATATTCATACCTAAGTGAGCTAAGCCACCATGTGCAAACATTGAAGAAAGTGGTTGCCACCAAAAATCTGCAATCAACATATACATATTAAGACCTAAATATAAGCCACCATTTTGTAAATTTATTTGAAAAATATACATTAAAACTGTAATTATTATAATTATATTTGTAGCTGTAAAATCTTTTTTACTAATATTTTTTAGCATTGTTTTTATATACCTTTATTGTACAATCAATAATAGATTGAATTTCATTTTTATCATAAAACTTAAAATCTTTTGAGAAAGTAAAAATCTCAATAGAGTTTGCTCTAAATGATGTTTTTACAGTTCCTGCTTTAAATTTATTCTCTTTTTTTAGATTTATTTTTTTATCTTTATCTTGCTCAATTATTTCATAATTAATAGTTAAAAATTTAGATATATCTTTTTTTGATTCAACTTTTATTGCTTTTGTAAAATACTCATTCACTTCTACAAGCGGCATAAACTCTTCAATAATTGACTTTGAAGTTAAAGATTTTATATGCCCACCATCAAGTTTATAATAACCATTTTTTAAAGCTTTTAGTGAGTTATTTAAGAGTTTTTGATTAAAGAGTTTTGATTTTGAAGTTTCATCTTCACACTCAAGGGGAATTACTTTTTCTTTTTTTGAATAGACAGCTTTTGAATCAAAATTAGCTTCATCATCTTGCATATATTTTAAATAAACAACTAATGTAATTGTTATCATAATAATAGAAGCCAAAGTAAAAAAGTTGTTTATTATAGTACTTTGTCTTCTATTTCTTTTCATTTATACTTCTTAAACTAATGCCTCTTTTAAAACATCTTCAATTGTATCCACTGCTTTAATATCCATAGCTTTTTTAACTTCTTCAGGAATATCTTCTAAATCTCTTTCATAGTTTTTTCTTGGAATTAATGCAAGTTTCATTTTAGCTTTAAACGCAGCAATTAACTTCTCTTTTAAACCACCAATAGGTAAAACTTTTCCAGAAAGTGTTAATTCTCCAGTCATTGCAATATCTGATTTTATTTCTCGCTCAGACAGAACTGATGCAATAGTTAAAGCCATTGTGATACCAGCACTTGGTCCATCTTTTGGTGTTGCTCCTGCTGGAATATGTAAATGAATATCAAATCTTTTGTAAACTTCACTTGAATCAACTTCAGTTTTATCTTCTTTTTCTTTTATTGTTTTAGGAATAATTGAATTATCAATCTTTAAAGTTCCATTATCAATTAAAACCTTTACAACTGAGTAAGAAATTCTAGATGATTCTTTCATCACTTCACCTAGATTACCTGTAACAGATAAAAGTCCTTTACCCTTTAATTTAATAGCTTCACTTTTTAAAACATCTCCACCAACAGCTGTCCATGCTAATCCATTAGCAATACCAATAGAGTTTTTCTTGTCAGCTGGGTCTATTTCAAAAATAGGATTATCTAAATAAGTTTTTAAGTTCTTTGTAGAGATTGTAACTTTTGCTAATTTGTCATCACCTAATAACTTTTTAACAGCTTTTCTAAATAACTTAGAAAATACTCGTCTTAGATTTCTAACCCCAGCTTCTCTTGTATATTTTGCAATGATTAACTCAATAGTTGCTTTACTTAATGAAACTTCTGATTTTTTAAGACCATGTTTTTCTAACTCTTGAGGAATTAGATAATCTTTTGCAATATGATACTTTTCATTAGGTGTATAAGATGAAATCTCAATAAACTCCATTCTATCTCTTAATGGTGCAGGAATTCTTCTAGCATCATTTGCAGTTGAAACAAAAATAGTTTGAGATAAATCAATTGGGAAGTTTAAATATAAATCTCTAAACTCATTATTTTGTTCAGGGTCTAAAATCTCTAACATAACTGCAGTTGGATCACCTCTGTGGTTTGCTCCTAGTTTATCAATTTCATCTAAAACCATAACTGGATTCATAGTTTTTGCATCAATAAGACCTTTTACTAAACGTCCTGGCATTGCTCCAACATAAGTTCTTCTATGTCCTCTTAATTCATTTACATCTTCCATTCCACCTAATGCAATTCTTACAAGTGGTCTTTTAAGTGCTTTTGAAATTGAGTTTGCTAAAGATGTTTTACCAACACCTGGAGGTCCTACAAAACATAATACAGTTCCTCTAGTTTTTAAGTTCTCTACTTTTCTTTTTTCAAGTAACTCTTTTACTGCAAAAAATTCTGAGATTCTCTCTTTTGCTTTAAATAATGAATAATGATCTTTATTTAATTGGTCTTCAACATTAGCAACAGAAATTTCTTCATCTGCATATTTTCCAAATGGAATATCTAATACTTGCTCAATATAAGTTTGTAAAAGTGAAGCATCAGGTGAATCTTGATGCATTCTTCCTAATTTCTCTATCTGTTTTTTTACTTCTTTATATCCATCTTTTGGCATATGTTTTTTAAGCTTTTTTAACTTTTTTGTGTAAGATTTTAGCTCTTCATCTTTTTTATTATCAGTACCAAGCTCTTTATTAATAGCTTTTATTTGCTCTTTTAAGAAATAATCTTTATGAGTTTTTTCAATTTTAGAGTTTACTTTTTGAGTAATCTCTTTTTGAATTTTATATGATTCAATCTCTTTTTTAACAACTTCAATAATATCTAATAATCTTTGCTCAATATCTGTTTGTGAAAATAAAAGATAAGCTTCATCTTTTTTTACTTTTAAAACAGAAGATATTAAATCTGCAATTCTTACGGCATCATCATTTTCTTCAATTGTTTTAATTAAATCAGCAGGAAATTTAGAGTTAAGTCTTGAAAGTTTTTTAATTTGTTCAATTAGTACAGAGATAACTGATTTAATACTCTCTTCATTAAACTCTTTATTTTCTAAAATATCTACATTTGCAAAAAGAGAATTTTCTTCATTAAACTCTTTTATGCTTCCTTTTGCTAAACCTTGGAAAAGTACTTTTATTTTACCATCGGGTAAAGATACTTTTCTCATTATGTTTCCAACAACTCCAACATCATAAAAAGAGTCATTCTCTCTTTTATCTTCGCTTCCTTGTTTAGAAACAGCAACAATTACTAATTTATTATTTTCAATCGCATATTCAACTGCTTTAATATTTTCTTCATTACTTAAAAAAAGTGGTGCAATCATAAATGGGTATAAAAATATTTCATCTTCAATTATTAAGGGTATATCTTGTGGAAACTTATCGTAATTTTCTAATTCCATGTATTTTGGCTCCTAAAATTTATTATATTTATTCAAATATTGATCTGTAATATGGAACATTTACAGCTTCAATTTCTTCTGGGTTAATCCAAGATTCTTTAACTTTTTTGTTATAAAAAGCTGCAGCTTCTTTTTTATCTTTTTTCTCATAAAGTTTTGCAATAGATAAATCTAATGATGCTTTAGCCATATATAATCTTGCATTTATTGTATCAACTAAAGGCATATACGGTGAATTTGTATATTTTACTTTAAAATCGGCAACATCTTTTATTGTATTTTCTATTAGTTCTTGATCTCTTAATTGGTAAGTAAACCCTAAAAAGTTTGCTTTAATTTTTAAATATCTTGCATAATCAATGTTTTTACTAAGTGCAAATCTTTTGATATATTCGTCTAAATAAAAGTTTGCTAAAGAGTACTCTTCTTCATCAATATGTGAATTTACTAAAATTAGTAAAGACGTTGCAATTAAAGGAGAATTTCTATGTTCACTTTCTAATGATGTATAAGTATCATCAGCTTGGTCTAAATCACCTTTTGAAATCTGTGTTAGCATTTTGTTATACCAATAAAGAGCTGGCTTATTATACTCTGACACTTCATTTTTACTAGAACACGCTGTAAAAACAAACATAGTAGTAATTACTAATAATAAACTTTTAATTTTTGAGTTATTAATCATATAAATATCCTTTATTATAAAGATGATATTTTATCTAATACTTGCTTAGGAAATATCTGCTATAATTATTAAAAATAATTTAAAAGGCGATTTTATGAAACTTACTTTAATTGGTAACGGAATTATGGCTCAGTCATTAGCTCGTGGATTGGTAAAAAACCATGATGTTGAGATAATTGGAAGAGATGAAAATAAATTAAAAGCTATAAAAGAAAAAATACCAGAAATTACATTTAAAACATTAGATGACCAAGAAAATATACAAAATAAAAATGTAATATTTTGTGTAAAACCTTATGCTTTACAAAGTGTTGCTGCAAGACTTACGGGTGAAGCGAATATATTATTATCAATTTTAGCAGGTACAACTCTAAGCTCATTAAAAAAACAAATCAAGTCTAAATATTATGTAAGAACAATGCCAAATATCGCAGCATCAGTACAAAACTCTATGACAACAGTTACAGGAGATAATGAAGCAAAAAATACAGCTTTAGAAATTTGCTCATCTATTGGTAAAACATTATGGGTTAATACTGAAAATCAACTAGATATTGCAACTGCAATAGCTGGTTCTGGCCCTGCATTTTTAGCTTTAGTTGCTGAAGCTATAACTGATGGAGCAGTAAATGCGGGATTAGAAAGAAAACTAAGCAGAGAACTTGTTCAAGGCTTATTCTCTGGAACTGCATCATTATTAGAGTATTCTCATCCTGCAATTATTAAAGATTCAGTTATGAGTCCAGGAGGTACAACAGCAGCAGGTTACGCAAAACTTGAAGAACATGCTGTAAGAAGTGCAATGATTGAAGCTATAACAGCTGCATATGATAAAGCTGTAGAACTTGGTAAAAAATAGTTTCACTTTATTTGAAACTTTATTAAGTATTACCCTTCTTATAATCATAATAAGTGGTTTTTTTAACTCCTCTTATTATGATGAAAAAGCTATAAATAACTCAAGTTTATTAAATAGTTTAGAAAACAAATTTACTCTAAATGATTTCACTACTTTTTTAACTACTAATACAAAAATAAATATCATAAAAAATGACAGTTTAAAAGAAGAAATTACAGTTAAAAAGCACTCTTTTGAAAATGAAGATATAAAGATTTTTATTTATGAAAAATAGTTTTACTCTCCTAGAAATAATTTTAAGTATTCTAATTTCATCCATAGTTATAATAAACTCAGCTTATTTTTCAAAAGAGTTATTTCAAACAAATAAAGATATGCAAAATATTGAAATACTTAAACTTGATTTACTATCAACAAAAATATTTCTCCAAAAAAACAATACAAGTTTAGAAGAGAATTTAGATTTTAAAGATAATACTCTTTATTTTAAAGAGAAAATTTTACTTTTAAATGTAAATGAGTTTACAATTTTAAAAAAATCAAAATACTATGAGATATCAATAAAAACGAATATGAGAATAAAAGAAAATTGGATTATAAGTATATGAAAAAATCTTTTTCTTTATTAATAACAATATTTCTATTATCAATTTTTTCATATCTAGCTGTTTCAATACTAGAAACAAAGTCTTTAAGAAATACAAATTTACAAAATCAGTATTTATATTTACAAGCTAAAAATCATAAAAACTTTTTAAAATCATATATAAACTCTATTGATTTGAGTGATATAAATCACTTGAGTATTGAAGATGAGTTTTTTGAAATTTATGCAATCATAAAAAAGAGTACAAACTTTTTTGAAATAAACTTACATATAAAATCAAAAAAGTTTAATATCTCAATTTATGAAAAACTAACAAAACAACTTAATTTTAAAGAATAACATCCAAAACTTTTTTTGCTAGATTTAAAGCTTTTGTTCTATGTGAAAAATCTTTTTTTGCTTCATATCCTAGTTCACCTAAAGTTTTTTCAAAACCATTTGCTATAAACATTGGATCATAACCAAACCCATCTTGCCCTAACTCTTTATTTATCACATTTCCATGCATCCAACCATGAACAGTATAAACTTCATTTTGATAAATAATCGCAATGCAAGCCGTGTAAAATGCAGAAGTTTTTTCTATATTCTTTTTGTTTAAATTTTCAATTAATTTTGAATTATTATCTTTATCACTTGCATTAACTCCTGCATATCTTGCTGAATAAATTCCTGGTTCATTATTTAAAGCAGGAACTGTAATTCCAGAATCATCTGAAATTACAATAATGTCTTTATATCCTTTTTTCTCCAATTCATCATAAATAGTTTGTGCTTTTTTAATCGCATTACCTTTAAAACTATCTTTATCTTCAATAATTTCAATATCACCTAAAATTTCTTTAAATGCCACAACTTCATCATTTGGCATTAATTTTTCAAACTCTTTTATTTTTCCTTTGTTTCCCGAAGCTAAAACAATTTTCATTTATTTCCTTTTCAACCTATTATTAACTTTAATTATATATAATCACGATAAATTATATTATGTTTAGGATTACAAATGATTAAATCAGTTTTACCACTTAGTGCAATTATTGCTCTAAGATTTTTAGGTCTATTTTTAGTTTTACCAGTTATATCAGTATATGCAATAAATTTAGAGGGAGCAACAACTACATTAGTAGGTATTGTTGTTGGAGGATATGCATTAACTCAAATGATTTTTCAAATTCCTTTTGGAGTAATGAGTGATAAGTTAGGAAGAAAAGGTACTATTATTACAGGTCTTTTACTTTTTGCTATTGGGTCACTTATTTGTGCTATGTCAACAGATATTTATACTTTACTTGTTGGTAGATTTTTACAAGGTGCTGGTGCAATTGCTGCTGTTATTACAGCTATGATTTCTGACTTAGTAAAAGAAGAGCAAAGACCAAAAGCAATGGCAACAATGGGTATGTTTATTGGTATATCTTTTGCTGTTTCTATGCTTGCAGGTCCAACTTTAGGTGCTGCATTTGGTATTGAAGTATTATTTATTATTACTATGGTTTTAGCACTTGCTTCTATTTTTGTTATTGTAAAACTAGTACCAAATCCTCCACAAATCACTCATACATACAATGGAAAGGCACAACTTTCAACAGTATTAGGAAATAAAAACTTAATCAAAATGAATATTACGAACTTTTTACAAAAAGGTTTAATGACATTTGCTTTTATGATTATTCCAATGGTTTTAATGAATAATTACGAATGGGTTTTATCTGACCTTTGGAAAGTTTATCTTCCAGCAATGATATTTGGATTTATTGCTATGGCTCCAGCTGCAATTATTGCAGAGAAAAAAGGTAAATTCAAAGAAATCTTAGTTATTGGTATTGCATTATTTGCTATTTCATATTTAATAATTGGTTTTGCTTCATCTACAACTGTTTTTATCATTGGAGTTGTAGTGTTTTTTATTGGATTTAATATGCATGAGCCAATTATGCAGTCACTTGCTACAAAATTTGCAAAGGTTCATCAAAGAGGATTAGTTTTAGGAATCTTTAATTCATTTGGTTACTTAGGAACATTTTTAGGTGGACTTATTGGAGGAATATTCTTTGAAAGTGCAGACTTTACAAGCATAGTAATTGCTATTACTATTATTTGTATTTTATGGGCTGTATTAATTTTCACTATGCCAAATCCTACAAAGAAAAAGTTTTTATACTTACCTTTAGATAAATATAGTATAGAAAAAACTTCTGTATTAGAAAACAATGATGCTATTGATGAGTGGTATATAAATAATACAGAAAACATAATTGCAATTAAATATGACAATGAAAAAATCAGTGAACACAAAATAAAAGGTTCATTAATATAATTTTTTAATACATTGTTTTAAACATTTAT
>NZ_WFKJ01000006.1 GCF_009208075.1 Poseidonibacter ostreae | reverse complement strand
ATATTTAATCATATAAATATTTATTTTTTATTATAACGAAATAGTGGGATAAATGCAGAAGAAAAAAGACTAAAAAATGTCTTTTTTCTTAAGTTATATATAAGTTAGTGATTAATTGTATATTTTAATCGTAAATTAGTATTTTTTTATCATTTTATAAATGATATTTATTTTTTATTTTGTCCTGCAATTATAAATCTTAGTGCATTAAGTCTAATAAATCCTTCTGCATCTTTTTGATTATATACTTCATCTTCTTCAAAAGTTGAATGAGCTTCAGAGAATAATGATTTAGTAGATTCTCGTCCAACAACAATTACATTACCTTTATAAAGTTTAAGTCTTACATTTCCCTCAACATCTTTTTGAGTTGCATCAATTGCAGCTTGAAGCATTTCTCTTTCAGGTGAGAACCAGTAACCTTGGTAGATTAACTTAGCATATTTTGGCATCATCTCATCTTTTAAATGTGCAGCTTCTCTATCAAGTGTAATAGATTCAATTGCTCTGTGAGCTTTTAGCATAATAGTTCCACCTGGAGTTTCATAACAACCTCTAGCTTTCATACCTACATATCTATTTTCAACAATATCAATTCTTCCAATACCATGTTTATTACCATACTCATTAAGTGTTCTTAAAATTGTAGCAGGTGACATTTCTTTATCATTAATTGAGATTGGATCACCATTTTTATATCCAATTGTGATATATTCAGCCTTATCAGGTGCATTTTCAGGTGAAACTGACCATAACCACATAGACTCTTCAGGTTCTGCATTTGGATTTTCTAAACTTAAACCTTCATAAGAAATATGTAAAAGGTTAGCATCCATAGAATATGGACTAACTGCTGGGTTACCATCTTCATCTAGGTGTTTTTTATCAATTGTAATTCCATGTTCACTTGCATAAGAAAGTAATTTTTCTCTAGAATTTAAATCCCATTCTCTCCAAGGAGCAATAACAGTAATATCAGGATTTAATCCTAAATATCCTAGCTCAAATCTTACTTGGTCATTACCTTTTCCTGTAGCTCCATGTGATACAGCATCTGCACCCATTTTATTTGCAATTTCAATTTGTTTTTTTGAAATTAATGGACGAGCAATAGAAGTTCCTAATAAATATTCACCCTCATAAATTGCATTTGCTCTAAACATTGGGAATACATAATCTTTTACAAACTCTTCTTGTATATCTAATATAAAAATATTTTCAGGTTTAATACCCATTGCAAGTGCTTTTTCACGTGCAGGTTCAACTTCTTCACCTTGACCTAAATCAGCTGTAAATGTAATTACTTCTGCATTATATTCATCTTGAAGCCATTTTAAAATAACTGAAGTATCAAGCCCACCACTATAAGCTAGTACTACTTTTTTAACATCTTTTTTACTCATAAATTTATCCTATGATTATCATTATTTTTAAGGCTAATATTTTATCTAATGTTAGCTATAATCTTAATTATGAGAATAGATAAATTTTTAAACGCAGTTAATATTACAAAAAGAAGAGCAGTTGCTGAAGATATGTTAGAGCATAAAGTTGTTTTTATAAACAATCTTGCAGTTAAAAAAGCGAAAGAAGTAAAACTTGGAGATATTATAGAAATTAGATATCTTGAAAGAAGTGATAAGTTTAAAGTTTTACAAATACCAAACGTAAAATCTACACCAAAGTCCAAAATGGCTGAATATGTAGAAAAGATAGAAGGATAATTAAATGTTTAATACAGCAAAAATGAAATTTGATGATATCTTTGAAAATAGATTACCACAAGATGAAGTAAAAGAGTATTTAATAGAACTTTATGAAAGAGGTGAAACAGCTGCTGAAATCGCAGGAGCTGCAAGCGCTATGAGAGATCATTTAATTCCACTTCCAGTTCATTATGACTTAAAACAAAAGATTATTGATAATTGTGGAACAGGTGGAGATAAATCAAACTCTTTTAATATCTCAACAACAGTTTCAATTCTTTTATCAGCTTGTGGTTCGTATGTAGCTAAGCATGGAAATAGAAGTATTACAAGTAAATCAGGAAGTGCAGATATGCTTGAAGCTTTAGATATTAATCTTAATTTATCTTTAGCGAACTCTGCAAAAATGTTAGAAGAGACAGGTTTTACTTTTATGTTTGCACAAAATCATCATCCTGCAATGAAATATATTATGCCAATTAGAAAAAGTATACCACATAGAACTATTTTTAATATTTTAGGACCTTTGTCAAACCCTGCAACTGTTTCAAAACAATTAATTGGTGTATTTGATAAGTCATATATTAATAAAATTGCATCTGCTTTAGACTTGTTAGATACAAAAAGGTCTATAATCGTATCATCAAATGATGGTATGGATGAAATCTCTATATCAGATATCTCTTTTGGAACATCATTATTTAATGGTAAAATAGAAGATTTTGAAATCAATCCTGAAAATTATGGTTTAAAACTAGCACCTAAAGAGGAAGTAGTAGGTGGTGATGCTAAGTTTAATGCAAATATTACAAAAGAGCTTTTATCAAATAATATTACAGGAGCTAAACTAGATATTGTTTTAATAAATGCAGCAGCGGCTTTAATTGTTGATGAAAAAGCAAGAGATTTCCAAGATGGAATTGCAATGGCAAAAGAAGCAATCTTAAATGGAAAAGCAAAAGAAAAACTTGAACAAATTATAAAAGTTTCAAAACAATTATAGGTTTAATTTTGCAAAAAGAGTTTAATTTAGATTTAGAAAATATTAATATAGTTGTTGATGAATTAATAAATATTATAAATAAAGATACAATAATAATTTTAAGAGGGGATTTAGCAAGTGGTAAAACTACACTTGTTAAAAATTATGTAAAAACTTTAGGCTTAAATGATTTAGTTACCTCTCCTACATTTTCATTACAGTCAGTTTATTCAAACAATATTTATCATTATGATATATATAATAAGAGTTTAGATGAGTTTATAGCTCTTGGAATGCTTGAAGAGTTTGAACATAGTGGAACTCACTTTGTAGAGTGGGGTGATGAAAAATTACAAAATCTTTTGATTGAATATGGATATAATGTAATTTTAGTAGAAATAGAAAAAAGTGATAATAAAAGGTTGTATAAAATAAATGCATAAATTAAGAATAACAGATATAACAAAAGCAATCAAAAAAACACAAATATTACATGGAATTTCCCTAGAAGTTAATTCAGGTGAAATTGTTGGTCTATTAGGACCAAATGGTGCTGGAAAAACTACAACTTTTTATACAGTTTGTGGTTTAGTAAAACCAACATCTGGAGAGGTTTATTTTGATGATAAAGATATTACTAGTCTTCCTTTACATAAAAGAGCTTTAAGAGGAATAGGTTATTTACCACAAGAATCATCTATTTTTAAAGATTTATCAGTTGAAGACAATTTAATGTTAGCAGCTCAAATTGTAACAGATGATAAGGCTGAACAACATAAGCGTGTTGAAGAGTTACTTGAAGTTTTTAATATTGAACCAATACGTCAAAGAAAAGGTGTTTCTCTTTCAGGTGGTGAAAGACGTAGAACTGAAATAGCAAGAGCTTTAGTTTCTCATCCTAAGTTTTTACTACTTGATGAACCTTTTGCTGGAGTTGACCCAATTGCAGTTAAGGATATTCAAGAAATTATTGCACAATTAACAAAAATTAATATTGGAGTTTTAATTACAGATCATAATGTAAGAGAAACTTTAGAAATTTGTGATAGAGCTTATGTTATGAAAGCGGGAGCTTTACTTGCAAGTGGTACAAGTGAAGAAATTAGACAAGATAAAAAAGTAAGAGAACATTATTTAGGAGAAGATTTTAACTTCTAAAATAGACAAAAAGTAGTAATTATATTTTACTTACTACTTTATTTCTTCCTGTTCTTTTAGCTTCATATAAAGCTTCATCTGTTCTTGTAATAAAACTATCTTCATTATCATTTTGATTTAAAATAGATATTCCAAAACTTACTGTTATATTTAGATTCATTTTTGTTAATGAATTTTCATAAATTGTAGTTCTTATTTTTTCTGCAACAATACTAGCACCTTTAATATCTGTCTCAGGAAGTAAAATAAGGAATTCTTCACCACCCCATCTAACAACAGTATCATGCTCTCTTACACTTTTACTTACTATTGTAGAAATCTCTTTTAATACTTCATCTCCAATTTGATGCCCATATTTATCATTTACAACTTTAAATAAATCAATATCAAACAAAACTAAAGATAAACTAGTATTATACCGAAGGGCTCTTCTTATCTCTTTTCCAAATAAACTATTAAATTTATTTCTATTAAATAGACCCGTTAAGGTATCATGCGATGCTTGATATTCTAATAAATTAGATTTTTCTTTTAGTTCTGTAATATCAGTTAGTGATATCACATAAAAATCATTTATATCATCATAGTTATCAACATTTATTGTAAATATTCTTATTTCACCTTTAGAGTTTTTCATTTTGGTAACTCTATCAACTTCACGTAAATTTTTTATATATTCGTAATAGCATGTTTGCTTATCTAAAGTAGATTTTGAAATAAAACCATACTCTTCAATAAAATGATCAAAAATATTATCTGATAACTTAGTAAACTCTTCTATTGAATCTACCTCAAAAAACTCTAAAAACCTTTTATTTACATTTTTTATTGTTTCATTATTAGATAATATAACAATATTCTCTTGTGTATCAAGAATAGATTTTAATTTTTGTATTTCATTATCAACTCTTGTTTCTAAAGATATATTTAAATTTTCTAGTTTTCTTTTTAAATATATAGGTTCTATTGCTTTTATCATACTTTCAACAAGTTGATATAAATCTATTGGTTTCATGGCATAAGTATTAACACCAACACTAATAGCTTTTTTCAAAAAATTAGGGTCATTATGAGCACTAGTAATTACTATTGGTGTTTCTTTATTAATTTGTCTTATTTGTTCACACATTTCAAGACCATCCATTTTAGGCATATTAATATCAGAAACAATTAAATCAATAGTGTCTTTATTCTCTTTGAATTGCTTTAAACCTTCTAATCCATTTTCTGCTAAGTATACTTTTTTTACTAAAGAACTTAGTAGTTTTCCTGTAAATTCTCGTACATCCATTTCATCTTCTACATATAAAACAGAGATATTTTCTAATATTTCTTTATTCATAATTATCTCCCTTTATAAAGTGTGTTAACTTTGGATCAGCAATTGGTTCTGAGAAGTAATAGCCTTGTGAGAAATCAACTCCTAACTCTTTAGTTAATTCAAAAATCTCTTTATTCTCAACATATTCAGCAATAGTTTGTAAATTTAAATTTTTTGCAAACTCAACGATTGTTTTAGTAATCTTATATGAGTTTTCATCAGTTGCGATATTTTTAATTAAAGAGGCATCAATTTTTAAGTAATCAACATTCATTTTTAATAAGTGCTCAAAGTTTGAATATCCTGAACCAAAGTCATCAATTGCAACCTTACATCCTAAAGTTTTAATCTCATCAATAAAGGAAATTAGCAAACTGTAGTTTTTAACATTTTCATCTTCAAGTATTTCAAAAACTACTTTTTTAGCTATATCATATTCTGCTAACATCTCTTTAATAAATACTAAAAATTCAGGATCTTCAATATCTTCATATGAAATATTAACTGAAAATTCAAAAGGTAAATGTTCGAATTTTTTGAAAGATTTTTCTATAACAATTTTTGTTAATTTTGTATATTGATTAGATCTTTTTGATATATCTAAAAAGAAAAATGGTGCTACAACTTTTCCATCCTCATCTATTAATCTTACTAAACACTCATATTTATCAACTTTTAGCGTCTTATTATTTATCAAAGGTTGGAAATATACCTCAATATTATCCTTAACAAATGCAGATTTTAACTTTTTTGTCCATAGCATATTATTTTCATACTCTTGAAACTTATCTAGCTCATCATAGAAAATCATATAATCTTTGTGGTCTTTTTTAGCAGATTGTAAAGCAATATCAGCAGTAATTAGTTTATTGTTTTTATGAGAGAAAGACATACCAGCAGTTAATCTAACATCAATTTCATATTGATCAAAATTAAATACTGTTTTATAAGAAGTTTCTAATATTTTTTCTATTGTTTTTAAAAACTCTTCTTTATTGTTTTTTGTATTTGTAATACAATATGTATCAGATGGAAATTTATATAGTTTTAAATTTGAATACTCTTGCATATGCCTTTTTATAAGCTTTCCAAGTTCAATTAAAATTAAATCTCCAGCTTTATGACCATAAAAGTCATTTATCTCTTTAAAAGAGTTTATATCCAATATACATATTGAAGCTAGTATTAAATTCTTGTCATTTTGAAGCTCTTTAATTAACATTGACCTATTAGGTAAATCTGTTAAGTTATCCGTATAAAGAAGTCTATACAACTCTTTTTTGTGTTTTATTTCATGACTTATATCATTTAAAAGTATTATATCTGTGTTATTGTGAGTTAATGAAATTTTTTGTAATGCAAAAAAACTATTTTCATTTTCTTGATTTTCAATACATACATTTAAAGTTTGTAAAGAGCACTGTTCTAACCAGTTATTATTTAAATTAGTAAAACAGTTTTCATGTTCTATAAAGATGTTACCAATATCATTATATTTTTGATTAATCATATCTAAAGAGCTACAGTTTGTTAATTTATAAAAGTAGTCATTTGCAAAAAGTACTTTATTTCCATCTGTAGAAAAAATTGGATTTGTAATATTATTAATAATAGAGTTTGAAACTTCTTGTTCTTGCTTATAAATTATATCTTGTTTTAAGATATTTGTATATTCTTCTATTTTATATAATAATTCTGCATCATTTATTGGCTTATATACATAATCAATATATTTTGAATTTTTATTTAAATCAATGTTTTTATCTATTAATAAAATCACATAAATATTATTTTTCATACTATAGTTTACTATTTCGTTATAATTATCTAAATCTGTGTTTAGAACTATCAAGTCTAAATTTTCTATATCTTTTATTATTTTATCAGAGTCTATAGAAAAATTAATTGTTATATTTTTTAGTTTTTCATTTGAATAGCTTGTAAAATCATCCAAAGAGCTATAGTCTTCATCAGCTATTAATACATCAAAACGCATTTATTACCTTAATTATTTGTTATTTATAGATATAGTTTTACATAAATTTGCTTAAAATTAGTTGCTATAAAATATGTAGAGCTACATATTTAATAAATAAATTATTTATTAAATATTTTTAAAGCATTATTTAAATCTTCTTGAGTGTCAATTCCAAAAGATTTAGATTCTACTTTTACCATTGCAACTTTATATCCATTATCAATTGCTCTTAATTGTTCTAGTTTTTCAATGTTTTCTAATTTTGAAGCCTTTAAAGAACAAAATTTATTTAAAGATTTTTTTGTAAAACCATAAATTCCTAAATGTCCATTGTATAAAGAGTCCTCATAATGGTCTCTATGATAAGGAACTTTTGCCCGTGAGAAGTAAATTGCATTTGAATCTTCATCTAATATTACTTTTACATGATTTGGATCATCTGCTAATTCTGAAGAAATTTTCTTATGACAAGATACTATCATTGTTTCTTCATCATTTTCTTTTACTTTTTTCACACGATCAATTACAGCTTGAACAACTTGTGTTTCAATAAAAGGTTCATCAGCTTGTACATTTACAATTATTTCATTTTCATCTAAATTTAGCTTATTAACAGCCTCATTTATTCTATCTGTTCCACTATTATGTTCACTTGATGTCATAACAGCATCAAAGCCATGTTCTTTTGCTAAATCTATTACTTCTTGTGAATCTGTTGCAATTACAACTTTATCTAAAGAGCTTACTTGTTTTGCAGTTTTTATTACCATTGGTAAACCTAAAATATCAACTAATATTTTATTTGCAAATCTACTTGAATTTAATCTTGCTGGGATAATAATCATTATATATATTCCTTAGGTTATCAAACCTTGTTTTTAGTCATATTATTATATTATAAAATCTTTAAAGAAGAATATGAAAGAAGAATTTTATGAAAAAAACTATTACTGTTATTGATACCTTTGGCTTCTTATTTAGAAGTTTTTATGCCTTACCACCTTTAAAATCAAAAGATGGCTTCCCAACTGGACTTTTAACTGGATTTATGAATTTTATTTCAAATGTAGGAAAAGATTTCCAAACTGATTACATTGTATTTGCTCTTGATGCAAAAGGTCCTACATTTAGAAGTGATATATATACTGAATACAAATCTCATAGACCTGATGTGCCAGAAGATTTATTAAAACAACTTCCAATTGCTATTGATTGGATTGAAAAAATGGATTTTAAAACTGCAATTAGAACTGGTTTTGAAGCTGATGATATAGTTGCTTCAATTGCTAAAGATGCAAAAGAAAAAGGTTTAGAAGTTAGAATTGTTTCTCATGATAAAGATTTATATCAATTAATTGAAGAAGATATTTATTTATTTGACCCAATTAAAAAAAGTGTAATTGATGAAAAAACATGTTTTGACAAATATGGTGTTTATCCAAAACAATTTACAGATTATCAATCATTATTAGGTGATAGTGCTGATAATGTTCCAGGAGTTAAAGGAGTAGGGGCTAAAACTGCACAAGCTTTAATTGAACAATTTAATGACTTAGATAATATTTATGCAAATATTGACAATATTGAAAAGAAAAGATGGCAAACACTTTTAACTGAGGGTAAAGAGCTAGCTTATATTTCAAAAGAATTAGTAACTTTATCAAAAGATTGTCACTGTATTGATAATTTAGAAGAGTTTCATTTACCTGTAGAAAATCCAATACTAAGAATTTCTGATACTTTAATGGAGTATGGATTAAATAGGGTAATTGAAAGAGTTAATAAAGATGGATTAAACTATAAAACAGAACTTCCTAAACCAAAAGTTGAGTTAAAAACTGAATATATTTTGTTAAATGATGAAAAAGAGTTATTTAAGGTATTAAACCAAATTCCAAAAGATTCAATTGTAGCTTTTGATACAGAAACTACAAGTGTAGATACTATAAATGCACAAATTGTAGGTTTCTCTTTTTCTTATGAAGAAACAAAAGCATATTATGCACCAATTTCTCACTTTTACTTAGGAGCTCCAGAGCAAATATCAATAGATGCTGCTAAAAAAGCAATAAATATATTAAATGGATTTAAATTAGTTCTTCAAAACTTCAAATATGATTATGAAATCATAAAATTTAATTTAGATATTGAACTAAAATTATATGCTGATACTATGATTTTAGCTTGGCTTTTAAATACAAGTCAAAGAGTAGGTTTAGACTTTCAAATAGAAAAATATTTTGACCACAAAATGATAGCCTTTAAAGATGTAGTAAAAAAAGGTGAAAACTTTTCTAATGTAGAAGTAAGTAAAGCTTGTGAATATGCTGCAGAAGATGCATTAATGACATTAAAACTTTACAATAAACTTTTAGAAGAATTTAATGAAGAAGAAAACAAAATTTTATTAGATTTAGCAAAAAATGTAGAGTTTGATTTTATTTATGTATTAGCAAATATGTTTGAAAAGGGTATTAAAATTGATGTTAATAAACTAGAAGAGCTAAAAATATCAAATAATAAAACTATTCAAGAGTTAATATCAAAAATATATGAAGCAGCAGGAACTGAGTTTAATATTAATTCGCCTAAGCAATTAGGTATAGTTTTATTTGAACAGTTAAAACTACCACCATCAAAGAAAACAAAAACAGGATATAGTACAAATGAAGTTGTATTACACAAATTATATGACTCTCATGAAATTATTCCTTTATTACTAAAGTATAGAGAAGCTTTTAAACTACAATCAACATATATAGAGCCATTATTAGAGTTAGGACTTAAAAATGATGAGAATAGAATTTATACATCATTTTTACAAACAGGAACAGCAACAGGAAGATTAAGTTCTAAAAATCCTAATTTACAAAATATTCCAGTAAGAACTCAAGCAGGTGCAGAGATAAGATCAGCTTTTATACCAAAAGATGGTTATAAACTTGTGGGAATTGATTACTCTCAAATTGAGTTAAGACTTCTTGCTCATTTTAGTGAAGATAAAGCTTTAGTTGATGCTTTTAATTCTGGTGAAGATATACATTATCAAACTTCTGTAAAAATATTCGGAGAAGAACTTGCAAAAGAAAAAAGATCTGTTGCTAAATCTATAAACTTTGGTTTATTATATGGAATGGGTAGTAAAAAGCTTGCAGATACTTTAGGAATTACTACAAAAGAAGCAAAAACTTATATTGAATCTTATTTTGAAGCATTTGTTAGTGTAAAAGATTATTTAAAGTCAATTGAAGAGTATGCTTTTGAAAATGGGTATGTAGAAACTTTATTAAAAAGAAAAAGATTATTTGATTTTGACTCAGCAAATGGAATGCAAAAAGCTGCATATTTAAGAGAATCAGTTAATACTTTATTTCAAGGAAGCGCAGCTGATTTAATTAAATTATCAATGATAGAAATATACAAAAAATATAAAAATAATAATAAAATGAGTATGTTATTACAGATTCATGATGAACTTATTTTTGAAATTGAAGAAAATGAAGTAGAAAAAATAACGAAAGATTTAATTGAAATAATGGAAGGGGTTTATTCTCTAAATGTCCCATTAAAGGTCTCTAGCACCGTAGGTGAGTCATGGCAAGACTTAAAATAGTCTTAAGAATAGCTTAATATTGTAAAATATCTACAAATATTTTGACATATTAAGTTTTTTTTGTTATTATTATGTCTTAAATCAATATTTAAAGAGTCTAAAAATGTTAAAAACAGTAAGAAATATAAGAAAGCTATATAACGCAAAATTACTTTTTATTAGTAGTGATGAGACAATTCACGAAACAATAGAAAAAGAGTTTGATGATTATTTTAAAGAATTAAAAATTGCAACTAATATAAATGATGCTATGGATTTAGCATGTTCAAATACATATGATATGGTAATAATTGATACAAATATAAAAGGAGTTAGTTTTTCTGAATTATGTTCAGAGTTAGCTAACCTAGCTCCAACATTACCAAAAATTATTATTTCAGATTCTGATGATAATGAAGATATTGTTACAGCTATTAATTATAGTGCATATACTTTTTTATCAAAACCATTAAGAGCTAAAGATATTAAGCTATCAGTTATAATGTGTCTTAATCAGACAAAAAGAGGTGATAAGATTGAATTCCAAGGTGGAATTTACTTTGATGAGTATAGAGATCAGTTCTTTAAAGCAGGTGGTTTTTTAGTTGATTTTACAAGACTAGAAAAAGCCTTCTTAAAACTACTTATTTCAAAAAGAAGTGATGTTGTTGATTATGATTTAATCAAAGAAGTAGTATGGAAAGGTAAGGACATGTCAATTTATACAATGAGAAATATTGTTAATAAAATTAGACAAAAAACTTACTATGAAATTATTAGAAATCATTCTAATAAAGGTTATACTATTGATAATTTTAAGAACTCTTAATATTATCCATTTGCAATATGTCAATAAAAAAGTTATAATATGGAAGAATTGATCGTTTCAAAAGAAGAACTTATCCAAATGTTTGAAACTGAAGAGTTGAAAGACAGTGGAAAAGGCTGGATTATGAATGATGAAGAGATAGATATTATAGCTTTACATGACGTAGATCCTAAATTTCTTCAAGATATCACAAATGCGAAATTCTATAAACTAACATCAAAAGGTATTAAATAATGTCCCATTGTCCTTTTTGTAAAAAAAAGATAGCCATGAGTAAAGCATTTTGCTCTAGAAGTTGTAAAGAAAACTACTTTCAATTAATTGCAATTCAAGTGCCAAAACCATTCTTAAAAAGAATTTTTGTGTTTTGTACACCAGAACAAAGAGAAGTAGAAATTGAAAACTTTGCGAATAGACATGGTTGGAGATTAGATTTACTAAAAAATAAGATTAATGAATTAGCTATTGGAGCTGGATTTATAGAAGAAAATAGCTAATATTACTTAGCTATTTTTTTATCTTTACCTTTTTTTTCTTTTAAAATCACATATACAATCAAACTTATTAATAATACAACTGAAGATTGTAGTATTCCCATAGTTAACCAATCACTATAAATAAATCCTAATTGAATATCTGGTTGTCTAAAGAATTCAGCAATTATTCTCATAGCAGAATATAACACTCCATACATAAGTGCTAGTTGTCCATCAAAAGTTTTTCTTTTTCTGAAATATACTAAAATAGCAAAGACTACTAAACCCTCAAGTATTGCTTCATAAAGCTGTGAAGGATGTCTTAAACTCTCACCTACATAAATTCCCCAAGGAACATCAGTAACTCGTCCTATAAGCTCTTGATTAAAGAAGTTTCCAATTCTACCGAATACATAAGCTGCTGAAATACCAAGTATTGCAATATCTGTTATAAACCAAAAAGAAATTTTGTTTTTTCTGCAAAATAGAATAGATGCTATTATAAATCCAATAAATGCTCCATGATAACTCATTCCAGAAATTCCAGTATAAACACCATCTACATAAGGATTAAAAATTTGCCATGGTTTTGTAAGATAATACATTGCGTTAGTATCATAAAAAATGATATAGCCAAGTCTTGCACCTAAAATTACACCAATTTCAGCCCACCAAATATATGAATCAAATAAATCATTTGAAATATTTAGTTTATCATGTTTAATAAACCATTTAGCAATAAAAATAGCAGAGATTAAAGCAAGAGCATACATAATCCCGTACCAATGAACTGATACAGGACCTAAATTAAAAGCAACTGGTTCAAAATTAGAGTATATATTTTGCCAATACTCTTGCATTCTAATCTAGTGCCTCTGCAATTAGTTCAATTGGGTTTTTAAATTTAACATCTACATCTGATAGATATAAGGAGTTTGTAATTTGCATTCTACATGCAGAACACTCAGCACTTACAACTTGTGCTTTTGTTTCTTTTATCATTGCAGCTTTTGGAAGTCCAGCAGCTTTTGCAAAATCATATTTTTCAGTTTGCATTGTAACTCCACCAAAACCACAACATCTATTTGAATCACTCATTTCTGTTAAAACATAGTTTTGTTTTAATAAATTTCGTGGCTCTTTCCAAACACCTTGCATTTTTTTAGCATGACAAGGATCATGATATGTAACTGTTGTATCAATAGTTTTTTTACTTTGTGCTAATAATTCTCTTAATTGTGTATTATCATCAAGCCATTTTGTAGCCATAAATATTTTCTTAGATAACTTAACAGCTCTTAGCTGCCACTGGGGTTGATCATGTAAGAAATGCTCCCAATCTTGATTAATCATTGCTGAACATGTAGCTTCTGGAATAATTACAGCATCTACATCATCAATCCATGTTTCAAAATACTCAATATTTTTCTTTGTTAAGTAATCAACCGTATCAAAAGCACCAGTAAAATATGCAGGTGCTCCACAACATAGTTGTTTCTTAGGAATCATAATATCAAGTTCTAATTTCTTTAGAATTTTAACAAGAGAATCCCCTGTATTTGTATATGTATAATTACTCATACATCCAATAAAAATTGCAACTTTGTTTTTCTTATTCTCTTCAACTTTCTTGTTTTTTGCAAAAATATTTTGAGGATATTTATTTAGAAAACTTCTCATATCAGCAAATGGTAAAACTCTATCTTTTTTTACAATAGGAAGAGAAAATCTAGGTTCTGCTGATTGTTTATTACTATCAAGTTTTAATGCACATGTTTGAAACATCCATCCCATTCTTGATAACATATCCATAGTCTTTCTATGTCTTAAAAGCCAGAAAAATAGTCTTTTATACCAAGCAATACCATATTTTTTTGCAATATCTGCTCTTACTTGTTCAATTACCATATCAGTTGGTAAATCTATAGGACACTCTTCAACACAGTTTGTACATAAAAAACATGATTCAAAAATATCTTTTGCATTTTGATCTAGTTCTAATTCATCTCTTTCATAAGCCCCAAGTAAATCAATAAATCCTCTTGGACTTGTTGTTTCATCTTGATTTATATTAAAGATTGTACATACAGGTTTACATTTTCCACATTTTACACAGGCATCAGATACAGCTGTATAATTAAATTTATTTATTGACACTTATATAACCTTTTGTTAAAAAATTTTAATATTTATAATAAAAAGAAAATATACTGAAAAGTTGGTTAATAGTTGATAAAAAGGAGTTTAGATTCCTAAAAATAGGAAGGAGGGGAAGAGAAGGGACTAAGACTAAATAGTCTTAGAAAATCTTCTTTTATCTTCAGGTATTTTATTTAAATATGCATCAAAAGGCATACAAATATTTCTAATAAGCATTGTTCCAGTTTGTGAAACTTCTATTTTTTTATCAGATATTTCTACAAGTTGCGCTTCAACGAATTCTTGTAATGATTCAATTGCATCAGCGAAATACTCTTTAAAGTTTACATTAAATTCCTCTTCAACTCTTATTATATTTAATGAAAAGTTACTCATAAGTTCCATAATAACAAATTGTCTTAATTGGTCATCATCACTTAACCTATAACCTTTAAATGTAGGTAAATCACCATTATCTAAAGCTTTTTCATAAGTTGGAATATCTTTAAAGTTTTGAGCATAGTAATCAACTCCATTTCCAATAGATGTTAAACCAATTCCTATTAAATCAGCACCACCTTTTGTTGTATAACCTTGGAAGTTTCTATGTAATTCACCTTTTTCAATAGCTTTAAATAACTCATCTTCAGGTTTTGCGAAGTGATCCATTCCAACCATTTTATAGCCATTAGATGTAAAGAAATCAATTGTATCTTTTAGCATTTCTAATTTTTCTTCTGGTTTTGGGAAAGTTGATTCATCAAATTTTCTCATAGTTTTCATAAGCCATGGAACATGAGCATAATTAAATACAGCAAATCTGTCTGTATCTAAGGTAATCATTTTTTCTAAAGTCTTTTTAAAACTCTCTTTTGTTTGATGAGGAAGACCATAAATTAAATCTGTATTAACAGAATGAATTCCAGCATCACGTGCAATTTTAATTACATTTTGTGTTAATTCAAAAGGCTGAATTCTATGAATTGTTTTTTGTACTTGCTCATCTAAATCTTGCACACCAAAACTTAATCTATTACAACCACCTGCTTTTAAAACGTCCATATGCTCTTTTGTAAAGAATCTTGGATCAACTTCACATGAAACTTCAGCTTCTGGTGAAAAGTTAGGGAATACTTCTTTTACAGAATTAATTACATCTTCAAGTTGTTCTGGAGAGAAAAATGTTGGCGTTCCTCCTCCAAAGTGCATTTGAGTTACAATTCTATTAGTATTTAAATGATTTTTTAATATATTCAACTCTTTTTTTAAGTATGTGATATATTCAACTTTCTTTTCTTCTTTTGAAGTAAAAATTGTATTACATCCACAAAAATAACAAGCACTTCTACAAAATGGCATATGAATATAAATAGAAATAGCTCTATCATCACTTTGAGCTTTATAATAAGCTTTTAAATCATCTTGTGTAAATTCTTCGCTAAACTCTGGAGCTGTTGGGTAAGATGTATATCTAGGACCTGGTCTTGAATACTTTTCAAATTTTTTAAAATCAATCATATTATGAGTTTCTCTTTCTATCTAACCAAACCATTACACCTTTTTGTGCATGTAGTCTGTTTTCTGCTTCTTCAAAAATTAAACTTTGAGAGCCTTCCATTACTTCTTCACTAACTTCATAACCTCTGTAAGCTGGTAAACAGTGTAAGAAAATGGCATTACTTTGAGCTAAACTCATCATATTTTGATCAACTATATATCCATCGAAATCTTTAAGTCTTTGTTCTTTTTCATCTTCTTGTCCCATTGAAACCCATGTATCAGTTGTAACTACTGTTGAGCCTTGAACTGCCACTTTAGGATCATTACCAATTGAAATTTTTGCACCTGAAAGTTTAGCCATCTCTAAAGCACGATCAAGGATATTAGAATTTACCTCATAACCTTTTGGTGTTGCGATTCTTAGCTCAAAACCTAATTTTGCACATAAGTTTAGCCATGAATGAGCAAGATTATTTCCATCACCTACATATGCTACTACTAAGTCTTTATCTAGACCTGCTTCTTGAATTGTCATATAGTCAGCCATTAATTGAACAGGGTGATATTCAGTTGTTAAACCATTTATTACAGGAACTTTTGAATACTTTGTAAATTCTTCAATTTTTTCATGTCCGAAAGTTCTAATCATTACCATATCTACCATACTTGATATTACTCTTGAAGTATCACTTAAAGGTTCACCACGTCCAAGTTGAATATCATTTGAAGAAAGAAATAATCCTACTCCACCTAATTGATAAATACCTGTTTCAAAAGAGACTCTAGTTCTTGTAGAACTCTTTTCAAAAATCATTCCTAAAGTTTGCTTAGGCATATACTCTTTGAACTCTTTATTTTTAGTCTCTTTTTTGATTTGAGAAGCAAGTTCTAATATCTCAAGAATTTCTTCTTTTGTATAGTCTGCTAATGTTAAGAAATGTCTCATTTAATTTCCTCAGTAATTAATAAAAGCTGATATTCTATAGGATTTCGTATTATTACTAACTTAAATTTGACTTTACAAGACTAAAATATTTAAACTTTTTCTTTTCAAAAGAGGCTTTAAAGCCCTATATAATGACACTTTAGTGACACTATTCGTTATTTTGTATTAAGAAAATCTTACTTATACTTACGAATATTTTTAAGGAAAATGAATGATTGAAGAAATATTAAAAAGAGATGGTTTAAAACAGAAGTTTGAGTCATATAAGATTGAAGATGTAATTAAAAAAGCTTTTAAAAGTGTAAATATTGTTTATAGCCAAGCAGTTTTTTTTAATGTTATTGAAGCTTTAAAACAAAAAAGAGTCGTTGCAGTTGAAGATATACAAGATTTAATTGAAAAAGAGCTGTATAAAGCTAGATATTTTGAAGTTATGAAATCTTTTATGATGTATAGACATTTGCATAAAATTCAAAGAGAACAAATATTACAAATTGATTCTGATACAACATATATAAATTCAACACAAACTATTCAAGAGTATATAAATGGTAGTGATTGGCGTATAAAGGCTAATTCAAATACTGGATATTCTCATGCAGGTCTTATTAACAATAGTGCAGGAAAAGTGATTGCGAACTATTGGTTAGATAAGGTTTATTCAAAAGAAGAAGGATATGCTCACAGAAATGCTGATTATCATATTCATGATTTAGATTGTTTAAGTGGATATTGTGCAGGTTGGAGTTTAAGAGTTTTACTTGATGAGGGATTTAATGGAGTTAGAGGAAGAGTTGAAAGTGTTGCCCCTAATCATTTTAGAGAAGCATTAGGGCAAATGGCAAATTTCTTAGGAATATTACAAAGTGAATGGGCAGGAGCACAAGCTTTTTCATCTTTTGATACATATTTAGCACCTTATGTTTATAAAGATAAACTCTCATATAGTGAAATTAAAAAAGCTATTAGGTCTTTTATTTATAATTTAAATGTTCCAGCACGTTGGGGACAAAGTCCTTTTACAAATATTACGATAGATTGGACGGTTCCAGAGGATTTAAAAGATCAAATTCCAACAAGAAATCAAGAACATTTATTAAAAGATATAGATGAAACACTTACATATAAAGATTTTCAAAAAGAGATGAATCTAATAAACAAAGCTTATTATGAAGTAATGACAGAAGGTGATAAAACAGGTCAACCCTTTACTTTTCCAATTCCTACAGTAAATATAACAGAAGATTTTGATTGGTATGGCGAAAATACAGATGTGTTATTTGAAAATACAGCAAAAATTGGAAGCTCTTATTTCCAAAATTTTATAGGTAGTCAATATATAAAAGATGAAAATGGAAAACTAATACCTAATGATAAAGCGTATAAACCAGGGCATGTAAGATCAATGTGTTGTAGATTACAACTTGATTTAAGAGAGTTATTAAAGCGTGGTGGTGGTCTTTTTGGAAGTGCTGAAATGACTGGAAGTATTGGGGTTGTTACTATTAATATGGCAAGACTAGGCTTTTTGTATAAAAATGATGTAAATGCTTTATTAAAAAGATTAGAAGAGTTAATGGTTTTAGCTAAATCTACATTAGAGAAAAAAAGAGTTTTTGTGCAAGATATGTATGATAGAGGACTTTTCCCTTATACACAAAGATATTTACCAGGTTTTAACAATCATTTTTCAACTATTGGTGTAAATGGAATGAATGAAATGATTAAAAACTATTTTGGAGAAAATATTGATTTATCAAGTGAAATTGGAAATACTTTTTGTAATGAAATTTTAGATTTCATGAGAGATAAGATGGTTGAATTTCAAGAAGAAACAGGAAATCTTTATAACCTAGAAGCAACACCAGCTGAGGGTACTACATATAGGTTTGCTAAAGAAGATAAGAAAAGATTTAAAAATATTATTCAAGCTGGATTTGATGATAATATTTATTATACAAACTCATCACAATTACCTGTAGATTTCACAAATGATCCTTTTGAAGCTTTAGAACTTCAAGATGAGTTACAGTGTAAATATACAGGTGGTACTGTTTTACATCTTTATATGAGTGAGAGATTATCCTCTACTGATGCTTGTAGAAAGTTTGTAAAAAATAGTATCACAAACTTTAAATTGCCATATATAACTGTAACACCACTATTTTCAGTATGTGAAGTTCATGGATATTTAAACGGAGAACATGAATTCTGTCCAAAATGTGATGAAGAAATCTTAGAAAAGGAGTTGAAAAATGAAGAAACAAGAATTGCTTGAAAAAAACCATGATAGTAGAACAAGATGTATTGTTTATACAAGAGTTATGGGTTATCACAGACCAGTTGAGAGTTTTAATGTTGGGAAAAAAGCAGAACACAATCAAAGAGTAAAATTTGTTGAATCAAAAGATTGTATATAATCTTACAAAATTTACAAGTACAGATTACGTAGGACACTTGTCTTGCGTAGTTTGGTTTATTAAATGTAACTTTAGATGCCTTTATTGTTATAACGATGATTTAGTTTATTCAAAAGAGGGTAATTATTCATTAAATGAATGCTTAGAGTTTTTAAAAACAAGAGTAGGCTTATTAGATTCTGTTGTATTATCAGGTGGAGAAGCAACTATTCATGATTTAATACCTTTTTGCAATGAGATTAAAAAACTTGGATTTAAAATCAAATTAGATACAAATGCAACAAATCAAAAACAAATTAAAGAGTTAATAGAGTTAAATCTTATTGATTATATGGCTATAGATTTCAAAGCACCAAAAGATAAATTTTATGAAATTACAAAGAGTAAAAAATATGATGAATATATACAAACAATCAAGTATTTAATTGATATAGATTTTGATTTTGAGATTAGAACTACAATTCATTCAAAACTTTTAAGCTCAAAAGATATAAATAGCATGATAAGAACATTAGAAGAATTAGAGTATAAAAACACTTATTATTTACAAAATTATTTGCAAACCTCATCAAATATTGGGAATATTAATGAACAAAGTATTATAAATAAAGAGGATATAACTTCAAATAATTTAAATATAAGTTGGAGAAATTAAATATCCTTGCCCTGAAGCATTTTCAATTAAATCTTTAGAGGTTTTTAAACGTAATCTTTTAATAAACGTCCTTAATCTCTCATCATTTACTTCTTCTTCCCAAATTGTTTCTTTTATAAGTGAAGTTTCAACAACCTTATTTTGGTGTTTTAAAAGTAAGTAAAAAAACTCTTTCTCTCTTTTTGTAAGCTTTAACAAAATGCCATCCTTGTATAGCGATGTAGAATTATTATCAAAAACAAATCCATCTTTTAATTTAATTTTTTTTCTTTTATTTAATGTTGGAGCAATCTTATTTATATGCTCTAAAACCTCATCTGGATCAAAAGGTTTTATAAAGTATTTATTTATACCTATATCTATAGCTTCTAATAGTTTATCTTTATCAGAGTATGCACTTAATACTATAATAGGAACTAATTCATCTACTTCTTTAATATTCTTTGTCATTTCTAAGCCATTAGTTTTAGGCATCATAATATCAGTAATGATAATATCTGGTTTATTTGCTTTAAAACGTTTAAATCCTTCTTCTCCATCTTTAGCAATAACAACTGAGTGAAAATACTCTCCTATTGCTTCTTTTAGTAAAGAGGCTAATTTTGATTCATCTTCAACAATTAAAATTTTTAGAGTTTTTAATAAATTTATATTCATTTACTCTCCATAGATTTTGGTATAGAAATAGTAAACATTGAACCATTATCAATATTTTTATGGCTAATTTCTCCATCTAAACTTTTTTCTATAATCATTTTTGACATAAATAATCCTAAGCCTGTACCTTGCGATTTATGTTTAGTTGTAAAATAAGGTTCAAATATCTTATCTATACTCTCTTTATTTACACCTAGGGCATTATCTTTTATATAAATTGTTGCATACTCTTTATTCTCTATTATTTCATCTTTTAAAACAATTTCAATACTTCTATTTGTAAGATTATTTATTATAAAAGCATCTTTTGCATTTTGAACTAAGTTTATAATAACTTGAGATAATTCATTTGAAACACCTAAGACTTCAATATGACTATCAATGCTTAGGTTTAATTTTATCTCTTCTTTTTCAAGAACTTTTTTTAAAATTATTAATGCTTCTTCTACTGCATCTTTTAATAAAAAAAGTTTTTCTTCTTTTTGAGGATTAAAAAAGTTTGTAAAATCTTCAATAGTATTAGACATATTTAAAATTATATTCTTACTATCTTTATATAATTCATCAATCTTTTCATCATCATTATTTTTATGAGCTTTTTTCATATTAAATATAGTTAAGTTAAGCTCTGTAAGAGGTTGCCTCCACTGATGTGCAATATTACCAAGCATTTGTCCTAATGAGGCCATTCGTGATTGTAAGAAAAGTATTTTTTGTTTTTCTTCAAGTGTTTTTTGAAGTTCAATCTCTTTTGTAACATCATAACGAATAGCTATAAACTCTTTTATCTTTCCATTATCGTCTAGTATAGGAGTAATTGTAGTATTAAGATAAACTGTATTACCATTTTTAGAAAGATTTTTAACTGTAGATTTATATGGTTTTTTAGAAAGAATTGTATCCCATAAAGTTTTAAAATTTGAAGAAAGTGCATCTGGATGTCTTACGATATTATGGTTTTGACCCACAAGCTCATTGCGACTATATCCAGAGATTTTGCAAAACTCATCATTTACAAAAGTAATAATTCCATTTATATCTGTTTTAGATACTATATTAGAGTTTTCAATTGCTTCTTGATAAGTATTGCCCATTTTTAATTTAGCTTATGCTTTTCTCATTAATTCACAAGCTTCTTTAGCATGATATGTGATAATAATATTTGCACCAGCTCTTTTAAAGCCCATTAGTGTTTCCATCATTACTCTTTCATAATCAATAAGTCCTGCAGCACCTGCATTTTTAAGCATTGCATATTCACCACTTACGTTATATACACAAAGTGGTAATTTTGAAGCATTTCTAATATCTCTAATTACGTCTAAAAATGCTAAAGCTGGTTTAACCATTAAGATATCAGCTCCTTCTGCCTCATCTGCTAATGACTCTTCTATAGCTTCAAGTCTATTTGCTGGATTCATCTGATATGTTCTTCTATCTCCAAAAGATGGTGTTGATTCAGCAACATCTCTAAATGGTCCATAATATCCACTTGCAAATTTAGTAGAATATGCCATAATTGGTAAATTTTCATATCCATTCTCATCTAATGCAGTTCTAAGCGTTGTGATAATTCCATCCATCATTCCAGATGGTGCAATCATATCAGCACCAGCTTGTGCATGAATAATAGCTTGTTGTGCAGAAATTTCTAATGTTTTGTCATTATCAACTGTTTGTGTTTTAGGATCTAAGATTCCACAATGTCCGTGATCTGTATATTCACAAAAACATAAATCAGTAACAACAAACATTTGTGGGAACTTTTCTTTTATAGCTCTAATTGTTCTAGAAATTATACTTTCATTACATAAGCATTCACTACCAACTGAATCTTTTACATCAGGAATTGCAAAAAGAATAATTGATTTTAAATCAATACTTATTAAATATTCACACTCTTTTAGTATTTCATCAATACTCATTTGGAATACTCCAGGCATTGAAGAAACCTCGTTTTTAATTCCTTTTCCTTCACGTACAAACAATGGATATATAAAGTCATCTGGTGTTACCGTAGTCTCTTGCACTAGATTTCTTAAAGTTTCATTTATTCTTAGTCTTCTAAATCGTTTAAACATTCTATTTACCTCTTTTGGTTATAATCTGCGAATTATAACAATAATAAGGTTTAAAGACAATGAATATAATACAATCAAATATTGCAAACCTACCTACAAAACATGGAAATTTTAAAATAAAAGCTTATACACAGGACAATCAAGAACATTTAGCAATTATGAGTGAGGATTTTGAAAATATACAAATACCTTATGTAAGAGTTCACTCAGAATGCTTAACAGGTGATGCACTAGGAAGTTTAAAGTGTGATTGCCAGAATCAATTAAATTTGTCATTAGATTTTATTGCAAAAGAAGGTGGTTTAGTTATATACCATAGACAAGAAGGAAGAAATATAGGTTTACTTAATAAAGTAAATGCATATTGCTTACAAGATAAAGGCAGAAACACTATTGAAGCCAATTTAGAATTAGGCTTTAAAGAGGATGAGAGAAATTATAAAATAGTAAAACATATATTTAATGATTTAAATATTAAAAAAATTAAACTAATTACAAATAACCCTCATAAAATAGATTATATAAATAGTATTGGTGTTGAAATAGTTGAAAGAATTCCAGCTGTTACAGAGGTTAATGAACACAATATTGATTATCTAAATACAAAAAAAGACCAAATGGGGCATATGCTGTAATGAATTTACAAGAACTTCTAGAAGAAAACAATTTCGAATTTGATAAAAACTTTTATAAAGATTGTACAGTCTTTACAAAACTTTTACAGCAGTGGGGAAAGATACATAATTTAAGTGGAAGGTTAACTTTAGAAGATATAAACGAAAATATTTTAGATTCAATTTATCCTTTAAATTTTATTGATTCTTATGAAAGTTTTGCAGATATAGGAACAGGTGCTGGTTATCCTGGACTTTTACTTGCAATTGCTAGAAAAGATATGAAAGCATATCTAATAGAACCAAGAGTTAAAAGAGTAGCTTTTTTGAACTTTGTAAAAGCCTCGTTAAAACTTGATAATTTGACTATAATCTGTGATAGAGTTGAAAAAGTTAATGATTTAAAAGTTGATTTAGTAACTTCACGAGCTGTTACAAATACTTCATTGCTTTTAGATATTACAAAAGATATAGTTAATGAAAATGCTTCTTACTTATTTTATAAAGGTAGTATGCTAAACGAAGAACTAGAAGCAGTAAAAGTAAATAAAAACTATAAAATTGTAAATAGAAATGATAGAAACTATTTATATATAAAAGGTAAATAATGATTTTAAAAACTTTAGCAATAGCAGTAGTACTATTTATAGTATATATAGTCTTTTTTAAAAAGAATAGAGAAAAAAATATTGTAAAAAAGAAAGATATAAAATACGAAGACGAAATGGTTGAGTGTCCTACATGTCAAACTTATATTTCAACAAAAGAATCTGTTTTAAGCAATGGTAAATATTATTGCTCAAAAGATTGTTTAAAAAATAAATAAGGGTTTTGTATGATACTTATTGGGGATAAACTTATACCATATACAGATATTTGTAGTATTTCTACTGTTGAAGATATTAAAAATACAAAAGCAAATAGTTTTATTTCATTTGGTTACAACGAAAAGTTATTAACTTATTGCTTTGAAAATGACTTAGATTATGTAGTAATTGTTACTTCAATAAAAGAAGCAATTTATGCAAATAGTTTAAATGCAAGATATATAGTTTGTGAAAAAATATTAGCTAAAAGCATTCAAAAAATTGCTGATAACTATATGTTTGATTCAAAAGTTTTAGCGCTAATAGAATCAAGTGATGAGATAGAAGAGATAGCACTAAATGAAATAGATGGAATAATATATAAAAATGTACTTAATTAGTTTACGTAATAATAAGAGATTTTTAGATATTATAACTACTTTTATAAGAAAATATTAGGATAAATGTGAAAGATATATTAGATACAGTTATATTAATTATGTTCGTGATTATGGTTGCAATGTTTATTATTAATTTTAATAGACAGCAGATTAAAAAACATACAGATAAAGTGGCAAAGAACGAAGAGAAGAATAAAGCTAAGGATACGATAAATGAATAAACCATTATTAATTGAAATAGGTGTTGAAGAATTACCAGCAATTCCATTTTTAAAAGAGTTACCAAATATTGAAAAAAAATGGAGTGATATTCTAGAAAAGAATAGATTATTATGTGATTTTGAATTTTATTATACACCAAGAAGATTAGTATTATGGCACAAAAACTTCCAAGTTTCTCAAGAAGACTCTATTGTAGAACAATTTGGAGCTCCAGTTAAAATAGCATTTAAAGATGGAGAACCAACAGGTGCAGCTTTAGGATTTGCAAAGAAGTGTGGTGTTGATGTATCTGAACTTGATAAAATAGATCAAGGAAGAGGAGAGGTTCTTTACTTTAAAAAAGAAGTAAAAGGAAGTGATTCTTCTGATTTATTAAATGATATGGTAAATGAGTTTATGAACTCACTTAACTTTGGAAAGTCAATGAGATGGGGAGATAGAACTGATAGTTTTATTAGACCTATTAGATCTTTATCTATTATTTTAGGTGAGCAAATAGTTGAGGGTGAACTATTTGGTGTTAAATCATCTAACTTCTCATTTGCACATAGAATGGTTTCTTATGAGCCATTTACTTATAACTTTGCTGGTGATTACTTTGCAAAACTTGATAACAATGGTGTAATTTTATATCCAGATGAAAGAAGAGAAAGAATTCTTTCTCAGATGAAAGAAATTGAGCAAAGACATAGTGTTAAAATTGATATTGATATAGAGTTACTTGATGAAGTAGTTGCAATCACTGAATATCCAACTGCTTTAATTGGTCAATTTGATGTTGAATTCTTAGAGTTACCAGAAGAAGTTATTGTTACATCTATGAAAGAACATCAAAGATACTTTGCAGTATATAAAGATGGTGTTTTAACTAACAACTTTATCGTTGTATCAAACTCTAAAACAGATGATTTTGGTTTTATTATTTCAGGAAATGAGAAAGTATTAAGACCAAGACTTGCTGATGGTATGTTTTTCTATAAAAATGATATTGCAAATGGCCTTAGCAATGAAGGATTAAAGAAACTTACTTTCGTAGAAGGTTTAGGTTCTATGGATGAAAAGTCGGAACGTGAAGCAAAAATAGCAGCTCATTTAGCAGATATTTTTGATGTACCTAAAAAAGAATTAGTAGAAAAAGCTGTAATGCTTTCTAAAGCAGACTTAATGTCTGAAATGGTGTTTGAATTTACTGAACTTCAAGGTCTAATGGGATATTACTACGCAAAATTAGCTAAAGAAGACGAATTAGTTTATACAGCACTAAAAGAGCAGTATTTACCAGATGGTGAAGATTCTGAATTACCATCAAATACATTTTCATCTGTAATTGCTTTATCATATAAACTTGATAACTTAATGGGATTATTCTCTGTAGGAAAAATTCCAACTGGTTCAAAAGATCCATTTGGTCTAAGACGTGCAGCAGCTGGTATTGTAAAAATTGCAATGGAACATAAATTAGCAATTGATTTACCTAAAATAATAGATGCTTTAGAGTCAAACTATAAAGGTTTAGATAAAAAACAATTAATAGAATTCTTTAATGAAAGATTATTCAAAATATTTGATGTTAATCCATCAGTATTAAAAGCAGTATTAGGAAGTGGCGAAACTGATATTTATAAAATATCTCAAAAGCTATGTGCTTTAAACCCTATCGTTCAAAGTGATAACTTCAAAGAATCAGCAGCTACATTTAAAAGAGTTGCAAATATCATCAAAGACTTAGATATCAACTCTACTTTAACTATTGATGAGTCTTTACTTGAAGAGGATGCAGAAAAAGAACTAGTAAGTAAATACAATGAAGTAACTTCAAAGTCATATGCTACTTATGATGAAGAATTAGAAGCTTTATTTGCTATGAAGCCACAACTTGATAACTTCTTTGAAAAAGTTTTTGTAAATCATGAAGATGAAAAAATCAAAACAAACAGAAAAAATACAATCGGACTTGTATATCAAGCATTTAGAAAAATCGCTGATATTAAAGAAATCACGATATAATACAAATACAACTTACTACAAATACTTATAAAATCCCTTAACTAGGGGTTTTATAATCTTCATATAACTACATTTTAGATACAATAATATATAAATAAATACAACTATCCCTACTTATAAGCTAAAAAATACATAAAAGTAGGGATTTACTTCAAGGGTAGTAATTATGGGTACTTCAGAAGATAAACGATTAGATACAGTTCAAACTGGTTTTAATGTAATAGATGCTTTAACAGATGGTTCTGCTAAAGCTAATGATGCAAGTGTAAAAGAGGCAATAGTAGCTATTAAAGAACAGAACTATAAACAAAGAAAAATAGTACCATCTAAGATTAACTCTAACAGCAAAACTAAACCATATAAAATAAAATTAGCTGCAGGTGACAAGCGTTCACAAGGGATGTATTTACTCTTAGAACCAAAAGAAGTGAAATATACTTCTAAAGGTATCACAGCACCACCTAATAGAACTTATCAAATACAAGTAGCAGTTGAAGTTATGTACAACAATAAAAGATGTAGAGGGAAAAGAACTTTCAATATTCCAAAAGGTACTAGTATTACAAAAGCTGTAGAATCAATAATACCTAAAAAAAGTAATATGATTGAAGCACTAAAAACTAAAGGTACTTTAAAAATTGAAAAGATTACCAAAGTAGAATCTAAACCAGATGGTGATTTAGATTACTGTTTTGAAAAGTATATCAATAAACTGAAAGCACAAGGTAGAAAACCTAACACACTTAGAGTATATGGATTAAACTACAGAAACTATATATCAATAGCTATTGGTTCAAAGAAACCATCAGAAGTAACTGAGGATGATGTACAAGCAATAATTACTGATGCAAAAAATGCTGCTAAAGCCAACAATACTATTGCTGGTATTAAACGAATACTAAAACCACTACTGGAACAAAATGATAGGGTATTGAACTGGAAAAAGATAGGAATGCCTAAGGTTGAAACTGGTAATAGAAAATACAATAAACCAGTAGAAGTAACTGCAAAGATTGTTGAAGCATTAATAAATTATCAACATAAGAAAGCCAATGGAGTTTTTAGGTTTTTACTAACCGGTAGAAGAGTGAATGAAGTATTGTATTTGGAACATGAACAAATTAATTATGAAAAAGGTACATATACCATACTTTCAAAATATGCTAAAACCAATAGAAATTTTACATTTAAACTAACTCCAGCACTTATAACTGCAATAAAAGCACAAGATACGAAGAGTGGTAGAATCTTTAGAATTGAAAGTAGACAGATGCTAGAACACTTTAAGAATGCAATGAGGAGTATAGGCATCTATGATATGGTTTTGCATGATATTCGTTCTATGGTAGCACAAACAGCACTTGATGCCGGTGCAGATATTTATGAAGTTTCCAAGATGCTATCACATCAAAAGGTCTCTACTACAGAGGCATCTTATGCAGAAGGTGGTGCTAATCAAGCTATTAAAGCACAACAAAAGTTTGAACAAACATTATTGATACAAGATGATATTATTGACTTAGATGTTCTAGAACAAACTAAAGCCAATACTACAAGACTTAAAGAAATGTATCCTAAAGCTAGTAATGAGGTTATAGCATATGCAATAGATGTTTTAGAAGGGAGAAAATTAAAATGACAATAATGCAGATTGAAGAGATACTTTTAGAACCTAATGATTTTATTTATGAACTTGAAGCAAAAATAATAGATACACAATATCATGATTGGAATAGTAAAGAGGGATTAACTGTATATGAAATAGCATTTATTGATTTCTTTGATTTAATGCAAGTTGAAACATATAGTTTAGAAGATTTACTTAATAGTCCATATCAAATTAAATTAAAATCAATTAATAATCCAAATAGAAAAAAAGGAATTGAAAAAGCAATAGAAAAAATTAACTCTATTTATAAAAAACTATATGAAAAAGACCTAATTCGCAATACTTTAGACGCAATGATTCCAGAATGTCCTAATATGGAATATCAGGATATGGATTTTAAAGATGAACTTATAAATAAACTCACTAGAAGAACTGCTATCACTAACATTTTGGAAGTTTATCTCCTATACCATTACGTAGATTATGAAAGTATAGTATCAACAATAAGAGATGATTTAAAAACATTTAGATTTTTGGATGTTAAAAATCATTCAAGAGATGCTAAAAAGGCAATAGAGAAAATGAATATTGATGATGTATGCTTAAAAGGTGTGGAAATAAAGATTGGTTCATTACCCTTTAAGAAATATATTCAATCTTATTCTTTGTATATAACATATTTAAGTGATGGTTCATTAAGACTCACACGATACAAAATACCATTAGTAAGAAGTTTAAAATATTTTGAGTGTAACGATAAGTATATTTTTAACCTCAACAATAGTAAAATATTCATAAATAGACCACTTAGTAAAGAAAAAAGGATATTCGAACCGTTAAGAGATGAGATAGAAAATAGACTTGTATTAATTGGAACTAAACTGTCAAATGCGAAAGAAATTGCAGGGATACTTCTTCAAACCTATAAAAAACTTCTAAAAAACTAAATATAACCTTGCCTGAGGGTATATTTTCTACAATTCTACATACTCCAACTTTTTATAATTAGTCATATCAAAAGATAAACCAGACAAGCTAGTTATCTTGATTGATACTAATAATACCATGATATAAAGGAGTTATTATGGAAAATAAAATTCGTCCAATCAAAGAACAATCTGAAAGAAAAGGTATCAGTGTACCTATGATTAAAAAATTAATATTCAATAAGAAACTTGAATATGTAAAAGTCGGTGCAAAAGTATTTATCAGTGATGCTGTTATTGAGGATTATATTCAATCTAATACAGTGAAAGTAGAAGAGGTGTAAGATGAGTAATAAATTAGAATTCACAAATTACATCACAAGTATGAGTGATTGGGAATTTAAAGTATTTGATGCTTTTAGACCTAGAATAAGATTTGGAACAATCAAAATTAACTCTAACACTTATAATGCACTTCAAATGTTCTACAATAATCCAGATGATGCCGTTGCACAACTGCTTGTTTCAAACGAAATGTTTAAATGGAGACCTTGTGGATTAGATAAATTTGCAAAACTAGTTGAACTAAGTTTAGATGGTAGAAGTGATGAGATTGTTGCCGCAATTCATAAAGCCTCTACCATTAATAAGAAAGCATTTAGACAAGAATATCCAACAGTTAGTAATATTACTCCATTAAGTATTCTAGAGACAATCTTATTTGTGGATTATAGCATATCTTTAAAAATAGAACCAACAGATACAGTTAAAGCTTATGATGGTTTAAGAGAACATAGTGATGAGTTTTAATAACTTTATAGATATTTGGTCAGAGGAATATCCTCCGACCATTGTAGCAATTCATTCAAAAGAAAAAAAAGGTACTCCTGTAATTGATGTAACAAACATTGAGAAATACAACAACAAAGATTACAACATATACTTTAGTGTTAATGCAGTTGTTAATGAAGTAAAGCAAAAACCTAAAAAATCTGATATTGTTGAGATACTATATGCACATCTTGATTTAGACCCAGTTGCTGATGGTAAATTTTCACAAGAAATGAGACGCAAATTACTTGAATTAGCAGATGATATTGATTGTACTTTTGCAATTGATAGTGGCAATGGTATTGGATTGTTTTGGAGACTTAGTGAACAGTTAAACCAAGAAGAAGTAGAAACAATAAATAAAGGTTTGATAAACTATTTTAGGGAGTATGGTGCTGATAAAGGTACTCATAATGTTGATAGAATAATGAGATTACCAAATACTTTTAACTATCCAACACTAAAAAAACTAGCAAAAGGTTATTCTAAAGAACCAACCAAGGCAAAACTAATTAAAAATACTGATTCAAAATACAATGCAGAATATTTTAATAATGAATTTGGAATTGATATTTATGGTGAAGAAGATGATATTTTTTCAAATGTAGATTTTCCACAAGTGAATAATAGTATTGCTACGAATGAGATTAAAACAATTGTTGATAACATTGAACTAATTGATACTGATGATATGAGTTCAATTGATTTTGCATTTATATCTGATTTTATCCAAGAAACTAGAACTAATACTAAAAATCTTGATTGTGTTCCTACAATAGAAGAAGTTAGAACTGCTATTAAGCTAAAAGGTTTACATGAAATAAGAGTTTCAAAAAGTACAGATAATCCTAATAAATATGATAGAGATGATTACATCAAAAGAACTATTAAAAAAGCAGTTGAAAAACTATTTAATGTTAATGATTTTGATGTTGCAAATAATAGCAAACCATTTGTTAACAGTATTTCTTCATTGATTAATAAATACAGTATGAGTAAGGAAAGACTAAAAAATATGGAAAAAAATGAAATAAATATTGTGGATGAAATTTTATTTAAAGGTCATATTACTGTAATTGTTGCAAGACCGAATGGTGGTAAAACTCTACTTGCTAAACATTGGGCAAAGCAAATTGCACAAAATGGATATCAATTATTATATATCTTCGAAGATGCAAATATGAACAACTATAAAGATATGTCAGAAACTGGTTTTAAATGCGGCTTTGATGTAATGGCATCATTTGCCAATGTTGGAGTTTCAGCAGAAGACATATTAAAAGATATCAGTAACTTAGCAGATACAGAAGAAAATCTGTCTAAATTAGTATTAGTAGTAGATACCTTTAAAAAGTTTGTTGATGTTCTTGGTAAGGACTCTGTAAAAAGATTTTACAACATCATGAGAAAGATTACAGCAAAAGGTGGAACAGTACTAACTTTAGCACACGCAAATAAACATCTAAATGAAGATGGTAATTTAGTTTATGATGGTACTAATGATGTAAAAGCTGATTGTGACACACTCTACTACTTGTATGATGATGGAGATATTCATGCTTCCACAAGATATGCAACATTAGAGGGAGATAAAGTAAGGGCAGTTAATGGTGCTAAAATATTGAGTTTTAAGTTTGATAGAGATAACTATACTGCTGAAAAAATTGATAATGTTATTGATACAAGATTATTATTAAAAAGAAATATCTTAGTACAAGCAAATCAAACTTTAGTAGAAGATGTTAATGATGCAATTATGAATGGAACAACATCACAAAAGGCATTAGTTGAATTTATACAAGATAATTCATCTATGGGTAGAGACAAGGCTAGAGGTTTCTTAGTTACTCTAATAAATCACTGTTGGCAAAGAACTAAAATCACAAGTTCAGATGGGAAAAACCAATACAGTTACAGTTTAATTCCACAAGAAGATTTTAGCTTCTTAGACTAATTATTGAGTAAGTGTATTTTTTATACTTACTCCCCTAAATATCTGTATTTTTAGATTTTTAAGTATTTATAGTATCTTTAGTATTTTCAGCACTTTACCTATTTGTGGTACTTGTGGAACTTATTGTGTAAATATTAGCGGTACTTTATCTATTGAAATATTTTAAAAGTCTGAAAAATCTAAAACTTACTAAGAATACTAAAAAAACAGATTTACAGCCCACTAAAAATGCTATTACAAACCACTTAAATACATATAAAATATGTTATAATACTATATTATATGGAGACTTAAAATGATTGAATATAGATACTTTAAAGCACTTAATGAACAGAACAAAAAGAAAGTGGTTGACTTATTAAACTATCAACTTAAAAACTTACTAGATAGCGATGTAGTAGATAGTGAAGATTACTTTTATTTAGAAGATGATTTTCATCATCTAATTTGTGAGTTACTTCAAGAACAATCAACAGTCAATAATAAGTTTAAGAAACATTGAGTATTTACACTGCACCATTTAGACAACCTAGTTATATCCTACTTAACCAAAAAGAACATGACCTAATTAATGCTAATAAACAGCAAGGATGCAAAACACTCTCCTATGGTTATTGTAAGGTATGCCAAAAGCCTTTAAACTTTAGATATAAAGAATTATGTTCCCCTTGCAGAAATCATCTTATTAGAGGTACTTTATTCACACAATATACTGGTGACTTAAGAGTTATAGGTGATGAATGGAAAAAGTTCTATCCACTTGTTACAGAACACTTAGTTAATCAAATTGACCTTATCATGAATGGCAAATTTAAAACTAAAAGATATAAAGCAAAAACTGCAAAACTTTTATATATAATGGATAAATACATTAAAGCTAATGGTGATATTTATTCTGATGTTTGCTACAGAAGATTGAGGTATTATGCAGATAGTTCAAGTCGTGATAACCTACAGCTGACGTTAAAAATTGGGAAAAAAATATTTGAAAAAATAATATAAAATAAATTGAGTGTTAATATATTCTATTACCATACTTAGTTAATAATCACTAGTAAAGAAATAATATTATAGAATATGAAAATAAAATCAATTAGAAATTAACATGAATAATTATTAGGATGTTGTAATGAAGAAATTTTTTTTATTTTTAATTTTAATTAATTTAGTTTATGGAAGTGAATATCCTAATGATGTATTAGGTGTGAAACTAAGTGAAAAAGCTAAAATCTGGAATAGCATGGAACAAAGGTATGGTTTCTCCGATGCAGATACTGTAGATACTTATTTATTAAAACCTATTACTTATAACAAAATGTTTGAGAGTTTGATATTTGATGTTTCAAAAAAAAGTAATAAAGTATTTAGAATTAAAGCATTTAGTATTAAATTTAATAGCATAGAAGAATGTTCTAGTGCAAATAAAATGATAGAAAATACTTTAATGCAAAAATATAAAAAACTTAAACGCGTAAAGTCTCTACCCTATGTGAGATTTGAATTTAAAACTAAAAATAAACATATACAAGTCTACACAGGTTGTTCGGGTCACAAAAATACTTTTAATGAAGAGTATAATTTTACCTATGGTCTTATTGATAAAAATTTAGAAAAAGAAGTTAAAATTTTTGAGAAAGAACTAAAGCAGAAAAAGCTAGAAGAAAAAAACAAAGAAAACAAAGAGAAATTAAAAGGTTTTCTAAATAAAATATGATTAAACTCATTAATTTTACTTAGCATATTTAAAATAAGGAATAAATTATGGGGAAAAAAGTAAAAATAAGTATTGGACTACTTCTATTATTAGTTATATTAAGTGTCCTAATAATTAATAATATTGGTGAAAATATTGCACTTCTTTTCTCCATTGTTACATTTACAATTTGTTGTTTATTTTTTCTTTTTGATTTATTATTAAATAAAATGGGCTATTTCAATCTAGACAATAACTCAAGTATTCCAAACTCTAAAACAAGAATAAAGTATTATTTATCAATATTATTTATATTGTTTATTATTCCTTCAAATTTGTATCTTTTATTAAAATACTACATGACAAAAATAGATAAAGACTATTCATACATAGAAAATAGTAAAAATTTGTTTAATAAATTAATTACTGTTTCAATTGCATTAATTGGATTGGCCTATATTATAATATATTTTGTAGAGACTGATAGATACTACATGTATGAAAAAGAAAGGTATACATTTACCGAGAGATGTCTTGTTTATGATATAGATAAATTTGATAAGTATAACTATAGTTATCAGAAAAGAAATACAGATTGCGATTATGGCAAAAAAGAACTTTATGAAAATGAAAATCTTTTTTGGCAATTTCGTAATAGTTTAAATTTTGTAAGTATTTTTTACCCTGAAATAACGAATAAACTTTATGATTATGAAAGTAAAAATATTAACAGAAAAGAGTTATATTTATTACAATTATTATCAGAGAAAGTTAACTATACAATTTATTACTTTAGTATTTTTTCATTAATATTATCAATGATTTTAAGTACAATTATTTTAAGTTATTATGTTAAAAAAATAGTTTCTACATACTTTAAAATACAAGAAAAATATTTTGATTTCTATTTTGAAAAAAAGAAATTATCATGAAATATATAACTATAGAAAAATTAAAAATTCTTAAATATATATTTTTATTTTGTTTGATTTCAAATAATCTATTATATGCATATGACAAATACCAAATGACCAAAGACTTTAGTTTAAGTTTCCAAAAAATGTTGCCATTACAACTTACACCAAATTTATCTATTACAAGAGTTTTTGCAATAAAAGATACTCTTAATATCGTCGCTGCAACTTCTTTAAATTTAAATAGCTATGAAGAACAGCAGAAGCTTGGTAATGAAATGGTCATAAATAATTATAAAAAATTAAAAAATTTAGCAAAAGTACAAATGTTAAAAACTAATTGTCTTAAAACTGACACAAGAGAACTTTTATATTTGGGTATGAAGCAAAATATACAATATATTTCGAATGATAAATTTCCTTTATTTTCTTTTATATTAGAAGAAAAAGATTGTGTAAAGAATAGTTTTAATCCAAAAGAAAAGATGCTATCAAAACCATTCTTATTTCAACTAAAAGAATTCAATCTAAATGTTGTTGAGAAAGTTTTAAGTATGTCTGATAATGATAATAGAAGATTTGTATATGGGTTAAAAAATTCTATTATATCAGAGGCACTTAAAAATATGAAAAAAATAAAAAATAGGAAAGAAAGAGATTTACTATTAGATAATTTGACGATGTCTATTCTTTTATTGGAAAAGCTTGCAAAAGAAGATAAAGTTAAGCAACAATATAAAGAACTATATGAAAATTATCTTGATATAAAATTTGATGTTATAGATACAAAAAAACTAATAGAAGAAGAAACTAAAATAAATGAAAACTTACGAAAGTTCAAAAAAGATATTTCAGATGAACAATTTTTTAAAATTTATGGAAAAGACATGTATTACACATATAATTTGATTGAAAAGATTAGTAGGGAAAGTAATAAAAATAAATATTAATACTTAAAATATCAAAAATTCTTAGAAAAATTGAGTCTTTGTATTATGTATATTTAGTTTACTACTTTTCCAATATAAGTAAAAACAAATTCTAAACTTAATGTTACCTAAGGTGCTTAAATTTATTGTGTAAAACTACGGGGTTATCTATCACTATGAAGATTTTCAATTCCCCCCCCCATAGGGTTCTAGCAGTAATATAGCTTTAATTGTATAGGGATGAAAATATCATTGCTAGTATGTGATAAGCTTATCTTGTACAGCTTTTGATGGAATAGTTCACTTTAAATTATCCCTACTTTTATTTCTAAATTCTATTAAAAGTAGGGTATATATTAGTTTTATAACATCGATATAGTGGCTATCTTGATACTATTAATACTGATATTAAAGAAATCACTATATAAACTAACTAATATTCATTTAAAGTACCATTTTTTGGTACTTTAAAGTTTCCTCCTCAACTTTATTCTTACAATCTATAAAATTTAGACAATCATAAATAAATATACTAATTGTTGATTATTCATAGCCTTTAGATATAAGTAAATGTACATATTACATATACTAATATTTTCAATTTTTTAACACTATACAAACTACTAAAAATATTCTAATTCGATATTATTTTTTAATAATTAAAAGAGTAAACTTATATAAATAATATAATAATTCAAAATATTTAGAAATATTATAAAAACTCATAAATTTATTTAAGGTTATAATGAAAGTATTACATACGTCTGACTGGCATTTTGGTCAAAAGTTTATGGGAAAGAGCAGAGAAGAAGAACACAAAGCTTTTCTATCTTGGGTTTATGAAATAATAAAAAAAGAAAATAATCTTAAATACAATGACTACAAAACTAATAGATGATAATACTAGGTAACTCAATATATGAATAGAATTTATTCTATCAAGTATGTAGTACCAGAGTTAGGAAAAGTATACAAAGAACTAAGTGGTGTATAAAATGGAAACCAAGCCATGAATGCCTTTGCAAATATGAGTAAGATGGAAGATGGTAAGAAAAGTAAAATGAGAGCATCGCTTATTGAGTATTGTAAGCAGGATACTTTAACAATTGTGAATATATTGGAAAAGTTAAAATGAAGTTACATGGAAATCTAATATTTATAAATGGTTTAAATAAAACAGATGAGATTGAAAGTATCTCATCTTTAGAAGAAGAAAAAGTAAAAATCAAATTTTATAAAAATAATACTGTATATAGTTATACAAGAAGAAACGTTACGATAGAAAAAAATATATTAAATAATAAGAATGCAAGTAATGTATTGGAATATTTAAAACGACTAGCTCAGAATATTGACACTGAGAATGATTTTTTATTTAATCAATACGAAAAAATGACACAACTGAGTGAAAAGAGTGCTCTCTCTAAGTATCTAAATCAAGCTAAAATAGATTCATTTGAAAACAAATCTCCAATTATATTTCCTTTTGGTTTTAATTTGAGTCAAGAATTTGCTATTTCAAAAGCTTTAACAAATCAAGTTAGTATAATAGAAGGGCCTCCTGGTACGGGTAAAACTCAGACTATACTTAACATAATAGCAAATGTTTCCATGCAAAATAAAACTGTTGCCATTGTTTCCAATAACAATGCAGCAACGATGAATGTCTTTGATAAACTAACAAAATATGATTTATCATTTATATCTGCTTTTTTAGGAAATAATAAAAATAAAGATGAGTTCTTTGCTAATCAAAATCTTACTTATCCACAATTTGATGAATTAAATAATAGTAATATTACGTTTGAAGATTTAGAAAAAGAAGTTATAAAGGATACTCATTCTTTAAAAGAAATGTTATCTGCACAAAACGAAGTAGCATTATTAAAGCAAGAATTTGAAGAATTAGAACTTGAGAAAAAATATTTTTCAGAATTCTATGAAAAGAGGGAAATCAAAGCTAAGAAATATGCAAATTTAGAAAAATTTGATTATTCTAAAATATTATCTTTATGGGCTGATTTTGAGTATCTTCAAACTAGAAATAAAAAAATATCATTTTTTTTTAAATTGAAAAATATATTTAAATATGGAATATTATCTTTTTCATTTTATAATTATTCTATTGACACCATAATTGCATTGTTACAAAGTACATTCTACATAGTAAAAGAAAAAGCATTAAAAAAACAAATAACAATTTTAGAGAAGAAGTTACAAGAGTTTAATTTTGAAACTAACATGGATTTACATAGTAAGAAATCAATGCACTTATTTAAATCATATTTATCAAAACGATATAAATTGTCTAATAAACGAAAAAGATTTGATAAAGATATTTTATGGAAAGACTTTAAAACTTTTATTGAAGAGTATCCAATTATACTTAGTACAACTCATTCTTTGCGAAATAGTACGGGTAAAGGTTTTCTATATGATTATTTGATAATAGATGAATCATCTCAAGTTGATATTGTTGCTGGTTCTTTAGCCTTATCATGTGCTAAAAATGTTGTTATTGTGGGTGATTTAAAACAATTACCTCATATTGTAAGTAGTGAAACATCAGTAATAATAAATTCAATCTATAATAAATATAAGTTAAATCCATTTTATCATTATAATAATAATCTATTATTATCTATTACAAATATTTTAAAAGATGCTCCAAAAACTTTATTGAAAGAACATTATCGTTGTCATCCAAAAATTATAGGTTTTTGTAACAAGAAGTTTTATAATAATGAATTGATAATATTAACAAAAGCTAGGATAGAAAATGATATTCCATTAGTTTTATATAATACTGTTGTAGGAAATCATGCAAGAGGAACATATAATCAGAGACAAATCGATGTAATTACAAATGAAATTTTACCTTATATTGGCAACAATAACGTTGGAATTGTATCTCCTTTTAGAAAACAAGTTAACGAGCTAATTAAAGAAGTTAATAAGAATTCAGGGATTGAAGTTGATACAGTACATAAATTTCAAGGACGAGAAAAAAATACTATTATTATTACAACTGTTGTTGATGGTAAAAATGAATTTGCAGATGATTTAAACCTTCTTAATGTTGCTATTTCAAGAGCAATTGATAAGCTTTATGTTGTATTATCAGATAATGAAGAGAATAAAAATATGAAAGATCTAATAGATTATATTAAATATAACAATTTTGATATTAAAGAAAGTAGAATATATTCTATATTTGATTTACTTTATAAAAATTATGCTCCATATTTAAACAATTATTTAGAAAAAATGAAACATGTCTCAGCCTATAAATCAGAAAACCTAATGAATATTGTGATTGAAAATATTTTAAAGAAGATAGAGTTTCAACACCTTCGGTTTGTATTGAATATTTCATTAAATAGAATAATTAAGGATACTAGTTTATTAAATGAAGAAGAGTTAACTTTTGTAAAAAATCCATGGTCACATATTGATTTTATAATATATAGTACAATCACTAAACTACCTATACTAGCTATTGAAGTTGATGGATATGCTTTTCATGAAAACAATTCAAAGCAACTAAAGAGAGATAAAATAAAAAATTGTATTTTAAGAAAAAGTAATATACCTTTAATTAGATTTCCAACAAATGGAAGTCAAGAAGAAGAAAAATTATTTAAACTTCTAAAAGAATTAGTTTAGATGAATAGAGTAAAAAGGAAACCAAAGTGTTATTAAAAGAGATTGATAAAAGAAAAGAAGAAGATATCAAATGCTTAAAGAAAAAGCTTGAACTTTCAGATAATGAAAAACAAAAATATATAATTAGACAAGAGTTAACAAAATTAGAATCAGGATTAAGAGGAGAAAAAGAAACGGCTTATTTTATAGATTTTAATTTAAAGGATAGTGAAAACTATATGATACTACATGATTTAAGATTTGAACTAGATGGACTAACTGCTCAGATTGACCACTTATTAATAAATGTAGCAGTAGGTGTCATATTGGTTGAAACAAAAAATACAAAAGCTGAAGTAACAATAAATGATGATGGAACGATGTTATACTCTTATCCTAAAGAGTCACACAATCTTCCAAATCCTTTAGCTCAATCACACAGACATGCTTTAGTATTAGAAGAAATTTTTAAAAAATACAATATGAAAATGGATATTATGTCTTATGTTGTTTTTTTACCAGATGTTAAGATTAAAAATAAAGTTCTTCCTAAAAAGTTTTGTCGCGCAGATACATTTATTGAAGATATTAGAACTAACTTTATAAGAAGCCCTTTAAAAATTTTATCTGCTGCTACAAAAATGATAACTAATAACTTACCAAGCACTAAAAATATAGAAAATATTGGAAAGATTCTTATAAATGAGCATAAACCTATTTTAATTGATTATGATAAAAAATACAGAATAAAAGGTGTAAGGACTAAAGAGAGTATTCTAGATATACCTAGTAAAGAAGAAAAAATTGATATTATTTCAAAGTTAAATCCAAAGAATTTAAATAAATTTAAAGATATTCAATCTTCAAAAAAATATATGGGACATGAAATGCTAAGTTTTATCTGTATAAACTGTAATACCATACAAAGAAAAGGTTTAAATACATTTACACAAAAAGAAGTTTTTTGTAAAAGTTGTGGAAATTAAAAAGAGATTATAGTTGAGGAAAAGTATTAACATTTTTAAAGAAAATAAAAAAGTTTTTTAAATACTTAGAAGTACATAAAGTCATATATAAAAAGCTTGACTAGTAGTTATAATCCATTTTTACTCTTTTGTCTAAAATATTATACATTATAATATTAATATTAAATAATGTCAAATATATTAGTCACTAAAAATTACTTTTTAATTTATAATTGGTTTAACATTATTAACCACAATATCAAAAACTTCATTTTTCTTTTTATTTATCCAGCCTGTTGTTTCATCATTATAGATAATTATATTTGCTGTATTTTTATCTTTAAACGGTCTCATGGCTCTTCCTATGATTTGTTGTAAACGTGCTGTATCTTCAAAAGGAGGGTAAGCTGGACTTGCACAAAATACATTTTTAATAGAAGGAATATCAGTACCTTCTCCTAGAAGTTTTGAAGTTCCTATTAATACGTAATCAGTGATTTTATTTTCAGTCAAGTCAGAAAATATTTCATTTCTTTCTTTTGCTTTTGTACTTGCATCAATATATAATACATTATATAAAGTTGATAACTCTTCTTTTAAAGTCAGTCCTAATTCAAGGGTATTTACTAAAATAACCGATTGATTAGCCTTAAACTTGTTTCTTTCAAGCTCTAGAGCTTTTTTAATATCATTTAGTATTAATAATTTTCTCTTTTTTGATTTATCAATATTTTTCTTAAGCATTCCTAGTTTTATATTAAAATCTAATGTTCGCAAGTATTCTTGTTCTATATCGATTTTATAATTTGTATTTTTAAATCTTATATTGGGTTGTACTAAAAAGCCATTTTTATATAAATCAGATATATCAACACTTGCCCTCTCTTCTCCAACTAAATCATAAAGTCTTTGCTCATTTTTAATATTATTTCTATATGGTGTTGCAGTAAGACCGTGTTTATACATGGCTGGAATTGAAGACACAACGTCATAATAAACACTTGCACTAGCTTTATGCATCTCATCACAAATAATCTGTGAGTATTTATCTTCTTTAACTCTTTGTAATGTTGCTTTATTGTTTAATGATTGCCATGTAGTGATTAATATAGGAGCTCCAAACTCTTTTTTTGAAGAGCTAAGTTCACCTATCATTGATGGATCAATATCTAAAATATCTTGAAATCTTTTTTTTGTTTGTTTTACTAAGTCATACTTAGGAACAATAAAAAGTGTTCTTATGTTTCTTTTTGCAATTAAATATGCAGCTATATTTGTCTTTCCAGAACCTGTAGGAGCGTAAATATAACCCGTAAGTGTAGTTCGTGTAAATTTATCAATACAAACTTGTTGAAAATCTCGTGCTTTAAAATTTTTAATATTAATCGTTTCTTGATTTTCTATAATTTTACACTTATCTCTTGCAGGAACATTTACATTCCATTTTATATCACTACAAATATTCTTAAATTTACTTAGCAATTGCAAAACTTCTCCATAAGGAAAGATTTTTTCAATAGTTCCATCTATAAGTTTAACTTGTGATCCTATTATTAATTGCATTATATCTCCTAAGAATATTTAATTTCTGTAAGAGTATATATAAAGATTTTCTAATATTCTAAATTGATGACAATTTGTAATGTTTTTTTAGAAATCAAAAAGAGATTCTTGTTTTTGATTAAATGGTTCTATGAGTTTATAAGCCTCTTTTACATAATAATCAAAGTCTAAAAACTCATAAGAAAAGTCTTCTATATTATTGCAAAGCTCTACTTTGTATCCTACGTTTATTCCTATTACTCTTTGCTGCGAATCTTTATTTAAAGCTGGAAGAATCTTTTTTAGAGGATATCCATTTCTACTTATAAAATATCTAATAGTATTAGGTAATGGCATATAGGATTTTTGTAGTGAGTAAATTTTTTCAAGAACTAAATCTATATTTTTTGTAGCTTTGAAGTTTAATAAAAAGTCATATTTATTTCTATGATTATATATAAAATCTTCAATTTTAATACCTTTTATTAGATATGCTTCAACTGCTTTTTGAACAACAAGTGAAGAATGATTTTGATTCCATGCAAGATTGTATTTATATGCACCTATTTTTTTAGCTTCACCATTTTCCTTCAAAGCTATATAATTGTTTACATCTCTAATCCAAAGCTTTTCATATATTATCTCTTCTAGTTCTAATCCTGTAAAATCTTGCCATTTTTTTGAGATATCTTCATATCTTGACTTGTCTTTTTTAGCAATTCTAAAAGTAAGACCATCAGTATTTGCTTGAATTAAAGATACCGTTTTTATTTGCATAAGTTTTTCAGCAAGCATACACAACATCAACTGTCCATTTATAGTAATATCCAAAGTCATCTTGAAGTCATAAAAAGGACTAAATTGATTGTTTGTATCTCCATAAGTTGAGTTTAGAGCTAGTTTTAGCATTTTGTTTTGAGAAGTACCTTTTTTATAAGAAAATCTCAAATCTCGAATCTCTTTATATATATCAACAAACTCAATTCCTAGGTGTTCAGGATAAAGATTATTTTGAATTACAATTGATGGATAATAGCTAGCCACATCAACATCTATGATTAAAAAATCTTCATTTTTATCATAAAACTTGCTTTCAACACTTCCATGTAAACCACCAGTTCCTAGATAAAAAGTAAAATCTTTGTAGTTTAAATGTAAAGATTGAGCTTCATTTTTAGAGTTTAGTGTGCAATATGAACCGAGTTCCTCTAAGTTTTCTTTACTGATATTTGAAAAAACTTCATTCATAGAGTTTGAATATTGCTTTTTAAGATACTTAAGTAGGCTTTGAAACTCTACTGTTTCAAAATTAATATAGTCAAAAATAATTTTGTTAAAGTCCAAAAAGTTTCTAATGGTTTGTTTGGGTTTGCCATTTAAATAACATATATCTTTTCCAAGCTTTTCTTCAAGATTACGTATAAAGTACCTTTTACCTATTTTTGTATCACTGTAATTGAGCATATTTTCATTGTATTTTAAACTTAAATCTTCTCTAAACTCTATTGCTTCCTTTGAATGCTCAAAGAATAATAAAGTAGCTTCAACATCGTGTTTATTGTATTTAATTAGATTGCCAAACTGCTCTGTTTTTATATTTTCGCCTATTTTAAAATCCAAATCTTCAATAGAATCCATACACATATTTACTTCTAAAACTTTTAGACTTACTCTTGTAGCTTTATAATCAAAGTTGTAAATTTTCATAAGGTCAAGTTGACTTATTTTTAAAGTATTTTTATCTTCTTTATAAATGATATTATTTTTTATAAGTCCATCTGCAAAAAGAAATATTTGATAAACTAGTTCTTTTAGTTCATAGTTTTTTGCATTCTTGTAAATAAATTGTAGTACTGCATAATCAAAGTTTAGATTATTATATCCTACTAATATTTTTTCATTTTTACTTAGCCATTCAAGTGTTTTTAGAAACTTTGTTAAGTCATTTTCTCTTGTGCTTAATTCAAATACTCTTAACTCTTTACTTTTGGTATTTTGTATAACACAAGTAAATATATTGGGAAAGGTTTCCAAATCGTAGATATAATATTTCATAGTCTTGAATTATATTTAATATGTACTGTAGAGTTTCTTTATAAATAGTTTAATTTAAATACTTTTAGGTAAGATTGCAGTATAAATATAAAGGCACAAAATGGAAGGTATCCCTAAAACAGGAATTGAAAATAAACAAAACTCAAAATCTATAGAAACGCTGAATGATTTAGCAAAACTCGTAGATTACTCGTTTATGAATACTCTTAATAAAGACTTACAATCAACAGCAGATGGAATAGACCACAATCCTCGACAAGTTTTTTCAGGTCATTATGTTCCTGTAAAACCAACACCAATTAAAAATCCAAAATACATTGCACATAGCAAGAACTTATTTAAAGAATTAGGCTTTGCGAATAGTTTAGTAAAATCACCTGACTTTGTTAGTATGTTTTCAGGAGATATATCAAATGTACCAGAACCTATGAGCAAAGTAGGTTGGGCGTGTGGATATGCACTTTCTATTTATGGTAATGAGTATTATCAACAATGTCCTTTTGGTACTGGAAATGGATATGGAGATGGTAGAGCAGTTTCAGTATTAGAAGCTGTAATAAATGGTAAACGTTGGGAAATGCAATTAAAAGGTGGAGGGCGAACGCCATATTGTAGAGGTGCTGATGGAAGAGCAGTTTTAAGATCAAGTATACGTGAGTTTTTAGCACAAGAACATATGCACTCTCTTGGCGTTGCAACATCACGCTCTTTAAGTCTGTTTACTTCAAACTCTGAAAAAGTTGATAGACCATGGTATTCACATGGTTCACATTCAAAAGATCCTGACATGATGATTTCAGAAGATATTGCTATTTCAACACGTGTTGCACCATCATTTATTCGTGTTGGTCAAATAGAACTTTTTGCACGTCGTGCTCGAAAAAACGAACATTCAAAAGCTATGGAAGAGCTAGAAAAGATTGTCTTACATTTAATTGAGCGTGAATATAGTGATGTTATTGATGAAAAGTTAAGTATAGAAGAAAAAGTAATATTATTAGCAAATGAGTTTCGTTCACGTCTTACAAAACTTGTAGCGAATTGGATTCGTGTAGGATTTTGTCAAGGTAACTTCAACAGTGATAACTGTGCAGCTGGTGGCTACACATTAGATTATGGGCCTTTTGGTTTCTTGGATTTATTTGACCCTTATTATCAACCATGGAGTAGTAGTGGAGATCATTTTTCTTTTTTAAATCAACCAATAGCAGCAGAACAAAACTTTCATATGTTTTATACTGCTTTAAAAACTTTATTAAACTCAAAAGAAAAGTATTTAGATGAGTTAGAAGAAATTAGAAGTGGTTTTGCTGAAGTAATGCAAAATAAAATGGAAATGATGTGGACTTCTAAACTTGGTCTTAGTACATTTGATAAAGAGTTATTTAATGAACTTTTATTTCTTATGGTTAAAACTTCAGTTGATTATACTGTTTTCTTTCGAGAGTTATCAAATATACCAAAAGATATAAATGCACTTAAAAAAAGTTTTTATGAATCAGTGCTTGATAAAAAGATAGAAAAACGTTGGGAGAAATGGTTAATAAAATGGAAATCTCTTATTGATACTGCTAAAACAAAAGAAGATTTATCTTCACAAATGAAACTTGTAAATCCAAAATACACTTTAAGAGAGTGGTTTTTAGTGCCAGCATATTTACATGCACAAGAAGAAGATTATTCTTTAATAGAAGAACTTCAAGAAATAATGACAAATCCATATTCTGAGCAATCAGATGAGATAAACAACAAATATTATAAATTAAAGCCATTAGAACTCTTTGAAGTTGGTGGAATATCTCATGTAAGTTGTTCCTCATAATAAACTATAATCCAAAACAAAATTAAGTAAATAGGTAAACAATGCAAGAAACAGCTCTTAAAATATTGAAAACTGGTCAAAATGTTTTTTTAACAGGATCAGCAGGTACAGGTAAAACACATATATTAAATGAATTTGTTTTATATCTAAAGTCACGAAAAATTATTCCAACTATTGTTGCACCAACGGGAATTGCAGCATCACATTTAAATGGACAAACTATTCATTCTTATTTTAGCTTAGGAATTAGAGATAGTATTGATGAAAGTTTTATTTCAAATTTATTAGATAAAAAGTATCTTCAAACTAGATTTAAAAAACTAAAAATATTAATCATCGATGAAATCTCTATGGTAAGTCCTAATATTTTTAGCTCAATTGATAAAATTCTTAAAGCCTTTAAGCAAACTAATAAGCCATTTGGTGGTATTCAAGTGATTCTTTCAGGTGACTTTTTCCAGTTACCTCCAATATCAAAAAATATTGATGGAAAAAGATTTGCATGGCAAAGTCCATCGTGGAAAGAGTTAGATTTACAGACTTGTTATCTAGAAAAAAAGTTTAGACAAGATGATAATCAACTTATTTTTGTTTTAGATGAAATAAGAAATGGTCAAGTATCACAAAAAAGTCATGATATTTTAAATGCTAGACTACAAAAAGATTTAGATATAGATTTTACACCTACAAAACTTTATACTCATAATATGGATGTTGATAGAATTAATAATGATGAATTAAGAAGTATTGATAAGGAATCACAACTTTTTAAATATACAAGCGAGGGTGCAAAAGGTAATATTGAAAAGTTATTTAAATCAGCTTTAGTTCAAGAAGAATTAATACTTAAAAAAGATGCTGTTGTAATGTTTATTAAAAACAACCCTGAAAAATATTATATAAATGGAACAACTGGTGTAGTAATTGATTTTACAAAAGATGAACAAAAACTTCCAATTGTAAAACTTTCAAATGGTTATGTCGTAAAAGTAGAATATGAAGATTGGTCAATAGAAAATGATTCAGGAAAAGTTCAAGCAAAAATATCTCAAATACCTCTAAAACTTGCTTGGGCTATTACTATTCATAAATCTCAAGGTATGACACTTGATGCTGCACAAATAGATTTATCAAAGACTTTTGAAGTAGGGCAAGGTTATGTAGCTTTATCAAGAATTAAAAATATTGAAGGGTTAAAACTCATGGGATTTAATGATAATGCCCTAAGTGTTGACCCATTGATATTAAGTATTGATCCTAGAATAAAACAAGCATCAGTAAAAGCAGCAAATAAAATAGAAGCTTTTGAAGAAAATCAACTAAATGCGATGCAATTATCATACATACAAAAACTTGGTGGAACAATAGACAAGAAAGAGATATATAAAGAAAAAGTATTATTAAGTAAAGAGCCTAAAATAGAAGAAAAAATAGCAAATCATATTAAGACAAAAAACCTAGTTGAAACATCTTCAAATCTTGAAGATTTAGCAAAAAATGCTGGCTTTACAGTAACAACAATTATGAATCATTTAAGTTTAATTAAAAAAGAGGATATTGATTTTGATATGTCAAAATATATGCCAAGTCTAAATACAATTAACCTAGTTAATAAAGCTATTGAGCAAATTAAAGAAACAAATCATGATGAAGATTTTTCAGAAGATGGAAAAATTAGATTAAAAGCAATATTTACTAAACTTGATGAAAAAATAACTTATAATGATATTAAAATGGCTATTTTATAGAAAAGCCCAAATAAGCCTTAAAGAACTTTTGTTGTACACTTTTATACTAAAAACGTCATATAGAGGAAATATAGAGTGAAAAAAATTTTACTTACAAGTTCAATAATAGCAGCAGCCTTATTTTTTAATGGTTGTGAAGAAAAACAAAATAAAATAAATAGATACTTACAAAACTGGACAGGTGTAAATGGTGTACTTGAAGTTTATGCTGGTGAGAAGTTAATAAAAAGATTTATAAAAATTGATAAGCTTTCAACTGCAATTTCAACTGATGGTAAAGAGTCAAGAGCATATAGATATGGATATGGTTTCCTAGATGAAAATCTTGATTTTAAAAAAGATGCAAATGAAAAGAAAGTTTATTTTGAAGTTTCTGATTATTCAACTTATGTATTCTTTGAAAACCCAAATCCGTAGGTAATGCAAATGAAAAAATATTTATTTTTAATTTTATGTTCATTGTTTTTTTCTTCATGTGCAACATGGACAGGAATAAAACAAGATAGTTCAACTGCATGGGAAGTTATAAAGGATTTATCATCTGATACTTGGGAAGTTACAAAAGACACTTCTTCTGATATTTATAATGGAACAAAAGAAAAAGCAGATGAGTTAATGAAGTAGTTAAATTTATTAATCTTAACTTTTTTAAAAAGTTTTGATTAATGGAGCTGGTGAAGGGACTTGAACCCCCGACCTGCTGATTACAAATCAGCTGCTCTAGCCAAGCTGAGCTACACCAGCATAAATTCTAAAAAATAGAATTAAGTGTATAAAAAGTGGTGTCAAGAGAGGGACTCGAACCCTCGACCTCCGGCTTATGAGACCAGCGCTCTAGCCAGCTGAGCTACCTTGACTTAACACACTAAAATTGGTTGCGGAAACTGGATTTGAACCAGTGACCTTCGGGTTATGAGCCCGACGAGCTACCGTGCTGCTCTATTCCGCGAGCAATAATTTTTAGATATAAAAATTAAAAATATCTACTTAATGGATGGGGTAGAAGGATTCGAACCTTCGAATGACGGCACCAAAAGCCGTTGCCTTACCACTTGGCGATACCCCAATCGTTTAAGTGCCGAAATTATAGTAAAAAAGCATATTTTTGTCAAGAGGTTTTAGATTAAATTTCAATATTTTTGATATAATAATAAAAATATTAAATACTATATAAAAAGAAGAAAAATGAACGCAATACAAAGAGTAAAAGAAGCAATTATAGAGATTCAAAAAGGTAATATGGTTATTATGCTTGATGATGAAGATAGAGAGAATGAAGGTGATTTAGTTTATGCTGCAGCGCTAAGTACTCCAGAAAAAGTAAATTTTATGGCTACTCATGCAAAGGGATTAATTTGTGTATCAGTTACTAAAGAAACTGCAAACAAATTAGATTTAAATCCAATGGTTAGCTCAAACACATCATCTTATGAAACAGCATTTACAGTTTCAGTAGATGCAACTGATGCTTTAACGGGAATTAGTGCAGGGGAAAGAGATGATACTATTAGAATTTTAGCTAATCCAATTTCAAAAGCACAAGAGCTTGTACGACCTGGACATATATTTCCTTTAATTGCTAAAGATGGTGGAGTACTTGTTCGAACAGGACATACTGAGGGAAGTGTTGATTTATGTAAATTAGCAGGTCTTAATGGTGAAGCTGTAATTTGTGAAATCATGAAAGAAGATGGAACAATGGCAAGACGTGATGATTTAGATATTTTTGCACAAAAACATGATATGAAGCAAATTTATATATCTGATTTAGTTGAATATAGATTATCACATGAAAATCTTGTTGAAAATATTTCAAGAGATGAAATTACTTTTTTTGGAACAAAAGCAATAAAAAAAGAGTTTAAAGATCATATTGGAAATATTCATACTGCAATTATTTTTGGAGAATTAAGTGAAGTTACACATGTAAAATTTCATACAGTAATTCCAGATATAAAACTATTTTTAAATGATGAAAAACTTCACTCAATGCTAAAAACAATTAATTTCCTTCAATCAAAAAGTGGAATATTAATATTCTTAAGTGATGATATGCAATCAAAAGAGTCTCAAAAAGATTATGGAATAGGGGCACAAATTCTTAATTCATTAAATATAAAACAAATTAAACTTATGACAAGTGGTGGAAAACATTCATTTGTTGGATTAAATGGTTTTGGTTTAGAAATTATAGAAGAGATACAAATAGAGTGTTAAAAACCCTATTTGTATAAAGTAAAATTATAATTAAGAAGCTTTAGCTGCTGATTTAATTAAATCTAATGTTCTTTGAGGAATGATTAAATCATTTGATAATGTAATTTTATTATCATTAAAATACTTAGATTCTAAAATTGTATTAATTTTATCTTCAAACTTTTGAATTACTGTTTCTTGAGTATCTTTATCTTCAATATCTAAAAATTGAGCAGGTTCTTGATTTACTACTCGTGCTAATCTAAAGTCAAATAAATACTTATTATCATGCTCTTCATTAAACTTACTACACATAGTTTTATAAACATCATTTAAATCAGCTTCATATTTTTTATATATTATTCCAGCAGAATCATTTAACAATTTAGAAAAATTGTTATAATTAACAAACATTTCTTTTAATTCATCGTCATTTATTGAATCATTTTCAACATCAAATTTCTTTGATAATAAGTGATTACAACAGTAATACACTACCTCTTCTTCATTCTCTTTGATATCTTCTAAAAAGCTTGATAATTTCATTGTTTCTCCTATTTTTTTAGTTAAAAAAAGGAGTGAAAATTAATCCACTCCTTTTAACAGTAAATTTATTAGGAAAATTATACCTTATAAAGTTGGTCCTGCAGCTGTAAAATCATATTCACTTTCTAAAGTTAAGTATTTTTTAAAGTTTTCAATATACATACCAGCTAATTTCTTAGTAGTTTCATCATATTCAGCTTTATTATCCCATGTATTTCTAGGGTTTAATACTTCAGTTTCAACACCATCTAGTGTTTTTGGAATTCTTAAATTAAATACAGGTAATGTTTCGAATTCAGAGTTTTCAATTGAACCATCTAAAATTCCATTAATACAAGCTCTAGTATTTTTAATACTCATTCTTTTACCAACACCATAAGCTCCACCTGTCCATCCTGTGTTAACAAAATAAACATTTACATTATGCTTATCGATTTTTTGACCTAATAATTCTGCATAAACTGTAGGATTTAAAGGTAAAAATGCTTCTCCAAAACATGAAGAGAATGTTGCAACTGGTTCAGTAATACCTCTTTCAGTTCCTGCAACTTTTGCAGTATATCCACTTAGGAAGTAATACATTGCTTGTTGCTTATCAAGTTTTGCAACAGGAGGAAGTACTCCAAATGCATCTGCACATAGGAAAATTATATTAGTAGGGTGACCACCTTTCATATCAGGTGTGTGATTTTCAATATGATCTAAAGGATAAGAAACTCTAGTGTTTTCTGTTTTTGAACCATCAGAGTAATCAACTACTCCATTTTCATCATAAACAACATTTTCTAAAATTGCACCTTTTTTAATCGCACCAAAAATTTCTGGTTCAGAATCTTTATCAAGATTAATAACTTTTGCATAACAACCACCTTCGAAGTTAAATACACCATTATCATCCCAACCATGTTCATCATCACCAATTAAAGCTCTTTTAGGATCAGTTGAAAGTGTAGTTTTACCAGTTCCTGATAAACCAAAGAATAATGCAGTATCTCCATCTTCTCCAATATTTGCAGAACAATGCATTGCAAGTTTACCATCTAATGGCAACCAGTAATTCATCATTGAGAAAACACCTTTTTTCATTTCACCTGCATACCAAGTTCCACCAATCATTGCAATATTTTCTTCAACATTAAATACTACATATACTTCTGAATGTAAATTATGACTAGCATATGCCATATCAACAGTTTTACAAGCATTATATATTGTGAAATCAGGTTCAAAGTTATCTAACTCTTCTTGAGTTTGAGGAACAATAAACATATTTCTAATAAAGTGTGCTTGCCAAGCAACTTCAGTAATAAATCTAACAGACTTTCTAGAATCTAAAGATGCACCACAATATACATCTGTTACATATAAGTCTTTATTACTTAATTGTTTTTTTGAAGTAACTAATAACTCTTCATAAACTTCAGTAGATACTTTTTTATTAATATCTCCCCAAGCAATATATTTATTTGATGGATCTTGATTAACAAAAAACTTATCTTTTGGACTTCTTCCTGTGAAGATACCTGTATCTATCATAAGTGCACCAGTTGAAGATATTTTAGCACCTTCATTTTCTACTGCGTGATTCATAAGAGTATCTACATCAAGATTTCTTCTAACCGTTCCAACATTTTCTAAACCTAAAGAGTCTTTAATCTCAGACATAATTTAATTCTTCCTACTAATTAATTTTTATTTAAATATTGATAAAAGAACACCCGCTGCAACGGCTGATCCAATTACTCCAGCAACATTAGGTCCCATCGCATGCATTAATAAAATGTTCGATGAGTCATACTGTTGACCTTCTTTACTTACAACCCTTGCTGCCATAGGAACTGCTGATACTCCAGCAGCACCTATTAAAGGATTGATTTGATTGTCTTTTGAACTTAATAAGTTCATTGTTTTTGCCATTAAAACACCCATTGCAGTACCTGCAGCGAATGCTAATAGTCCAATTGCCATAATACCCATAGTTTCAGCTACTAAGAATTGTTCTGCTGCTAGTTTTGAACCAACACCTAATCCTAAGAAGATAGTAACTATATTGATTAATGAATTCTGCATTGTATCAGAAAGTCTATCAACAACTCCTGATTCTTTAGCAAAGTTACCTAAACATAATGCTCCAATTAGAGGAGATGCATCTGGTAAAATTAATAAAGTTAATGTAACTACAACTAGAGGAAATACTATTTTCTCTAATTTAGAAACTTTTCTTGTACTTTTCATTCTTATTTTTCTTTCAGTTACAGTTGTTAACGCTCTCATAATTGGAGGTTGAATAACTGGCACTAATGCCATATAAGAATAAGCAGCAACTGCAATTGCACCTAATAATTCAGGAGCTAAAGCAGAAGCTATAAATATTGACGTTGGACCATCAGCCCCACCAATAATAGAAATTGCTGCTGCTTGTTCTAAACTAAATTCAATACCTGGAACATATTGAGAAAGAACAACTGCTGCAACTAGTGAACCAAAAATACCAAATTGTGCTGCACCACCAAGTAATGCAGTTTTAGGATTTGCTAATAATGGACCAAAGTCAGTCATAGCTCCAACTCCCATAAAAATCAGAAGTGGAAAAAACCCATTTGTAATACCCATATTATAGATAATTCCTAGCATTCCATCAGCACCTGCAATTTCTGCAATTGGAATATTGGCTAAAATTCCACCAAATCCAATAGGAATTAGAAGTAATGGTTCAAAACCTTTTCTAATAGCTAAATAGAATAAGATTAAACAAATTATAATCATAATAACTCTACCATAGCTTTGTGCGAATACTGTTAATTCTTCACCATGAGGCCCTTTTAATCCTTCTTGAGGATCAATAATCGCTTTTATACCAGTTGTGCTATAAAACGAATCAACTAATTCTGACATTGATTTTGATACATACTCTTTTTTTTCTTCTGTTACTTCAGCAGGTGCTGATGCGGCAAAAGAGTTTACTGAAAATACAGCTAAAAGAGTAAATAAAATTAAAAATAAACTTTTTTTCATTATTGCTCCAATAAAACTATTAACCAATAATGGCTAAAGTTTGTCCTTCCTCAACTGCTGCATTAGGTGTAACAAGAATTTCTTTTATAGTTCCAGATTCTGGAGCGTTAATATCAATTTCCATTTTCATTGCTTCTAAAATCATGATTTGTTGATCTTTTTCAACTTTATCACCAACTTTTACAAGAATTTTCCAAACTGCACCATTTACAACAGCAGGAACTTCTACACCTTCACCATTTGAAGCAACAGGAGCTGTGGCTGCAGGTGCTTCATTTGAAGAAGCAACAGGAGTTACTTGAATATCAGCATTACCTTCAGCAATTGATACATTAAACTTTTGACCATCTACTACTACTGTATAGTTTCCATTTGCATTACTCATACTATTATTTTCTCCTAAATTACATTCTTTATCATTTTCACATGTAGAATCATTTTTTCTAATGTTTAATGGTGATTCACCTTTTAAGAAAGCGATACCTTTTTCATCACACGCAGCAGCTATAAAGATATTTTCTTCACTAGCTTCAATACCTTCAAGTTCTAATCTTTGTTTCCATACAGAGATTTTTTTCTTTTCATCTCTATCTGCAATATCTAAAGGATTTTCTTTTGTTGGTTCCATTTTTAATTTTTCAGCTGCAAGTGCAACAATTTCTTCATCTGGTGCTACTGGAGTTTTACCAAAGTAACCAAGTACCATTTTCCCATAACCTGGAGCTATTTGTTTCCATGGTCCAAACATAACGTTTGCGTATGCTTGTTGCCAATAAAATTGAGAAACAGGAGTTACAGATGTACCATATCCACCTTTTTCAACAACTTCTCTCATAGCTTTAATTACTTCAGGGAATTTATTTAAAGTTCCATTATCTCTCATCATTTGAGTGTTAGCAGTTAATGCTCCACCTGGCATTGGTGAGAAAGGAATTAAAGGAGATACTTGTGTTGCTTCTGGTGGAATAAAGTAATCTTTTAAACAATCAGTTAAAACTTCTTCATACTTTAATACTTTTTCAATATCAAGACCACCTAAATCGTAGTTCTTACCTTTAACTGCATGTAACATTGTTAAAATATCTGGTTGTGAAGTTCCACCTGAAACGGGACTTGCTGCTAAATCAATACCATCAGCTCCAGCTTCTAATGCAGCTAAATAACAAGATACAGAAACTCCAGCTGTTTCATGAGTATGTAATCTAATATGAGTATCATTTCCAACTAGTTTTCTAGCCATTTGAATAGTTTCATATACTTTTTGAGGTGATGCAGTTCCTGAAGCATCTTTAAAACAAAGTGAATCATGAGGAACCCCACTATCAAGAATTTGTCTTAAAGTCTTTTCATAAAATGCTACATCATGTGCACCTGTACACCCTGGAGGTAAATCCATTAAAGTTACAACTACTTCATGATTTAAACCATATTTCTTAATACACTCAGCAGAGTATTCTAAGTTTTGAACATCATTTAAAGCATCAAAATTTCGGATTGTTGTTGTACCATGTTTTGCAAACATTTTTGCATGTAAGTCGATTAGTTCTCTAGAACCTGTATCTAACATTACCGTGTTGATACCACGTGCAAGAGTTTGTAAGTTTGCATCTGGACCAACAATTTCTCTGAATTTGTCCATCATTTCAAATGCATTTTCTTGTAAGTAGAAAAATAAAGATTGGAACCTAGCTCCACCACCAAACTCAAAATGAGTTATACCCGCATCTTTTGCAGCTTCTACAGCTGGAAAGAAGTCGTTCATTAAAACTCTACCACCAAAGACAGATTGGAATCCATCCCTAAATGTAGTATCCATTACATCTATATACTTTTTCGCCATTAACATTAACCTTTTAGATTTTTGTGATGCTGTACAGCTGCGACAATAGCAGCTACTTTTGCAGTTTCATTAGATGATGCATTTGTATTTGGCCTTTTTACTGGCTCTATTTTCTTTTCAGGAAAATATTTTGTTAATAATGCAGCCTGAGCTTTAAGCACAAAAATCATAATAATTAAAAATGAGAATACAACACCCATTCCTAATGCCATAAATTTCAATGCTTCCGTAACTAAGTTTATTTCCATAACTTTCTCCGTGGTTACCACAATGTGATTATTAGTGTAATAATATATTAAACTAGCTTTATTAACATTTATACTTATCTTTGATTTTTATTAAATTGTTAAATTTGAATTTTTTATAATACTTTATCTCCAAACTGGTAAATTAAAGTGTCAACTTTATGAAAAAAATTCATAACGTTATTTCTTGTTTCAATAATTTTTCTTGCCATTTTGTGTCCTTTTGTATTTAATATTTCAAATTCTATAATATTTTCCAAAAGTACTTGAAAAATATTGCATTTTGTAATATAATTATGTAAAGACTATGTAAAAGGATTTAAAATGCTTATTGTAAGTGAAATCATAGATAAATTAAAAGATATACTAAGTGCTGATGGAGTAAATGGAAAAATATTCGATAAAGATGTGGCAACTTCTTTAGAATTATCGCAAGCAAATTTTGCAACAATGAAAAATAGAGGGAAGATTCCATACTCTAATATATTAAATTTTTGTGCAAAAAAGAAAATATCAATAAATTGGCTTCTTTACAACCAAAATCCAGGTTCATTAGTAGATAGTACAGACAAATACTGGATAAAGTATTTTCCTGAAGTTGCTGTTAGTGCTGGTGGCGGTGCATATGAAAATGATGATGATTTTGAATCTTTAGAAGTTCCTGCATATTTTATTGATAGATTAGGTGGAAAAGATAATTTAAAAAATATTGATGCAATAAATGTAGTAGGGGACTCAATGGAACCTACACTAAACGATGATAATATCATATTTTTAGATAAAACAAAAAATGATTGTTCAAGAGATGGAATATATGCATTTACTACTGTTCATGGATTATTTGTAAAAAGAATACAAAAAAGAGTTGATGGTAACCTAGATATCATTTCAGATAATAAAGACTATCCATCACAAGTATTAAATAATTCTGATATTAAAATTGTAGGAAAAGTAATAAGTACTTTTGGAACAATATATTAGAAAATTGATTTCAAATCTAGAAAAGAGTTAGCTCTTTTTCTACTTTTGATAAATTTTCTTCAATATTTACAGAATCAAACCCAAAGATATAAGAAGCATTAAAAGAGTTCTTTTTAAAAATATTTTTTATTTCAGAAATATCTTTTAAGATAATTTGCTCTTTTGGTAAACATTCATTATAAGAAGAAGTTATATAAATTATCTTTCCATAAGTAAATCTACTTTTTAAATAAGAAATCTCTTTTTCTACTAAAGAGATATTATTTGATGTAATAATAAATTTATCTGATTTCCCAAATTCAACAATATTAAAATTCTTATCTAAAAATATTGTTTTAAAAAGATTAATATTTTTCAATTTTGAATCATCAAACTCCTTTATATCTAAAAAATTATAAACTCTTATAAAACTTTCAATATAAATACTTGGAATTTTAACTCTTTGGAAATACTTATTTTTAAATGTGAAAGAGGTTTCAAAAAGTGAATGCTTAAGTAAATTTGAGACTAAAAAATCTTCATTTTCAAACTTTAAGTTATTTGGGTATATTTTATCTAATACTTCATTATTACTTGAAAATAGGATTGTTTCATCATCAATATCTTCAAGTATAGGAACAAAACCTTTTAAATTTTTTGGAATAATTTTTATTTTTTTATTTGATAAAGAAGAAAAGTTTTTTAGAAATTCATTACTTATTTCATCACAAAAAAAAGCTTCTAAATTAAAATGTGCAAGTTTATATCTAATTAGTTTTATTACAGAGGTATTAAGACTATCTACTTTTATCCAAGCAATTTCTTTATCGACAATAGGATAAATATTTTCTACTATTATTGCAAAAGCACCTTTTTGGATAGCTAATTGGATATCATCCAAATTATAAGCTATAAAAAGGTCACCTTCTTTTACTTTTGATACATTAGTTTTAAAAGAGTATATAAAAGATATTGATGGAGAATTTAAAAGTTTTCCATCAATAATATCTATAATAGAAGTGATTTTCACTAGCTTATTTTAGTTCCAATTTCTTTTGGAGCTTCTGGTCTTATTAAAGATAAACCATTTTCATCTTTTGCAGCCATTAACATTCCTTCACTTAGCATTCCCATTAATTTAGCTGGCTTTAAATTTGCAACAACACATGCTTGTGTTCCTACTAAATCATCTGCATTATAAAACTCTTTTATACCTGCTAAGATTTGTCTATTTCTTCCTTCACCTAAATCAACTTGTAATTTTAAAAGTTTTTTAGATTTTGGAACTTCTTGGGCTTCTACAATAGTTCCTATTTTTAAAGATGTTTCAAAAAACTTATCAATTGTGATTAAGTTATCATCTTCTTCAACTTTATCTTCTTTTTTTGAAGCTTTAACTTCTGCAACAGCTTTTTCAACAACTGCAGGTTTTGCTTGTTCTAAAAGAATTTCTTCAATTCTAGGGAAAAGTTGCTCAACTTTTGTAATAGTTGTATCAGCTATTAATTCTTTATTTAATATTAAAGATGTATAAGTTTTATTATCAATAGTAATTCCTAAAGAAGCTGCAATTTTAGCAATCTTATCAGGCATTACAGAATCTAAAAGAAGTGAAACTCTAGCCATGATATTTGTAATTAAAGCAACTAAGGCCATAGCTTCATCACTTTTACCTTCTTTCATTAAGTTCCAAGGTTCATAATCACCAATTGCTTTATTTGCAATAGTTAATACTTTCCAAATATCTTCCAAATATCTATTTAATTGCATTTTGTATAGATATTCTTCTATATTTTCAAAAATTTCTTCTACTTCATCTAACTCTTTTTGATGGAACTTTTTAACATCTTTTGAAGATACTTTAAAGTCAAAATATTTTCCACTCATTCCAGAAATTCTGTTTAATAAGTTTCCTAAATCATTTCCTAAGTCAGAGTTGATTCTATCCATTAAAGCTTTTTGTGAAAAGTCACCATCTTGACCAAAAGGAACTTCTCTTAGCATGAAGTATCTAAATGCATCTAAACCGTAAGCATCAGCTACAAGTTTTGGATCAACTACATTACCTTTTGATTTAGACATTTTCTCACCATCTCGAGTCCACCATCCATGAGCTGCAATATGCTTTGGTAATGGTAAGTCTAAAGACATTAAGAATGCTGGCCAATAAATAGCATGGAATCGTAAAATATCTTTTCCTACTAGATGAGTAGAAGCAGGCCAGTGTCCCATCTCTTTTTCATCAGTTCCGTATCCAAGTGCAGTAATATAGTTCATTAAAGCATCAAGCCAAACATACATAACATGCTTTGGCTCATTCATAGCTTCAGGAAGTTTAACACCCCAATCAAAAGAAGTTCTAGAGATTGATAAGTCTCTTAATCCACCTTGAACAAAGTTTACAATTTCATTTTTCTTAGATCTTGGAAGAATACAGTCTTCATTCTCTTCATACCACTTAATTAGTTTATCTTCATAAGCAGATAATTTAAAGAAATAACTCTCTTCTTTTACAATATTTGTAGGCTTTCCACAATCAGGACAAAACTGCTCATCAACTAACTGTTTTTCAGTAAAGAATGTCTCACATGATACACAGTAATAACCTTCATAATCACCTTTATAAATGTCACCTTTATCATACATCTTTTGGAATGCTGCTTGAACACCAGTTTTATGCTCATCATCTGTAGTTCTAATAAACTTATCATAAGAAATATCAAAATCATCCCATAAAGCTTTGAACTTTCCAGAAACTTCATCAGCATACTCTTTAGGAGTTTTTCCTCTTTGTTCTGCACTTTGTGCAATCTTTTGACCATGCTCATCAGTTCCAGTTAAAAAATAAGTATTCGCACCTGTTAATCTTGAATATCTAGCTAGCATATCTGCTATAATCGTTGTATAAGCGTGTCCTATATGTGCTATATCATTTACATAATATATTGGTGTTGTTATATAAACATTTTTACAAGATTCTTCCATTATTTACCTCTTTTATAAATTATAATATTAAAATTCAAAGCCACCGCCAGCACCTTTATTCATTGATGAATAAACAGCCAGGACGTATTTCTTTCTTAAGTCACAGTCAAAAAACTTATCACATGGAGTACATGACTCTAAGGAATTACTTGTTTGACACTCTTTTATTTCAACTAGTTTTTGATCAAGCTTTATTTCCCACTCGTCAATAACTATGTCGTTTGTTTTATCCATTCTTTTTATAAACTTCTAAAACTCTATTAATCTCAGTATTTGAACCAAAGAAACAAGGAGTTGTATCATGGATATGTGTAGTTTCAACTTCTAAAGCTCTTTTAAAACCATCAACTGCTTGACCATTTGCTTTTTCATAAGTATAAGCAAATGGGAATACTTCAAATAATTGTCTTAATTTACCTTTTGGTCTATCTGTAGTTCCTGGATAAGAGAATAAACCACCACCTTTAAGTAAAATCTGGTGTAAATCAGGAACCATACCACCAGAGTATCTTAATCTGTAACCATCATTAAAAATATCATCAATTAATTGTTTATGAAAAGGAGCCCAACAGTTTTGTGTTGAACCTGGTGCATTAAGCTTTCCTTTTTCATCTAAAGTAATAGTTTGAATAAATTCAAATTTTCCTTTTTTTAATCTATACATTTTAACATCATCAATAGCAACTACCATTTCAACTCGTGGACCAAATACAACATAAACAGAAGCTATAATACTTTTAGCATCAAAATTATCTTTATAAATTCCGTAAATAGAACCAACAGATAAATTTACATCTACTAAAGATGAACCATCTAATGGATCGTAAGCAATTAAATATTCACCATTTTCATTTAAATTAACAATCTCTTCTTGTTCTTCAGAAACAATAGCTTTAATACTTGGAATTGTTTTAAATATATCTTCAATAATTACATCACTTGCAATATCAAGTTTTAATTGAGTATCACCAGTTGAATTTTCTTGTTCACTTTTTCCTGTATCACCAGTTTCAATTAACTCTTTAATCTTAATACTTGCTTCTTCTATTGCTTTAATTATATCTTGCATATTTATACTCTCTTTGCGTTTTTATCAATCCAGATAATCATATCTTCTGGAGAGTTTAAGTTTAATCTGTCAATTGTTGATGGAATATCATCATCATTAATAGTATCATCGCTAGCTATTGCATCTGTTACTTTAAAGTAATCTTCATTTAAACTATTTCTAAAAATAGAAATTCTAGGTAAGTCTAAAGTTTTTAAACCCTCAACTAATAAGTAATCAAAATCATCAAATAAATCAATCATTTCATCAATTGTTGAAGTTTGTTTTTTTAATAAAGTAGTTTTATTTGGACTTACAACTGCAACATCTGCACCTGTTTCCCCAAATTTAAACGAATCTTTTCCTGGTCTATCAAACATAGCTTTATCTTTTGGATCATGTTTAATAATACAAACTTTAAAACCTCTATCTTGTAGAATATTTGACACTTTTACTATTGCTGTTGTTTTTCCACTATTTGATGGTCCTGAGAAGGCCACTACTAATCTTTTTTTATTCATAAAATGGATTTTATCTAAAGTAGGGTTAAAGTATATTTATATAGCAGTTTATTTTATTATTCTAATGCTAAATCCTTAGATTATATAAGCACAAATAAGATAAAATACAACTCTTAAAAAAGTATCAAAATCAAAAGGTTTAATAAGAATGAGTGAAAATAAAGATTTTTTACATGCAATAGTAAATGAGGACTTAAACTCTGGCAAATATAAAGAAGTTATTACTAGATTTCCACCTGAGCCAAATGGCTTTCCTCACATAGGGCATGCAAAATCTATTTGTATAAATTTTGGTATTGCATCAGACTTCAAGGGTCATTGTAATCTTAGAATGGACGATACAAACCCAACTAAAGAAGATACGAAATATGTAGAAGCTTTAAAAGATGCTGTTTCTTGGCTTGGATTTGATTGGGGAGAAAACGTATGTTTTACTTCTGATTATTTTGATAAAATATATGATTATGCTGTTAAACTTATTAAAATCAATAAGGCATATGTTGATAGCGTAAATGAAGAACAAATGCGTGAGAATAGGGGAACTGTTACACAAGCAGGAGTTCGAAGTAAATTTGCTAATAGAACTATTGAAGAAAACTTAGACCTTTTTGAAAGAATGAAAAATGGCGAATTTAAAGATGGAGAACATGTATTAAGAGCAAAAATTGATATGGGTGCTGCTAATATGAAGCTTAGAGATCCTCTTTTATATCGTATTAGACATGCTCATCATTTTAGAGCAGGGGATAAATGGTGTATTTATCCAATGTATGATTTTGCTCATTGTTTATCTGATTATATTGAAAATGTTTCTCACTCTATTTGTACGCTAGAGTTTGAAAATAACCGTGATATTTATAACTGGGTATTAGATACTTTAAAACTAGAATTACCTCGACCATACCAACATGAATTTGCTCGTCTTGGAATAAACTATACAGTAATGAGTAAAAGAAAACTTTTAGAATTAGTTGATGGTAAATATGTAAATGGTTGGGATGATCCAAGAATGCCTACAATCGCTGGATACAAAAGAAAAGGGTATACAAAAGAATCTATTTTAAATTTTTGTGATCAAATTGGAGTTGCTAAAGCTAATTCAATGGTTGATGTTGCACAACTAGAATTTTGTATTAGAGATGATTTAAATAAAAAAGTACCTAGAGTATTAACAGTACTTGACCCACTTAAAGTTACAATAGAAAACTATGAAGGTAGTGAAGAACTTGATGCTTCATACTATCCACATGATGTTCCAAAAGAGGGTTCAAGAAAAGTACCTTTCTCACGTGAGATTTTTATTGAACGTGATGATTTTTCCCAAAATCCTGAAAAAGGATATTTTCGTTTAACTCCTACACAAGCAGTTCGACTTAGACATGGATATATAATCTCTTGCAAAGAAGTTATAAAAGACTCAGATGGAAATATTACAGAAATAAAAGCTGAATATTATCCTAATTCTAAAAGTGGAAGTGATACTAGTGGAATTAAAGTAAAAAGTGCTATTCAATGGGTATGTTCAAAAGCAGCAAAAAAAGTTGAAGTAAGACTTTATGATAGATTATTTAAAAATGAAGCTCCTGAGGGAATTGAAGATTTAAATCCTAATTCATTAAAAGTTATTAAAAATGCACTTATTGAGCCTGCTGTTATACTTGAAAAAATAGATGAAAGATTCCAGTTTGAAAGACAAGGGTATTTTTATGCTGATCCAATTGATTATAGTGATGAAAAACCTGTCTTTAATAAAATAGTTGGACTTAAAGACTCTTGGGGTAAAAAAACAAAAGTTGAAAAACCTGAGCAAAAAAACAAAGAAAATACTCAAGTAAAAATACAAGCTAAAAATGAACAAATAGTTGGAGAAGTTACAGCTATGAGTGATGAAGAAAAAGCATTATTTGAAAAGTATTCAAAAGAGTTTGGATTAAATAATGAAGTAGCAAATATTTTAGCACGGGATGAAAAGCTTTCATCATTTTATCAAGAGTGTTTAACAACATTAAATAGTCCTATTAGTTTAGCAAATATTGTTGTAACAGAAGTAGCAAGAGAGTTAAAAGAAAAAGATACATCTGAACTTAAATTTACAGCAAGTCAAATATCTCAACTTGTAAAAATCCTTGATGATGGCACGATATCGAGTAAAATTGCAAAACAAGTATTTGAAGAAATGGTAAAAAGTGGAGAAAACCCAACAAAAATAGTTGAAGATAAAGGACTTGTACAAATTAGTGACCCTGCTATAATTTCACCAATTATCGATGAAATTATTGAAAAAAATCCAGATAATGTTGCTAAATTTAAAAATGGAAATACAAAGCTTTTAGGTTTCTTTGTTGGTCAAGTATTAAAAAGTACTGGCGGAAAAGCAAACCCACAAGTAGTTAATAAGCTTGTAGCACAAAAGTTAAAATAATAAATAAAAAGGTTAATATATGTACAAAACTTTATCTATATCAATATTATCAACAATATTTATAGGATGCTCATCAACTACTGCCTTAAAGCATTTTAATAAAAATGAAATTGAAGCTAAAGCTATGCAGTATACTAAAAAAGCTGATGTAATCATAAATAAAGAGCAAAAAGCTCTTTTATGGGCAACTTACTTAAATAATACAGATATTAAAGAGTTTAATTCTAAAGATGAAGTGTTTGTTACATCTGTATATTTTGTTAATCAAGATAATCAAGATATAAATGAAAATGGATACTCTTTTACTTTAAATGAACAAAAGCCAAAATCTATTGAAGAAATAGCAGCTAATGATGAAAGATATAAAGATATATTATCAAAAAACACTTGGGGAAAATACTACCTTGTAAAGTTTAATCAAGTAGAAAATACTTATAACTTAACGCTTACATTAAGTAATAAAAACTCTAATTCGGCAAAATTAACTTTTGAAAAATAGAAGATAAAGTTACTTTATTTTCTTCATTTAGATGGTTGTTATAAATATAATAGTTTGATAAAACTTTTTTTCCATATTTTCTAGTTTCTGCATAGGAAATTTGTTCTATACTCATAAATGGTTCAAATCTATTTTTTTCTTTAAAAAGACCACGTTTAAATTGACTTCTTGTATAACCTGGACCTCCATTATATGCATAAGCTATAAATAAAGGGTTGTTATCAAATTGTTTAGTTAAAGAATCAAGATGTTTATTTGCATACTTTAAATTTACTTCTGGCAAAAACTGTTCATAAATATTATATGGCTCTTTTAATTGTTTTGCTAAGGCTTTTGATAAAAACGGCATGATTTGCATTACACCTTGTGCAGTTGCAAAAGAGACAGCAGATTGAATAAATCTACTCTCTTGTCTTCCAATTGCATACATTAAAACCTGTTTACTAAGGTCATAATTTTTCATAGTAGCTCTAAAAGGTTTTATATAATATTGCTTTTTATATTTAGAGTGTCTTTCTAATACATAAGCATAATGAGGTAAAGTTGATACATCTGTAAAAAGGTTTTCATATTTTAAAAGTTTATTATCATCAAAGTTTTTCTTTGTATCTTCTTCAACTTTAATCCATTCAAATTGATCTAATGTATTATATGAACTTGGCGTATTTGGAATATCAATATCATAATAAATATTATCTATTTTTACTTCTAATAACTCTTTTGCATATAATGAGTAGAGGTTATTATCCCAACTTTGAGCAGTTTGATTTAAAAATGTTTTATTTTGAGTTAATAAATAAATCCAAAAAAGTGCTCTATCTTTATCTGATTGTAAATATGACTTATTATAGGCTTTATTCAAATAGTTTAATGCAACTGTTTCTTCATTATGATTAATAGCATTTAAAGCTAATGAGAAAAAAGTTTGATTTGTAATTTTATTATTATTCTTAACATTAAATAAAGACTTTTGCAGCTTTTTTAATTCTCCTCGATGAACAACATAAGATATAAATCTATTAAAAGTATCTTCTTGTGATAACTTATCAATAAAACTTTGAGGTATTAAATTATTTAGAATATTAAAACGATAAGTATCTCTTGAGTCAAAAAATAATCTATAAAATCTACTTGTATTTGAATTTATTAAAGCATCAAAAGGATTATTATCTGCAAAAACTTTTAAATCATTTGCTAAAGTAGGGTAGTCTTTAATCTTTTGGATTGCAATTTTTAGGTTTTCTTTTGACATTTTAGTTGCATCAAAAATACTCAATCCTAAAGCTATACATCTAGAGTTCTCTTTTAATAACTCTTTAGAACTTGCCCGATAACATCGTAAATCTTTATTTGGAATTTTTGAAAACCTTTTATTAAAAGCTTTTTTAACTCTTCCTTTTTTTGCTCTTGACATATCATAAGCTATTTGAGCATCAACTTCACTAATATCTTTTTGATTTAAGTATTGAATTATAAAGAAATCTTTTGCGTAAGATTTAGGCTTTTCATCAAGCCAATCTAGTGTAACTTTAAAACCCTTATCTGTAATATTAACAGCTTCAATATTTGCATTAAGATTTAATGATACAAGACAAAATAGTGAAGCTAATAATTTTTTCATAATATTCTACTAGAAGAATAAGTTTTTTAAGAAAATCTCTAAGAACATTAATCCAAAGATTAATATAATTGGAGCTAAATCCATTCCACCAAAAACAGTAGGAATATATTTTCGCACTAAGGCATAAGCTGGTTCTGTTAATCTATATAACATTTGTACAATAGGATTATTTGGATCAGGTCTAACCCATGTTAGTAACGCTGAGATTATAATAACCCATTTATATAAAGATATAATCGTTAAGACTACAGTAAGTACTGAAGTAATGAAGGCATCTATCATTTTACAATTTCTCCTAAATAATTTTTGATTAATGGATAAATATTAGAAATATCTGGTCCACTTTTACTTCCAGTTAAAATGAATCTTAAAGGTTTGTCTAAAGAATCATCTTTTAATTGTGTTTTTTCTATGATATATTTTTTTAAATCATCAAAATTATCATAATAAGGTGCATTTTGTAAACACTCTTTTAACTTTGCAAACTCTTCATCAAAACCAGGACATGTTGTTTTAGCTTCAAAAATAGTATCTATTTTATTTTTTAACTCTTTAAGTGTACTTAACTCTTCTAAATAAATCTTTCCAAGTTTACCAATATCTAAATCAGCAAATCCTAATAACTTAGATAATCTCATTTCATCCATTTGTTCTAAATGTTTTTTATTAATAAATCTTAATTTATCAATATCAAATTTAACTGCTTCTTTTGAAATATCTTCAAGATTAAACCACTTTATAGCTTCTTCTAAAGTAAAGATTTCTTTAGGAGTTTTATTTCCTAAAAGAACTAAATAGTTTGCAATTGCACTAGGAAGAAAGCCATCATCAATTAAATCTTTTACAGAATTTGAAACATTAGAAATATTAGCTAAGTGTGCATACTTTATCTCTTTTGTATATCCTAAAGAGTTTCTAATATGTATTTGTTTTGCAGTACTTGCAATATGTTTTTTATTTCTAATTACAAGCGAAATATCCATTAACATATCATCAACTGCACAGGCATAATCATATGTTGGTGTTTTGTCATGTTTTAAAATATTAAAAGCGTCAATTTCATCAGGTGTTATATCAAAATCACCTTGTAAACTATCAGTAAACTTGATATTTTCTTTTGGTTTACTAATTCTTACAGTAAAAGGTGCATTTACTTCTAAAATAGCTTCATCTGATAAAGTTTCACAAAAACCATCATATACAAATGGTTTGTTTTTTGCTTTTGCTTCATTTTCTAACTCTTGAAGTTTAGCATCTCCACAAAAACAAGAAAAAGCTTTCTTTTTAGTAAGAAGTTGCATAGCCATTTTTTGATGATATTTTAAAGAGTCACTTTGATGTGCTGCAGTTAAATAATCAATTGAAAAAAGACTTAAAATTTCTAAAATTTCTTTATCTTTTCCATCAATATTTTTTTCTTTATCTATATCCTCAATTCTTATTACTAAATCTTCATTTAATTGTTTTGCAATTATATAGTTAAATATTGCAACTCTTAAACTTTCAATATCCATATCCGACGTAGGACTTGGTGCAAATCTTAACAAACTATTTCCTTACTATTGCAAATGTTAAATTATTAATCTCTTCATGAGATTTTATAAATTCATTTAAATCTTCTAATTTTAAATCTTGAATTAAATCTAGTTCTCTTTGTGGGTAACCTTGATCTAAACCTCTATAATAAAGAGTAAAAGCCTTATTTAATCTTTGTGATAAAACTTCATTTCTTAAAGGTTCACTTCCTGTTAAAAAGTTTTTTGCAGCTTTTAATTCATCTTTTGTAACACCTTTTTTTACAAACTCTTTAATAATCTCTTTTACTAAAGCTTGTGCTTCTTTTGCTGTTTCATTTTTAGTTTGTAAATAACCACTAAAGAATGTATGAGATTTATTAATTGATACTGAACCATAAGCACTATAAGCTAAGCCTCTTTTTACTCTAATTTCTTCCATAAGTCTTGAACCAAAACCTGAACCACCTAAAATAAATGAAGCAACTTTTGCGATATATCTATCCTTATCACTTGCACTTACTTTATATGAACTACCAAAATAAATATATGCTTGTTCAGTTTCTTTAATTAGTGTTTCTTCTTCATCTTTAGATACAAAATTAATCTCTTCTAATTCTCTTTTAGTACCTGGTTTTAAAACATCTAAAACTGGTTTAATTAACTTTGCAAACTCTTTATAAGAAAAATCTCCACCTGCAACAATAATTAAATTATTTAAATTAACTGTATTATTGATAAAGGTCTTTATATCTTTAAGTTTAATATCTTCAATTGATTCTAAACTACCAGAACTAGGGTTTGCTAAAGCAGTACCTTTGAAAAGATTTGCTTTTAATAAATTCTTTGCAGTATAATCAAAATCATTCTCTTTTCTTTTTAATTCACCTGTTTTTAATGTCTTTAACTTTGCAAGTGTATCTTCACTATAGTTAGGTGATTTAATTAATTTAGCTAATAACTCAATTGATTTATTTGATACATCTTTTAAGTTTGATAACTCAATAACAAAAGTTTCAAAACCATTTGAAGTATGTAATGAAATTGCATTTTCTTCTAGTTTTTGTGCAAACTTTGTAGAACCTAACTCTTTTGTTCCCTCATTTAATAGTTTTGAAGAAAAACTAGCTAAGCCACTTTTCTCTTTATCTTGTATATAACCTGAATTTTGAAAAACTAATTGTAAATTTAAAATTGGTAAACTATTTTGTTTTTCAAAAACTACTGGAACTTTAATTCCTTTTATCTCTATATGCTTTATAGTAGCACTCATTAAACTTCCTTGTAAAATTACTAATGCAAATAAATATTTTTTAAATTTTTTAATCAAAGGATTAATACCTCTCAAGTATCTCATAAGCTGTATTTCTTTTTGCTGGTTTTTCTCCAACATCTTTAATAAGCCTAATCATCTCTTCTTGATTCATTCTATTTGAAGCTCCTGCAGCTTTAACTACATTTTCTTCCATCATTGTACTTCCTAAATCATTTGCTCCAAAATTTAAAGCTAATTGACCTATATAAGAGCCTTGTGTAACCCAAGAACTTTGCATATTCATAAAATTATCTAAATAAAGTCTTGAAACTGCAAGTAATCTTAAGTATCTATTTGAAGATTGAGGTTTAATATCTGGAATCTCTTTTAAAAGTGTTGTATTAGCACCTTGGAAAGACCACATAATAAAAGCTCTAAAGCCACCAGTTCTATCTTGTAAATCTCTTAAAAGTTCCCAATGTTCAATAATCTCTTCATCAGTTTCAACTGTTCCAAACATCATTGTTGCTGTTGTTTTCATCCCAATTGAATGTGCAAGCTCATGAACTTCAATCCATTCAAGACTATCCATTTTATTAGGTGCAATAATATCTCTTACTCTATCTGATAATATTTCTGCACCAGCGCCTGGAATTGAACTTAAACCTTTATCTTGAAGTCTTTTTAAAACTTCTAAGATTGTAATTTTAGATACTTTTGCTATATATTTAATCTCAATTGCAGAAAAACCATGAATAGTTATTTGAGGATATTTTGTATGAATATGTGAAACTAACTCTTCATAATAATCAATTTTCAATTTTGGATGAACTCCACCTTGGAAAAGGATTTGAGTTCCCCCAATTTCTAATAATTCATCAATTTTTGCATCAATTTCATCAAACTTTAATACATAAGAATCATCATCTCTTCCATGTCTAAAAAAGGCACAAAATTTACAATCTACCCAACATACATTTGTATAATTAATATTTCTATCAACTATAAAAGATGTTGTCTTATCAGGATGTAACTCTAACTTTCTTTTAGTTGCTAATTCACCTAATTCTAATAATGAAGCATTTTGGATTAAATCTAATGCTTCTTCATTTGTTATTCTTCTATTTAATAAATCCATTTTCTTAACCATTAGAAACTACTCCCAAGTGAAAATTCAAATGACGATGTTTCATCATCAGCTTCTGCATCTAAAGCTTTTGCAAAAATAAGTTGTAATGGTCCTAAAGGCGATATCCACTCTAATACAGCACCTGTACTTGATCTTGCTACATCACTAAAGTTATCTTCACCAATCATTCCATAATCATAGAATAATGCCCATCTCATTTTAGCATTCGGAATTAAAGGGAAACTCATTTCAACAGAATTTGCCCAAGATCTTTTATAAGGATCTGTAACATATCCAGTTGTATTTGTAGGGAAGGCATAAGAAGAATATCCTCTTAAACTTTTAACACCACCTAAATATAATGAATCACCTTGATTTATTTGTCCATTATCGATTAAAGCACTTATTCTAGTTCTAAATCTAAAAATCCAATCTAATTCAGCATAATCATTTAAACTATTAAAATATTTTAAATATGTACTTGATTTCAGATATTTTGAATCACCACCAACACCAGCATATTCTAAAGATGTTCCAGCTTTAATACCTTCTCTTGGTAATTGATAATTATCTGTATTATCAAAGCTTAAATATGGAGTTAATGAACTTGATATATATTCAGCATCTTGGAATCTACTAGCATCTGGAACAGTTGAATCATCATCATATGTATACTCTTCTTGAATAAAGTCAAGTTTATATCTTAATCCACCTCTTAAGTTTCTAAGAATCTCTCGACCAACACCAATAGAAAAACCTTTTGTATTTTTGTCTAAATCATATACACTTTTACTAATTTCTGCATCACTATTATGTGCTTCAATATCACCATTGAATTTACTATCATTAATAGCTGGATTACTTAAGTTTACAGAAAACTCAGTTTTATTAGCAGATAAATCAGCACTAATTCCTACACCTAATCCTGAACCAAAGATATTTGAATCTTTAACAGAACCACTAACCATTAATTTATCATAAGAACCATATCCACCACCAAGAGTTAATGCACCTGTTGCTGCTTCAACTACTTCAATTAAGATGTCAATTTTATCTTCACTAACTCTTTTTTGTTCAACTTTTACTTTTTCGAAATAAGAAGATCTACTTAATTTTGATTTTGTATCAGTAAAATCTGTTTCATTATATAAATCTCCAGGAGCTAAATAAACATCTCTTCTAATAACTCTATCAAGTGTTCTTGAGTTTCCAGAAATTTTTACATCATTAATATAAACTTTTTTACCAGGAATTACATTATGTACAATATCAACTTTTGAGTTTTTTGTATCTTTTTTAACATCAAATTTAACTTGAGCATAAGCATAACCCTTGTTAGCAACTTGTGTTTTAATATAAGCTTGGTCAAGTCTAAGTTTTTTAATATTAAATGTATTTCCAACAATTAAATCTAATTCTGGGTAAATGTCTTTTGCATCTACTATTGAAGAATCCACATAAATTTTAATATCATTTGTAATATATTTAGTACCTTCTTTAATAAAGAAGTCTAAATTTGCTTGATTTGAAGCAAAATCAATATTTAAAAAAGGTTCTTTAACTTGTGCATCAAGATATCCTTTTTCAAAATATAATTCATTTATTCTTCTTGCATCATATTTTAATTGATCAATTTTAACTTCACCATCATTTTGACCAAACCACCAAGAAGCTACTTCTTTTTCTTTATTTGCTGTAACATTATCAAAATCATCTTGGTCTAATTCACTAGCTCCATAATAATTTGCTTTTTTAATAATGATTTCATCACCTTTATTTACATTAAATGTAAGTTTTAGTGAGTGTTCATTAATAGTTTCAATTTCTGTTTCAACAACTGAGTTGATATATCCATCATTTTCTAAAAGATCTAATAATACTTTTTTCGCATCTTTAACTCTTTTTTCAGTGTACATCGAACCTTTTTTAAGTTTAATCATTGTTTTTAATGATTCAATATCATCTGTACGAGACTTATAACCTTGTATATCAATATTGGCTATTGAAGGTTTTTCTTTAAAGTTTAATTGTAATTTTCCGTTATCATTAATAACAACTATATCATCAAAGTAGCCGAATTTATAAAACTCTTTTATTGCATTGTTTATTTTATAATCATTGAATTCATCACCTGGTTTCATATCAAGTGTTTCATTTACTATTTTTTGAGATATCTTATTTAAATTATTATATTCTATAGATTGTATTGTATCTGCGCATAGTGCTGTTGCACATGCTAAAGAAAATAGGATTACTTTATTTTTCACGACTTTCCTTAATTTCATAATTAGGCATTAATATAGCTAAATTCTCTTTATATGAATATTAAGATATAATCACAAAATTAATTTACAAAAAAGGTGTTAACTTGAATATAGGAATAGTTGGTTTAGGACTAATGGGTGGTTCTTTAGCAAAAGCAGTTAAAAAATATGGAATAGCTAAAAAAGTTTATGGCTATGCAAGAAGTGAAAAGTCAAAAAAAGAGATTCAAGAACTAGGTTTAGTAGATGAGCTAGTTGATATTCAAACATTAAAAGACTCGTGTGATTTAATTGTTTTAGCAATTCCTGTTGATAATATTATATCTTTTTTACCAAACCTTCTAGATATAGATAAAAATACTACTATCATGGACTTAGGTTCTACAAAAGAGTTTATTGTAAAAAATATTCCAGAGCAAATAAAAGAAAATTTTATAGCAGCTCATCCTATGTGTGGTTCTGAGAAGTTTGGACCAAAAGCATCTATGGATAACTTATACGAAGGAAAGACAGTCGTATTATGTGATTTAGAAAATAATATAGACCTTCATAAAAATAGGGCGATTAAAGTGTTTCAAGATATTGGAATGAGACTTGTTTTTATGGATTCACACAATCATGATGTTCATGCTTGTTATATGTCTCATCTTCCTCATGCTATTTCTTTTTCTTTAGCAAATACAGTAATGAATCATGAAGACCCAAAATCTATTATTGCACTTGCTGCTGGTGGTTTTACGGATATGAGTAGAATTGCTAAATCAAGTCCTAATATGTGGACTGATATTTTTAAACAAAATAGAGAAAACTTACTAAACTCAATTGATTTATTTGAAGATCATATGAAAAAAGTAAGAGAAATGGTTGAAAAAGAAGAGTATGAAAAACTAGAAGAATGGATGAAAAAAGCTAATACTTTACACGAGATTTTATAGTAAAATTAACTCAAGAAATTGAGTTAATTGCTTCTTGAACTTTTAAAGCTTGATAATGTTCATAAACATCATGACATCTAATAATTGAAGCACCTCTATTAACTGACTCTAAGTGAATTGCTAAAGTTCCAGGTAATCTATCTTTTATTTCACAGGGCGTAATCATATCAATCATAGATTTTCTACTCGCACCTATTAATAATTCATATCCAAAATGTTTAAAATACTCTAGTTTATTTAAAAGCAATAAGTTATGTTCTAAAGTTTTTCCAAAACCAATACCAACATCTAAAGCTATATCTTTGATTCCAAAACTTTTTGCTTTTTGAATTTGCTTTTTAAAATATTCATCAATATCTAAAACAACATTCTTATATTCTGGTTTTTCTTGCATATTAGATGGTTTATTTTGCATGTGCATTATGATTACTTTTGCATTATACTTAGCACTTATTTTACAAACTTCATCATTTGCTAAACCTGTAATATCATTTACTATTTTAAAACCTTTATTTAAAACATAATCAATAACTAAAGGAGAATAAGAATCAATAGAAAAATCTATTTTTTCAAAGTATCTTTCTTTATAAATAGTGTCAACAATATTTTTTAAACGCTCTAATTCTACTTTTTCATCTACTTCAATACTACCAGGCTTACTAGAAACTGCACCAATATCAATAATATTTGCACCATTTTCAATCATCTTTTCAATTTTAAAACTAGCTTCCTTGATATCAAATCTACTCTCTTTAAAAAAAGAGTCTTCATTTGCATTTAAAACACCCATGATTTTTGTTTTGCAAGTTTGCATTTTTTAAACCTTAGTTTTAGATTTTTGTTTTTTGATTTGCTAAAGATAAAAGTAGAGTAGTTAGAATATTAATCGGTCTTGAGTTTAACTCTAAAAGTTTTAAGGCTTTTGAGAATAAATCTAACTGTGAAGTTGATAATTTCATATTTTGTTTGTTAGCTTTTAGTAAAATAGATTCAACTACATTTTTTGCTTCATTTTTAGATATTTTTTGATTCTCTTTTAAAAACATATAAATATCTTTTAAATCTAATTTTGAAATATCTAAAGAAATCTCTTCTTTTAATAATGAAGTTTTCATATATTTATAAGGCATTCGAGAATATATTGTTGGTAAGATTGAAGATTTCGAGTTTGTAAGAATAATAAATATTACATTTCGAGGAGGTTCTTCTAAGACTTTTAATAAAGAGTTTTGAGCCTCTTTTCTAAAAGTACTTCCGCATAAAAAGATATATTTATTTTCATTTGAAGCAATATACGCTTCTTTTATAGCCTGAGTTGCTTGTAGAAGTTGAAATTCATCTTTCTCTTCATTTTTAATTATTCTAATATTATGAGGAGAATAAAAAGCTAATAAATCATTTAATGTTTTTTCTATATCATTAACTATTAAAATAGTTGATTTATCAATTTTTTTATCAATCATTTTTAGTTTTCTACGTTAATTTCTGCAAAAAGTGCTGAACTTACAGTTTTATTATATAGTCTAAACATTTGTAAAAGTTTCATATCTAAAGCTTCATCATTTGATCTTAAATTAAAAGCATCTTGTATCTCTTCATCAAAAAGCCATAAAAAAGAGTTTTTAGAAACTTTTGGAATAACAGCACGAACATCTTGACTTTTCCCTATATACCAAAAACAGTAACCATTAGGAAAAGATATATTTAGCATATCTTTTATATATGAAATATCATCATCAGATTTTATATTATCCATATATTTGTAAAAAGATTTAAAATCATAAAAGGGTAAAAATGGTCTATTTAATTTAGGAGAATTAACATTTGATAAAACATACTCTAAAAACCATTCTCTATCTCTATCTGTTAATACAATTACAGAAGCACCTTTTTCTAATAAATTTACAATATTTTTAGAAACTAATGGAGTCCATTCGTACTTTTTTTCTTCCAACCAAGGAGAAATCAATCTATCTTCCCTGATTGTATCAACTGTCCAGTTTAAAAATTCTTGCACGCTTACTTATCCAGATTATAAGCTTCGTGTAATGCTCTTACTGCTAATTCTGCATATTTTACTTCAATAATCATTGAAATTTTTATTTCAGAAGTTGATATGATTCTAATATTGATATTCTCTTTAGCTAATGAAGAAAAAGCTTTTGAAGCAACACCTGTATGTGATTTCATTCCAACACCTACAATTGATACCTTACAAATGGCATCATTATAGTCAATTTTTTTAGAGTCTTCTTTAAATCTAGCCATCACTTCTTTACAAGCTTCAAAATCACCAGTAGGAATTGTAAAATCTAAATCTGTTGCACCATCAACACCAACAGTTTGTACAATCATATCAACATTAATATCAGCATCAGCAAGTGATGTAAAAATTGATGCAGCAATGCCTGGCTGATCAGTTACTCCATACATTCCAACTCTGATTTGATTTTTGTCTAATGCGATTCCACTTACTACTGGTTTTTCCATAATATTCTCTTCCTTTGTTATTAACGTACCTTCAACTTCTGGTGTGAAGCTAGATCTTGATACTAAGTTTACATTTAATTTTTTTGCCATTTCTACAGATCTGTTTTGTAAAACTTTTGCTCCTAAAGAAGCTAGTTCTAACATTTCATCATAAGAAATTTTTTCTAATTTTTTTGCTTTTGGTTCAATTCTAGGATCTGTAGTATAAATACCATCAACATCTGTATATATCTCACAAATATCAGCTTTAATAGCACCAGCAATTGCAACTGCTGTTAAATCACTACCACCACGACCAAGTGTTGATACTCTTTTTGTATCAATTGTAACACCTTGGAAACCTGCAACTATAACAGTCTTACCATTTGCAATTGCATCTTTAAGATTTGTTGTATCAATATCTTCAATTCTAGCTTTAGTATGTGCATTATCTGTAATAATTCCAGCTTCTCTACCACTCATTGATGTAGCTTTGTAACCTTGCTCATTTAAAGCAATTGATAATAGTGCAGATGTAACTCTCTCACCTGAACTTAATAACATATCCATTTCAGCAGGGTTTGCTTGTGCTGAAAAACTCTCTGCATATTCAATTAGTTTGTTTGTTTCACCACTCATTGCAGAAACTACTGCAATTACATCATGACCCTCATCTTTAATTTTTTTTATAATATTCGCAACATTTTGGATTCGCTCAAGTGTACCAACACTCGTACCTCCAAATTTTAATACTTTTAACATTTACTCATAATTCCTTTTTAAATATAACCTTCAGTTTTAAAATATTTTAGAACTTGTTTATAAACTGTTCTTTTAAAGAAAGTTATATAGTCATAAATATTTTTTGTTGGTACAAATTTGTATTCGCTGAACTCAGGGATTTCAGTTTCAATATTAACTTTTGCACCTTTTTTTAATTTTACTAAATAATATTTTTGTATTTGCCCATCGTAAGGCTGCATCTTTTTTGCAATTGCTGGAGGGAAGTCATAAGATACCCATTGTGGATATTCAGCAATTATTTCTACCTCTCTTGTTCCTATTTCTTCTTCAAGCTCTCTATATAAAGCTTCTTTTGCATTTTCACCTTCATCAATTCCACCTTGTGGGAATTGCCAAGCATTATCAACATCAGTTCTTGATGCAATAAATATTTCACAAGTATGTGGGTATTTTGCTGATAGTACAATCGCTGCTACATTGGGTCTATAATTTTTAGTATTATCTTTTGTGATTTCATTTTTATCAGTCATAAATATGTTTTCCCTTATAATTAGCCAAATATTTTACAGAAATTAGGATTAAAAATTGCTTTTATATATACATATACCTTTTTGCGATAGCAAATGTTTTTACTGTGCATTTAATTCATATACTGATAAGTTTCATTTAAAACTTGAGTATATGAAAGCATTAAAGAAACAATTAAAAAATGAACTAGATAATTATGTTTTAAAACATAATAAAGAAATAGAAACAGTATTTATAGGAGGAGGAACTCCATCTTGTGTAAAAGCCCAAGAGTATGAAGAAGTTCTAAATATGATAAAACCATATTTAATAAAAGACGCTGAAATTACAACAGAAGCAAATCCAAATTCTGCTTCTTATGAATGGCTTGAAACTATGCATAAGTATGGAGTTAATAGAGTTAGTTTTGGAGTACAAAGTTTTAACAATGATAAGCTAAAATTTCTAGGACGTTCACATAAGAGTAAAAGTGCTATAAATGCTATACAAAATGCAAAAAGTATAGGTTTTAATGGTATTAACTGCGATATCATATATGGAGTTCAAGGTGATACTTTAGAGAGTATGAAAGAAGATTTTAAACAAGCTTTCTCACTTCCAATTACACATTTAAGTGCCTACTCATTAATGATAGAAGAAGGTACAAAATTCTTTGATAGATCATCAGTTAAAATTGATGATGAAGAGCTATCTTATGAAATATTTGATTTTATTAAAGAACATAATTTTACGCAATATGAGATATCAAATTTTGCAAGAGAAAAGAAATATGAATCAAAACATAATTATGGCTATTGGGAACATAAAGAATATTTAGGAATTGGAGCAGGTGCAGTTGGCTATGTAAATAAAAGAAGATATTATCCATCAAAGAGTATTGAAGAATATATAGAAAATCCTTTGAAAATGGATTATGAAGCAATAGATTTAGAGGATATTAAAACAGAAAAAATACTTCTTGGTTTTAGGTGCTCAAATGGAGTTGCATTATCCTTATTTACGCAAAAAGAATTAGAAAAAGTGAATCATTTAATAGAAAATGATAAAGTTTTGCAAAAAAATCAAAGAATTTATAATAAAAACTTTTTATTATCAGATGAATTAGCTTTATATATTTTAGAGTAATAACAATTTAACTATAATATCAAGTTTAAAAAGAGGTTTATACATAATATGACAATAAAAGATACGATAAGAAAATATACAAATGATTTAAAATTTGTAACACATATACCAGCTAAAGAAGTTGAGATGTTAATGATGTATTTACTTGAAAAGAATACTATATGGTTACATCTTAATTATAATAAAGAGTTTGAACAAGAAAAAGAGCTTGGAAAATTAATAAAAAAAAGAGCAACAAATTATCCAATGGAGTATATAATAAATAAAGCCTCATTTTATGGAGAAGTTTTTATAGTCCAAGAGGGTGTTTTAATTCCAAGACCAGAAACAGAGCTGTTAATTGATAGTGCACTTGAGATTATAAAAACTATGGATAATAATAAAAGAATTAATGTACTTGAAATTGGTACAGGTTCAGGAATAATTTCAGTTATGCTAGCTTTATTAATTGAAGATATTAAAATTATTGCTGTTGATATAAATGAAAAGGCATTAGAACTTGCAAAGAAAAATGCAGTAAAACATGGTGTTGAAGATAAAATTGAATTTAGACTTAGTAATTTATATGAAAATATAAATGAAACAAATATAGATTTAACAATATCAAATCCACCATATATTGCAAATGATTATAAATTACCTGATAATGTTAAATTTGAACCTTCAAATGCATTATTTGGTGGAAGAGTAGGTGATGAATTATTAAAAGATATAATTGATCAAACAAATGAAAGAAATATCGAATATTTACTTTGTGAAATGGGATATGATCAAAAAAATCCTTTAACAAACTATTTACAAAATTTTGATATAAAAAGTTTTTCATTCTATCAAGACTATGAAAAGTTTGATAGAGGATTTACAATACAATTTAAAAAATAAAAAGGAATATATAAATGTTTAAAGAATTTAATTTAGAAGAATTAACACAGTCAAAAGTATTATTAGAAAAATTATTAGAACAATCAAAAAATGAAATATTAGAACTTATGAAAATAGAAGAGAAAACATATGAGAATTTTGTAATGCCTTATGAAGAAATAGGGGAGAGCATAAATGATTTTCTTACTCCAATTTTTCATATTGATTCAGTAAAAAATTCTGAAGTTACAGGAAAAGTTTATGAAGAATGCCTTCCTGTTATATCAAAATATGAAACTTGGATATCTCAAAATGAAAGTATTTATATAGCTTTAAAAGCTATACAGTCTAACTATAAAACTAGTTTAAATGATATACAAAATAAAGTATTAGAAAATGAGATAAGAGACTTTATTCTTTCTGGATGCCACTTAGATAATGATAAAAAGAAAAGATTAGAAGATATCAATTTAACTCTAAGTGAGTTATCTCATAAGTTTTCACAAAACTTACTTGATGCAACAAATGAATTTGAAATGATTATTGAAAATGAAGAAGATATAAAAGAAATACCTGTTTCAGATTTAGAGTTAGCAAAGTTTGAAGAAGATGGTAAAACAAAATATAAGTTTACTTTACAAATACCTTCTTATATGGCTTATATAACATATGGAACATCAAGAGATAGAAGAGAAGAGATTTATAAAGCATATTGTACAAAAGCTCCTCAAAATGGAAAGATTATAGAACAAATACTTAAATTAAAAAATGAAAAAGTGAAAATCTTAGGATTTAACTCTTATTCAGAATACTCTTTACAAACTAAAATGGCTTCAAAAGAAGAAGAGGTAGTAACATTCTTAGAAGAGTTAGGACATAAGGGAAAAGCTAAAGCAATTGAAGAGTTAGAAGAAATCAAACAATTAGCTAGTAAAGATGGAATAAATGATTTTAGATCATCTGATATGGCTTATTATTCTGAAAAGCTTAAGAAAGCTAAATATGACTTAGATGAAGAGTATTATAGACCTTATTTTGAACAAGAATCAGTATTAAATGGTTTCTTTGACTTCTTATATCAAATGTTTGATATCAAGTTTGTTCAAACAGATGCAAAAGCTTGGGATGACAAGGTAAGAGTTTATAATCTTTTATCAAATGAAAAAGAAATTGCAAGAATATATATTGACCTAGAAGCTAGAAAAGATAAAAGAGGAGGGGCTTGGATGAATAACTGGCACTCTCATTATGTAGATTCAAAAGGAGAAAAACATCTTCCTACTGCTTTTATTGTATGTAATTTTCCACAATCTACTGATACTACACCATCATTATTAAGACACTCAGATGTTGTAACACTTTTTCATGAAATGGGACATGCACTACACCATTTAGTTAGTGATATCGAAGATCCATATGTAAGTGGAATTTCAGGTGTTGCTTGGGATACAGTTGAGTTTCCATCACAGTTTTTAGAATACTTTTCATACGATAAAGATGTATTAAAACTATTTGCAAAACATTATAAAACTCAAGAAGTACTTGATGATGAAGCAATTAACAGAATTATTAAAGCTAAAAACTTTCAATCTTCACTATCTTTAGTAAGACAAGTAGAGTTTGCTTTGTTTGACTTTAAACTATATCAAGACTTATACAATAGTGAAGAAGAAGTACAAAATTTACTAGATGAAGTAAGAAAAGAATTTGCAGCAATAATACCACCTTCTTATAACAAATTTCAAAATGGTTTCTCTCATATTTTTGCAGGAGGATATTCAGCAGGGTATTACTCATATAAATGGGCAGAAGTACTTAGTGCCGATGCTTTCTATATGTTTATTGACTCAGGAAATATCTTTAATAAAGAGCTTGCTTTAAAATATAAAGAGACTATTTTATCAAAAGGTGGTTCATCAAATATGGATCAATTATTTTACAATTTTGCACAAAGAAAGCCAAGTATTGATTCTTTATTAAAAATTGATGGAATTATTAGCTAAATTTAGCAATAATAACAAATAATAATAATATCAGTGAGGATTTAATAAAAATGACAAATGCAGAAACAATTTCAAAACTAAACAATGCTTTAAATACTTTGATAAAAGCCTATGAAGAACTTGAAGAAAAAAACACTAAATTAGAAAACAGAATTACTGAACTAGAAGATGAAGTTCTTGAATTAGAGACTGTTAAAGAAGATTTAGAAGTAAATGTAAATGACTTCAAAACAAATACTGAAGAAGATAATTCTAATATTTCTTCAATGTTAGGTAAAATTGAAGGTTTATTAAATAAAAAAGTTTCAGGAGATAATACACAAAATAGTTCTTCTGATAATACTTTAAATGAAATTAAAACTGCAGAAGAGGTTCCTTCTAAAGTAGAAGAAGAAACTACTGAAGGTAATATCTTCTCTAATAATACTAATAACAATGAAAACGATGAAAAAAAACCTGATGAGAATAAGTCTGAGGATAACAAAATAGATTTAAATAGAATGGCCTCACTTTTAAATGGATTTAACAACTAGAAACTATAATAATGATTACATTATTAAATAAAACATCTTTGTATAACACTTTTGGTGTTGATGATTTTAACTCAATTGAGGGTGCTATTGATAATATGGCACCTTCTATGGTGGAATACCATTTATCGGACTTAAGTCAATATTGTGAAGACATTTATTTAAACAAAAGAGATATAGAGAAAACTGTCTCAATAGGGGATTATAGTTTATACATTGATTATAGTGATAACATCTACTTAGAATTAGAAGACAATAATAACACTAGCTGTGAAACTGCAACTTTTTGGTAAAACTTTTTTAATTATATACAGTTATATTCATCTCAAAGTAAAGATATAATATAATTTGGAAATTATAGTTTCCAAAAGTAAAATATATTTTAAAGTATAAAGAAGGTTAAAATTGAAATATCCATTAGATTGTGAAGATACATTTAGTAAAACGTATTTATTCTGGTTATCAAGGTTTATTAGAAATAAGATTACATCTCTTTCAAATAGACAAGTAAAAAATAAAGATAGACTTGCTCTTATACTACAAGAACTTACAATTGGTTTTGATTCAATTGAGAGCTTAAAACTAACTATTAAAGAAGTACGTAATATTGGGGTTAATAGTATTCATGTATACTTTATACCCCTTGAAAAGCTATACAACTTTATGATTAACTATGGTCCTAGTTCTATGAAAGAAATGGATGAAGAGCTTTTACGAGATTTTTTAATTACACAAACTAGTAAATTATCTGATGCAACAAAGAAAAACTATAGAATTTCACTAGTGACTTTCTTTGGATATATTGATAAGCAAAATGAAGAAACAAATGGTTTTGTTTATAGATATGGTATTGAACTTAAAAATTGGGGAGGTTTAAGTGGTAAAAGTGGTACTAAACTACCCTCTTTTATGAAAAAAGATGAAGTTAGAGTTTTTATTGAAGCAATTGACCTTTATCCCTTTAGTGCAAAAATAGCAGCAAGAAATAGACTTGTTATCAAAATTATCCTTTACACAGGTATTAGAGTTAGTGAAGCTATAAATATTGAGTTAAAAGACTTTAATAAAGATGGTGATGTTTTTATAATTCAAGTTAGAGGTAAGGGTAATAAACCTAGAGTAGTAATGATTAAAGCTAATATTATTGCAAAAGATTTAAATGAATGGAATGAAGTTAAACCAAATAATAACACCCTACTTTTATGCAATCAAAAAGCTAAGGCTCTAAGTCAAGCATATATTAGTAGTATTGTTGAAAAAATATTACTAAGTATTGGGATAAGAAAAGAAAAAAATGGTGCGCATATGTTAAGACATACATTTGCTACAATGCTTTATCAAAAAAGTAAAGACTTAATATTAGTACAAGAATCTCTAGGACATGCTGATATTAATACTTCTAGAATATATACTCATTTTGATAAAGATCAGTTAGAACGTACTACTGATATATTTTAGTACGTTCTTTATACTTATTTGTGCTTTTTAATTGCATCAATAATATCTTGAGGTTCACATCTTTTAGTGTAATCTTCATCAATAAATGCAAATATAATTTCTTTATTTTTATTTATTACATAAGTTGCTGGCATTGGTAATTCATAAGAATCATCATCATTACTTGCTGGAATATCAATATTAAAACTTTTATAAATAGGTCTTAACTCTTCAGCTAATGAGAATACTAAACCATAATCTTTAGCAACTTTATTATTTGCATCACTTAATACTTCAAACTGTAAGTCATGTTTCTCTTTTGTACTCAAACTTGCATCTGGAGATTGAGGAGATATTGCAATTAATTTTGCACCTAATTGTTTTAATTCATCATTTCTTTCTTGTAAAGCTTTTAATTCAAAGTTACAATATGCACACCATGTTCCTCTATAAAAACTTACTACTGCAAAATCATTATTTTCTAAAGTATCAAATAAAGAAACTTCTTTTCCAATTGCATTTGGTAATTTAATTTCACTTGCTTTACTTCCAATTTTTAATGCATTTTTACTAATATTACCATCTTCTAATTTTTTTGTTGCTTTTAACATTATATCTTGTATCTCTAAAGGAGCCTTTTTTTTAAATGCTACTTGGTACTCTTTTATTGAATCTATTAATCTTGACATTTTTATTCCTTAACTTTATTAATTTAATTAGCCAATTTTTGGCACCATTTCTATATATTCTTATAGAATATTAATTCTATAACTACAAAAAAATTAGATTCTTTTAATCTCTAATTTTTTTTGTGAAATCTAGTAAAGAGTTTACAACTAAAGTAGGTTTAATTTCCCATGGATCAAAAATCATATCACTTGATCTTTGAACCCATGCTGATTTCATTCCTGCTGATATCGAGCCTGTTACATCAAAAGAGTTAGAGGAAATTAACCAAGCTTCTTCTCCTTTTACATCTGCTTGTCTTAAAAAATGTGCATATGCTCCTGGTGTTGGTTTAAAAGTTTTAATATCATCAACACTTACAATACCTAAGAATAAATCCTTTATATTTGCATTATCAAGTAACTTTTCAAGTGTAGCTTTTTCTCCATTTGAGAAAGCAAATATTCTAAAACCATCTTTTTTTAATTCAGTCAAAGCTTCTTTTACTTCATCAAAAGCAGGTAAAACTTTACAAATTGACATTAATTCATCTTTCTGTTCTTTTGATAATGAAACATTATAATATTTACATGTATATTCAAGTGCATATAAAGTACAAGTAGCAAAAGTTACATAGTTTACCATTGCGGCTCGTCTAAAAGAGTATTCTAATTGTTTCTCTCTCCATGTTTGAGAAAAGCTTTTTGCTTTATCTGCTATTAACTGTTCTAAAAGTACTAAAACTCCATTTGTATCAATTAATGTACCATATACATCAAATGCAAGTGTTATATTCTTTGACATAAAATCTCCTTTTATATAGTTATAGAACATTAATTCTAAAACCATAGATTAAATTTAAAATTTATTACTAATTTTTAAATTATCTTATCATACTCAATATATTATTTATTATAATATCACTATCTTTTTGAGAGTGATTATATTTACCATATACATGAAAGCCATGAATAAATGTGATAATAGTAAGAGCCATTGCCTTTGGATCTGCACTAAATTCACCTAATTTTGTAGCTTCTTTAAGATTTGTTTCCATTTGAGAACATATATGATCAAAATATTGTTTTGGAATACTATATGTCTCTTCATCCATAAACTGTTTTTCTCTCATGGTGTTAGAGAATAAACAACCTTTAAAATTATCTCTAAATTTAAAACTTTGAAAAAATAACTCAATTCCTTTTTTACCAGGGTTGCTTTTTAATATATTCAATTTTTGTGATGACCATTTAATATAATAATTATCTAATGAATCTTTAAAAAGTCCTTGTTTATCTTTAAATAAAGAATACATAGTTCTACGATTTAAACCTGTGTGCGAAACTAATTGGGCCATAGATACACCTTCATATCCTTTTTCCCAAAATATTTCCATTGCACTATCAAGTACTTTTTCTAAATCATATTCTACAGGTCTCGCCATTATTCTATCTCCATTTACACTATTATAGAATATTGATTCTATAATGTCAAGTGTTTTATGTATTTTATTAAAAAGATTT
>NZ_WFKJ01000059.1 GCF_009208075.1 Poseidonibacter ostreae | reverse complement strand
ATAACAATAACAATTGTCATAAGGCCCCATGATGCATCTTTCATTTTTGAAAGTCTTTCTCTAAATGGTGCAGGCTCAGTTCTTTTAAATCCAAGTCTAACAGCTCCAATATATGTAACAACCATCATCATAACACCAAGTAAAATACCTGGAACAACACCTGCCATAAATAATCTACCAATAGAAACTTCAGCTGTAACTCCATATACAATTAAAACAATTGAAGGTGGAATTAAAATACCTAAAGAACCTGCAGTTGCAATTGTACCAACGGCATATTTCTTAGGATACCCAGCATTTATAATTGCTCCAAACATAATAGAACCAATTGCAACAACAGTTGCTGGTGAACTTCCTGAAACTGCTGCAAAAATAATAGATGCAAAAATTGCAGAAATTGGTAAACCACCTGGAAGGTGTCCTACGATTGATTTTGCAAACTCAATAATTCTATTAGCGGCACTTCCTTTTGAAAGTAAGTTTCCAGCTAAAATAAACATTGGAATTGCCATTAATGAATAATGTTCAATCTTTTCAAATAATAAAGATGCAATCATAATTGGATCTTGATCTGTAAATATCATAAATGATGCAAATGTAGCAGCACCAAGACATATCGCAATTGGAGCACCTAAAATAACAAGGAAGAAAAATAATCCAAATAGTACAGCTATACTCATAACATTCCTCCTGTTTTCTTTTCAACTTCTTTAACTATATTATTTAAGTTTTCTACGTGCTTATTATCTTTATTTTTTGCACCAACACCCATACCAGCTAAAACTTGTTCTGCTTCACTTTCAGCAACAACTTCTTCATGTGGAGTTTTCACAATCTGAACTATCTTTTCACCAACTCTAAATGCTGCGAAAAAGAAAGAGATTGGAATTACTAAATACACAATCCACATTGGCATATCCCATAAATCAATTGATCTCTCATCAAGTTCAATTAAAAGGAATAGATATTCATATCCATAATATGCAATTGCTAATAAAAATGTAATTGTCACTGTATGTGACATTAAAAGCATAACTTTTGCTATTTTTGAAGGCATTAAATCTAATACAACAGTTACTGCAATATGAGCATCTTTTTTAAAACAATATGCAGCACCGAAGAAGGCACTCCAAAGGAATAAAAAGATTGTAAGCTCAGTTGCCCATACTAATGACGCGTCAAAAGCATATCTTGCAACAACATTAGTAAAAGCAACAGCAACACCGGCTGTTATACCGATGGCTGCTATTGATTGATTTATATAGCCTATAATTTTACTTATAATCCTAATCATGATTATTTAGTCGCTATTGTTTTCTCAATTAAATCTTTTCCGATTGTTTTATCAGAATAGAACTCTGGGTAAATCTTACTTACAGCATTTCTCCAAGCATCTTTTTGCTCAGCAGTTAAATTATGAATTGTTAAATTACCAGTTTTATCTGCATATGCTTTGATTTGTGCTAATTGAGAATCATTTAATTCTTGTGCATATTCTCTTTCTTTTTCTGTAGCTTCATTCATAGCTTGAGTTACATTTGCTTGTAAATCAGCTGGTAAGCTATTCCAGAATTTTTTAGACATTACTACTAAGTAACCTAAGTATCCATGGTTAGTAATAGTCATATGTTTTTGAACTTCGTGGAATTTTTTAGTAAAGATATTAGAGTTTGTATTTTCTTGACCATCAATTACACCTTGTTGTAAGCCTGAATATACTTCAGAGAAAGGCATCATTTGTGGATTTGCTCCAACTGCGTGGAATTGAGCTTCTAATACTTTTGAAGACATAATTCTGAATTTTTGACCTTGTGCATCTTTTGGAGTTAATAAAGGTTCTTTATTAGTTGATAATTGTTTAAAACCATTATCCCAGAAGTTTAATGCAATAATACCTTTAGCTGCAACTTTATCTTTTAATGCTTGTCCAACTTCTCCATCTTGTACTCTATGTAAGTGGTCAATATCTTTGAATAAAAATGGTAAGTCAAATAATGCTAAGTTAGGTACAATTTTACCAAATTTAGAAAATGATGGAGCTGCCATTTGAACTGAATTTAATCTAATTGCTTTTAAAACAGCGTTATCTTTATATAACTGAGATGATGGATAAACTTGAACGTCAATCTTCCCTGCTGATAACTCTTCTAATCTTTTTTCAAAGAAATCTGCTGCTTTACCTTTTGGTGTGTTTGCACTTACAACGTGAGAAAACTTTAACGTGTAATCTGCTGCCATTGATGAACTTGCTACCACTGCTGCTGCGATAGTTCCTAATAGTAATTTTTTCATAATTATATCTCCTTAATTTTTGATATGAAAAAATTATAGTCTAAAGTTATGTATCTATTATGTATTTTTATGCAAATTATAAAAGTTTTTTTACATAAAGAAAATATATACTTATTAAGTTAATTTAATAGTTAAAGAAAATTATAAGACTTGAATAAAAGTAGTATAAAAAGTATTCTATAAAGTAGTACTAATAACTTAGCTATTAGTTTCATATAAATTGCACTACAGTTGCATTTGTGAACTTTTTTAACACTTTTAATATCAATTGATTTTAACCATATTTTAAAGAAATTTAAAGTATATTATTGCACTTTACTATGGAATATATAAAGATTTAACATAAAGGAAAAAGATGGGTTGTAATTTAGACTTACTAACTTCTTTTAAAGATAACTGTGGGTTTGGTCTTGTTGCTGATATGCAGAATAGACAAAGCCATAAGAATTTAGAAGATGCAATAACTTCACTAGAAAGAATGATGCACAGAGGTGCAGTAGCAGCGGATGGTAAAACTGGAGATGGTTCTGGTTTATTATTATCTATTCCAGAATATTTTATGAGAAAAGTAGCAACTAAAGAGGGTGTTGATTTACCTGAAACTTATGGTATTGCTATGATTTTTGCTAAAGACTTATCTGATATTGATACATTTGAAGAGTTTTGTGAAAACAATGACTTAAAAGTTGTATTAAGAAGAACAGTTCCTGTAGATACGGATGCATTAGGGGCACAAGCACTAGCTTCTCTACCAAATATTATTCAAGTATTTGTAGTACCTAATACTTTAATGTCATCAAAAAGATTTGATGCAATGCTTTACTTAACAAGAAAAGAGTGTGAGCATAAATTAATAGATAAAAAAGATTTTTATATTCCAACTTTTTCATCTAAAGTAATCGCTTACAAAGGTCTTATTATGCCTACGCATATTAAGCATTTTTATGTTGACTTAAGAGATGAAGATTTTAAAATTTCTTTCTCACTATTTCACCAAAGATTCTCAACAAATACTCTACCTCAATGGAAATTAGCACAACCGTTTAGAGCAATTGCTCATAATGGTGAAATCAACTCTGTTGAAGCAAATAGATTTAATGTAGAAATTAAATCTGAACAATTAAAATCAGAAATTTTCTCAGATGCAGAAATTAAACGATTATTACCAATCTTGCAAGTAGGTTCATCTGATTCTGCTTCTTTAGATAATATGTTTGAATTTATGTTAGCAAATGGCGTTGACTTCTTTAAAGCTGCACGTTCATTAGTTCCTGCACCTTGGCAAAATGCACCACATATGGATGCGGATTTAAGAGCATTCTATGAATATACTGCAACTGCAATGGAAGCATGGGATGGACCTGCTGCTGTTTCTTTAACGGATGGTAGACATATTGGATGTTTAATTGATAGAAATGGATTAAGACCTTCTAAATATGTAATTACAAAAGATGATAAATTATATATTACATCTGAATACGGAACATTATCTTTAGATGAAGATAATATTTTAGAAAGAGGTAGATTACAATCAGGAGAAATGATTGCACTTGACCTTAAGCATGGGAAAGTATTAAAAGAAGATGATATTAATGATTACTTAAAATCATCTCAATATTATTCTAAGTGGTTAAACGAAGACATGGATTATATCCAAGAATATATTGAAGATTCTTTCTTAAATACAAGTGATTATATCTTTGATGATTTAGAAAAGAAACAAAAATACTTCAATATTACTTATGAAGCAATTGATCAAATGATTGAGCCAATGGCTACAGATGGAAAAGAACCAGTTGGTTCTATGGGTGATGATACTCCTTTAGCATGTTTCTCTGAAGTAAATAGAAATTTTACTGATTTCTTCAAACAAAAATTTGCACAAGTTACAAATCCTCCTATTGATCCATATAGAGAAAAAGTTGTAATGTCTTTAGAAACAGGATTTGGTCAGATTCATAATATTTTATCTGAGCAACCAGAATTTGCAAAAAGATTAAAAACAACTAGTCCTATTTTAATGAAAGAAAAATTTGATATTCTTCACTCTTTTGGTTACACGCAATCTCCAAGATATGATGCATATTATAAAAATAAAACATTCTCAACTACTTTTACTACAGACTTAAAAGCTTCATTAGTTGCATTATCAGCTAAAGTTGTAAAAGCTGTAAAAGAAGAAAAAGTTTCTGTTATTATTTTAGATGATAGAAAAGTTGGAGAAAAAGCTAAATTAATTCCAATGGCTATGGCTGTTGGATATATAAATCACCAATTGTTAAAAGAAGAAGTAAGACATTCAGTTTCAATTGTAACAGTAACGGGAGAGGTTTATGATCCTCATATGGCTGCTGTTTTAATTGGATTTGGTGCAACTGCAATTTATCCATATATGATGTATGCAACTACTGTTGCATTATTTAAAAGAAAAGAATTATCTAAGTATGAATTACAAAGATTACTTAAAAATACACAAAAATCTGTAAATGCTGGTTTATTAAAAATCATGTCAAAAATGGGTATTTGTACAATTGCTTCATATAGAAACTCTGGATTATTTGATGTTATTGGTTTATCTGATGAGATTACAGAAGATTGTTTTGAGGGTGCTTATACTGATTTAGCTGGTTTAACTTATGAAGATATTGAAGCAAGAATTGAAAAATCTCATATAAATGCATACATTGATGAAAATTGTATGTTCCCACTTGATTTAGGTGGTTTCTATAAGTACTCTAATGGTGGTGAATACCATGATTATGGTCCAGCAACTACTAAAGCTATGCACAATAAAAATGCTAGTAAAAAAGAAGACATTTCTGATTTTGATAGTTTAAAACAGTTAGTTGAAACTAGAGATAAAAAGTTTATTAGAGATTTCTTTGAATTTAATTCTGATAAAGAAGCTATTGATGTAAGTAGTGTTGAATCTAAAGAAGATATCTTTAAAAGATTCGCATCAGCTGCTATGTCATGTGGTTCTATTTCTCCTGAAGCACATGAAGCAATTGCCCAAGCTATGAATACAATTGGTGGTTCTTCAAACTCAGGTGAGGGTGGAGAAGATCCAAAAAGATTTAATACACTAAAAAACTCTAAAATTAAACAAATTGCATCTGGAAGATTTGGGGTAACTCCTGGATATTTAAGATCAGCAGAAGAGTTACAAATTAAAGTTGCACAAGGTGCAAAACCAGGTGAAGGTGGACAATTACCAGGTCATAAAGTTACTCCATTAATTGCAACTTTAAGACATACAGTAGCAGGTGTTACTTTAATTTCACCACCACCACATCATGATATTTATTCTATTGAAGATTTAGCACAATTAATTTTTGATTTAAAACAAATCAATCCATTAGCTAAAATTACAGTTAAACTTGTATCCTCAATTGGTGTTGGAACAATTGCAGCAGGTGTTGCAAAAGCTTATGCTGATAAAATTATTATCTCAGGTGGAGACGGTGGAACAGGTGCTGCTCCGTTAACTTCACTTAAGCATGCTGGTAATGCTTGGGAAATGGGTCTTTCAGAAGCTCACAATGCACTTAAAGCTAACCACTTAAGAGAGTTTGTACATGTACAAACTGATGGTGGTTTAAAAACTGGTATGGATGTAATCAAAGCTGCAATGCTTGGTGCTGAATCTTATGCCTTTGGTACTGCTGCATTAACATTACTTGGATGTAAAATTTTAAGAATTTGTCATACTAATAAATGTTCTGTTGGTGTTGCAACTCAAGATGAAAGTTTAAGAGATCATTTTGAGGGTACTGTTGAGCGATTAATTTCATACTTTACATTTATTGCTGAAGATGTTAGAAATATTCTTGCATCATTAGGTTATTCAACAATTGAAGAAATTGTAGGACGTTCTGATTTATTAAAAGTAATTGATGATGATTTTGCAAAGAAATTTGATTTCCAAAATATCTTAAGAAGAATTGATGGTATTGATACTTGTCAAAAAGAGACTAATGCTCCTTTCGATGATAATAAATATGAAAAAGAGTTACTTAAAAAAGTTCATAGAACTATTGAAAACCCTAATTCTCCAATAAAAGTTAATAGTGAAATATCTAACTTAAATAGATCATTTGGTGCATTAATTTCAGGTGAAATTGCAAGATTCTATGGAGATAAAGGTTTACCTGAAAACTCTATTAATATTAATCTTAAAGGTATTGCTGGACAATCGTTTGGTGCTTTCCTTTCTCATGGTATGAATTTACATTTAGATGGTGCTGCTAATGATTATGTTGGTAAAGGAATGAATGGTGGTAAAATCATCATTAATCCAAGACATCAAGGTCAAAACTTTGCAGGTGGTGGTAATACTTGTTTATATGGTGCTACTGGTGGTAAGTTATATATTAGAGCTTCTGTAGGTGAGAGATTTGCAGTTAGAAATTCAGGATGTATTTCTGTTGTTGAAGGAACTGGTGATAACCCTTGTGAATATATGACAGGTGGAATCGTAGTTATTTTAGGAAACACAGGAATTAACTTTGGAGCTGGTATGACTGGTGGTATTGGTTTTGTTTATGATCCTGAAAAAGGTTTTGTTGATAAAATGAATCAAGAGTTAATTGAAGCAGTTCGAATTGATACTGATGATACTGAAAGAGAAAGACTTTATTTAAAAAGATTATTACTAGACTATCTTCATGAAACTGAAAGTTACGAAGCTGATAGAATATTACAAAACTTTAGATCTGAAATTAGAAACTTCTGGATGGTAAAACCTAAAAATATGACAGTATTACCATTAGATCCAGATGAGGGAGATTAGAATATGTTAAATTTTACAAAATTTGAAAGAATTAGTCCTGAAAAAAGAGATGTTCTTTTAAGATTAAAAGATTATGATGAAGTATATCAAGTATTTGGAAAACAAAGAGCTAAAGAGCAAGCTGACAGATGTATGCAATGTGGAGATCCATATTGTCATACAGGTTGTCCTTTAGGAAACTTTATTCCAGCATGGCTTAAGCAAACTGCGACAAAAAATCCAGATTTAGCTTTTGCTTTATCAAATGAAACATCTCCTTTCCCTGAAATCTTAGGAAGAATATGTCCTCAAGATGTACTTTGTGAAGGTGCTTGTTCTTTAAATACTGGGCATGGTGCAATATCAATTGGTGCAGTTGAAACTCATGTTTCAGAAGCAGCATTTGAAAGAGGGTTAAAACCTACTTTTTCTAATAATAAAAAAGAAGAAAAAATCGCAATTATAGGTTCTGGACCTGCAGGAATTTCTGCAGCAACTTTTCTTTTAAGAAAAGGTTACCAAGTTGAAATGTTTGAACGAGCTGATAGAGCTGGTGGACTTTTAATGTATGGAATCCCTGGATTTAAACTTGATAAAACAACAATTGATAGAAGAGTTAATTGGCTATTAGAAGCTGGAATGAAACTTCATTTAAATTGTGAAATTGGAAAAGATAAATCTGCAAAAGAGTTAGAAGAAGAGTTTGATTCTATCTTTATTGGAATTGGAGCAACAGCTAGTAGATATGCAGGAATTGAGGGTGAAAAATCATCTAATGTTCATTTAGCAATTAATTTCTTAACAGGTATTCAAAAAAGAAACCTTGGTAATAATAATGTTAATTTTGTTGATGTAAAAGACAAAAGAGTTGTTGTTATTGGTGGTGGTGATACTGCTATGGATTGTGTTAGATCTTCAGTTAGAGAGGGTGCTAGTAGTGTTAAATGTCTTTATAGACGTAATGAAACTAATATGCCTGGCTCTAAAAAAGAAGTTGTTAATTCAAAAGAAGAGGGTGTTGAATTTGTATTTAATGTAAGTCCTAAAGCTATTAAGACTGATGGCGAACTTGCATTAGGTGTAGAATTACTTACAACATCAATGAGCGAGCCTGATGCATCAGGAAGACAAAAAGTTGTTATAAATGAAGGAAGTGAATATTTAGAAGAAGCCGATATCATTATTTTTGCCTTAGGGTTCTCTCCTGAAGCACCAGCATTTTTAAATGATTTAAATGTAGAAACTAATTCTTGGGGTGGAATAGAGATTAATAAATCTTTCCAAACTTCAAATAATAAAGTTTATGCAGGTGGAGATTGTGAAAGAGGTGCACATCTTGCAGTTACTGCTGCAGCAGATGGTAGAGATGCTGCTAGAGCAATTATTAAAACACTAGCTTAACTCAATGAATATTCAAATTACAGACCTTTATAAAAACTCTTTTATAAAGGCTGTAATATTAGCAAACAAAGAACTATTTTTATATATTAATAACTCCCTTACATACGAAGATTTAAACTATTCAGAACAAATTGGATTTGGTGGTGATAAAACACTAAATATTGATTTACTTGCAGAAAATTTATTTATAAAATACTTACAAGTTTTTGGAAATATTTACTCAGAAGAGTGTGGAAAATTAAGTAATGACAAAAAGTTTGACATAATTATTGATCCACTAGATGGTAGTGATAATTTCTCTTCAAATTTACCTTATTATGGAACATCTGTTGCATTAGTTTCTGACAATATCACACTTGCTGGTTTTGTTTGTAATTTAGTAACGGGTGTGTTAACTTATAAAGCTTTTAATGATGATATTAAAAAAGAGTATTTTTTAGAAAATAGAGATAGTTTATTAGTTTCAAAAAACAAAAAAATAGGTATTTTTGAAAGAGCTTATTCTTTTCCTGAAATTTGTACAAAATTAAGACATGCAAAATTAAAATTTAGATCACCAGGTGCTGTTGCATTATCTTTATGTGATGCAAAAAACTATGATTTTGTATTGTTTGCTGGAAATATAAGAGAGTTTGATATTCTTGCTTCATTGTACATTTGTAATGAACTATTTTTATACAAAACAGAGAAAATTGTACTTATCGCAGAAAATAAACAAAAATTCAATCAAATTAAAGAAATTATAAAGAATAATTAGTTATAACTCCAAGATATATAATTTAAACTAGGAACGTGTTAATGTCTTTAATTATTACTGATGAATGTATCGCTTGTGATGCATGTAGAGAAGAGTGCCCAAATTATGCAATTGAAGAGGGTGATCCAATATATTTAATTGATTCTGATAGATGTACAGAATGTGTAGGTCATTATGAAGAACCTTCTTGTATTGAGGTTTGTCCAGTTGATTGTATTATCATAGATCCTGATAATCAAGAAACAATGGAAGAATTAAAGTTTAAATACAAACAGTTAGCAGAAGAAGAAGTTTAATATGTCAAAAGTTACAACTATAATTGATATTGGGTCTAACTCAATGCGTATGGTTGTACTACAAAAAAGTAGTAGATTCGCATTTAACTTAATAAATGAAACGAAAAGTAGGGTTAAAATTTCAGAAGGCTGTTATGAAAATAATGGGAACCTTCAAGAAATACCTATGCAACGTGCTTATGAATCTATGAAATCTTTTTTAAATATATCTGAATCCCTAAAATCAAGAAAAGTAATTTGTGTTGCAACGTCAGCTTTAAGAGATGCTCCTAATTCAAAAGTTTTTTTATCAAGAATCAAAAAAGATTTTGGTTTGAGTATCAAAATTATAGATGGTGAAAAAGAAGCATATTATGGTGGAGTTGCTGCCTTAAACTTACTACATAATGATAGTTTTGTTACTGTAGATATTGGTGGAGGTTCTACGGAATTTTGTTTTGTAAAAGATAATACAATTATCAAATCAATATCTTTAAATATAGGAACAGTTCGAATTAAAGAACTTTTCTTTAATAAAAATGATATTGAGGGTGCAAAAAAATATATTCTAGATAATTTAAAAAAGATTTTTGAACAAAATATTGAGATACCAGATGTAATAGTAGGTATTGGTGGAAGTATTAGATCTGTATCAAAACTAATTATGCAAAGAAATGAATATCCTTTAGATATTTTACATGGATATAAATATAAAGTTTCAAAAGAAGAAGACTTTTTACTTCAAATCATAAATGCTGAAGATAATAATGAATTAAAAGCTTTAGGTATCAAAAAAGATAGATTTGATACGATTAAAGAAGGTACTTTTATATTAAAAACTATTTTAGATGAGCTACATATATCAGAAGTTATTACTTCAGGAGCTGGTGTACGGGAGGGTGTTTATTTAAGTGATTTATTAAGAACATCAAACTGCAAATTTCCTTCAAATTTTAATGTTAGTGTACGATCACTTCTTGATAGATTTGAAATTGATCCAAAACAAAGTGCTTATATGGGAAATAATGCTTCGAAAATATTTGATGTTTTAAAGCCCGTTCATAACCTTGAAGATAAATATAAAACCTATTTAGTAATTGCTTCAAAACTTTACTCAATAGGTTCAGCACTTAACTTTTATAAATCTAATGATAATGCCTTTGATTTTATACTAAATGGTCTTTCTTATGATTTTTTACATACAACAAGAGTTATTATTGCTCATACTATTAAGTTTTCAAAGAAGTCACTACCATCAAAAAAAGATATTCAAGAATATGAAGAACTCCTTCCCTCTCTTGATGTAATGAGATGGTTGTCTTTTATGATTTCTTTAAATATTACTACTAATCAAGATTTATCTAAACCAAAAATTGAATATATACTAGATGAAGAGAATAATACACTAAAATTAGAGTTAGAAAATAAAACTTTTTTAATTAATTCAAATATTGAAAAATTAGAATTACCTAAAGAGTTTAATCTAGAGATTTTATAATGAAAAAGCTTGTTTATAGGCTTTTTTTAGCTTTAGTATTTATTTTAAGAAAACTACCTACATCTTTACGAAGAGCTTTCTTTAGAGGCTTAGCAAAAATAGCTTACTTACTCTCATCAAAAACAAATAGAATAATTGAAGCAAACTTAAATCTTGTATTTGATGGAAAAAATGAAAATTTTGAAAAGCTTAATAAAAATGAGATAGAAGAAATTAAAAAATATTCATATTTTAATATGCTTTTATGGGCACAATCATTAATTGAAAATCTAGATATTACAGATGAAGAACTTAAAAAAAGTATTACTATTGAAAATCAAGAAATTATTGAAAAACTAAAAAATGAAAAGAAAGCTATAATCTTTATTTCTGCACATTATGGAAATATGGATATGGCTGGTACTTATATGAATAAAATGATTATGCATACCCACCAAGTTATGAGACAATCAAATTTTGAAGAAATAGATGACTTTATTATAAAAGCAAGAGAAGCTTGTGGTTCAAAAGTAATTTTAAGAAATGGTGCTGTTAAAAAGCTTGTTAAAGCTTTAATGAAAAAGGAAGCAGTTTCTTTAATAATAGATCAAAATATTAATTCTAAAGATGGAACAGAAGTCGAATTTTTAGGTAAAAAAGCATATCAAAGTTCAACATCATCTTTATTATCAAGAAAATTTAATGCAGTTATTGTTCCTATTGGAATGTTTAATCAAGATGATTATAAATATAAGATGAAAATCTATCCTCCAATTTATCCTATAAAAACTGAAAATGAAGAAAATGATATAAAAGAGTTATCTCAACTACAAGCTAATGCATTATCTGCTATAATACACGAAGATAAAAAACAGTGGTTTTGGCCCCATAAAAGGTTCAAAAATCATTATAGAGAGATATATGAAAAGAATACTAATAATAAGTGATGGAAAACCAGGTCATTTAAATCAATCAATTGCCTTTTGTAAAATAAAAAATATAAGTTATGATATTTTAGAAGTTAAATTTAAATTAAAAATATTTAAATTGTCTTCATATATTTTAGACAAATTTGAAAGATATTCTGATGAATTATTTAAAGATTATAAAAAATATAATTATGAATTTTATGATGCAGTTGTAAGTACAGGTTCTAGTACTTATTATTTTAATAAGTTTATTAGTAAAACACATAACTTAAAATCAATAGCTCTTATGCTTCCAAAATCTTATAGATATGATGATTTTGATTATATTATTGCACAAAAACATGATAACCCACCTCAATTAGAAAATATCATTGCAGTACCTTTAAATCTATCATATACAACTTCTAAGAATATAATTAAATCAAAAGAGAAATCTATTGGAATAATTTTAGGTGGAGATAATGGTACTTTTAAAATGGATGTTGAGAATATTAAAAATGTTTTAAACTTAATATTTAAAAACTATGATGGTTACTTAAAATATATTACTACATCAAGAAGAACATCAAAACAGATTGAAGATTTATTGAGTGAATATGAGTTTGATTATAAGCTTATTTATTCAGAAACACCAACAATTAATCCAATACCAGATTTTATAAAACTATGTAGTGAATTATTTATTACAATAGATTCAACTTCAATGTTAAGTGAAGCAAGAGCTAATAGTAATGCTGATATATCAATCATAGAATTAAGAAGTAAAAAACATCATACAAAATTTCATGATTTAGCACATACTGTAAATAGTACTAAAGAAAAAGTTGATTTTTCTAAATTATTAAAAAATATAGAAATTTAAAAGGTTTTAAATGAATAAAAAAATATGTATAATAGGCCTAGGATATGTAGGTCTGCCACTAGCAGCAGCCTTTGCAAAAAAATATACTGTAGTAGGTTTTGATATTAATGAACCAAGAGTAGAAGAGCTAAATAATGACTTTGATAGAACTTTAGAATTAAATAAAGAACAATTAGTTGAAGTAAAAGATAATATTACTTACTCTTGTAAACTAGATGATATTAAAGATGCAAATATTTATATAGTAACAGTTCCAACTCCTATTGATTCTTCAAATAGACCAGATTTAACTCCTCTAGTAAAATCATCACAAATGATTGGTAAAGTACTTAAAAAAGATGATATTGTAATTTATGAATCAACTGTTTATCCAGGTGTTACAGAAGAAGTATGTGTACCACAACTAGAAGCTACTTCAGGTATGACTTTTAATAAAGACTTCTTCTGTGGATATTCTCCTGAGAGAATTAACCCAGGTGATAAAGAGCATACTGTTACAAAAATTCTTAAAATTACAGCAGGTTCAACACCTCAAATTGCTGATGAAGTAGATAACCTTTATAAAAGTATTATTACTGCAGGAACACATAAAGCAAGCTCAATAAAAGTAGCAGAAGCAGCAAAAGTAATAGAGAATACTCAAAGAGATGTAAATATTGCACTTGTAAATGAATTAGCTCTTATC
>NZ_WFKJ01000058.1 GCF_009208075.1 Poseidonibacter ostreae | reverse complement strand
TATGTTTACAATAGCATCAAAAAAATTGATTCCATGAATACCAAAAAACCATAAAAGATTTGAAATAAGAATACGCAAAAATAGTAGTGCTTCTTCACTACTTTTAGTAAAGATTTCAATACCTGAATCAAGATTTATACTTATTCCTAAAAAATAAAAAAATGAAATAGATATAAAAAATGTAATAATAAAAGGAAGAATATAAACAATTGCAGATGAGATATTATTTGATAAACTACTTTTTAAATCATTTTCATACTTTTCAAATATAATCATAATTTTAGAAATCGTAAAAGATATAAAAATAGGAATGATTATAGCCATTATAAAAGAATTTGGGAAAACATAACTATTGATATCTTTTACATTTAAAAGTAAATCAACAGATAAATATACAAGTAAAGATAATACAATAGTTAATAATTTATTTATACTTGTATAGTAAAGATTTACTAAGTGGTAAGAAATACTTATATTTATTAAAACAGGTAATATTCCATTTATTAATGATGAAAGATTATTTAAGTCTTGAATATTAAAACTTGGACCAAAATCAATAAAACTTTTTGCAAGTTCAATAGATAAGAGTATAAAAGAATATAATATATAATATGGAACCAAAGATATAAAGGAAGCTTGTAATACTGAAATGATAAGAGATAATTGAGCTTGTAGTCTTTTCATAATACTTTCTATTTGTTGTTAGTATGTAATAAGTATAACATAATAGTTCTATATAATATTTTATATAGCCTTAATTTATTTAAGGACTATATAAAGTTTTGTTTTTATTTATATTCTAAAAACTTTCCCACTCATCATTATCTTTTATATTTGATGAAAACTGCTCTTCTTTAGGACTTTGTTTAACAAGAGTTTTTTTCTCTATGACATTTTTAGCTACTATTTTTTCTTCCTCTATTTTTATCTCTTTATCAGCAGAAGCTTGTGTTATTTTTCTACTTTTTATTGTACTTTTACCTTCAAACTCTTTATCCTCAGTATTTTTAACAATATCTGATGCAATTTTTAATGTATTACTTGCAATATCGTTTGTTTGGCTTGCAACTGATGCATTCTCTTGTGTTTGTTTATCTAAAGAGTTTATTGCATCATTGATTTGAAGAATTGATGATTGTTGCGTTTTAGAAGATTCTGAAATATCAGATATTAAACTTATTGTTTCATTGATATTATTGTTTAATCCAGAATATCCTTTAATCATTTCATCTGATATTTGTTTTCCTTCATTTGCTTTTAAATTAGCATCTTGAACTAAGTCTTTTATCTCTTTAGCAGCTTCAGCAGATCTACTTGCAAGATTTCTAACCTCTTGTGCAACAACTGCAAAACCTTTTCCAGCTTCACCTGCAGTTGCAGCTTCAACTGCTGCGTTTAATGAAAGAATATTTGTTTGGAAGGCTATTTGATCAATTACTGTAATTGCATCATTAATAGCAGTAACTTTTTCATTTATCTCATCCATTGCTTGTGTTGTTTTATTTGCTAAGTTTTCTCCTGTAGTTGCTGAAGATGTAACTAAATTAGATATTTTAGACATTTGAGCAATTTTTTCAGTTGAAGTATTTATATTTCCTGTGATTACTTCTAAAGCTGCCGCTGTTTCTTCAAGTTTTACAGCAGCTTCATTTGAAGAGCTATTTAGTTTTTCTACATTTGTAAGTAAAATACTAGCAGAGTTATCAAGAGTTAATCCATTTTCTCTATTTTCTCTTAACATCGTATTTATGGCATCTCTTAGTTTATTGATATCTGTTGTTAAAAGTTCAAAAACACCGCCTTTTTCAATTCCCTCAATCTCTAGTTTTTTCGTATAATTATAATTTGCATACTCTTCTAATATTAGATTTATATTATATATATGTTGCTTTGTAGCAATAATCATATCATTTATTCCATCTTTTAAAATAGTAAGAGTAGGATTATTTGTAGATTCTTCAATATGTTGAGAATACCAACCATGCTTAACTTTATTTATTACAATTGATGCATCATCTATTAATTTATTATCTTCTTCAAAATTGTTTTTAATTAGTTCAATATTACTATTTACAATAGTAGCCATTTGTGCAAATTCATCTTTAGATTTTATATCTATTAACTCTGTATTAGTTGTTTTTCTATTTAAAAAGTCAAAGAATGAAATTAATCCTAATTTAAATTGTTTTAATGAATTAGAAATATTTTTAGTTAAAAATAATAAATAAGAGATTATTAAAAACAGTATTACTAATGCTTCAATAAAAATAAAAGTACCTAAAGTATTTAAATCATTATTTAACATAAGAGTTCTTTTTTCAAGACCTTTATCTTTTGTTTTAATAATTTTTGAAAAAGCTTCTCTAGATAGATTTGCAAGAGGTGTTGCATCTTTTTTATAAGATTGATATGTTTTTGCTAAAAGATCAGGAGTTCTTTGTTGATTTGATAGTGCTTTCATTTTGTTATAGCCATCATCAATAAATGCAATTGTTTTTTCTTTTGATTTTGAAATATTTAAAAGTTTTTCTTTTTCATTTGGAGTACCGATTACTGTAGTTTTTAACTCATCAAAAGCTTTAATAATATTGTTTTTACTTTTTTCTATTTTAGCAATATTTTTTTCATAAGCATTTCCTAGCATAATATCTCTAGTACATCTACTTATATAGTTTAAATCTTTTCCTATTTCTAATACTAAAATTTTACCTACAACTGCTTTTTGTGAATACATATAAAAATCATTTTTTGATTCTTTTATAATATTGTATTTAATAATAGTTGCAATTAAAATTACAATAAAAATAACTATTCCAAAAATAGCCATCTTTTTGGCTATAGAAAATTTCTCTATATTATTTTCTTCTCTTGACATCTTTCTTCCTTAAGATAAATATTAAGAATATTTTATCTAAAATATTATAAATATTTGTAATAAATAATATTTTTTAAGTATAAGAAAAACTTTTAATTGTATTAATCTTCTTTATTTTTATCTTTATATTTCTTTTCTAATTTAGAAGTGAAGTACGCTAGCATTATTACAACTATTGTAACAATACTAAAACCTATTAGTTCAGAGATTAAATCATTCATTTAAAACGGTATCACTGCATCTATAACATCACCAGTGCCAGAAATTGTATCTCCAACTATATCAGGTGTTACTGTATTTACAACTGCACCTGCAACTTTAAAAGGTGCTGATACTACAGTGCCTACTATACATCCTTGCATAGTTACTACTATAAAAGAGATAAATAATATTTGTAATAGTTTATTTTTCATTTGTAACCTTATATTTTCGTAAGTATATCAAAAAATTATAAATAATGGTTTTGCTAAGTTTATAATATAAATGATAACCATTATTAGTATTAAGTAGTACTTAAGAAAAATATTACTAGAATGTCACAAATCATTTATGATAATAATTATTAGTACAGGAAACTAAAATGTTAAATTTAAAATTAATCACAGTATCAGTTGGATTAGCTGCTGCTTTATCTTTTTCAGGTTGTGTTACAAATCTTGAAAATATGGAAACTACAAAAAAAATGGAAATGACTAAAACATCTCCACTTTTAGCTGGATATGCAAAAATTGCACAAGCAAATTATACAGATGCATTAAATGGGGCAAAAGCATTACAAATGGCAATTGAAGAATTTTCTTCAACACCTAATGAAAAAACTTTTTCAAATGCAAAAATTGCTTGGTTAAATTCAAGAGAATCTTATGGTCAAACAGAAATCTTTAGACTTGCAAATGGTCCTATTGATGCAGAAGAAGGTTGGGTTGCAGATATTTATGGTTCACTTGAGGGACAACTTAATGCATGGCCTTTAGATGAGAATATGATTGATTATACAATTGATGCGAATGGAAAAAGAACATCTGGAAATATTATTGATACCGTTGGTTCTTTTAATCCAGGTGGTGAAGATGCAAGTGCTGTAAACGTTTCAAATATTACAGTTGATGCAATTACAGCGTTAAATGAAAATGGTGGAGATGCAAATGTTGCTACTGGTTATCATGCTATTGAGTTCTTATTATGGGGACAAGATCAAGATTACTCTAACTTTGTAAAAGACTCTATTACAAATGGTGCAAAAACTGCAGGACAAAGACCATTAAGTGATTATGTCAGCGATTCAAATGCTCCTAGAAGAATTGCATTTTTAAAAGCAGCATCAGCAAAAATTGTATCTGATTTACAAACAGTTGCTAGTGCTTGGAGTGAAAATGGTTTATATAAAAATGCATTCTTAGGAAAACTAAGTGGTGATGATGCTTCAAAAAATATTAGCTCAAGTGATGCTTTAAAACAAGTAATTGCAGGAATGGGTGTATTTATGAAGTCTGAACTTGCAAATGAAAGAATTGCAGTTGCAGTTTTAACGCCAAGTGAAGAAGATGAGCATTCTTGTTTCTCTGATAATACACATAGAGATATTACAACTAATTACTTAGGTTTTAGAAATGTATTAACTTCTACATATAAAAATGAATCATACGGTAAATCTATGTTAGATGCATTACCTATGGAAGATCAAAAAAGAATCATTTCTTTAATGAAATCTATTGAAACAAAAATTGCAAGTGTAAATAAAGTTGCAATGACTAGTGCTCACTTTGATTACCAAATTCAAGCTGATAATCCTCAATCAAAAGTTATTGTAAAACTTAAAAATGAGATGAGAAAACTAGGTGATGAAATGGTAAATGTAGCAAATGCAAATGGAATTTCTTTAACACAAGAAGATGTAACAGACGCTGATGAAACAAAAATCTAGCTTGTCCTTTAGCACTATTTTAAATAAGAGCCTTGTAGCAATTTTTGCTATAGGGCTTTTTGTCGTTAATGGCTCTAGCTCAAATATTTCAAATATAAAAGATAAGTCACTTCTTTTAAAACCTATAGAAAATTTAAATGATGAACAATATGATAAGTTTATTCTTGGAAGAAGTTTCTTTGTAATTCCTTGGGTTGAAGCGCCAAGTGCAACAACAGCAAGAGATGGTTTAGGACCTTTATTTAATGCAAATACATGTGTATCTTGTCATCCCGCAAATGGAAGAGGAAGTGTATATAATAAAAATATGCAATTTTCAAGAAGTTTAATAGCAAAATTATCTATTCCTTCAACTAATTCAAAAGAGCATCAAGAAATACTAAAAACAAGCCCTTTAATAATAGAACCAGTTTACGGTGGACAAGTAGCGATAAATGGAATTCATGGTGTTAATTACGAGGCAAAACCTGATATTAAATATGAAGAGATAAAAGTAAAGTTTCCAGATGGTGAAGTTGCTACACTTTTAAAACCTAGTTATGGATTAAAAGAATTACAGTATGGAGAACTTCATAAAGATACAATTTTGACTTTTAGAATAGCTCCTAGTTTAAATGGCTTAGGATATATAGAAGATATATCAAATGAAGATATATTGAAAAATGTTGATGAGTTTGATAAAGACAATGATGGTATTTCAGGACGTGCAAACTTTGTTTATTCTCCAAAAGATAAACAAATAAAACTAGGACGTTATAGCTGGAAAGCTAGTACTTCTTCTATAAAGCATCAAAGTGCTGATGCTGCTTTTAATGATATGGGCTTAACAACTTCACTTTTTAGTAAAGATAATTGTACAAAAAATCAAAAGGCTTGTAATGATGCTGATAAACCAAGAGATTTAATAGACCTTACAGATGAAAGATTAGATGCTATTAGTTTTTATATAAAAAATAGAAAAACATATAGTGCTAAAAAAACAAAAGCATATAAAGAGGGCTTAGAGATATTTAAATCAATCTCTTGTGCTAAATGTCATATTGACTCTTTTACAACAAAATCAGGAATTAAAATATCACCATTTACTGATATGTTACTTCATGATATGGGTGAGGCCTTAGCTGATGGAAGAAGTGAATTTAAAGCAAATGGTAATGAATGGAGAACCGCACCTTTATGGGGATTAGCTCTTCATGAAAAGATAAATAAGAAAGCTGCAAGACTTTTACATGACGGACGTGCAAGAACTTTCCAAGAAGCAATTCTTTGGCATGGTGGAGAAGCAAATGATGCAAAAGAAAAATATATGAATCTTGATAAGAAATCAAGAGAAAAATTAATTAAATTTTTAAATGAGGTATAAGAAATGAAGGTAATTAAAAATCTACTAATAGTAGGAATATTATGTATAACAACTACATTTGCAAATGTAAACGATGCAAAAGATGAGAAAAAAAACAAAGAGATATTAGATACTTTATATGAAAAAGTGATTATTACTGATGTCAAAAGAGCAATAAAAGATATAAAGAGTTTAAAAGAAGCAGTTGTAAAAAATGATGAAAGAAAATCAAAAGAAGAGTTTTCAAAACTTGTAAATTCATGGAAGAGTATAGAAACATTTTATATTTTAGGAGATATAAATGAAGACTTTATAGATACTCCACGATACATAGATATTTTTCATAATGGAAATGAAGATATAACAGAACAACTAGATCGTGCTATTAAAAGTAAAGATGAGATAAGAGTAGTATTATTTAAAAACTCATTAAAATCTATTAATGCCTTAGAATATATGTTGTTTTCAAAAGATATTAAAAATATAAGAGAAAATAAAATCACAATTACAATTTTAGACAGAATTACAAGTCATTTAAATGATATAAAAGATGAGTATATTTTACAAAAAGATAAGTTTCTAGGTGATTTAAAAAAAGCAAATGCAGTTACCATTAATGCAATCATTCAAAATACTTATAAGTTAAAAGAGTGGAGAGTAGGTGATGTTGCTGGGTTTACTAAAAAATATGAAGATGATCCTGATAATAAAAGAGCTGAGTATTTCTTAAGTAAGAACTCTTCAAATGCAATTGAAGCTGTTTTAAATACATATAAAAATATTTTAGATAATGAAGAGTTTACAGATTATGGTGATTATCTAATAAGGCTAACTGATGGAAAAGAAATGAAAAGATTAAGAGAGTCTTTAAATAAATCCTTAGAATTAGTTAAGCAAATAAAAAATGATGATTTTTCAAATACAAAAGAGTTATATGAAAATATAAATACAATCCATGTAGTACTTTTTGTAGAGATGTTAGAAGAGCTGTCAATTAATGCAAAAATTTTAGATGCAGATGGTGACTAAAATTGGATAGTTACTTCTATACTTTTTTAGAAGAGTATTTAATAAACCCAGATAAAAGAACTTACTGGGTTTATATACTTTCATCAATTGCTATTGCAATAATTTATCTATACTTTAATAAAAAGCAAAGTAGAGTGATTTTTAGCTCAAAACTTTGGCTTCACTCAAGTGCAAAATTAGATTATTCTTATTTTATACTTTCGTATTTTATAAAAGTTATGATGATTATTCCAATAGTAATTAGTGCAAAATCTATTGCATTTTTCATAAATAAAAATCTTTATTATGAGTTTGGTTTTAATCAGATTCAAAATTTTTCTTATGAAAATACACTTGTACTATATACTATTACACTGTTTATTGTAAGTGACTTTACAAGATATTGGCTACACAGACTTTTACATACTATTCCATTTTTATGGGAGTTTCATAAAGTTCATCATAGTGCTAAAGTTTTAAATCCTTTGACTTTTTATAGAGTTCATCCTGTTGAAAATATTCTTTTTGGATTTAGATATTCAATTTCTATTGGTTTTGTAACTGGAATATTTATTTACTTCTTTGGCTCAAAAATTGGACTTGTTGAGGTATTCGGGGCTAATATCTTTATTTTTGTTTTTTCACTTTTGGGTTCTAATTTAAGACATTCACATATTCCATTAGCTTATTTTAAAGCTTTAGAAAAATGGTTTATTTCACCAAAGCAACATCAAATTCATCATAGTAAAAAGTATTTTAATAAAAACTATGGAGGATATTTAAGCGTATGGGATAGAATTTTTGGAACTTTAAAACTCTCAAATGAAGTAAAAGTTCTAAAGTTTGGACTTCGAAATGAACAAATGAAAAACTATACAACACTTACAAATCTACTGATTTATCCATTTAAAAAAATTATAACAAGGAAGAAAAACTAAAATGAAACATATAAATACTTTTGCCTTAATCACAAGTGCAATTCTTTTAGGTGCTTGTACAAATACAACACTTAGCAAAGCACAAATGGAAGAACAAACAAAAAATAAAGAAGTATTAGGAAAGGTCTTGTTTTTTGATAAAAACTTATCTAAAAATAGAACACAATCTTGTGCAACTTGTCATAATCCAGAAGCTGGATTCGTAGATGATAGAGATAATGGAATTAAAGCTATGGCATCTCTTGGTGATGATGGACACTCTCTTGGAGATAGACAAGCACCAAGTGCTGCTTATGCTATGTTTAGTCCTGAATTTTATTATGATAAAAAGAAAAAGAAGTACATAGGTGGACAATTTTGGGATGGAAGAGAAACTAATCTTGCAACACAAGCAGGAGGACCTCCCACTAATCCAATTGAAATGGGAATGGCATCAAAAGAGACTACAGTTGAAAGATTAAAAGAAAATTCATATTATGTAAGTGCTTTTAAAAGTATTTATGGTGAAGATATTTTCTTAACAACAGCAAAAGCATATAGTGCTATGACTGATTCAATTGCAAAGTTTGAGATGACAAAAGAGTTTGCTCCTTTTGATTCTAAATATGATAGATTCTTAAAAGGTGAGTATGATTTAACTCCTTTAGAAGATTTAGGAAGAACACTTTTCTTCTCAAACAATAACAACTCTTGTGCAACTTGTCATGTTTTAAAAGGTGAAGATAAACTAGGTGAGACATTTACAAATTATGAATATCATAATATTGGAACACCAATAAATCATGAACTTCGAGCAAAAAATGGTGTAAAAGAAATAGATGGAGGACTTTTAAATAATCCAGCTGTTAATGATGAAAATCAAAAAGGAAAGTATAAAGTTCCGACACTTAGAAATGTAGCCGTAACTGCTCCATATATGCATAATGGTGTATTTAAAGAGTTAAAAACAGTTGTAGAGTTTTATGATAAATATAACAATAAAGAAAGAACCTTAAATCCCGAAACAAATAAAGCTTGGGATGAGCCTGAAGTTAAAGAAACTATATCTTTAGATGAATTAAAAGCTAAAAAACAAAATGATAGAAAAGTTGATTCTTTAGTTGCTTTTATGAAGTTATTAACAGATAAAAGATATGAACATCTTTTAGAAGATAAATAGTAAAAAAAGTATTTATAAAAAAAGGGGGAAAGTTTAAACTTTCCCCCTTTTTACTGAAATATTTAGATTCGAAATTTAGATATTAATTTAATCTCCAACTAGAAAGAGTATGCTAAAGTTGCTGTAATTTTATTATAATCATCATCACTGTTTTGTGCATTAACATCAACAAAAAGTAATCCTGTTGATAAGTTATCTGTAATACTGTAATCAGCAGTAATATTTAATTCTTTCTCTTTATCTTGTGCATATTTAGTTTGTCCATAAATAGAACCAAGTTCAAGACCTGCAATTTCATAACTTAATCCAATATATGTAGTGTCCGCATCAGCTACATAAACTTGATTACCATCTTCAAGAGGACTAATATTATCTCCTGCTGTATCCATACTACCAATGCCTGCATCTTTATCTGTTGTAATATATCCTGCATTTAACCCTAAAGCAGAAACAGAAGTTCTAGCTTCTAAATGCATAATTTGACCATCATTTGAAGATGCATCTTCACTTGAAGCAGCAATATGTCCAGTTACACCAAATGCATCAGTATCATAATCAGCTTTAAGACCATACCAACTTGCTACATCTTCTGCTTTGTAATAGTAAGGATTAAGAACTAAACCTTCAATTCCTTCATATTTTACATCTAATACATAAGCACCTTTATCATCATTTACTTTTTCAAATGCTTCTAATTGGGCATCTGCATCAGCAGTAGCAATTCTTTTTGTATATCCTAAAGTGATTTCTGTATTAGGAACTGCAGTAACACCAACAACAGCTGCTTCATGAAAGTCACCCATCCACTCTAAGTCAATTTCTTGTCTACCAATAGTTATATTTGCAAGATCATTTCCATATGAAATATTTGCAGTATGAACTAATGCTTTTGTATCTTCATTTCCGTAATCTCCATCTTCAACTTCTGAAAAGTCATGATTTCCTCTAAATCCTACAGATGCTTTAAAACCATTAAAATCAGCTGTTTCATATCCAAGTCCAATTGAACCAGATGTAAAACCTTCATCTGGATTATTTCCTTTTTTATTTGTTTTTTCTGCATAAAGTGTTACATCACCTGATACTGTTCCATTTTTAATTGAAGCATCAATAGTGTCATTTGCAAACATACTACTTGAAAGAAGTAATGAAGCTGCCGTTAAGTGTAATAATTTCATTTGTTTATTTTCCTTTTTGATAATTAATCTCAGAATATTAGCAAGATAAAACTTAAAAATAGATAATACTAATACTAATTATCATTATGCTAAATAAAGAGTGTAAAAATAAAGAATTCTGATGTATAATATTAAATTAAAAGAACAAAAAGGATGCTATTTTGAATAATAAAAATCCAGATTCAATTATAGATTTTGAAAATATATATGTAAGTTATGATGTTAAACCAATTCTTGAAAATATAAATTTAAAGATTAAAGAAAAACAGCATTGGGTGATACTAGGTTCAAATGGAAGTGGTAAATCTACACTTATTAAACTTATATCAAATGACCTTTATCCAAATACTAAATATCCATTTAAAAAAGAGATGTTTGGCAAAAAAAGATGGGGTATCCTTGATTTAAAAAAGAACCTAGGAATTATTACAAATGATTTACATAACTATTTTGAAAAACAAGGAAGTTTTTTAAGTACTTATGAAGTAGTTTTAAGTGGTTATTTTAGTTCTATTGGTGTTTTTAAACATCAAGACTTTACTAAAGAACAGCATAAAAAAGCTTTAGAAGTTTTAGAGTTTCTTGAAATTTTAGATATTAAAGACAAAAGAGTAGGTCAAATGAGTACAGGGCAGTTAAGGCGTTGTATTATCGGACGTGCTTTAATACATAATCCAAAAGCATTTATACTTGATGAACCAACAGTTGGACTTGATATAAAAGCACAGAATAGTTTTATCAAATTAATTCAAAAGCTTTCATCAAAAGCTTCCATTATACTTGTAACTCATCATATAGAAGAGATATTTGATGAAATTTCACATGTTGCACTTATGTACAATAAAACTATTTTTAAACAAGGTAAAAAAGATGAAATATTAACTTCAGAAAATTTATCAGAAATTTTTGAAATAGATATTAAACTTGAAAAAGAAAATCAGAAATATTATATAAAAAGTATATGAAAAATTTAATTATTTTTCTTCTTTATTTAAATTATTTAAATTAAATATTATTATTGTATATAGTTTTATTTTAATCAAACATCCCTAATTAATGGAAATTTTTTTACTTTTTTATTATATAAGATGAATCTTTAATAAATTATTTATGATATATTTTAGTTATTATAAGATATAATATATAAAAATTACAAAAGGAGATTTAAATGAAATTATCAGTTAATGAAAATAAAATTCTTAATATAATTAAATTTTCTCCTATACTTTTTGTAGTTTTTATTTCTCTTTTTAGTTCGCAACTTTATTTGATTGAAAGAGAGAGTGACTTTGAAAAAGAGATAAAAGTTACAAAAGAAAAATATTTATTTCAAAATAAAGAAAAAATAAAAAGTGAAATTGAAAGAATTTCAAACTTTATCAATTTTGAAAAAAGAAAAGCAATGAATTTGTTAAAAAAACAAATGGAAGAACGTGTTTATCAAGCTTATAGAATTGCTTATAATATATATATAAAAGAAAAAAATACTTCGGATAAAGAAAAAGTATTATTGCTTATTAAAAACGTGCTTAATAGTATGTCTTACGATGATAAACAAGAGTATATTATTCTAAAAGATAGCAACAAAAATAATTTCTTAGAAATAAAAGAAAAGCTAGAAAAATTTGACACTAATAGCGAAAAAATAAGTTTTTATAAATACTTTGAACCCTTTGATTTGATAATTGGAACAGAAAAAAATATAAAGAACTATGAAAAAGAGTTACAACAAGATATATTATTAAGTGTAAAAAGTATAAAAGATGATAAAAGTACTTATATATTTATATTTGACGAGAAAGGAAATGTCTTATCTCATCATAAAGACTCATTAATTGGGACAAATAGATATAATATCAAAAATCCTTTAGGTAAATATGTCGTAAAAGATATTATAGAATTTACGATATTAAATAAACAAGGCTATATGAATTATAGTACAGGAGTAAATCCTAAAAATTTACTTCATAGAGAAAAAACTTCATATATAAAATTAATAGATGATTGGAATTGGATTATTGGAACTGGTTTTTATCATGAAATATTTAATAAAGAAATAGAAAAGAAAACCAATGATTTATTATTGTCAGAAGAAAAGTCAATTAATAGAATTATAGTATTCTTTATAATTATTACCCTATCTCTTATTCTAATATCTTTTTATATTTCAAGAGTAATTGCTGAAATGTTTTTAGATTATAAAAAAAGAATTGAAAAAGAAATCGAAAATACAATTAAAAAAGAAAAGTTATTAATTCAACAAAGTAAAATGGCTGCAATGGGAGAAATGATAGGAAATATTGCTCACCAATGGAGACAGCCATTATCTACAATCTCAACTGCTTCTACTGGAGCAAAAATACAAAAAGAGATGAATTGTTTAAGTGATGAGTCATTAAATAATTCACTAACTGCTATTAATGATTCAGCACAATATTTATCTAGAACAATTGATGATTTTAGAGATTTTTTTAATCCTTCTAATAATAAAAAAGAAGAGTTTAATATCTCAGAAGCTATAACTAAAGCATTAAATTTAGTTAATTCACAATTTGCATCAAAAGATATAGAAATAATACAAAATATAGAAGAGTATAAATTAATATCAGTAGAAAACAAATTAATACAAGTTCTTATAAATATCCTTAATAATGCAAGAGATGCATTAATTACAACAGAAAATCAAAGAAGATTAATTTTTATAAATACATATAAAAAAGATGATATTTCATATATTGAAATATTAGATAATGCTGGTGGAATAGGTGCTAATACTATTGATAGAATATTTGAACCATATTTTACTACAAAACACAAGTCTTTAGGTACGGGTATTGGACTTTATATGAGTAAAGAGATTATAGATAAACATTTAAATGCTATTTTGCTTGCTTCTGATGAAAAGTATTCTTATGAAGGTTTTGAATATACTGGAGCTAGGTTCAAAATTGATTTTAATGCAGAAAGTAAAGCTATTTAAATAGTTTAATTAGAAATAAAAAAAGGTAAGAGTAAAACTCTTACCTTTTTTATTCATATAGTGTAGATAATTATCTATCTTCAACCATACATTAAGTTTGGTAACCACAGTGCAATCTCAGGTACATAAGTTACAAGAATAAGTCCTGCTAAAATTGTCATCGTCCAAGGGAACGCTGCAACAATAACATCTTTTATACTCATCCCAGTAAGTCCAGAAGTTACAAATAGGTTAAGCCCAACAGGTGGGGATACCATTCCTAATTCCATATTGATAGTAATTACAATACCAAAGTGAATTGGATCAATTCCAAGTGCAACAGCAACTGGAAGTAATAAAGGAACCATAATCATAATAATTGCAGATGGCTCCATGAAAGACCCAGCTAAAATTAAAAGTACGTTTACCATCAGTAAGAACATATATTTATCAACATTTGCTTCAATTAATGTTTCTGTAATTCCTTGAGGAATATTTTCAATTGTAAGAAAATGTGCAAATAACATTGCATTAGCAATAATAAACATAATCATTGCAGTTGTTTTTGCTGAATCTAAAGCAGTAGAGAAAAACTCCGCTATTTTGATATCTTTATAAACAAATACTGATATGAAAAATGCCCAAATAGCTGCAACAGCTGCTGCTTCAGTTGGAGTGAATATACCACCA
>NZ_WFKJ01000057.1 GCF_009208075.1 Poseidonibacter ostreae | reverse complement strand
CATTATTAGTAATGTTGTTTATTACAAATATTTTTGCATCAAACTTTAACGCAACAAAATTAACATCAGATGAAATAAAAACACTAAAAGAAATAAAAAAACAGGGTCAGAAATACGGTTTAAGTTATTCTCTAATGGCAATAGCTGTTAAAGAATCATCAATTGGAAAATACCTTGTAAATGTAGATAGTAAAGATTATGGTTTGTATCAAGCTAATATAAAAACTGTCCTAAGTAGACAAAATGCAAAAAATACATCTTGGAATAGAAATAAATATGCTATGAGATTAATATCTGATTTCAAATTCGCTACTAAAAATGCTATTGCTGAGTTAAACTATTGGAAAAAAGTTCATAAAAACGATTGGAAAAAAATTTGGAGTAGTTATAATGGCGGATGGAAATATAATAGTAAAAGAGCTAGAAAGTATTCAAGAGATATTGCAATTATTATTAAAAGACTTAAAAGAGTAAACGTTTAGTTTTAACTAACGTTTACTTCGCCACTTTCAATTTTCTGACTATAAACAGTCTCTTTACCTGATTCTAAAATCTTCGCTTGCTCAATCCATTGGTTCTTTTTAGCAGTTCCAGGTAATGATAAAAACTCTTCAATCCAATCACAATTTTTATTAGACCAAGCTGCTATTTGATTAAAGTGAAAGATACCTAACTTATTTAAATCTTTCTCAACTTTTAAATCAATACCTTTAATTTTTATTAGTTTATCTTTTCCTGATGGTCTAGGCGAGCTTAAAATTAACGGTTTGTTATCTACACTAGAATTCTTTCTAAAAATTGGATTAACACTTGTTTTTGATTTACTATCTACTTTACTATCTATATTATTAGGATTCTTTGAAGGATTATAAGTATTCCTACTATTTTTTCCTATTAAGTACCCAATAATCATACCAATAATTGCTGCAATTAATAAATTTACAACTATCAGCGAAGCTGTTTCAATCATTTTATCTCTCCCACTATAAACTCTACTCTTCTGTTAACTTCTGATAAACCTTGTGCATCATCTTTAGCAATAGGGAAGTCTTCACCATATCCTATTGCTTTCATACGCTTAGAATCCACACCAAGCTCAGCTAATGCATTTTTAACACTGTTGGCTCTATCTTGTGATATTCTTTTATTTAAAGAAGCTCTACCTCTAGAATCTGTATGTCCTGCAACCTCTACAGTTAGTCTACTATCATCTAACAAAATAGTTGCAATTTTTTTCACTGTTTCTTGTGATTCATCAGTTATATTTGTACTTCTTCTTTTAAATGTTATTTTATTATTTGATGTTAAATCATTTATACTATCTTGTGCATCTTGCACAAATTTTGATTTAGCTTCAATAACTTCTTTTTTAGGAGTAATATTTTCAAGTTTATTTAACTTATTTTCAGATTCACTTGTAAGCTCTTTTTCAACAACTGCACTAGTCTTTTTAAAATCATCAATAATTTTCTCTGTCTTAGATTTAATAGGTTCTTTAATATTAGAAATAATATCAAGATTACTTTTTGCAATTATAGAATCTAATAAGGGTTTAAAGTTTGAATCTTTTAACTCTCCATTTAATAAAACTTTTCCATTTTCAATAGATAATTTCGAGCCATCAGTAAAAAACTCTTTAAAAGAATCCATAAGTAATGATAATTTGTTTAATAAAACAACATCTATTACTCTATTTTCTTCAAATAAATATTCACCATTTCTATTAATGTTTAATAAATCAACAATACTTTTAGCCTGTGTTGCATCTTTAAAAGTTCCATTCATTAAAACTATACCATTATCTTTTAATAGTTCTAAAGCAATACTTTCTTTATTTTGTCCTAATTTATCATCTTTATCTAAACCTAAATTCTTTAAAATAGAAGATTTTAATTCATTTACTTTTAATACTACTAAATCAGCATATTCTCCAAACATTGAATCTTCACTACTAAAACTTGTAGCTTGATTCTCACTTTTACTTAATATAGTTTTATAGTTAAATGTAGAAACAGTGTAAGCTATTAAAATTATTAAAGCTATTAATAAAAAGAAAATTTTTTTCCCTAATGACATTTTAATTCCTAATGTATTTTATAATTTTTTGGATTATATCTTATTATTGAAAAATAATTGATTATACATATAGTGATAATTAAAATATATGTAATATATAACTATAATTCTAGCTTTTTTATATAAATAAAACAAGCTAAAATCATTAACATTTATAAGATATAGATTAATTTATAAAATTACCAGTCTTAATTAATATTGATAAAAAACTTAAAAGAAAGTCCCTTAAAGAGGAATTTTTAAAGTAACTTTTGTACATTTTTCATAAGTATTGAAACTACAATTCTCAATATTAATAGAACCACTCATACTATCTGACAAAATTTTATGAGTCATATATAAACCTAAACCCGTACCTTGCGATTTATGCTTTGTAGTAAAATATGGTTCAAATACTTTTTTGATTATCTTTTCATCAATTCCACCACCATTATCAATAATTTCAATAACAGCATACTTACTACTTTTATATGATTTGATATGTATATATCTATGCTCTTCATCAATATTTTTTAAGGCATCTTTTGAATTTGATAAAATATTTAGTAAGGCTTGATTTAACTCATTTTCATAACTATTTACAATTATTCCTTCTAAGTCATTTTCTACAGTAATAAAACTATTAGTAAAAGAACCTTTCATTAAAGTAAGAACTTTTTCTATACTATTTAAAATATTAAACTCTTTTTTTAACTTATCTTCTTTTATATAGTTTTGGAAATCGTCAATAGTTTGAGATAAAAATTTTGTAGTTTCTGTAATATTATCTAAAGACTCAATAAAAGTCTTATCAGTTAATTGATCATACTCTTTTTGTAATTTTAAACCTGAAGATATAGTAGAAATACTACTTAAAGGCTGTCTCCATTGATGTGCAATATTTCCTATCATTTCACCTAAACTTGCCATTTTAGATTGTTGTAACATTAAATCTTCTTTATTTTTTATATCTGTAAGATCAATCATTGAAATAATATGCGATGGTAGATTATCAAACTCTGCTGCTTCACCTTTTAATAAAACAGGAATAAGATTATTCGTTTTTGAAATTGCATTTAATTCAGAAGAATCAGAAGAAATTAAAACATCACATAAGTTTGAACTATCTTCTGTTTGAAATATTTCTGAAACTTCTTTATAAATTAATTCGTCTTTGGAATTGTATTTAAGTATTTTAATTGCTTCATCATTAATATATGAAATTTTTTTATCTCTAATTATTAAAATACCTGCAATATTTAATTCAATTAAAGTCTTAAAGTTATTTAGAGATTTCTCTGTCTCTTTTTTTGCTAATTCTAGTCTCTTTTGATACTGTAATAACTGCCTATTTCTATAAACTACAAAAAATAAAATTATCACAAAAACAGCGGCAACTTTTAATAAAAGAGAATAATCATACGGTTCTTCATAATTAGCATTTATCCATTCCTTATAAATCTCTTCTCTTTCTTTATAAGTCATACGATTTAAAACTTTATTTATAATAGATTGTAAAATCGTATAATCATCTCTAAGCATAAATCTTAAGTCAAAATCAATACCAGTTTGTCCAGTAATTTTTATATTTGTATAACCTAAGTTTTTGATATTATAAGTAAGAACTGGCATAATATCAACATATGCATAAGCTTTATTATTTGATAAATACTCCAATCCTTCTTTAGGATCATTTACAAAGACAAAATTCATATTAGGATATTTTTCTTCAAGTAATTTATGTGCAGAATAATTTTTTCCTACAGCAATTTTTTTATCTAATAACTCTGATGCATTTTTAATAAAATTTTTATCTTGTAAAGTTGCAATACCTAAGGGAGATTTTAAATATATATCTGAAAATATAGAATAATTTAAACGTTCTTTTGTTTTAGAAGTACCAACTACAACATCACTTTCTTTTTCTTTTATACTATCAATAGATTCAATAAATGTTTTTTTAGGTAAAAACTCTGTTTGAAGTTTTGCTTTATCCACAATATATTTCCAAAAATCAATTGATATTCCTTTCATATTATCATTATTATCAATAAAATTATAAGGAGCCCAAGTTTTAGTCGAAGTTACTTTTATCTTAGTATTTTTAATAAAATATTTTTCTTCACTTGTAAAGTCAATATTTTTTGTAATATTTATCCATTTTTCTTCTAAAGCCTTTATTTCATCTCTAGTAACACTACTCATAGCTTTTTGAAGAATTGCATGTAAAGTTTTTAAGTTTTCATTAACACCAACAAAAAGTTTTTCATCAAAGTTTTTTATTGATATATCAGATACAATTTTTAAATCTTCATAATAATTCTTATTAATATAATAGCTTGCTAAAAACTTATTTTGTATTGTTGCATCTACAAAATTATCTTTAATAGCATCAAAAATATCTTTTAAGTTTTCAAATTCAATGATATTTGCATCTGGATAAGCTTCTTGGTATTTCTTTGTGGAATTCCAATCTTTTATCATTGCAATTTTTTTACCTACTAAATCATCACTATTAATAATATCTGTTCTTGATTTTTTAGTTATTATAGATAAGGTTTGAGATAAATAAGATTGAGTAAAATCCATAATATCTTCTCTTTTTTTATTATAACTTACTACTGGCAAGATATCTATTTTACCATTTTTAAAATCACTATAAAGTATTGACCACTGATCAGTAATAAAAAGTGGTTCTATATTTAATTTTTTAAAAACCAATTTCATATAATCAACTACATATCCTTTTGCAACACCTTTTTCATTATAGTCATAAGGAATCCAATCTAATTCATTTGCAATTATTACTGTTTTGTTTTTATTTATATATTCTAATTCTTTAGAAGATAAATTTAGATTATTTGGTTTTTTTTCTTTATTTTCTTTATTTTCAAGCCATTTTGAAGTGATTTTATTTTTTTCTTCCACAGTGATTAAATCAAGACTTTTTTGAATAATATTTCGAAGAAGTGGTTTATCATCTCTTGTTGCCATATATAAAAGGCTCCAATTATTCCCTAAATGAAATTTTGCTTGAAGTCCTGTTACAGAGTATCTTTTTATGTGATAATTCATTAAAGCAATATTTGCAACAGTAAAATCTGCTTTGTTTGTAACAACTGCATCCATAGCTTCTAAGATATTATTTACATAATATAATTTTACACTTGGGTACTCTTTTTTGAAAACTTCTTCTTGAATATAATTTTTAACAACTGATACAGTTTTTCCCTTTATATCATCAATAGTATTTATATTCTTGTTATTTTCATTTGCAAATAAGTAATCTCTTGTAGTAACATAATTTTTAGTAAATAATAAATACTCTTCTCTTGTATCACTTTTTGATAAGCATGGCAGCATATCAATTTCTTTATTTTTAGTTTTTAATAGTAGATTTTCCCATGTGTCAGTAATATATTCAAACTTTAGACCACTTTTCTTTTCAATTAAATCTAGATGATCTTTTGCAAAACCTTTATACTCGCCATTTTCTACAAAATCAAATGGTGGCCAATCAGTCTCTGCTCCAACTTTGATAATTGGATTATTTTTTATAAAATTTTCTTCTTCATTTGTTAAGTGAGTATGTATAGGATTATTGTGTGCGATAACATAAGTAAATAAAAATAATGAAAGTAAGAGTCTTTTTAACATGATAATGCCCACCTTATTTTCTTATTATAGCTAAAAACATAATTTTACTCTAATTATTATGATAATAAATCTATCCAAAAGTATTTAATATTATTTTTTATATCAATTGCTTTCCATCCGTACGATAAAGAATGATATTGTAATTTATCATCAATAATTTTAAAAGCCATCTCTTTATCTGATTGAACTCCTAAGACTTGTGTAAAATTTATATATCCATAGTTATCTTCTAAATCTAATTCATAAGAAAACTCTTCTAAATCCTCAAACTGTTTTGTTATAAAATCTTCAATTTTTTCTTTTAGCATAATATTTATCCTTTGGATTTTCACGATATTGTACAATATTTGTATTATATTAAATTAAAAAGAACTCTTTTAAAATAAATTTTTTTTTGATAGAATTTAATAAAAGGAAATATTATGAAATCTATAATTTTAGCTTGCCTGATTCTAAGTTCTGTTTTCGCTTCACCACCTGAAGAGTTTGATAGAGATAAATACGAAATAGGGGAACAAGTATTTGATAATAAATGTAGTTCTTGCCATGTAAAATCAATGGATATACAAGTTTTAATGAGTAATTTTATTGAACATGATAATAAAGTTTTAAATCTTTTAGCACCAACAGGAAATGAAATATCATTTAGATTAAAAAGCCAAATTGGTAGTAAAGATGATATAGAATTCCAAATAGATGAAGTAACTGATTTTGTAAAAGATTATCTAATTAATCCAGATAAGGCTAAAACTGTTTGTCTTGAGGGTGTTGTAAAACACTTTGATACAATGCCTAGTATGGAAGGAAAAGTTACTGAACAAGAAATGGAAGATGTTACATTTTTCTTATATTTCCTAGAGGGTTGGAATGGAATCAACAAATATTATGAAAAAGATGAGTTTTAAAAGATAAATGATTAAAAAACTTTTATTAATCATATCAATAACATTTGTAAGCACTATACTTGCGAATGAAGTTAAAGTTGTAAATGTAAGTGCAAAATGTAGTGTTGATAAAATATGTACGTTTAACGTAACATTAGAGCATGAAGACACAGGTTGGAAACATTATGCAAATAAATGGGAGATTTATACTCCTAAGGGAAAACTATTAGCTACGAGGACTTTATATCATCCTCATGTAAAGGAACAACCTTTTACAAGAAGTTTATCAGGAGTTAAAATACCAAAAGAATTAGATAAAGTGATTGTTAAAGGTCATGATTTAGTTCATGGGTATTCTGATAATATATTTGTTTATGAATTTAATAAAAAAGATTAAAAAGGATTTTACATTAGAGAAGAACTAATAAAAAAAGGGCTTTTAGTAGGCTTGTTATTACTAATCCTACTTGTATATACTTTACTTAGATAAAAATAAAAAGTTAAAAAATAAAAAACTGTAATATTATTTTTAACAGGTATTTTAGTCAAGGTCAAGGAGGAGTAGTTTTTTTGCGAAGGAGCTTACATCAGGTAAGTGACTGAGTAAATAAACTGCTCCAACACAGAGATTGTTTAAAAGACCTATTAAAAATCGTCGAAGTCTATTGAACCTTTTGAATAATTAACAACATTCCCTTCAAAGAAGTTTGTTCTTTGGTCATTAAATGATGCATAACCATCAACCCAAGGAATAGGGTGTTTTACATTATATTCTGGTTTATATCCAACTGCATCTAATCTTTTATCTGCAAGGTATTGAATATATTGTTTAATAATTCCATCTGTAAATCCTAAGATTTGTCCTTGAGTGATATATGAACCCCAAGAAGATTCTAATTCAACAGCTTTTCTAAACATTACCCTAACTTTTTCTTCTAATTGTGGTGTAAATAAATCAGGTCTTTCTTTTCTTACAGAATTAATCATATTTTGGAATAATAAAAGGTGTGTAACTTCATCTCTTTGAATGAATCTAATCATTTGTGAAGAACCTAACATTTTTCCTGATTTTCCAAGTGCATACATTGCAGCAAAACCTGCATAAAAATATAAACCTTCTAAAATTTGGTTTGCAAAAAGTGCAAGAACAATCTTTTCATCTGTAATATCACCTGCAAGGTTTTTATATACATCTGCAATATAATTATTCTTCTCTCTTAACTGTGCATCATTTTTCCACATATCATAAATCTCATCTGTATTATCAGAAATAGATTCAACCATAACGGCATAAGATTTAGAGTGATTTGCTTCTTCATATGATTGTCTAGAAAGACAAGCATTTACTTCAGGAGCAGTAATATATGGATTTATATTATCCATCAAGTTGTTTGTTTGTAGTGAATCCATAAAAATTAATTGTGATAATACTAAATCATACATTCTTTTTTCAGGTGCTGTTAAAAACTTATAGTCTTTTGCATCTCCTGTCATTTGTACTTCTTTAGGGAACCAAGTATTTCCCTCCATAGTATCCCAAAGATTAAGTGCCCATTGGTACTTCATCTTTGTGAAATTTATCATACCATCACTATTTCCGCCAAAAATTCTTCTATCATTTAAATTTTCTTTTGAATCTGGGTTATATATTACTTTTCTGTCCATGGGTGCCTCTATATTTTATTCAATTTTTTTATTAAGTATGAAATAGCTTGTCTTATTGACAACCTGAACATTCCATACTTCTATCTTCTACATCATTACTAGCTTCTGGTGATTGAGATCTTAAGTAATAAGTAGATTTTAATCCTAATTTCCAAGCAAGAGTATAAATCTCATGTAAATATTTACCACTAGCTTTATCTAAGCTCATGAAAATATTTGTACTTTGACCTTGGTCTATCCATTTTTGTCTAATTGCAGCTGCTTTAATTACTTGTAATTGATCAATTTCAAAAGCAGGTGTATAATAAGACCATGTTTCTGGATTTAATTTTGGAACAACAACTGGAATTAAACCTGATAAGTTTTCTTCAAACCATTTTCTTTTATATACAGGTTCAATCGCTTGTGTAGTACCTACTAAAATAGAAATTGATGATGTAGGAGCTACTGCCATTAGGTAACCATTTCGCATACCATTTGTTTTAACTTCTTCTCTTAATACATCCCAATCATAAGCAGCATCAAATAAGTCTTTATCTACAAGTGCATTAACTGCTTGAGGTGCGTGGTCATGTGGCATAATACCCTGACTCCATTTAGAACCCTCAAATGTTGGATAAACACCTTTTTCAACACCTAATTTAGATGAAGAAGAGATTGCATTATATGAAATTGCTTCCATTATAGAATCTATCTTTTTAAAGTGATCAGCAGATCCCCAAGCTAATTTGTGCTCAGCTAACATTTCAGCCTCACCCATAACTCCTAAACCAATTGATCTAGATTTTAAATTAGTTGCTTTTACTTTTCTTAATGGATAGAAGTTTAAATCAATTACATTATCTAACATTCTAATAGCAATTGGAACTACTCTTTCAATATCTTCTTTTTTATTAATTCTAGAAAGGTTTACAGATGCTAAGTTACATACTGCCGTATCTCCATCTATTTTTTGTTTTTCAACAATAAATACTTTTTTACCATTAATAGAATCAAGTGCCGTTACTTTATTTGCTTTCTTTTCAATTCCACCGTCAACTATTACTAAATCATGCTCTTCATAAGTTGAAATTGAACCATCATTAAATTCTAACTTGATTTTATAATGGTTAGGATTTGTATTTTGGAAAATTTCAGTACAAAGGTTTGAAGATCTAATATGTCCAACGTGTGAGTTTGGATTTGCTCTATTTGCATTATCTTTAAAACAAAGGAAAGGTGAACCAGATTCAAAGTAAGATGTTAAAATCTTTTTCCATAAATCTTTAGCTTTCATTCTATCTTTTGTAATAGTTTCATCTTTTTCATAAGCTTCATATCTAGCTCTAAATGCATCACCGTGAAGTTCAGATAAATCTTTTACTTCATATGGATCAAATAAAGTCCAATAAGAATCTTCTAAAACTCTTTCCATGAAAAGGTCAGTAATCCATAAAGAAGGGAATAAATCATGTGCTCTTCTTCTTTCTTCTCCAGAGTTTTTCTTTAAGTCAATAAAATCTACAATATCCATATGCCAAGGTTCTAAATAAACTGCAATTGCACCTTTTCTAGTACCTAATTGGTCAACTGCTAAAGCTACATCATTCGTGATTTTTAAGAATGGAACAGTTCCACCAGCAGCACTCTTATGGTCATCAATAACACCACCTAAAGCTCTAACTTGGTTCCAATCCCAACCAATACCACCACCATATTTAGATAATAGTGCCATTTCATGATATGCATCAAAAATACCTTCAATATTATCTGGCGTTGAACCAATATAACAAGAAGAAAGTTGATGTCTATTTGTTCTTGCATTTGATAATGTAGGAGTTGCTAGCATAACTTCAAACTTAGAAACTACATCATAGAACTCTTTTGCTCTTTGTTGTTTGTTTTCTTCATCTTGTGCAAGGAAAATAGCAATTGCCATAAACATTTGCTGTGGTAATTCAATTGGATTACCATCTTTATTTTTAATTAAATATCTATCATATAAAGTTTTTACACCAAGATAATTAAATAAATAATCTCGTTCAGGTTTAATATAATTATTTAAATCATCTAAATCAAAACCTTCCCCTAAATTTGGAAGTATTCGTCCTGCATCTTTACCATATTGAAGGTACTCTTTAAAGTGACAATAAGGCTCCCCTTTAATACCATGTGTAGCTTTTCCTACTTTGTGATATAAATCGAAGATAAAAAGTCTTGCTGCTGTGAATGTCCAATTTGGAACATCAATATCAATTTTTTCAACTGCTGTTTTAATAAGTGCATCTTGAATATCAGAAGAACTCATCCCATCAATAAATTTGATTTGAGAGTCAAGTTCTAATTCACTTTGTGATACACCATCTAAGCCTTCAGTAGCTTCAATAGTCATTTTTTGAATTTTTGTAATATCTAAAACTTCTTTACGACCATTTCTTTTTTGAATCATAATTGCCATATTTAATTACCTTTATATTTTCTTATGTTTTCTTATTTTTAAATCTACTTGAATACTCTTTTGAAAATTGCACTAACATTTTTTGTGTAATATTCAAAATTAAAACATTCTCTAATTTGTTTTTCAGATAATGAGTTAGCTAGCTCTTCATCAGCTAGTAAATATTGTAAGTATAAAGACTCACCTTTATCATTTGTTGAAGGTTTTCCTTGTTGAATTTCTTGCCAAACTTTCATTGCATTTCTTTGAACAATTCTATAAGCATCTTCTCTTGAAACACCTTGAAGTGGAAGTTCAAGTAATACTCTTTGAGAAAATACTAGTCCACCTGTTAAGTTTAAGTTTTTCATCATATTTTCAGGCATTACTGTTAAGTTTGCGATTACATTGTTCATTCTATGAAGCATAAAATCAGATGTAATAAATGCATCTGGTAACCAGAATCTTTCACTTGAAGAGTGAGAAATATCTCTTTCATGCCATAAAGCAACATTTTCCATAGCTGGTGCTGCATGTGCTCTAATTGAACGTGCAAGTCCTGTAATATTTTCAGTTAAAATAGGGTTTCTTTTATGAGGCATAGCAGAAGAACCTTTTTGACCTTTTGCAAAGAATTCTTCACATTCGTAAACTTCAGTTCTTTGTAAATGTCTAACTTGTACGGCAAACTTTTCAATAGTTGAAGCCATAGTAGCTAATGCCGTTGCAAGTCTTGCATATCTATCTCTATGTACAACTTGATTTGAACATGGTTCTGGTTTTAAACCTAATTCTTTCATTGCGTACTCTTCAAGTTCTAAAGGAGCGTGAGCAAAGTTACCCATAGCACCAGAAATTTGACCAACAGAGATAACTTTTAAAGTCTCTTTTAAATTTTTAAGATGTCTATTCATCTCATCATACCATACTGCTAATGTTAAACCAAAAGTAATAGGCTCACCATGAATACCATGAGATCTACCTACCATTAAAGTATATTTATGCTCTTTAGCTCTTCTTTTAATAGATTTCATAAGCATCTTAACATCTTTGATGATTAGTTTTAAAGAATCTCTCATTTGAATAGCTACACCTGTATCCACTGCATCAGATGAAGTCATTCCATAATGGAACCATCTTGATTCTTTTCCAAGTGATTCTGAAACACTTGTATTAAATGCAATTAAATCATGTTTTGTTACAGCTTCGATTTCTTCTATTCTTTCTACTGAAAAAGTTGCATTTTTTACAATTTTTTTACAATCTTCATCTGGAATTAAACCGATTTTATTCCAAGCTTTTACAGCTGCTTTTTCTACTTCTAACCAAGCTGCATATCTTGCTTGTTGTGTCCATTTTGAACTCATTTCTTCTCTAGCATATCTTTCAACCATCTACAAATCCCTTGTTATCAATGTTTTTATTATTTTATAAAAAATTAGTATTTATTTTAGTATGATATACTATCTAAAATAGATAAAAAACAATATAAAAAACAAGATAAATTTTAACCTATTTCAAAAAAAAACTCAGGAAGCAATATTGCCATTTGTACTAAAAAAAATTAAAGCAATTAAAGACAAAAAACTTAGTCTTTTCTTACTCCAAGATTTAAAAATTAACCACCGAAGTACCCAAAGATACGCGGCTCGGGGAAGAATATTTGACGAAAATATGAAAACTATTAAAGCAAGTGATAAAATCCCTAGTGAATTTATTTACATGGCAGTTTTTGAGGGCATTTCAAGAGGATTAAAGCCTCTAATCGAGTTTAAAGAGTTTGCCATTTTTGATAAACCAACACACCTAATGGTTCATCCCATTTCTAAAAATACTAAATACTCACTTCTTGATGAAATAAGATATCATTTTGGAGAAAATGCTAATTTAATACATAGAATTGATGCAGAAACTTCAGGGCTTGTGATAGTTGGAAAAGATAAAAAAAGTGAAAAAACTTTAAAAGATATGTTTGAAGAAAAAAAGTATCACAAGTCATATTTAGCACTAGTTGAAGGTCATATAAAAGATGAAATTACAATTGATTCAAAATTAGAAAAAGAGGGTCTAAATATTGGTGTTAGAATGAAAGCAGGAGATAATGGAAAAGAGTCTTGCACTATTATAAAACCTATAAAATATAATGAGAAAAACAATACCACATTAATAGAAGCAATTCCTTTAACAGGAAGACAACATCAAATTAGAGTACATTTATACTCAGTAGGTCATAGAATTGTAGGTGATCCTATTTATGGAGTTGATGATGAGATCGCTGAGAATTATTTAAATAAAACATTAGATAAAACTTTAAGAGAAGAGATAACAGGAAGTCATAGGTTATGGCTTCATGCAAACTATTTAGAGTTTACTTTTAAAGATATTACTTATAAAATAAAATCAAAAAACACTGATATTTTTGATTTTTTTAATAAAGAAGTAGAGCAATAAATAAATATCTTGAAAACTTTGCAATTACAACTAGTAAAATAAATAGTTTTAAATTGAACTTCAAAACTCCTGCTATAAAAGTAAGTGGGTCACCAATAATTGGAACCCATGAAAATAGAATACATATAGAACCATATTTATCAAAGTAACTTTTACTTTTTAGTATTGATTTTTCTTTTAATAAGTTTTTCTTAATCAAAAATTCTTCACCTTTTAAACCAAGAAAATAGTTCAAAATTGAGCCTAAAGAATTACCAAGTGTTGCAAAAAAAACAAGAAAATAAATATTATATCCCTCTTTAATATCATAAATTAATAAAGCCTCACTTCCAAAAGGAATAAGCGTAGCTGATATAAAAGCAGATATAAAAAGTACTAAATAAACCATTTATTTTCTATTTATAAACTTTAAAATCTTTTTTAATGGTGTTTCAGAGATAAAAACACCAAATAAAATCGTAATACAAGCAATAAATTCTGTAATTGATAGTTTTTCATCTAAAAGTAAATATGCCAAAATTAGGGTAAATACAGGAATTAAATAAATAAATACAGCTGCTTTTGAAGCCTCTATTTTTGTAAGTGCATAGTTATATAAACCATAACCACCAAGAGTAACCACAACACCTAAATAAACAACACATAAAATTGCATTTGTAGTAAAGTTTAAATCTGTTGTTGTATATTCATAAAGAAAAAATGGAAAAAAGAATATTGTTCCAATGAAAACTTGAATTGCAGTAATAAATAAAGCTGAATACTTTTCAGATAAATATCTAGCAACAATTGTATATCCAGCACCACAAACCATAGCAAGTAATTCGAAAAAATTTCCTAAAATTGGATTAGGTGCACTCACACTAGAAACTGCTTGTAAACTCAACCACACAGCCCCACATAAAGCTATTAAAGAGCCTATTACTAACTGTTTAGAGATAATCTCTTTTAAAAAATATCCAGCAGCTATTGCAGTAATTATAGGCATTAAAGAAGTAATCATTCCAACTTGAGATGCAGTTGTAAGTTGAATTGCTTTTGCTTCAAAAATAAAATATAAGCAAGGTTCAAAAAATGCTAAAAGTATTATATATTTAATATCACTCTTTGAAAAATCGTACTTTATAAAATCTTTTATAAAGTAAACAAAACAAAGTGATGCTAAAAGCATTCGAAGAAATATAACCGTATATGGTTCTAAATCATTAATTGCAGTTTTTAAAGCAATAAAAGAACTTGCCCAAATAAACATTGCAAATACTAAAGATAGTATTCCTATGTAAGAAAAGTTTTTTGTCAATATATATTCTCTCTTTCTTTTAAAAAAGGTATTATACATAGAAATTAAGATAATTATA
>NZ_WFKJ01000056.1 GCF_009208075.1 Poseidonibacter ostreae | reverse complement strand
AGATATATGTGAATCAAAAAATAGATGTTGGACTATTAATTACAAGACTAAATTCCATTTAGATATTACTCCAGCAATTAGTAATCCTTTTGTAGAAGCAGAAGAATCTCATTATACAGATACTGCGGAATTAGTTCCAGATAAAAAGTTAAAGGACTGGAAAGACAGTAATCCAAAGGGATTTGCTACGTGGTTTGCTAATATTGCAAAATTAATGCCTATCTTTGTTTTAAAAAGGTTTAATTCTTTTGATTCAAATCTTTCAGTTCAAGCAATAAATGAGAGCTATACAATTGAAGATATTCCTGATAATAATGAATATAAAGGATTATTAAGAAGTACCGTACAACTTCTTAAAAAGCATAGAGATCATTATTTTATGGAAAGAGGGAAAGGCTCTGTAGAATGTAAGCCTATCTCTATATTAATTACAACTTTAGCTACAAAATCTTATGAAAAGATTATTCTTGAGAGAATTGAATATACTTGTCCTTTTGAAATGATGAAAGATGTTGTAGGACAAATGCATCTTTTTATAAAAAAAGATAATGGGTTTAAAGTTTCTAATCCAACAAATGAAAATGAGAATTTTGCAGAAAAATGGAATACTAATGTTGAGTATGCAAAGAGCTTTGCTCAATGGCAAAAAGCAGCTTATGATGAACTTCATGAATTACAAAAACAAAATGGTATGGATAAAATAGGAAAAGTTCTTGAGAAATCTTATGGAAAAAAATCTTCTATTGATGTGTTAGCTTCATTAAATAATGAAGTTAATCATGGTAGGGATATAGGAATGACAGCAATTAGTATACTTTCTACTACCGAAGCTACTGCTAATATCAAAGAAAATAAGTTCTTTGGAGTACATCTATGAATTTAAATAGATTTGGACATAAAGGGACTCTTTTAGCAAGGAAAAGATTTACTTTTCTTTTAAATTACTTGATTAGAGCAGGGATAAAAGACGATATAAAAGGCACTCTACAAAAGAAAGTTGGGTACAGTAAAAAGCTATCTCTTATTAATTGGGTAGAGTTCAATTTACAACCTACTTCTTTAAGCAGAATTTATAAAATTCTACTTGTTTATATAGAAGGTTACCCTCCTTATGTATATGTATTAACACCTTCTTTAGAGGAGCTAAAAAATGAGGATTGTATTATTCCTCATTTATATGACCATAAGAGGTATCGATTGTGTTTATATTATCCTCATTCAAATGATTATAGTTCAGATGAAGAAATTGGACAACAATATATACCTTGGATTACTCATTGGTTATATTACTTTGAAGAATGGCTTTATTCTGGGGAATGGAAAGGTGGAGGTGTTGAACCTGGAGATATAGTTGATAGAGAACTAAATCCTAAATATAAAAAAAAAGAAGATACTCTCTCTTTAAAAGATAAAGAAACAGATGTTATTGTAACAGCTGCAGATGAAGCAAATAAAATATATGATAGACGGTTAATGCAACTGTTAAAGGAGCTAAAAAATGAAGCTGCTTAATAAAATTGTAGACTATATATTTCAATATTTGATATCACGAAAATTGAGTATGTATAAAGTTGGGTTGACTCTAGTTTTCTTTGGGACATTGTTTTTTGCTACTGGTGCATATGACTTTACGTCTGAAAATTTTTCCTTTAAATGGGATAATACTAGTTCTGGCATTGAATATATAGTGGGAAGTATTTTAATACTTGCTGGTATAGGATTAATATATAAAAAAAATATAGATGATTATAGAATAGCATCTAAGAAAGAGAATTATTTATATTATATAAGTGATTCAAAACTTGATTCAGCAGATAGCTTTGATAAAAGCTTTCTCCCTGAAGAAGGAAGAACAAATCTATCCAGAACTGAAAGAAAAATAAATACATATAAAAAAGATGAAGTTATTGATAGTTATATGAATGATATGAAGTTTGAAATTAAGCCCCGAGCAAAAAATAAGAATGTAGAAAATACATATCTAGCAAGTCTTGGTGGTTTTCCTCATTTATATCTAATGGGTAGTAATTTTGGTAGTGCTTATACTTCAAATATTTCAATTTTTGATTTTGATAGAGACCAGTTTATTTGGTATATTCCAAATAAAGGTGGTTCTAAAATAAAGTATAAAGTAAACTTTGAAGAGGTAGATATTGATAAGAAAGTTAGTAAATTAAAATATAATGGGAATAGTGAAGTAGGAATCGCTATTTCTAACTCTTTTTCAATTGAAAAAGCTAGTATTCCTCAAGAACTAGTAGATAATACTTTGTTTTTAGTATTAGAAGATTCCTTAGGAATAAATAATGTTGAAGGACAAATTAGTCAGAAATCTTTACTTGAACAATTGAATAATATAATTGGAGAATTAAGTAATACAAAATCAAAAATCCATTTATTTGTATCTGCAAGGGCATCATTTTGTATTAATTTAGGTACTCGTTACATGCCAAAGACATATCCTTCAATTGTATTGCATAACTATAATAAAGATACAAAAGATAGAGATTGGTGTATTGAATTATTGAATGGGAAAATACTTTAATTCTATACTGAAGTAAAAGCTAAACGGTAAATTAACTCAAAGTGGAGTGGATAACCTAAGTTTGTACTCGGAATTTATTAATTCTTAGATTAAATAAATTAACAAAGGTTAGACATAAAATATAGTAAAGAGTTAAGAAATTCCACAGTACAATATTAAAATATTATTAACAAATAGCCTTCCTGTAGTTGTTTTTTATAGTTTCTTCACTTTCTTTTGCATAAATATTTGTAGTTTGTGTAGAGCTATGATGAAGTACCTCTTTAACAGTTACAATATCTTTTGTTTTTCTATATAAATCTAATGCAAATGTATGTCTTAATGAATGAATTCCATAAGGTTCTACTGAAGAATCACTATAGATTTTACGTAAAACTTTCCAAATTTCAGACCTATTAATTGATCTATTTTTATTCTTAGTACTCATTGCAATAAGGTCATAACCATGCTCTTTATAAAAGTTAAATTCTTTTTCAATTCTAGCAGCTGATACAATAGCTTTAACCTGTTTATTTCCTTTTTTTATGATAGAAAACTCATATAAATCATCATCTAATCTAAATTCAGACACTCTTTTCTCTATTAATGCTGATGCTCTAATTCCAGAAAAAACATATATTTTAAACATCAAAGAATTTCGATAAGCAAGGAATAATTTGTTCTTTTTTTCTAGTAATTTATCCTTTGCTCTACTCTTTGAAATATCGTATTCATAGGCTATTTTAATATTTAATTCTAAGGTTTGCAATACTTTTTTTACTTCACTTTCATCCAAACCTTTTGGTTCTCTTTCTGGTAATGAAATCTTTAATTCACTCAAAGTATTCTTGTAATCAAAACTTTTCATATCTTTGTAGTTAGTACTTACAAATTTAAAAAAACGTGTTAAATGATTTATATATAAATTTTGAGAACTAGCAGCAGCTTCAACAAATTTTCCATTCTTATCTACTTGAACTAAAAGTGTTTCAGTTTTGTAATTTAAGAATTCTGAAAAGAAAATCATATTCAAATCTTTTATATCAACCTCATCATCATATTGTTCAACATAGTCAATAAATGAAACAAGAGTAGTTTTATAAGATGAAATTGTATTTTCTGCTTTTCTTATTGATTTTAGAAATTTTAAAAACTGTTCTTTAAATTTTGTTAATTTTTCACAAACTTTAGAATTCATATAGAAACCTTCATTAAATTAGAATAGCCATGAAATGGGAGTTTCTAATTTATTTTTTATCAATTATATCATAAAAATGTAACTTATGAAACATTATAATAATAATGTATCATTAATGTGAACTGTTTTAATTAGAAAGTTTATATAGTTATGCATAGAAAGTGTTTCTAAGGGTTTTGTAATATAAATTATATGTCTTTATTTAAATGAGTGATTTTCTTCTTGTATATAAATATTTTTTTTAACAAATTTTTTTAAGATATAATTATATAATTAAAAGGATTATAAATGTTTAACATTCAATTACTAAAAATTATAAAGAAAAAGTTCTTTAAAGAATGGACTTTATTAGAAGAAAAAGAAGAATTAATAAAACGATTTGAGAAAATAGAATTCCAAAATATAGACTTACACAATGAAATGAATTGTTTTAATAGTAATAATATATGGAGTATTTATGAATACAATAGTGGAAATGATGAAGTATTTAGAGAGTTATTAAATTTAAAATCTGAAAAAGAATATGAAAAAGAAATAAGTTTAAAAAATATTGATTCTATACTGGCTTCAAAATCTAATTCTATAAATTATAAATCTATATTTGAATTTGGATTTGCCAATAATATTAGTTATGAAGATGCATATGATGGTCTTAAAATGAAGCTGAAAAAAGGGGATTTCGATTTTATAAGTATGAATGGAATGGTAGGTTTGATCTGGATAAACTAAATAGGACATAGAATAAAAAAGTCTATGATAAAATAAAACCTATTAAGGAAGAGAGATGGCACAGAAAAAATATACCCAAGAGTTTAAAGATTCAACAATTCAGTTGGCTTTAAATAGTGGAGAGAAGATACCAAAGATAGCACAAGATTTAGATTTGCATGTTAAGACCTTATATGCATGGATAAATGCATATAAAAGATCTAATAATATACCAACAAGAGCTAAAAAACAATTTCAAGAACCAAATAAAAAAGAGTGTTTGGAAGAGGAACTAAAAAGAGTAAAAAAAGAGCTTGCAATAGCAAAGCAAGAAAGGGATATTCTAAAAAAGGCAACAGCGTACTTTGCAAAAGAAACTATATAAGATACGCTTGGATAAAAAAGAATTTAAATAGTTTCCCAATAAATTTGATGTGTAAAGTATTAAAAGTAAGTCGAAGTTGTTATTATAATTGGATTTTAAGAGGTTGTAAAACAATCAAAGTGGATGAAAAGTTAAATACTTTAGTAAAAGAAATATTTATTCAGTCAAGACAAACATATGGAACAAGAAGATTGAAAGTTACACTAGCACAAAAGTATGGACTTATAGTATCAAGAGTTAAGCTTTCAAATATTATGAAGTTTTTGAATTTAAGAACAAAAATGAAACGAAGATTTAAAGTTACAACAACTAATTCAAATCACAACTTTACTATTGCACCAAATAGAATAAATAGAGATTTTTATAGTTCAAATCCAAATAATAAATATGTTGGAGATATAACGTATATTAAAACACAACAAGGGACTTTATATTTAGCTATAGTAATTGATTTATATTCAAGAAAAGTAGTAGGTTGGAGTATAGATGAAAATATGAAAACATCACTTGTAAATGACGCTTTAATGATGGCAATAAAAAGAAGAAATCCATCTAAAGGGCTAATTTGGCATACAGATAGGGGAAGCCAGTATGCATCTGATTCTCATAAAAATTTATTAAAAAAATATGGAATTATTCAAAGTATGAGTCGAAAAGGTGATTGCTGGGATAATGCAGTTTCTGAAAGTTTTTTTCATAGTTTAAAAACAGAATTAGTTTATCATCAATCTTTCAAAAGCAAAGCACAAGCCAATGAAATGATATTTGAATATATAGAGATTTTTTATAATAGGCAAAGATTACATTCTTATAATAATTACATGTCACCAGTTGAATTTGAAGAAAAAATGTTACGTTTAGAAATGGCTGCGTAGATTATTATTTTTGTGTCCCATTTGGGGTTGACAGATCAGTTATCTTGGAATAATGATGGTACATCTCACAGAGTTTCTTCCTTCATATGTTATCTTTATAGTAAAAATGAAGACTATAAGGTAAATGGAACTATAATAGAAGTATATTTTGAAAAAGAAAAACTAGATGTATTTTTCAATAAATATGAGTTATTTCTAATAAATGATAATTCTGTTCCAGAGGTATTCAGTTTATTAAAAGCAAGTTCTAATAATCAAATGAAAATAAAAATTGCTAATACAAAAATTGATGAATTGAAAATATTAATTATTATGAAAGATGCTGGAATGAATGATAATATAATAATCAATGAACTAAAAAAAGCTAAAGATTCAAAAGTTTTAAACATAGAAGAATTTCTTTACTTTAGAGTAAAAAAGGATTAAATTTTTAACTACCCAACTGATAGGGTAATTAAATTAGTTAGAGCAAAAGATCTAGAACAGAGATTATAAATATTCAAAACAGATTAAATAATAGACCGAGGAAAGTTCTTGAGTATAAAACGCCAAATGAGATATTTTTTAAGATTTTACAAAGGAAATTATCAGCATAATTTTAGGATTGGTGTTGCACTTCTAAGTTGAATGGGCGTAACATAATATTACTCCGTGAGATAAGTTCCTCCACCCCACACACTAATAAAAGCCAATCATTAAAAAAGCCGAAACAAGTTAATGTCTCGGCTTTTTTTATCTCTTGAAGTTACTATCAGTTGGTAGCTAATAGTATTCATATACGTCCTATCGTATTTGAACAAGTTTCGTTCATAATATTATTATAGCATATTATGAATAAATTTACTATATAAAAAAATTTATATTAATTTGACTTTATAGGCATATTCTTAAATATTAAAGAGAAAAGAAAAGTTTCTATAAATATGGTAATAACATCTAAATTAAAATGATTTATAACATTACTAAATCAAAAAAACATGGAATATCAAAACTACATATATAAAAGACACTATAAACTTTTTAATAAATCATCAATTGATTTAATCACTTTTTCTCTATCTTCAGGAGTTGTTTTATTCAATTTTCTATTTAATTTTTTAATTGTTTTATTGAATTTAATCTCAACTTCATCTTTTGGAGTATTGTTTTTAATAATACCAGAGATATATTTTTCAGCTTCAGTAACACTATATTCACTAGATATTACAAAGTCAATTTCTCTCTGAACTTCATCTTCATTATTGTTATAAATCACTTTTAAAGGCTCTATAGACTTATTTAATAGATATGCTAACTTATAACTAATCTTACTTTCTTTCATAGCATCAAGAATGAATTCATCAAAATTTAATACTTGTAGATTATTCATTAAGGATGAAACACTCTTATAAGACCCTAATTTAACTAGAAACTTTTCAAGGTCAATAACTTTTTGTCTATTCTCATCTGAAACAGTTGCTTTAGGTTTTTTGAAAAAATGACAATTATTAATTAATTTTATGGCTTCAGCATCATTAAGTAATTCAAATTTTCTACATATAAATCTTAGATGGAATCTAATTTTATCATATAAGTTTAAATCTTCTCTTTGGTTATTTTCATCCCAAATTATAAAGTCTTCCTCTTCATCAGTCAATCCTAAAGGTAATATTTTTGCAAGGATCTTCTCGTTACCATTATGTTTTGTAGCTAAAATTCTTCTTCTACCTACCTTCTTTTCATAAGTACCATCTCCTAAATCTTTAAGAACAGGATGCTGTATTAGTCCATTATTCTTAATTGATTCTGCTAGACTTATAATTCTAGCTTTATCAATACCTGATCGATCATCATATTTAGGCATTACAATATCTTTGATATTTATATATTGTAATTTTAAATCATTTTGCATTGAATCATTAGTAAAAGTATCAGTAATTATGACTTTATTGTTTTTTTTAGTTATCTCTTGCAATAATTTTTTCAATCTAGCTTTTTCTTGATTATTCTTTTTCTCTTTTTTTTCTAAAGATTCCTTCTCTTCAAGTAACTCATTTATATTCATTTTATTAGTAGGTTTCATATTAATTACTCTCTTTATCTTTTATAATTCTTATTGCATAATCTAAGAAATGCTCATTTACCAAAATAGCTTGGTTTATTGTTGAAACATAATTAACAGTATCATTTTTAGGGTTATAGTTTTCTTTTTGAAAAAAACCAATTAATGGAGCAGCTTCATATTGTGATTCTGGAATGATTAAGGAGTATGGTATTGTAAAAATTTTATCCTTGTCAAAACCTTTTTCATCTAACATTTCCATAATATCATTTTTGATCGTTGAATGTATTTTAGCATTCTTATTAAATTTTGATATAAAGCATGAATCAATAATAAGATCTTTTTGTACACTTTCATTAAAAGCTTTTATTCCTTCTAAAGTCACTTCGATACCTTCTTTAGAAAACTCGTCACAATCAGTAGCTAATATTACTTTGTCAGATGCAAATAAAGCTTGTTCTATTGACATTCCAGAGGAAGGTGGTAAATCAAGTAATATTACATCATAAGAGTCTTTGATTTTATCAATTATTTTTTTTAATATTGTATGTGGCATTGAAACAGTTCTACACATTTCAAAAATTTTTGCTAATCTTAGTTCACTGGGTAGGACATCAATAGTTTTATCATTTACAACCTCATGCTTAACAATAAATTGTTCAATAAATTCCTTAGTAACCTTACCATTTTGTATTATTTCATTTAATACATTTACTAAACTTTTTCCTATATATTGTTCTTTATTTAGATATCTAGTAGATTGAGACTGTGAATCTAAATCTATTAATAATACCCTTTGACCTAGAAAAGCTAGATTTGAAGCAATATTTACTGAAACAGTAGTTTTAGCAACACCACCTTTTTGATTAGTAACAGAATAAGTAACACATTTTGAATCATTATTTTCGTACATATTTGTATCTAAATCATCATATAGAAATAAATCTCTATAATTTTCAGCCGTTGTTTTTTTATATTGAGATACTTTATATGCTGCAAAATCAATTAAAGTATCCGTAGTATAAAAAAACTTCCTATTTGTAGATTCATTGACAACAGCAGGAATTGCACCAGAAAGCATTAATTCTTTAACTTTATGTTTATTCACTTGTGCAAATGCTGCAATCTCATCAATTTTAGAAATTAATCTCATTTTTTAACCTCTTAAAGTAAATTACTCTATTTAAGTAATTTTATTATTTAGAGTATCTTACCATAATAGAGTAATAAGTCAAGATAAAAGTGTAATTATAAATATAAGTTTTAATATTATGTTACTATATTAATTACTTTGACATAGATAATATAATCACTCTTCTATAAAATACTATTTTCTATTAATGTTATTTCATAGTAAAATTATACGAGGATTATATATGAAAGCTATATTAAAAACTTGGTTGTCAAAAAAAACACCTACGTTCACGTAAGATTTTTACTTAAGTGAACATATAATTACTTCTCTAATTTATTCATTTCACTTAAAATCTTATCTCTCCTTTCATCACTTATATTTAGCTCCGCACAGTAATCTACAAATCTCTTTGAAAATGTTTTTACCATTACATCAATTATCATATCAATTACTTCTTCTTTATAACCAAATAGTTCACACACTTTTAATATATCAGCTCTATTAATATTTTTTCTTTTACCATTTAGTGATAATTGATGAGAACTAGTATATCCCGAACCATTACTATAAGTTAAATCATAAACTGGAGAATTTACCCAATTGCCATGCTCATCCATTAAGAAACTAAAATTCTTTGCATGATCATCTTGGTTTCTACTTATTATATTAAATATCATATGCATTATTGCTAATTGTATTTGCTCATCACTATTAGTAATTGCTTGCACTGTTCTTAGATAATCTTCATATGAGAATATACCTGGTTTATTAAAATCAATATGTGTTATTCCACATAATGAGTGCATATGAACTTTCTTCTCGCCTATTCTATCAAACCTTTTTACTGCTAGATGGTTATATTCTCTCTCTTTAAATAGTTCAACTTCTGATACATTCAGTCCACAAGTTTTTGCAATCTTCATATAAATATATTCTATTCTTGTATACTCTTCTGCTTTTCGATTATCATTAGTACCATCAAATTTAAAAATATAATGTTCAAAATCTTTTTTTACAATTTCTCGTCCGGACCTAATCTCTCCAGTTTTCTTATTCCATGCAATAATAGCTTTAGCTCTTGCACCACCTGCAGAAGCTCCTGATTCCATTAGTTCTGGGATTACATGTTTTGCAGTTCCATTAATTACATCTCTTGCAGCATCAACAAGTTCTCTAATTTCAAGTGCTACTTTGACTTCTTCTGTTTTTTCACTTGGTATATATTCTAATGCTCCCATTGAATTAACACCTACATAAGCTAACTTTTGAAGTAATGATAATTCATTTCTTTCAATACCTTTATCTGCAAAGTATTGTTCAATAATTGCATTACCAAACTTATCAGGTAAAGAGTCATGAAATACTCCTGCTAATCCACCAAAATAAGTATCATCACTATTATGATAAATGCCTGTAGTTGATTTCTTTAGTTTTATTGGAGATATTTCTAAATCGTTTTTTAAAAAATCATCTTCATATTCAAAGCTAATATTATTGTTCTTATCTTCTGCAAGATATCCTACTATCTCACCATATATTTTTACTTTTAATTCCACTCCTTACTCCTTCTTTGCTTTTGCTATAATTGCTTGAAATGGACTCATACCTGCAAATGTATTATTTTTATTACTACCTACAACATCTTGTTCTGAACTAGCTCTAACTCTTGCTTTTTTATACAGTTTATTATTAGATTTGATTTGTGCTTTTGGAGAGAACACTGGCTCTTTTAGAAAATTATCTATTTCTGTTATCTTTCCTAATCCCATTAATATTTTTATGAAATTATCAAAAGTACCCTTCCCTTTATGCTCAAATTTTTTATATGTTGTAAGCGCCATTCCAGTTTTTTTTGCCATTGAAGATTGAGTAATATTTTGTCTAAGTCTTTCGCTTTTAATTCTTTTTGCTATAATATCTTCAATTTCTCTTGATGTTTTAAATTCCAACATATCTATTCCTTAATAGTTATATAAACGACTATAAAATATATTTAATTAACCTTATAGTCGTATTTACAACTTTTATATATTAATTATACCATTTGAAACTTAATAGTTATATTAGCGACTATTATAATATTTAATCAAAGTCAATAGTTATGTATACGACTATTAGATTATGATTGTATGTTTTACAATAATATTTATATTTTTAGCTTTAAAATATAAATATCTACTTAGATACGTTATATCACTTTTAAGTAATCTATCATTTAACAAATATATAAGATGCTTTAATTTCTCTTATTCTTCAAAACATTTTTGCAAATCAAAATACGTTCCTTTTTTTCTTTTTTCCCCTTTTCATCCTTTTATTTCCACTCATACAAAAAATTGTTTTTCAATTGATTTTGAACAAAAGGAGAACAAAGAACACTATAGAATAAAGCTTATGTCAGATTTGCAAAGAAGAAGATTTTAGGATATAATATTTATATTAGTGATAGATTACTTAAAAGATATATGACAGGTGTTAAAAAATGAGTACATTAAAAATATTTATAAATGAAGAGATATTAGGTCAAGTTAATTATCTAACAATTACAGGGAAGCTTGAGGTTGCAATGTCAAAGCAAAACAATTACTTTGTAAGTGAATTAATATTTTTAAGCCTTACAGAACAATTTAATACTTCAAATACAATTACTATGCAAATGAAAGTATTTGATATTTACAATATAATTTATGCTCTAGATGAAGTATATAGGAATGGTACATCTAATTATAAAAAATTTACGGACTCTTCAAAGTCAAAGAACTCTAATAATTCTAATATAAAATATCTATCTATCAAAAAAGACAACAATAAAATATATTTAAATATTAATATCAAAGAATCAGATAATGAGAAAAGTTTAATGAGTGTTCATTTTGAAGAATATGAAATTAGAAGCATTATTAAAACTTTAGATATATTCACAAAAAGTATAAAAGATGCTTTATATAAAACACAAAGATCCTATCAAAAAATAAATCAAAAAAATTCTAAGGAACAGTGATGTCGTTAAAAAATGATATTTTATTTTTTAAGTCTGAAGTACTTTCAATACTAAATACTAATGAAAAAATGGAATATGAAGGTTCTTCATTATACTTTTTAAATCAAGAAAAATTTCTTGAAATTTATAAATTATATGAAGCTGCTACAAAAACTTTTAATGAAAGTAAGTTGAGTAGAAAAGCAAAAGATCCTTTTTTTCAAATAGCAAAACTTTTTGGAGACAAAGAAAACCAAATTATTGCATATAAACTTTATATTAAACATAAATATAAAAATATAACTGATAAGGAAAAAGTTAAACACAAAATAGATGCCATCCATTCAATTGAAATAAATAAAATCAATAATAATTTAGCAGAATTAATTAAAAATACTAATGACAATTACCAGGTAACTAAACTAAAAAAAGAAGCAGATAAAAAAATTAAATCTGTGATAGAAAAAAAAGAATTTTTACTTAAAGATTTTGAAAATTTAGATATTGTTATTTCAACTTTTAAAAAAAAAGATACTTATCCAACTATAAAAGTTATAAATACTAAACAAGAAGCAAAAATTGAACATTTAAGGCTTGAAGTGCCTAATATTATTAATACTCACAATAATATGTTTGTTCTAGATGAGGATAACTTAAGAAAAAATGCAAAGCATATAAAATTCTTACTTGAAGCAGAACATGCCTTTGCAGATATTTTCTTTAAAAAGAAGTAGTTATAACTAAATTACTTATTTTATGATGATATTTCTTGCATCAACAATTTAAATCTCTCATCAATTTCTTTGAAAGAACCTCTTTCAACATTTAATAAAAAGTTTTCTTTCTTATTTACTTCATCTTCAGCAAATCTAAAAAATGAACCTTTCTTTTTATAGATAGCACTTCTTATTGGGTCTTTATATTGTTGATAATCTTCTAATGTATTAATACTTTTCCAGCCACCTTCCATAGAAGCAAATTGAAATGGTATAAAATCAAAAATATAATAATTACTATCTTCTTTACCTTTTACTAACAATTCATTTAAATATCTTAAAGAGGTAATTGGATCTTGAATTCTATACATATTAGTTGTTATATATGAATTTTTCTTCTGTTTCTTTTTTAATTGATTATTTTCTTCTAATATTTCTTCTTCTTTAAAATTCCGTTTTAAAAGGCACAAAAGTCTTTCATCATAAAATATATTATTATCATCTAAAATATCTTGATTTTGAGATATAAATTCTAAAAGTTCTTTTTCTACTTCATAAACTTTTTTAGTATATGTTTTCCATTCAAGTAAAGTTTTACCCCAAACGATATCTTCATCATTAAAACTGTATATTGCACTTTGTACATGTGGAATAAAATGTTCTAATGATTCATCTAAACTGTTAGCTTGAAAAAACTTATGTTGTACAGCTATAAAATATGCAAGATAATCAAAGCCTCTTTTTTCAGCTTCAAATCCCAAACTAGTTGTTTTCCATGAAGGTATTAATTTTATATGAGTCCAATTCTTTTGAGATGGCAATAATATATATTCACACTTTACTTCTGTGTAAAGTTCTTGTTCTTTAAGAACAGGTAACAAAACACTTTTCTTAAATGATTCCCATTTATTATATGAGCTAGCTCCCAGAATATCTTTTAATTGATCAAAAGTAAATTCTGTTAATGTTGTATTGTGAGGAATATTAATTATACTTCTAACTAATAAATCAAAATTAAATGTTGCACTCTTTTTATATAAATTTCTATTTCTTCTTTCACTTCTTGCATAACCTTTACCAAACAATGAACCAAAAAGTCCAACACCAATTATTTCAACTACTGTTTCAGGATCTGTTTCCATTATAATTTCATCTATATAACTAGACTTATTCGGAACATCTAACTCAATAAAACTTTCAATAGTCATAGCTCTTATTTCATCTTCTGATAAATGTTTCTTTATCTTATCATTAAATCTTAATTTGAATTTTGGGATTATAGAACCTTGTGTCAAATCATTTTTAATTTCAGCTATTTTTTTTCCATTCTTTTCCTTGAACTCAACTGTTTGACTCATCCAAGAATGACTTAGTTTTGTAGAGGATTCAGATATTACTTTTAATGCTTCATTAAATCTTCCTTGAATTCTAGTAATACCTGTTCTTTTTATAAACTCTTTAATAGGAAACTTAATAGTTTTTGGAATACTTTCCGCAACAGAATTTTTTATATAATTGTCAACTGCTATTTTTCTTGTATTTAATATTAATTTATTTTTAGCTTTAGTGAACTCATCTGAAGTTATTAATCCATATTCGCCAAACTTATCAGATAACACATTTAATGCTTCATCTTGTAATTCATTATAATTAATTCTTTTTCTAATTTCTTTAGTTTGAAATATCTCAATACATGTATCTTCAATTTTTTTATCATTAGGAGTTGCTTCACTAATCATAACTTCAATTCCACCACGTATTATTTTCTTTTTCTTAACTGTACTACCACCACGTATAAGATTAGTACTTACTTGAATAAAGCCTGCGGCAGGATTTCCATGTAATTCATCTTCTGTAAAAAGGGTATTTTCTTTCTCAATCATATAGTATTCCTTAGTGGAGTATTTAAATCCATAATATATAGAAAGTAGAATATCTAAATCCATCTTAAAATTAAAAGGGGTATTACTTATCCATAGTAAAAAAAACTGCAATTATTCATTTTTTTGTAAATTTATTTATAATTACTAAATGAAATATTTATTAATTGTAAATTTATTATTAACATTATTTACATATTATTTATTTTTTGTTAAGGGGGTATTGCTTCTCCAGTATACTTTAAAATGGGAGTATCATGATCCAGTTAGTTGTTATCAATATCCATTATGTTGTAAAATATCTATTTTCTTCAGAAAAAAATAAGTTTCAATAAGAGAATTATGTCAAAAGACTTCTGTTTTAGTAGTTAAACCGAACTTTTATATAAATATGTTGTTTTTTTTTGTCAGAAGTATTCTAATTTAATTATTTAGCTGTCAAAAGTATTCTGGAATGAGTCAATTAATGTCGAAAGTATTCTACTTTAAAACAATATCTGTCAAAAGACTTCTAGAATAGATAATCAAGGTGTTTATCCGCTCTCATTTGTCAAATGTATTCTCTTTTATGTCAAAATAAGTCATATCATTAGTAAATACTATGTCAAAACTATTCTGGTTTAATATTTATCAGTCAAAACTGTTCTAGTATCAATAAAATTTATGTCAATGTACAACTCCTATTATAAAAAAAATAAGATTAAATGGTTTTTGTCAAACCTTATCTAGTTTAATGTCAAAATAAATACAAAAATATGTCAATCATATACTATTATAAATACATTAGCAGATATAATCGTGTCAAATGACATCTGCCAAGAGTCTTAATAAAGCCTATAAATTCATGTATACAGTATCCTTCTATAAGAGTATAAGAGTATAAGATTAGAAGATAAATAAGATTTAATATATAAACACTTTTAAACAAAAAATTTAATTTTCTTTATATTGCTCTTAAGATATTAAATAATAGTAAAATGTAACTTTGTTCATATCTTTATAATAAAATTAAAACTAAAAGAATTTGTCATTATATTTGCATATAAAATCTTTCTATCTGTAAATAACAGAAAAATCTTATCAATTGTTTACAATGTCAAAAGTATTCTAAATTTAGTAAAATTCATGTCAAAGTATTACTACTATTAGAAAGATCGTTCAATTTAATATCATTTGTCAGAACATTTCTAGTTTAATGTCATCTTTATTACCAAAATATGTTAAAACAACTCTACTTTAAATGTCATTTAATAAAAAATCTTGTCAAAAGTATTCTTGCATGTTTACAGATAAAGTCGATGGGATAATCAATACAGGACCCTTCTATAGGATTAGAAGATTAGAAGACAATAAGATAAACAATATAAAGACTAATTCTATTTCAATCTTTAAGTAAAAAAAGTAAAAATATAAAATGATGAATGATTCTTCCCAAACCTAACAGAAATATTTATAAAGTTTAAAAGTTATGTTTATAAAAATTTTATATATCTTCACCTTTTAAAACTAATCTAATGTCACAAAAATTTTATATGCGAGAATTAGAATAAAGCAAAAATGAGATATACTTTCATTTCATTTAATGAAAATATATAGGAGGGGATAACGTAAATGAAACTTTTTTATAAAAGAATAGATCTTACAGAATTTGAATATGATAATTTAATAAAATGTATTGATTTTGATAAATTAAAAGAAATTGAAAAAGAGTATGAGGATTTTAATGCATTTAAAGGATTTAATATAATAGATA